>JAGAMK010000050.1 GCA_017624735.1 Clostridia bacterium
GCAGTTTTAATCCATATAATTTTCGTTTAGACAAAATGACAAAAACCTCACTAGGCTGACGCCTTGTGAGGTTTTTTCGTGAAGTATTAACGGAAAGGATAGGATTAAAACCTATTAAATCCCTAATTGAGAGACCCCTTTAGTGTGGAATTTTTTGTTGAAATATCATTTGGAATAATATATACTTGTATTGAAAGGCAGGGATTATTGTGGCAAATAAAAAGACTTTAAAAAGAGTTGTTAAGATTATTATATGTATCCTTCTTGCATTGTTGATTGCCGTAGGCGGATATTTAGGCTATGTTTTGCTTAGTTATTCACGAATTGACGATAATCAGGAGATTATACCAATAAAGACAGGCGAAGATACGACTGTTAGATTAAGTGAAAGCTATAAAATAGTAACTCAGAATATCGGCTTTGGAGCATATACACAGGATTTTACCTTCTTTATGGATGGTGGTACACAGAGTTGGGCAGAGAGCAAAGAAAGCGTTTTAGAGTGCATAGCAAAAGCAGGGGATACAGCAGAATTATATGAGCCTGATTTTATACTCTTTCAGGAAGTGGATTTTGACTCAACTCGTAGTTACCATATTAACCAGCGTGAATTTCTTGAAAAAAGGTTTAATTATCTGTCAAGTGCCTTTGCAGTAAACTATGATTCTGCATTTTTAATGTATCCGTTTACTGAACCTCACGGAGCATCAAAAGCAGGTATTCTGACTTTAAGTAAGTTTAATATTACATCTTCATTAAGACGCAGTTTACCCATTTCTGAAGGTGTAAGCAAGTTTTTGGACCTTGATAGGTGTTATTCTGTTTCAAGAGTTCCTGTAGAAAACGGCAAAGAACTTGTGATATACAATGTGCATCTTTCTGCTTACGGTGGTAGCGATGAAATCAGGACAGCACAGATGACAATGCTTTTCAATGATATGAAATCAGAGTATGAAAAGGGAAATTATTGTGTTTGTGGTGGTGATTTTAATCACGATTTCACAGGGGATTCCACTCAAAAATTAAATGGCGGACAAAAGGTGGACTTTGGTTGGGCACAGCCATTCCCTACAGAGCTTTTGCCCGATTGTATCAACAGATGCACAAATTATAAGGATGAGTCACTAATCCCAACTTGCAGAAACTGTGATATACCTTACAAAGAAGGCAATTTCACAATTATTGTTGACGGATTTTTAGTGACAGATAATGTAGAAGCTGTGACTGTTGAGAATGTTAAAACGAACTTTGTATATTCTGACCATAATCCTGTTGTTTTGGAGTTTAGGTTAAAGTAAGTGGGGATTTGTTATGTATAAAATTGAACTTGGTAAAAGTGGTTTGCAAGTACCCACTATTGCAGTTGGTTGTATGCGAATCAGCGATATGAATGAAAAAGAAGTGTCTACATTTGTGGATACTGCATTAAGCTTTGGTGCTAATTTTTTTGACCATGCCGATATTTATGGTGGTGGCAAAAGTGAAGAGGTTTTTGGAAAAGCAATCAAAACTTTAAATCGAGAAGACTTAATAATCCAAACTAAATGCGGTATCCGTAAAGGTATGTTTGATTTTTCTTATGACCACATTGTGAATTCAGTTGACGGTAGCCTTAAAAGACTTGGCACGGACTATATTGACGTTCTTTTACTCCATCGACCTGATGCACTTATGGAGCCTCAAGAGGTGGCAAAGGCTTTTGATTACCTTAAATCATCAGGTAAAGTTCGAAACTTTGGTGTTTCAAATCAAAATCCATACCAGATGCAATTGTTACAAAGTTCAATGGATATGCCAATCTGTGCAAATCAGTTGCAATTTGGGATTATGCACACTCCAATGATTCAGTCAGGAATCAATGTGAATATGTATAACGAGTCAGGTGTTAACCGTGATGGAGGAGTTCTTGATTATTGTAGACTCAATAACATCACAATTCAGCCTTGGTCACCAATGCAATACGGTTTCTTTAAAGGTTGCTTTATTGATAATGAAAAATTCCCTGAGCTTAATAGCACGATGGAAAGAATTGCAGAAAAATATGGCATTTCAAAAACAACACTTGCATTTGCTTGGATTTTACGTCATCCAGCAAAAATGCAGCCTGTAACAGGCACAACTAATCTTACACGTCTTGCAGATTGCTTAAAATCAGCGGGTGTAAAGCTTACTCGTGAAGAATGGTACGAAATTTATCGTGCAGCAGGAAATATCTTACCATAAAAATAACGCCTTACAATTGTAAGGCGTTCCTTTTTTATTTTCTTACTGATGCAATATACTTTGCCATTTCGCCAACAGTTTTGTAGTCAATAAAATCTTTTGACTTAAGGTCAACTCCAAAAACTGTTTTAACGTCTGTTACAAGACACATTGTATCAAATGAACTCATTTCCAAATCAGCTCTAAAATTGCTTTCGGGAGAGATGTCTTCAACTTCCACGTAGTTTTCAAGGATTTCAACAAGCTTTGTGAATTCTTGCATTCCGGTTTACCGTTCCTTTCTGCATCAGTAAGTGCGATTTTATCAAGTATTTCTCCGACTGTAATGTCAGGATTTTGTGCACTCATAACAAGTGCTTTTTCGATTTTAGTATAAAGAAGACGAAGGTCATATTCTGCAGGTGGCTCTTTTCTGTGTTCAAAGCAAAAGTCAAGACCGTTATCCTGTTTTCTATGTCTTATTGTAACATACAGTGGTATCATTGTAGAGCCGTTGTTGTACCAAATACTCTTTGCAGTCTTTTCCATTTCCTCATCAATATATGAACTCTTCATAAGTGGTTGATACGAAAGACCAAAGCTGTCATATGTTGAGTCAGCCTTTGAATTTTCTGGCATAGATTTGTGTCTTTCCTTAAGAGTATCCATAAAACTTAAGCTTGCATGCTGATACATTTCATTCTGAATATCGGAAATCTTTTGAACTGCTTCACAGAAGGTTTCTTCAGGCTTAACAATACTTCTCATTGGTAAGAAGTTGATGCGAAGACCACCTGATTTCTTTTCAGCAATTGTACCACGTCGGTTGATAATCATTTTAAAGGAAACATCCTCCTGATTATCGTTAAAGCAGGAAAGACCTGTACGGACACCCATTGAAAGCACGGCAAAGATTGAAAGATTTCGGTCATTACAGAGTTTCATAATGCTTTCACTGTCTTCTGCACTCATACTCAGGTTAAAAATATCGGCATCAGGAAGTCCAGAATGAATGTCAGCATATCTCTGCTCCGGGTTCTTTTCTTGCTGATGTTTAAGACGATTATCAATCATAAAGTCAGTAAAGATTGGCTCAGTTGACTTTGCGAGTGAATCATACCAATATTTTTTGTCGATTTCACATTGTTCTGATTCCTGATATTCAAGTTCCTTTAGGAGAACAGGGATATAAGGACGCATTGGCTTTGGATAAGGAGTACCCTGAGTCTTGCTCTTGTAGATTTCAATAACATCATTTAAGAACATCTTAACTGAATAAGCATCCATAGCAAGGTGATGGAATCTTATGAAAAGTCCGTGATAACCGTTCTTGAACTTAACAACTGCAATCTTGTGAACCTCACATTCATACATTGGGATATTCTGTCTTGAAATTCTTGTAAGCTCTTGTTCAGCTTCTTCAACTGTCTTGTAGCTGTAATCCCAATCCTCAATAACAAGCTCGCTCTTTTCAGTAACATACTGATGAAGATTAAGGCTTACCTTTTTATCCTTTGTGAAACGAAGTCGCATTGTGTCACAACGCTCGATTGCTTCATAAACGGATTCCTTCAAAATGCCGATATGTAAGTCACCTTGCCAATAGTATCCACAACCAATGTTGTTAACAGGATATCCTGAACCATATTTGAGTGACATTAAAAACATCATTTTCTGTGAGTTAGAGATTGGATACGCCTTAACGACCTGACCGTTACGTAGTTTTTTCTCTATCATTTTGCTTCATCCTCCGCAAAATTAAACTGAATTCTCTTGATTTTACCTGTTGAGGTTCTCTCAAAAGGCTTTTCTCTGATGATAAATGAATGAATATGTCTGTCTGTATTCAAAGTTGAATTAACTCTGTCCACAATCTTGCTGATTTCGGCAGGAATATCTGTAATTCCCAAAGTACTAGCAAGTGCTTCATCAGGAAAAATTTCTGCAATGATTGTATCCTTTTCACCACGAACAACGATTTCCTTAACAATTCCATCGTCAACAAACTTGTTTTCAAGCTCTTCAGGGGAAATGTTTTCGCCGTTCGAAAGGATAATAAGGTTTTTCTTTCTACCAACGAGGTAGATGTGATTGTTTTCAATATAACCTAAGTCACCTGTATGTAAATATCCGTCTTCAGTAAATGCTTCTGCAGTTCTTTCAGGTTTTTTGTAATAACCCATCATGACTGAAGGACCTTTAACTTGAATTTCACCGTCAACAATTCGTACATCGTCAACACCGGTGAGAACACCATTTGAATATTTGTTATCTTCTGAAAAGTCAGATGTTGTAATACGAGGACTACATTCACTCATACCATAACCCTGACGAGCAGTAATTCCGTATTTTGCAAATTCGTCAATCAAAGCACCACTAAGAAACGCACTACCTGCAATAAATCTTGTAAGGCGTTTGCCTACAACAAGTTCAGCAGCCTCACGGGGAGAAAGTTCAGGATGTTTTCTTTCTGCAATTTTGATTTTTGTAATAATAGCCTTACAAAGTAAAGGAACAATTCGTGTGTTTGTTGGTTCAAAAATTAAAAGATTTCTGTAAAGGTTTGTGAGTGCTCCGTTAAGACAGATTGTAGTGCCGTCATAAAGACCTTTCAGCACATCACAAGCATAACAGAAAACATGGTGCATAGGTAAAATTGAAAGACAAACTTCACCTACACCAGATTTGTATGTATCGTAACAAGAGTTAGAAGCAAGGTTATGGTTAGAGAGCATAACACCTTTACGCTCACCGGTTGTGCCCGATGTATAAATTATCAATGCACATTCATAAGGGGTAATTTCAATGTTTGAGAGGTGAGCATATTCAGAGTCACTTGAATAAGTTCTAAAAATATTATCAAACCAATGCCAGTCACCCAAAGATACAACCTGACGGATGCCTTTGTATGTTTTCTGAATTTCCTCTGCTTTTCCTAAAAACTCTTCTTCGCAGAAAAGCATCTGGATATCAGCGTCATCAAAAAGCATGCAAGCTTCATCGACTGAAATGTTTGGGTCAAACGGTACAACAACATTTCCGCTGCAAATCATACCTGTAAGACAAGCGATATACTCATAACTTGTTTTACCGATAAATGCGATGTGCATCTTTTCTTTTTCAATTGTTTTGATATATCTGCTTACCGCAAAGCAGTCTTCACGAAATTCAATAAAATTTTTAATCTCAATTTCACTATCACGGAAAAATTTACAAAAGTCTCTTTCACCATATTTTTCAGCAGCAAAATTTACAATATCCTTTACAGTTAAAAGGTTTGGATTCATATTTCTACATCCTCAAAAAAATATAAAACTGCTTTTTCATAAAAAAGCACACGAGTGCATAAAACACTACATAGAATAATAAACAAAAATCCTGTTTATGTCAATAAAATCGGACAATCTTATACACATTTTGACATTTGTCAAAGTTGTTGAAAATGAGATATATTTTTCTTGAATAATTAACACATTAAATGTATAATAAAATCAAAGGTATAAGAGGTGATTTGTTATGTCTAAAAAGATTTTTGCAATAGTTATGGCGCTAGTTTTGTCATTCTCAGTTTTGGCTGTGCCAACTTTTGCGTGCTTTGACAATTCTGGAAAAAGTGTTAATACTGAGAATTATATTAATCAGTTGCTTGATGATGTTATACACAAGGCTCTCAAGGTCTTCAATCTTGTATGGCCAGGTTATGACAGAAATTGGGATTCAAAAGACGAATATGTAACATCTGATTTCTATGAGGGTAAGGAAAAGTTTGACAATCAGGTATCAAATGGTGCAGAATGGTCATTGGGATATGCAGGTGCTTCCCTTTTGGAAGGCTTGGATATAATGAATGGTGAATATTTCCTTGCTGGTTCGTTGGAACCATTTGCAGGTAGAGTTCCTACAACAGTTTACGATGACCAGAGAGTAAGAGTTTATGCGATTTCAGATGGTGTAAGCGGAATTGTTATTCAGGCTGTTATTGATGGCTTTGGATTTTCTCGTGGTGATGTTCAGGAAATTCGTTCACGAATGAATAAATTTGCTGAAGAAAAAGGATACAACATTGTAAGTGTTAATGTGTCAGTTTTACATCAGCACTCTTGCATAGATACTCTGGGTATGAATGTGCCACTTTTGTCTGCTCTTGTACTTAATACAACAAATGCTGCATTAGGTGGCTTGTTGGATGATTATAAGGTGACAAAGAATATGCAGTTTATGGAAAACCTTTTTGAGAAAACCGTAGATTGTATGCAGGCCGCAGTTGAGTCAATGGAAAAAGGAAACTTGTATTATGGTAATGCAGATATTGAAGAATATATGCGTGATGCCCGTGACCCGATTGCTTTTGATTCAAATGTTCACAGATTAAGATTTGTTCCTACAAATGGTGGTAAGGAAACTTGGATTTTACAGGGCTCAATGCACGCAACAGGTTTCGGTGCAGGTCCTGATGAATTGACAGCTGACTATCCATACTATATTGAAAAAGCAATCAACGAAAAAGTTGGTGCAAATGTTGTATATGTAATGGGCGCTGAGTTGGCAATAAAGATGAAGGATGAATTAGTATATAATCCTGAATTGACTGACATCGAAAATCTTGCAAATTATGGTTATGCAATAGCAGATAAAGTAATTGCAATAAACAACGATATTCTTTTAAAACCTGTACTTAATGTGGCACACAAAGAAGTATTTTTACCTGTTGATAACGGTATTCTTACTCTTGCTGCACGTGAGGATTTGTTTAACACAATCATTGTGAAAGATGGCCTTGCTAAATATGTGATGGTAACGGAAATTGGTTATATGGAGCTCGGTAATAAGGTTGGGATTTTCCTTTGTCCTGGTGAATTTGACCCATCAATTATTTTTGGTGGACCCGAATCTGGCGATGCAGCATGGAAAGGTGAAACTTGGGATTATCCAGCACTTAAGGATGTAGCAAATGTTGAATATGTTATGGTTTACGGACTTTGTAACGACCAGGCAGGCTATGTGCTTCGTGATAACGAATATCACTCACTTCTTAGCGAGAATGAAGAAGTAAACATTGTTAATAAGGAATCAGGCTCAATATTCACTCAGGAATATATCGACCTTTTAACTATGGTGAAATAATAGCATATCATAATTACTGAGAAGGAGAAGTTGTTATGGCAAAGAAAACTTTAACACCTGAACAGGCAGAAATCAAGGCAATAAAGAAATCAAGAAAATCAATGAATTTTTCGTCCTTTCTTGCAATAGTTTTAGCTGTTGTACTCACAATTGGTGTGGTTGTTATTGCGGACAACACATCGTCAAAGCTTGTGACATCGAATAATGTGAATTCAGGTGAAAATGCTACAACACCAACAGATACAGAAGACACAACAGAAAAAATGGATAGTGAAATGATTATTGGTGACAATGGAACAATCACTATTGTTGGTGGAAATGATGATTCAACAAATAAGGATGAACAGAGTGAAACTAAAAAAGAACTTTCTGCAAATCCTGCTGAATGGTCCAAAGAGGATATTGTTGCAGTTTATAAAAACTCTGCTGCTAAATCACATAAGGTTGTAGAGTCCTCTCAGGTTTATGCTATGCCAAAACTTGTTGTGAATGACGGTGATGGAGCTCTTGGCTTTTTCCTTAAAATGATTACCCCAGTAATTGCTTCAGTATTGGAGAAGAATGCTATGTCTTATGAAGGCATTACAGGTGGTTACACAAAAATGGTGCCAAATGATGTTCAGTCTGCTAAAGCTTACAAAGATGGCGATTATATCGTAATTGAAATGGTGATGGTTGAACAGACAGACGGAATATATGGCGATTATCAGGGTGGTTCTGTTGGTCATGCAGTCAATGTTTTAGGTAATGTTGCAACTGCAGTTGAGCAATTCCCTGCATTTGATATCAAGTTTGAAGAAGCAGATATTAAAATTCATTACACAAAACCAACTGTTAAGGTTAAGATAAACAAAGACGGTGTTATCGAAAAAGGCACTTGGAGTTATGATGCTCAGATTTATATAAGAAACTTGAAAATTGACAGTATTATGATTAACAAGGCAGATGCTGAAATTATTTATACAATAACAACAGGTGGCGGATTCTAATTTATGACGGGACATAAGTTCCCGTCTTTTTATTCGTTGACAAATTAAGTATTATGTCGTAAAATACTATAGTATTAATTGAGTATTATCCGAAAGGAAAACGAATATGGCAAAGAAAGTTTTAAGTGCTGAACAAGCAGAAGTAAAAAAATTGAAAAAACAAAGCTCATCAATGAAGTGGACAGGATTTTTGGCATTTATGTTAGCATTGGTTTTGGTGTTTGGCATTATAGCTATTGGCAAAGCTGTTCCCTCACCGGGAGAGTACATAGAAGATAATGTTTCAACAAATACACCTGGTGGACCGGTAAACACACCGGGCGGTCCTGAACCTGTTCCTGGTGGTCCTGTTGATGAAGGAACTGGTGAAAATCCATCGGGTGATGATGCAACACCTGATAATCAAAATCCTTCAACACCACAAAGAGAATTGCCTGAAGACCCTAAAGAATGGACAAAGGATGAAATTGTTAAGTTCTATAGGGAATCTGCCCAAAAGTCAACAGGTGTTAAGTCGGTTCAGAATATGTCAATGAATAATGGCATGAATGTTAAACTGAATAATAGTGCAATCGAATTTGTTATTGACCTTGCTGAACCTATTATCAAGTTGGCTTTAAAGAATAACTCAATCGAATTTGATGGCATTACTGGTGGATATAATAGCCTTGTGCCATCCGATGTGCAGTCTGCAAAGGCGTATAAGGACGGAGAGTATACTGTTGTTGAAATGGTAATGGTTGAACAGACTGACGATGCTTATGGTGATACATATAAGGGTACAGTTGGTCATGGTATTTCAGTTGTAGGTAATATTGCAGTTGTAGCAGATAATTTCCCTGATTGGAATATCAACTTTAAAGATGCTTTTGTTGAACTTAAATATGTGAATCCGGTTATTAAAGTAAGAATTAACAAAAATGGTATAATCGAAAAGGGAACATGGAGTTACCTTGTTAATGTTCATGTTAAAGGCCTTCAGATTGAAAGTGTTGTGGTTGAAGATGCAACAACAGTAATTGATTACGTTATCAAAACTGGTGGCGGATTCTAATAAAATTTATTAAGGTGCTAATTCATTAGAATTTGGCACCTTTTATCGCTTTCTTCCTTTAATGCATAATAAGTAAATAACATTCAAAAAAGCGAATCACAAATTTGAGGATAAAATGCAAACGGCATTCGTTGACAAAGTACATTTTTTATAGTAAAATTTATATGTATGTTTACTAGGAGGATATCTCGATGAAAAAAATACTTGCAATATTTGTTGCTCTTTCAATGCTTGTATGTATGGCATCATGCACAAAGATTAGTGTAGTTGTTCCAAATAAGACTAATCCAAACAATCAGCAAAACAATAATCAAAATAATGATTATCAGATTCCTGATGATTTCAATAATGATTTTACTGACAACAATCAAGATAATTCGTTTGACAACAATGATGTACAGAATGACAACTCTCAATCAGGTCAGTTAAGCGATAATCCTGCAGACTGGTCAACAGCACAGATTGTTGACTATTATAAAAAAGCAGCAGGCAGAACACATAATTCAGTAACATCATATCAGAATATGACAATGCGTAAAGGTTCTTTGAGTGCTCCTGGTATTAACAGCACTTTGCTTAGCTTTGCAGAGGGTGTTATGGCAACAGCACTTTCAAATAACTCAAAGGATTTTAAGGGCATTACAGGCGGACATCAAAAACTTGTTGCATCCGACGTTGCAAGTGCAAACGCATATAAGAGTGGCAACAATATTGTTATTGAAATGAAAATGAAGGAACAGACTGATAAGGGTAACGGTAAGATGTACGAAGGTACAGTAGGTCATGCTATTTCAGTTGTTGGTGATATTGATTCAGTTATAGGTCAGTTCTCAGGTCTTGGAATGGATGCTCAGATTGCCGATAACGACTGTACACTTCAATACAAGAACCCTGTGCTTAAGGTTACTATCAACAATAATGGTATGATTATCAACGGAACATGGAGTTATGTAGTATATATTACTCTTAATAACCTTCAGATTAAGGCAATGGGATTGACTGTTCCTGTTAAGCAGGCAACCTCAATCGTTGATTTCTATGTAATTCTTAATGGCGGATTTAAAGCATAATTGAATAAAAAAGTAATTGCCCATGGTAATAAACCGTGGGCAATTTTTGTTATGTTTTTTAGTTGTTTGCAATTTCTTTCATGCTTTCTTCCATATAGTTAAAGAAAGTATCAAGCATTTCCTTGTCTTTCTTGGTGCCTTGAATACACATTGTAATAATAGCATTACCGTTAAGGGATAATGCAGTGGCAACTGCACAGTTCTTTTTCTTTGCCGCACCCGCAACCATAGCAAAGGTTGGCTCGTGTCCGTCTAAAGAACAGAATTTCGCATCAAGGCGACCAACATTACTGACGGAAAGGTTAGCATTGTTATAGAACATCTTTACAATCAATTCTGCCTGAATATAAACAAGCTGAGTAAAAGCATAATTGAGAAGAGGGAGTCCGTATAGACCTAAAAACTCATCTTCCTTTGATTTCCTGTTACACTCAGAAACTTCTTTAAGAGTATCAAAAACAGTTTTGCCCCTTTTTGATACTGTACATGGCATGAAGGTTGTTTGGTTGGTGTAACCAATTCTGTTTGGGTCCTTCATATATCGTCTTAAATCAACAGCGCAGGAGAGAGTAAGGCTTTCGTCGTCGCAACCTAACATCTTATATGTAGCATCAATATAACTTGCAGAAAGGACGTCGTTTGCAGTTGCACCTATTTCCTTTGCCTTCTTCACAGCACCCATAAATATTTCTGAAGGTATAACCTTGGTGATAAGAATATTATGGTCATTTTCTGATGTTTCTGTAAAGGGTAGCGTTTTCTTTTCTTTTGAAGTCTTATTGGCAAATTTGGTCTTTGCTGCTTTTCTTGTTGATTCAGGTAAGTCTTTGTATACTTCATCAAGTTTTCTCGAGCCTGTTCTGAAGTCCAATGGCGTTTTACCATCGGCAACATATTCATTGTATGCTTTGAAAAAGTCCCCAAGTAATTGCTTGATTCCGCCACCGTCCGTAATCATGTGATTCCAAAGAACACATAATGCACATTTGTTATCCGTTACACACAACTTAAATTTAAGCTGAACATTGTCTTTAAGGTCAATGGTCTGAACAAGAAAATCGTAGGTACTTTTTTCAATATCGTTAGTATTTTCAATTGATAAAACATCATCAATGTTATAATCACAAACTTTCCAGTATGGTGCAATATGATTGTCAATAAACATTGAGTGCAGAATAGGTGAGTGCTCAAAAAGGCTTATAAGTACAGTTTTAACTGCTTCAAAGTCAGGAATGAAATCGTAGTCAAGCCTAAAACGTGCTATTCTGTCCATATAACAACGGCACATATAGTTTACCTTGTCATATACCTCTGCACGGACTTTCTTTGCATTATAGCCATTCTTTATAATATCCACTGCAATTTCTGCACATGCTTTATCATCGTTAAGACCACGCTTTTTAAGTAAATCACAGTATTCGTTGATTTTTGAAAAGGCTAAAGCCTGCTTTTTTACAGGCAGGCTTTCAGTATATTGTTTAATAATTGTTTCTTTCATAAGGTTTTCACCCTTTAAAATTGTGTATGGTTAAAGAAGAATTCTTTTCTTTCTTCTGAATTGATAACCTTGATAGGCTTAATCTGGTTAAGGTTTGCACCATTCATTCTGAGCATTTCGCGATATTCATCGTATGTGCCGTGACGAAGGAATTTAACTTCACAGTGTCCCAACGCACCACTCTTGATAAGTGGACCAACAGAAACGTTACCTGCACAAAGACATTTTTCAAATTCTTCTGCATAAATAGCTTCATCTTCTTTTGTATGTTCTTTTGTGCCTTCAACAAGGAGTATGTAATGTCCTGGTGAAGTATCTCTGTCAGGATAAATGCTGTAACCAACAAACATTTCTCCCATATTATCAGAGAAATTACCAACGATTTCATCAAAAGCAAGCTGATTGATTTTCTCACCACTGATGTTAGCAATCTGATTAAGACGATAGCAGAAAGTAACCTTTGGAGATTCGTGATAATAACCTGTTACCTTAACAACGTCTTCGATACGATAACGGTAGAAACCACTTCTGTTTGTAAGAATAAGTTCATATTCCTTGCCAACTTCAAGTTCGCTGATTGTTAAAGGCTTTGTGCCTTCAGGAGCATCCAATGGAAGGAATTCAAAGAAAGCATTCTGTGGAAGAATAACATATTCATAAGAGTTTAATTCGTTTGGAACAGCCATAAGAGCTTCAGTAGCAGCATAACCAACATAATGGATTGGCATATCTTCACCAATGTAGCGGCGAAGTCTCTGCTGATAGTGAGAAAGAGCACCTGTACCCATACCATACATCCAACCACATCTTGGCCAGATTCTTGTAACGATTGCTGACTCGTCAAAGCCTTTTTCAAATTCAGCACGGAGCTTTGCAGCACGTTTTGGGTTTGGCTTGATTCTCTTTTGAAGACTTGCACGGATGTGGTCAGGGATTCTTACATTTTCATTAAGTTTACCCTTTGCAATATCGTCACAGAACATTTCCCAGTTTTCTTCAAGATAGAAGAACATTGATTCAAGTGTTGTAATGAAAATTGTACCAAGGTAACTGATATCCTCGTCCTGCAAGGCAAAGAAAAGCTTTACATAGTGCATATCCATATCTACATCAGCTTCAGGGAACATAACCTCTTTTGGAGAGCATGTGTAGAATTTAACAATAGGTTTCATGTTAAGGAAAGGGATTGATGAAAGACATGAAACAGTAGCACCACCAGGGGTCTTTCTGTAATTAACCTCAGCAGTAAGAAGACCTCTTTGAGGAGGAAGAAGCTTGTGCTTTTCTTTCCAGAAGTATTTTACTGCACAACCAACAGGCAAACTAAAACTGAAGCACATAATTGTCCATTCAGAAAAACCTGAAAGAGGAACAAGCTTGCTTCTACCCGTACTACCTGAAGATTCGGTGAAACGACGGATATATCTGTTTGTAATGAGTCCTTTTTCACCCTTTGCCATTCTCATAATATAATCTTCATAATCAAGGTATCCTGAGAGAGGAACAATATTCTGATAATCCTCTATTGATTTAACCTTGTCAAAATTATTCTTTTTACCGTATTCGGTAGTCTTGTTATCACGCATAAGGTCTTTAAGCACCTTTTCCTGCATTTTATTTGCATTTTTTGCGTAGATGTTAAGTTTGATTTGTTCACTGATACCAAGGAAACCGCCGATAGCAGTAAACAAAGGTCTGAAAAGTTTCATAATCTTCATGCTTTTATTACCCCTTTATTTGTGTCTTAATATCAAATTATAAGTTTATAGACACATAACAATATAATTGTATAACATTTTAATCTTTAATGCAACAAATTTTTTGTTATTTAATATATATTTGAATAGTTGTTTAAATGAAACGCAATAAATGTTGACATAGATAGTTTTAATATTTATAATTTATAGTAAGAAAATAGGGGAGAGTAATATGAAAAATACAGAAAAAGTTGCATTAAAAGAGCAACAACAAGTAAAACGTCTGAAAAGGATGCAGGGAAAAGGTAGTAGTAAGTATTTCTTTGTCTTGCTTATTCTTATTGCCATTGTTAACATTCTGGATGAGGTAACAAGTAATCTTACTGTTACGGTTCAATCTTCTTTTGTAACGGAGTTTTTTGTCAATAATCCGTTTATGGGTAAGTTTTACTCATTTGAAGAGGGCTTGGCGCTACATTCAACCATTGGCATATTTACCTATGTTTTAGGCATTATAACACCATTCTATAAAGCACTTGCTGATAAATGGGGAAGAAAACCTTTGTTTGCCCTTTCAACTCTTGGTATGGCAACTGGTCTTTTTGTTATCAACCTTTCAACAAGTTACATAATGTTTTTAGTTGGTTTTGCTATTATCAGTTTCTTTATGGGGCACGATATTCAGATTATCTATATCCTTGAAGAAGCACCTGATAAACATCGTGCAAAGATATATAGCTTCTTGAAGAGCTTTGGTATTTTGGGTGTTATTCTTATTCCAACACTTCGGGATATGTTTATGGGAGATGACCCAACAAAATGGCGTGAAATATTCCTTGTTCCGGCTGTTATTGGGTTTGCGGCAGTTCTTTTAGTTGTTCTCTTTGCAAAGGATACAAAGGTTTTTATTAATGAAAGAATCGAATATCTTTCCCGTCCTTATGAAGAACGTCAAGCAGAGAAAGAACTCAAAAAACAACAAAAAGAAGCTCAAAGAAACCAGTCAGGTGTCTTTAATGGGGTAAAATATATCTTCTCAAATTCTGACACAAAGAATCTTATCATTTCTCATATCATCTTTGACTCTGCAATGCCTGCAATTGCCCTTTATTTTGAATCCTCCATGCACAAAGTTGGTATGAGTACAAGTGAAATTACCAAGGCATTATTTATGGTGCCTGTGGTTTATGCTACAATAACATTCCTTTCAGGATTTATTGCAGATAAGCTTGGCAGAAAAGTTACCATTACAGGTTTTTCCATTACTTGTATAATTGGATATTCATTGTTCGTTGCAGGTATCCTTTGTGGTTGGAATCCATATCTTATTGGTTTCTTTGCAGGACTTTATCAAGGTTCATACTGGATTGGCAGAGATTATATGAATGTTATGATGACGGAAAAAGTTCCAACAGACATCCGTGCATCCGTTGTAGGTGCAGAAGGGCTTTTAGTAATCATCGGACTTGCAGTAGGTTATTTGTTAGCAGTTGTAGGAATGCTTGTGTTCCCAATTTGGTGGGTATGCCTTGCGATTTCTGTTGCAGCAGTAGGTGTGGCAGCAATAATGTTTACATTAAAAGTTAAAGAAACCAAAGGCGTAAACCTTGATGAAATAAATTAAATCAAATGAAAAAATAAAGGAGAATGGCTTGAACCATTCTCCTTTATTTTTTATCCGCTAAACTCTTCGTTAAGAACCTGCATTGTAACCTGTTCTTTGTCAGGGTTTGCATATTTATCCTGGTAGTAGTTTTCAGGGTAACAGTCAAATGTACCATCAGGTTTTACTGTAATCACCGTACAACCGCGTTGTGTACCCTTTGTATCAATTTTACTGTAGGCAGTATAATCAATACTCATGCCGTATGTAAGACGAATTCCTTTGTAATCCAATGAAAAAATATTAATATGGTCATGACCTACAAACATTCCTTGTGTGCTTCCCAATTCAAGAGCAGCTTCAAAGAATTGGTCGTCATTTGTAGGGTGGCATACTTTTTCTCCTAGTGTTCCATAATAGTACTTTACATTTTCAGTATCCTTGTATCCGTTAGCCTTGAATTCGTCCCATGCCTGTTGGTACTCAACGGGAGGGATGTGCATAAATACAAGTGACTTTACAAGACCGTATTTTTCAAGTAAGTGAGTCTGCTCATCACCTTCAAATGTCTTTTCAATAAATGCTTTGTTATCTGCATTAAGTCTTTCACAGGTTGTTTTATACCAATCAATTTGGTTTTCGTGGATATTATCGTAATTACCTGTAATTCCGGCTACAAGACCAGCAAATTTATTATCCTGCGGATAATCATTTGAATCTATTGTGATAAGTGCCTGAGTGATAACACCATCGCTGTTTTTTACCTTGATTACGCTGTTACCAACTCCGTCAATACTTTCGTCATCCATAAGGTAAAGACAATTTTTCCATTCATCGCTACTATAAAACTCACCCATTTTTTCACGGTTGTAAATTGAGTATATTTCGGAATCATGATTACCGAAAGTAACAGTCCACGGAATGTTAAGAGTTTCCATAACTGTTGCAAATATGCGAGCAGCATATTGATTGTTGAATGTTCCTGCTGTGAATGGTATAGGGTAACTGATGTCGCCTGTTGCAATAACTATGTCAGGCTTTTCTTCAGCAACCATAGTCGCAATAGTATCAATGACCTTGTAATCATCCTTTTTAGACATCCAGCCCCCGCCAAGATGAATATCAGTAAGTTGTACGATTTTAACATCACGGTCAGAAATAATTGTGTAGAAGCCATCTGTGTCCTTTTCGATAGATAATCTGTCTTCTAAAACAACAGGCTCAAGTTTTTTGATATATTCAAGGGTGTTTTTAATATATACCTTGTTTGCAATTGTTCCTGCAATTCCGATGATTACAAAAACAGCTATAATAATTCCAAATACTTTCATAACTTTTTTCCCGTTATGCTTTTTCATATTTTATTACCTCATTTAGTCAGTTTTTCTCTTGACAAGGATGTTGTTATTGTAGAATTGACTACGTTCGGAAAGTTCGGAATTAACAACGGAAATACCATCTCTTTCGATAAGTGTTTTTTCTCCGGAGAACATATTTGTACCAATTCCAAGGCGATTACCCTCAATCTCTATTCCAAGACTTGCAACTATTGACGGGAACATATCAAAAGGACCCCAATCTCTGTTTACTGTGTAACTTTCTGGAATATCAGCAACATTCTTTGCAGGGTTAAGGAAAAGGTTGTACATAGTACGTTTATAACCTGAAACATTTTCAAAGAATGAGCTTGCCATGCTCAAGTGGTCACCGATGATAACGATTGTTGTGTTTTCATAGAAAGGTTGTGCTTGAATCCAACGAATGAACTTAACAGCCTCTTTTTGGCTATAATGAATTGCGTTTGCATACTGTGTATCGAATTTCTTTTCTGCATTAGCACTGAGATAACCTTCAGGTGCATGGGTGTCAGCTGTTTCCATAACAAAGTGGAAGGGTTTATCTGTGTTTGCAAGACGAGTGAGTTCTGTTTTCGCAAACTCATAGAGCTTATCGTCCTCATATCCCCACCATACATTGTAGTATTCGGGAAGCCAACCTTTTTCAATAACACCTTTGTGGTCAAGAATCTGGAAATCGCCGTGTGACTGGAATAAGAATCTAAGTCCGCCAAAGGTAGCATCTGCACCGAACATTACAGATTGTTCATATCCTTGTTCAGCTAAAATATCACCGAGAGCAGTTCCACCGGGGAGGAAGTTGCCGGGTGCTCCGTATGAATTTCCGTCAACAGGCACTTTCATTGGAAGTCCAAAGCTCATGTTTACCATTGCGGCAACTGACCAACCGGAACCTGATGTTGGCACAGGACCGCCAAAACCTGTGTCTGTGTGTGAAAAACTTATTCCTTCTTTTGTGAGTTCAGCAAGTTCGGGCATAAGGTTTTCGTCAAAATATCCACCAAGTTCTTTTGAGAAGAATGTGTTTTCCATGGATTCAAGATATATGTGGATAAGATTTCTCTTTTTTTCGGGGAAAGTGAGCTGTGTTGTGGTAGGGTCTGCATAGTTTTCTTCAATATATGATGAATCAGTTAAATATGCATCATAAAGAGTCATAAGTTGGAATTTATTAATTCCAAATGCACATCCACCAACAAGCATAGCCAATGCAATTACAAGTGCGATTATTCTTACTGCAATTGAAGGGAAAATTGCGACATACTTTTCATTCTTTTCGTATGTGACTTTATAGTTTGGAAATACAAGAATACAGAATAAAACTGTAAACAACAAAGTAGTGAGTACAGGTCCTTCAAAAAGGGAAATGTAAACACCGATATCTGTGCCTTCAGTAGGAGAGTTAAGATTTATAAGAATCTGGTCTGCTGCAAGGTCCCCGAAAGCTTCTTTACCCCAGAGTGTGCCTGTGTATGCAGCAAGTCCGAGTGCGAAGAAAATTGTTGAGATAATTTTAACAGCGAGAGCAATCTTATTGTTTTTAGGTGCACTATATTCGAATTTTAAAATTCTCTTTACAAAACCGATGATGCACCACAAAACAACACCAACTGCCAAGGCAAGACCTGCATATTTCCACGTAAAAGAAGGTCTGTGAGCATCAGGCATAAAGATATTACTTACATTAAGGAAATTTTTCATTAAGAAAAATGATGTGAGATTGATTGTAAGTACATCTCTTAAAATTATGCGAATAAAAGTACCGATTCGTTTGTCATCTGCAAGCAGAAGAATATCTGCAATACTGATTAAAAGACCAACGGCAATAGCTAAAAACCAAAACATTTCCATATCCCCTTTATTTTGATATATTCAAATTCTATCACACTAAACGTGCTTTTTCAACAAAGTGTTTAAATAAGCGACACCAACCACATTATTACAAACCAGAGTGGTGGAATAATAAGTGCAGGTAACATATTAAGTGTTTTAAGATTCTTGATTTCGAGAATTGCAAGACCTGATGATGCAATTAAAAAGCCACCAACAACACTTATTTCGCACATGAGCTCGGGACTCATGAATTCACCTAAAAATGTTGCAAGCAAGTAGATTGAGCCTTGCCATAAGAATAATACCGGTGCTGCCAAAGCAATTCCTATACCATAAGTAGATGCTAAAACCATGCTTGTTACAAAGTCAAGTGTTGCATTTGTGAAAAGGTAAGTATGGTCATTATTAAGTGCTGAGTTTATAGGACCTAAAATCGATAAACTTCCAATGCAGAAAAGAAGAATTGCAGTTGAAAGACCTTTTCCTAATTCACTTTTTCCTTTCTTTTCTGTTAAAGCATTGAAACGCTTGTCCAAGTCAATCATATTACCAAAAAGTGAACCCAAAGCAAGACTTACAATAAAAAGTACGGGATATTTACTATTAGGCATATTCTGCACAACGGAATTTATACCAATACCAGCCGCAGCAAGTCCCATAGCATTCATAAGACATTTTGTGTATTTTTCTTTAATTCCTTTTTTCAATAAACTGCCGATTATACTACCCGTAAGTATTGTAGCAGTGTTTACTATTGTTCCAATCATCCGTTATCAACTCTCGTTCTTTCCACAGCCTCAAAAATCTCTTTTAAAGTATCAAGAGAATTCTGATTTGGAAGTTTTTTTACATTTATACTTTTTCTACCGCTATTTGTGACTCCAACACGTCCTCTTAAAACAGAAGAAATGTTCAATACGAGTGAGGTGTTGATTTCTTCACAGTAAAGAGCGATTATGTCCCCTCGCTGACCTATTTCATAGATTCCAAGACTTGATGCAGTGTTTCTGCATAGGGACACCTCAATAAGTCCTTCGACTGATGGTGGCACATCACCAAAACGGTCACGTAATTCATCACGTACATCTTCGGCATCTTCAAAGGTGCGGATATCAGCAATTCTGCGATAAACTGTAAGTCTTTGTGCAAGCGCAGAAATATATTTGTCAGGAATATGAGCATTGATTTGAAGGTCGATAAGACATTCTTTTGTCTTTTTCTTTTCACCTTTTTCCTGACTGATTGCTTCACTCAAAAGCTTCATATACATATCATAGCCGACTGCTGCAAGATGACCGTGTTGTTGTGCACCCAGAAGATTGCCAGCCCCTCGGATTTCAAGGTCACGCATAGCAATTTTAAAGCCTGAACCAAATT
Organism: Clostridia bacterium; assembly: GCA_017624735.1. Lineage (GTDB taxonomy): Bacteria > Bacillota > Clostridia > Oscillospirales > Acutalibacteraceae > Fimenecus. The sequence goes on from JAGAMK010000050.1 coordinate 19,806, forward strand.
CTGTATATTCACGGATTGCCTGTAATCTCTTATAAGCAATTTCAGTAAGGTTTTTATCTCGTTTATAAGTGAGATAAGCACTTGCTCGTCTTGCGCTTCGTCCCACACGTCCACGCAACTGGTGAAGCTGAGCAAGACCAAGTCTATCTGCATCTTCGATAATTAGTGTGTTGGCATTTGGCACGTCAACACCTGTTTCAATGATTGTTGTGCATACAAGAATGTCAATTTCGCCATTCATAAGGTCACGCCAGATTTCACTTAATTCTTCTTCATTCATTTTACCATGAGCAGTTTTAATTCTTGCGTCAGGCAAGTATTCCTGAATGGCAACTGCAACACCATCAATGGTTTCAACACGATTGTGGAGGAAATAAACCTGACCACCACGACGAAGCTCTTTTTCCATAGCCTCACAAAGTAATGGGAGATTGTGTTCAACAACATAAGTCTGAACAGGGAAACGGTCCGACGGGGCTTCTTCAATAACTGACATATCACGAATTCCCGACATTGCCATATTTAGCGTTCTCGGAATAGGTGTAGCAGAAAGTGTAAGTACATCAACTCCTGGAAACATTTCTTTTAATTTTTCTTTTTGAGCAACACCGAATCGTTGTTCTTCATCAACAATTAACAGACCTAAATCTTTAAATTTTACGTTTTTTGATATAAGCGAATGTGTACCAACAACGATATCAATAAAACCGGAGTTTATTCTTTTGATAATTTTTGCTCTTTGAGTAGGTGTGCGGAATCGTGAAAGCATTTCTGCTTCAATTGGGAATCCCTCAAAACGCTTTAAGATAGTCTGATAATGCTGTAACGCAAGAATAGTAGTTGGAACTAAAATTGCGCATTGTTTTCCGTCTGCAATACATTTAAAAACGGCACGTAATGCTACCTCTGTCTTACCAAAACCAACATCACCACAAAGAAGTCTGTCCATAGGATATGGTTTTTCCATATCGCACTTGATTTCGTCGATACTGCGTAACTGGTCACCAGTTTCTTCAAACGGAAAACGACGTTCAAAATCCATCTGCATATCTATATCAGGGGAGAAGGCATATCCTTCACTGTGTAAACGTTGTGAATAGAGCTTGATAAGTTGGTCTGCCATGTCCTTAACAGCAGTACGAACCTTGTTTCTTGTCTTTTCCCATTCACCACCGCCAAGACGGTTAAGTTTCAATGTCTTTCCGTCGTCTTCGTGTGGACCGATATATTTTGACACCAAATCAAGTTGAGTAACAGGTACATAAAGTACGTCACTTTTTGCATACTTGATTTTGATATAATCTTTTATGATTTTATTTGCTTCAAGCTGAGTAACACCATCAAAAATACCGATACCATGAACTGCGTGAACGATATAGTCACCTTTTTTGAGTTCATCAAGGGAGTGAATAGTGTCTCTTGCTTTAAAGCCCGTGTTTCGTCTTTTTGCCTTTGCTTGATAAACTTTTGAATATGTGAAAACATAAAGTTTTTCTCTTGGGTAAGAAAAACCTGAGCTTAAAGAGCCTGCAAGCACGCAGACAGCACCTTTCGGGAATTGTGCAGGAATAACAGGAAAATAAACTGATGTAATATCTTCATCATTAAGTGCATCTGCAAGATTTTTTGCACTTTTTTCTGTACCTGCAAAAACTACAATTGTACTATCCTTTGACACAATGTGTTGAAGGTCTTCCATAAGCACATCAAGTCTGCCATTCCATATTGGCAGAGTATTTCCGCTGAATGTTGTAAGACCTTTAACTGGTGTATCAAAACTTCCACGTGCAAAGTTATCAATATAAGTTGCACCGAAATTCTCATATTGGTCAACTAGTTCATTAAACGTAAGGCTGAATTTATCAAGCCCTTTGCAAAGAGTGCCATCTTCAACACAAGCCTTGATGTCTTCAAGTAATAATTTTTGAGAGGCATTTAGTTTTTCTTTAATTCCACCTGTTTCAAATGCGAAAAGAAGATAATTTTCCGCATAGTCAAAAATTGTGGCAGGGGAATAAATGAGTGGTAAATATTTGTCAGCGGAGCCGACAGATAACCCATTTTTAAGTCTATCTATATCTTGATATAACTTTTCACGTATGATTTCAGTTTTCTTGCCACGGATTGAAGAAGCAAGATTTTGAATTCTATCAATTAAAACTTCTGGTTCATCAATAATAATCTCTCTTGATGGTGCAATTAAAATCTCATCAATATTAACTGTTCGTCTTTGGGAAACAATGTCAAAACGACACATTGTATCAACTGTGTCACCCCAAAGTTCAATTCTGACAGGCTCTTCATCATCAGGGGAGAAAAAGTCAACAATGCCACCGCGGACGGAGAATTGGCCAACACCCTCAACTGCGTCAACCCTTGTGTATCCCGCAAAGTTTAAAGAGAGGATAATACTCTCAAGCGTTGTTTCTTCGTTCTTTTTCAAAAGAACAGATTTTTGCCTTAAAATCTCAGGTGGAACAGTATATGAAACAGAAGCCTCGGCACTTGCAACAACTACATCGCAACGATTATCAAGCATTCTGCGTAATACTTTGATTCTTTTTTGTTCGTATTCATAACTCTGCGAATCAGTTGTGTAGAAAGATAAACTACGTGATGGATATTGCAAAGCAGACACACCAAAAGCAGTTAAATCTTCACAAAGTCGTACTGCAGTTGCATCGTCGGGCACGACAACAAGGGCCTTTTTTTTAAGACCCCCCACTAATGCAGAAACTAAATGTGATTTCATTACGGGTATTAATCCTAAAACACCCTGTGGCAGAAAACCTTTTTTAATACTGTTTTCAACACCTTCATATTCTGCAGAATTTTTAATTGCCTGTGTAAATGCTGACATAATTAATTACCTCTGTAATTAACTGTTATATAAGTTCATAGCCTTATCAATTTGGTTATCAAGCATAAGCTCAAGAGCCTTACATGCGTTTTCTAATGCAGGTTCAAGTTCTTTTAACTCATCTTTTTTAAATTCTGAAATTACCCAGTCAATAAGGTCATAGTCGGGATGTGGCTTTTTACCGCACCCTAATTTAATTCTTGGGAATTGGTCGTTGTTAAGATGATAAATAATACTCTTAATTCCGTTGTGACCACCGTCAGTACCTTTTCTACGTATACGCAGTTTACCTACATCAAGAGAAATATCGTCATAAACAACAATAACTCTTTCAGGTGGAATTTTATAGAAATTTGCACATTCCCTTATTGCCTCACCGCTATTGTTCATAAAGGTTTGTGGTTTCATAACAATACAACGATGACCGTTTATTTTAGTGTCACAGATAAGTGACTTGAATTTGAGTCTGTCAATTCTGAAATTAAGTTTTTCTGCTAACATATCCATGCACAAAAATCCCGAATTGTGTCGTGTGTAGGTGTACTTATTACCCGGGTTTCCAAGCCCTACCACGATGAATTCAGGTGTGCCTACAGATGCGTTTGTTGTCTTTTTGAATCTGTTAAACATATTTGATTTTTTCCTTTGGGATTATATAGTTTTATTTCTTAAATCTATCCTTATTGATTATACGCCAATCAATGATATTAACCTGTCTTGCTCGTGCAATACCAAGTGAATCAGCAGGGACTTCTTCTGTGATTGTTGAACCTGCCGCAGTGTAAGCTCCATCACAAAGCTTAACAGGGGCTACAAGATTGGTGTTACAACCGATAAAGCAATCATCACCAATAACAGTACGATGCTTGTTTTTGCCGTCATAGTTAACTGTAACAGTACCACAACCGAAGTTTACACGCTTACCAACATCGGAATCGCCGACATAGGTAAGGTGGGAAACCTTTGTACCTTCATCAATATTTGAGTTTTTAACTTCAACAAAGTTACCTAAATGAACTTTATTGCCGATTACAGAATTAGGCCTTATATGAACAAAGGGACCAATATCAGCACCGTCAAGAATCTTTGACTGATAACACTGAACAGAATTGAGTTTAACCTCATTTCCAATTATGCTTTCTTTAATGAGTGTGTTAGGACCTATAACGCAGTTTTCACCGATTACAACACCTGAAAAAAGCATTGTGTTGGGCATAATAATTGTGCCTTTACCAATGACAACTCCTTCTTCAATAACAACACTTTGATGATAAGGTATTTCTACGCCATTTTCCTCATGCATTTCAATATTCTTTTGGTTCTGAATGTCTTTTTCTGTCATAAGAACACCTCTTTTTATTCTATCAATATATTCTATCATAATAACAAGCAATTTTCAACTGTAAAATGAGCTTGTTTTTGCTATAAAAACCTTGAAAAATCAAGGATTGAATGATATAATGATAAATTAGAAAATTCTGTATAATTTTTATGAAAGGGGAGAAGATTTATGAGCCGAAAAAAGTGGATTACTGCACATCTTGATAAAGAATTGGCAGCTCAGGTTGCTGAAAATCATAGTCTTGACCCCTTTACTGCTTTGATACTTGTTTCTCGTGGAATTACGGAATACGAGGACGTTGAAGAGTTTTTTGAAAGGGATTTTTCTTTCTGTGACCCATATTTGATTACCGATATGGATAAGGCAGTTGAAAGAATAGAAAAAGCTATTGATAATTTCGAGAAAATCTGTGTTTTTGGTGACTATGATGCCGATGGCGTAACTGCAACTGCTTTAATGTATTCGTACCTTTCTTCCCGTGGTGCAGATGTGATGTATTACATTCCTGACAGAGTCAGTGAAGGCTACGGAATGAATTGTGATGCTGTCGACAAACTTAATGAACAAGGGGTAAAACTCATTGTAACGGTTGATAATGGTATATCAGCCATAAATGAAATTGCCTATGCTAAATCTCTTGGTATAGAAACTGTTGTGACAGACCATCATCAGGTAGGCGATGCTTTGCCCGATGCTGTTGCTGTGGTTGACCCACACAGACAGGATTGTAATCTTAATTTTAAGGATTGGGCTGGTGTAGGTGTTGCCTTTAAAGTTGTTTGTGGACTGGAAAAAGGCGATTATTCTGAAATTTTAAATAATTATGCAGACATTATTGCTGTTGGTACAGTTGCCGATGTGGTTGAATTAAAGGATGAAAACCGTGCAATCGTAAAATACGGTATTGCAAAAATCAATACTTGTCCTTGCAACGGAATTAATGCACTGCGTCAGGTATCAGGTGTAAGCGAAAGAGCATTGAATGCAGTTGGGGTTACTTATTCATTAGCACCGCGCATAAATGCTGCGGGTAGAATTGAATCAGCAGAAACTGCGCTCAAATTGTTGATATGTGATAATCTTGCAACAGCCCTTGATATTGCTGATAAGGTTGACGGATGCAACCGTCAACGGCACGAATTTGAAAATGAAATAATGGAAGCGGCAGTTGCCCACATTGAAAATAACGACCAACTGAAATATTCAAAGGTCATTGTTGTTTGTGGTGAAGGTTGGCACCACGGTGTGGTGGGTATCGTAGCTGCAAGACTTGTTGAAAAATACGGAAAACCTGCTATTGTAATCACATTTGATGGAGATGAAGGTACAGGCTCTGCTCGTAGTATTGACGGATTTTCAGTTTATGATGCAATCAAGTCTTGTGAAGATTTGCTCACTCATTTTGGTGGACACACAATGGCTGCTGGACTTGGAATAAACAGAGAAAATACTAATGAATTTTTCGTGAGAATAAACGAGTATGCAAACATAGTTAATGATGTTGTACCAACTCTTTTGTTGGATTGCAAACTGAATCCTGCTTATATTGACGCATCTTTGGTGGAGTCTCTTGAAATGCTTGAACCTTTTGGTGCAGGTAATGCACAACCATTATTCGGCATTTTTGGAGTAACGATAGAAAGTATCAGACCTGTGGGAGAAGGCAAACATTTACGATTAACATTCTCTAAGGGAAATACTCAGTTTGTTGCGATGAAATTCTCAACAGCATTGAATGAATTTTCATTTTTTGAAAAAGATGTTGTTGACCTTGCTGTAAGAATTGACAAAAACGAATTCAGGGGCGAAGTAAAAGCCTCTGTGCAGATAAGGGATATGCGTTTTTCAAATGTAGACGAGGATAAGCTGTTTAAATCACAATCTCTTTATGAAAAATACAGACGACGTGAAGCTTTAACACAACATGAAGCAAGGTTTTTAACACCAACAAGAGAATTTTTATTGGGTGTTTATGGAGTGTTAAAACAGTATAAGCTCTGGCAATATGATATTGAAACCTTGACTTACAGAGCAAAATGCCCAATCGAAAGATATTGTACAATGTTAGTGTCTGTTGATGTGCTTTGTGAATTGGGACTCATAAAAAGAGAAAGCGGACAGCTTATTTTTGACGGTGAGGGGAAAAAAACTGATTTATCCCAGTCAGAAATTTTAAATAACCTGAATAGAATTCAAGGAGGTGAACAGTGATGGCAGATATTAACGTGAATGTTAATGAACTTTATGGTAAGCTACGAGAAAAAATAGAGTCAATTCATTGTGATAAGGATATTGAAACAGTTGATAAAGCCTTTAATCTTGCGAATGAATACCATGGTGACCAAAAGCGTAAGTCAGGTGAACCATATATTATCCATCCCATCGCTGTTTGCGATATTCTTGTTGATTTGGGTATGGATTGCCAATCTCTTGTGGCAGCGCTTTTACATGATGTTGTTGAAGATACACCATATACAATTGAACAATTAACAGAAGATTTTGGTGATGAAATAGCACTTTTAGTTGATGGTGTTACAAAGCTTGGCAAAGTTCAGTTGAATTCAAGCGAAACAAAGGAAGAACAACAAGCGGAGAACATACGAAAAATGCTTTTGGCTATGTCAAAAGATATTAGAGTTATTATCGTAAAACTTGCCGACCGTCTTCACAATATGAGAACACTTGAGTTTATGTCACCTCAAAAGCAGAGAGATAAGGCTCTTGAAACTCTTGAAATTTTTGCACCTATTTCTCATAGACTTGGTATTCGTTCTGTAAAGGAAGAATTAGAGGATAGAGCAATTCGATTCCTTGACCCGGTGGCATATGACGGAATTGAAGAAAATCTTAAAAAATCAAGTAATTCAGGTAATGATTTCCTTGAAAGTATCAAGAAAAAAATTGGGGACAGAGTAAAACAGGCAGTACCCGGTGCGCAAATCAGCGGACGAATCAAATCAGTTCACGGAATTTACCGTAAAATGTATATGCAGGGCAAACAGTTTGACGAAATTTACGATATTTACGCAGTTCGTATTATTGTTGACAGCGTAATCGATTGTTACAACTGCCTTGGTATTATTCACGATATGTATAATCCACTTCCAGGAAGATTTAAGGATTATATTTCAACTCCAAAGCCCAATATGTATCAGTCACTTCATACCACAGTTATCGGTAAAGAGGGAACACCTTTTGAAGTGCAAATCAGAACATGGGAAATGCATCGTACTGCAGAATTCGGTATCGCAGCCCATTGGAAATATAAACTTGGTGTTTCAGGTGGAAAACAGAGCTTTGACCAGCGTCTTCAATGGATTCGTGAGATGCTTGAAACACAGCAGGAGTCAGGGGACGCAAGAGAACTTGTTTCTACAATCAAAACTGACCTTATTACTGACGAAGTATTTGTATATACCCCAAAAGGTGATGTTATCAATGTGCCTGTTGGTTCAACAGTAATCGACTTTGCATATGCAATTCACTCTGCTGTTGGTAACAAAATGACAGGTGCAAAGGTTGATGGAAGAATTGTTCCTATTGATTACGTGATTTCAACAGGTGAAATTGTTGAGATTCTTACATCTTCTCAACAGGGTAAAGGCCCAAGCCGTGACTGGCTTAATATAGTAAAAACAAGCCAAGCAAAGAGTAAAATTCGTTCTTGGTTTAAAAAGGAAAAACGAGAAGAAAACATCCTTGAAGGTAAAGCTGAAATTGAACGTGAATTCAGACGAAATTATATTCGTCTTTCTGATGAAGATTATCAGAAGTTTATCAAAAAACTTGCAGAGCGTCAGCGAATGGATAATGTTGACGATTTCTATGCGGCAATCGGTTATGGTGGACTTTCCATTAACCGAATGATGCCATACATTAAGGAAGAGTATCAGAAGAACTACGATAAGAGCAAAACTGAAATCAAAATTGTTCCAATCAAGGATAATTCAAAGAAGAACAAAGATGGAGTTACTGTTGAAGGAATTGACAACTGTCTTATTAAATTTGCTCAATGTTGTAATCCACTTCCTGGTGACAATATCATTGGCTTTATAACTCGTGGTCACGGCGTTTCAATTCATAAAAGAGATTGTACCAATGTACCAAAGGATGTTTCTAATTGTGCCGAGCCTGCTCGTTGGGTAAATGCTTATTGGAATCAGAATGTTCGTGAAGATTATAAAGCAACACTTCAACTTACTTGCCTTTCAAGAGTTGGTCTTATGGCAGAGGTTGCTATGCAGGTTGCCAATATGCGTGTTAACATTACAAGTATCAGTACTCACGACATGAAGGACGGCAGAACAATTGTTGAACTTACAGTTAATGTCAGTGGTATTGACCATTTGAAAAACTTAATTTCCCGTATAGAAAAAGTTGACGGAATTTTAAGTGTGGAGAGATAAAATGAAAGCAGTAATTCAAAGAGTATCACGCGCGTCAGTTACGGTTGACGGTGAACTTATTTCAAAAATAGATAAAGGGTATCTCATTCTGTTGGGTGTAATGGATGACGATACTGAATATGATGCAGAGGTTCTTGCTAAAAAAACATCATCCCTTCGTGTTTTTGAAGATGATGAGGGAAAAATGAACCTTGATATTCAAAATGTGGATGGTGAGATTTTGGCAGTTTCTCAATTCACTCTCTGTGCAGATGTGAAAAAAGGAAACAGACCGTCTTTTATCCGTTCAGCACATCCTGACCGTGCTAATGAGTTATACGAATATTTCTGCGACAAACTCATTGAAAATGGTGTAAAAAACGTGGAAAAAGGTGTTTTCGGTGCCGACATGAAAGTTGAACTTTTAAATGACGGACCGGTTACCATTCTTTATGATTCAGAAACTTGGAGAAAAAATAGATAAGGAAGTAAAAAGATATGATTACAGTAAAAAAACATTTAGCCGTTATGGACGACGGTTTTACAACAAACACTTATATCGTTACAGATGAAGAAACAGGTGCAACTGCAGTTGTTGACCCATCATTACCTGAAGAAAGTTTAATCGAAAAGCTTTCAGGTAAAGATGTTCAGTACATTCTTTTGACACATGGTCATTTTGACCACTTCTGTGGTGCAAAACTTGTTAAGGAAAAAACAGGTGCAAAAGTTGTAATTCATAAAGATGACGAAATAATGCTTCATGATGTTACAAAGAATGAGTTCCAAATAAACTGTGTCGGATATCAATTCCCCGAAATTGATGCTGACATCTTAACAGAAGACGGAACAGAACTTATGCTTGGAAATACCAAAATAACAGTTATGCACACACCAGGTCACTCAATGGGTGGTGTATGTTATCTTTTTATGGAAGACAAAGTAATGTTTTCAGGTGACACACTCTTCAAACTTTGTGCAGGTAGAGCAGACCTATATGGTGGAAATGGTCGTCAGGAATTGCGTTCTCTTGCAAAAATTAGCGAGTTAGAGGGGAACTATAAAGTTTATCCTGGACATGAAGACGATACAACTCTTGATTTTGAACGTGAAAACAACAGATATATAAGAACTAGATTCAGAAGAAAATAATGAAACTGTTGGTAATTAATCATAAATTTCATTACGAAATGGAAAAGTTAGTCAGAATATTTATGCCCGACGAAAAAATTCAGGTGGTATGCGAAGAATGTGATGATTTTAATCTTCTCACATCCGTTACAGATGAAATTTTAGTCACAATAAATTTTGACGATTTTAACAAAATACTTACAGCTCCGTTATGTGAAGACAATGAGATGCAGATGGGTAGAATGGTATATTCTCTTTTTGGAGAATATACTGGCTTTTATCCAAAATGGGGTGTGCTTACAGGTGTAAGACCTTCAAAACTGCTTATTAATACCGAAAAAGTTGTGGGCAGGAAAAAAACAGAAGAGTATTTCAAGAACGATTTACTTGTTAGTAATGAGAAATTCAATCTTGCAAGAACTGTTGCTGACTGTGAAGAAAAGATTATTGCAACATCACAGCCACAGTCAATGAGCTTGTATATTTCAATTCCGTTTTGCCCTTCAAGATGCAGTTATTGTTCATTCGTTTCCCATTCAGTTGAGAATGATAAAGCAAGAAATCTGTTACCACAGTATGTTTCACTTTTGGAAAAGGAAATTGCTGAAACAGGTGAAATTGCACAGAAAATCGGTGTTAAGCTTGAAAGTGTGTATATAGGTGGTGGTACACCTACAACTCTTTCAGCGGAACAATTGAAAACAGTAATAGATGCAGTGAAAAACAATTTTGACTTATCAACTTGTCGTGAATTTACAGTTGAAGCAGGTCGTCCGGATACAATAACAGAAGAAAAACTGCTTGTGCTCAAAAATAGTCCTGTTGACAGAATAAGCATAAATCCACAAACTTTTAATGATTCTGTTTTAGAAGCAGTTGGCAGACGACACAGTGCAGAAGATACAATAAGAATTTTTAAACTTGCAAGAGAATTGGGATTTGATAATATCAATATGGATTTGATTGCAGGACTTCCAACGGATACACTTGATGGATTTAAACATTCTCTTGATACTGCAATAAGTTTAGACCCTGAAAATATTACTGTTCATACTCTTGCAGTTAAAAGGGCATCGGGAATAGGTCAAACTTCACCTAAAATTGCAGTTGAAAATGCTACTTTGGCATCTCAAATGCTTGATTACGCGTATGATAAATTAAATGACAAATATCATCCATACTATATGTACCGTCAGTCTAAATCGGCAGGTAGTCTTGAAAATGTCGGATGGGCAAAAGATGGTACAGAGTGTATTTACAATATATTTATGATGGAAGAATGTCATACAATTTTATCTTGTGGTGGTGGGGCAGTTACGAAACTCAAAGCACCACATGGGGATGAAATTGAACGTATTTTTAACTTTAAATATCCGTTTGAATACATTTCGGGATACGAAGAACTCCGTAACAGAAAGAAACGAATAACAGAGTTTTACGATACATATTCATTATAGATGTGAGGTATTGTGAAATGGATAATGTAATGAATAAACTTGAATATATCAATGAAAAGGCTATTGAAAATCCACAGGAGTTTATAAACGAATGTGAAAAGAAATATGAAAGAATCATTGATGAAATAGTAAAAAAAATCACCTCGGAAGAGGGCAGAGAAATTGTTATGCTTGCAGGTCCTTCATCAGCAGGTAAAACAACCACTGCAAGACGAATCAAAGAAAGTCTTGAAAAAAATGACATAAAAACTTATGTTTTAAGTCTTGATGATTTCTATCTTAATCGTGAAGACATTCCGTACTTGTCAGACGGCTCTCAGGATTATGAAACTGTTTATGCTCTTGATTTGGAATGTCTTGAAAGTGAACTCAATGCACTACTACGTGGAGATAAGGTGAAAACACCTGTATTTGATTTTACTACTGGTAAAAGAAGTGAATCAAAATTCAATGAGATAGTTCTTGGTAAAGAAGATGTTGTAATTATTGAAGGGTTACATGCACTTAATCCTGTAATTACTGAAAAGATACAAGGAAAACTTCTAAAAATTTATATAAACGTATCATCAAGAATTTATGATGAAAACGGAGATGTAGTTTTGAATAAAAGAAACCTTCGATTTATACGACGTATGGTGCGTGACTATAAATTCCGTGACAGTTCAGTTGAAAATACTTGTAGATTGTGGAAAAACGTTACAAAGGGTGAGGATGAATATCTTTTCCCATATCGTGATAACGCGGATATTAAAGCAGATACAATTCATCTTTATGAGCCTTGTGTTTTAAAACATCAAGCATTAAGAATGATTAGTGAAGATGATGTTTCTGAAGAATATAAGGATACTGTTTATAAGATTGCAAAAGCGTTAGAGAGATTTAATGATATAGAAGAAAATTTAGTTCCTGAAAATTCTCTTCTACGTGAGTTTTTAGGTGAATAATAAGAAACTAAACATAAGGGTGTGACAATAAATGGCAGAAAAAACAAGAAAAAACCAGAGTTTGCTTAATGGTGCATTAGTATTAAGTTTAGCGACACTCGTTGTAAAAGTTATTGGTGTTATTTATAAAATTCCTCTTTCCAATATGATTGGTACAGTGGGTCGTGGCTATTTTGACTCTGCATATAACCTTTATGTGCCAATTTATACTGTTTCAATGGCAGGACTTCCTGTTGCAATTTCAAATATGGTGTCAAAAGCAATGGCAACGGGCAAATTCCGAGATGTTAAAATTATCCGAAAGGTTGCTCAAAGGCTTTTCCTTGTAGTTGGTATATTGGGAACATTGGCAATGTTTATTCTTGCGTATCCTTATGCTTTGTCAGCTAAGAATATGAACGTTCTTCCTGCAGTATTTGTTATTACCCCTGCGATTTTCTTTTGTTGTTTAATGTCAAGTTATCGTGGATATTATAACGGACTTTCTAATATGACTCCAACTGCTATTTCTCAAGTGTTTGAAGCAGCCGGCAAATTGATTTTTGGTCTTGTTTGTGCAAAATGGGTAATCAGCTATGGCTATTCCCGATTTGAACAAGGCTTAACAGTTTTTGGTAAAACAGTAGCAAACGAAACAGAAGCATTAAGTGCAATTTATCCTTATGCTGCTGCAGGTGCCGCTGCGGGCGTAACACTTGGCACAGTTGTGGGCTTGATTTACCTTATAATTCTTCATAAGATTAAGGGTGATAATATTACCAAAACAGAATTGGCAAATGCACCAAAGCCTGAACAGGCAAGTGTTATCGCAAAGAATATTATAAAATTTGCAATTCCGGTAGCCCTTAGTTCACTTGTTTTCAGTATTACAAACCTTATTGACTCAATCACAATTCAAAACAGACTTGAATATATGATTGCAGGGAATCTTGATTATATCAGAAACCTTTATGCAACAGAGCTCACAGGCATATTGGATGCTGATGTTAAGAATTTCCTTTATGGTTCATATTCACTTTCCCTTGACTTTAGAAATCTCATCCCATCCCTTACAATGACTTTGGGAATTAGTGCAATTCCAACACTTTCTGCCGCATGGGCAGTAAAAAATAGAGAGAAGATTAAAGTTTCTATTGAATCAGTACTTCGAGTAACAATGCTTGTGGCGATGCCTTGCGGAATAGGAATGGGTGTGTTGGCACAACCGATTCTTGCAATGTTTTATGGCAAGGGCGAGTCTGCAAGTGGTGTTTCAATTGCAGCTCCCGTACTTACAGCATATGGATTCAGCATTTTCCTTATGGCGCTTTCACAGCCTATGACTAATATGCTTCAGGCTCTTGATAAAACAAAAGTACCACTTATTTCATTATCATTGGGCGCACTTGTAAAGCTTGTGTCAAACTTTATTTTTGTATCAATTCCAAGTCTTAATGTTAATGGTGCGGTAATCGGTACAATTCTTTGTTATGTTGTTATTGTAGCAGTCAATCTTTTTGCACTTGTTAAGACAACAAGAATAAGGTTTAATTTGATTTCGGTTTTTGTTAAACCAATTCTCTGCGGTATTCTCTGTGGTGTAGCTGCTTATACATCATTCGGACTTTGCAACAGATTTATTCCGGAATTCGGCCTTAAAAACATTATGGCATTGGGTATTAGCATTGGTTTTGGCGGAATTATTTATGTTATTTCAATGCTTTTCATCAAAGGTATCTCAAAAGATGATGTTGTTATGCTTCCAAAGGGAGAAAAAATTGCAAAAATACTTGCAAAATATGGATTTATAGAGTAAAATAGACTACGGTGATATGAATGGTTGAAAATTTTAAATTTAAAGACCACTACGATGTTAGTGATTTGATTGACATTGTTGAAATTCTTCGTTCACCCGGTGGTTGTCCTTGGGACAGAGAACAGGACCACAAATCTATCCGTCGTGATTTCCTTGAAGAAACTTACGAAGTTATTGAGGCAATCAATAAGGATGATAAGGACTTGCTTTTGGAAGAACTTGGCGATGTGCTTTTGCAAATTGTTTTCCATACTCAAATTGAGCGCGAAAAAGGAACATTCCAGTTGTCCGATGTTGCAGATGGTGTTTGCAAAAAGATGATTGAGCGTCATCCTCACGTTTTTGGTGAGATTAACGTAGAAACAAGTGAGCAGGTTCTTGAAAATTGGGATGTTATAAAAAAGCGTACCAAACAGCAAAAGACTCAAACAGAGTCAATGCTTTCAATTCCTCGTGAATTCCCCGCACTTATGCGTGCCGACAAGGTTCAGAAAAAGGCTTCAAAAGTTGGCTTTGATTGGGATAGTGCCGATGGTGCTTTCGATAAGGTTAGTGAAGAACTCAATGAACTTAAAGAAGCATATTTAAAAGGTGATAGTGAAAATATCCATGAAGAATTAGGCGATTTGCTTTTCTCCGTTGTCAATGTTTCTCGATTTGTTGAGGTTGACAGTGAAGAGGCTCTTACAAATTCAACGGACAAGTTTATTAACCGTTTCTCTAAAGTTGAGAAAATGGCAGATGAACAAGGATTAGATATGAAAAATACAGACTTGGCTACATTGGACAAGTTATGGGATATGGCTAAAAAGGACGAAGGTTCTTTTTAAAATAAAAAGAGAAAATTTTATTTGGAGGAAATAAAAATGAACAAAACAGAACTCGTAGCAGCAGTAGCAGCTAAAGCAGGTATTTCAAAGAAGGACGCAGACGCAGCAGTAGCAGCAGTTTTCGCATCAGTTACAGATGCACTTGCAAATGGTGACAAAGTTCAGCTTATCGGCTTTGGTACATTTGAAGTTCGTGCTCGTTCAGAAAAGACAGCTCGCAACCCAAGAACAGGCGAAACAATGACAGTTCCTGCAACAAAAGTTCCAGCTTTCAAAGCAGGTGCAGCTCTTAAAGCAGCAGTTAAATAATTAAAGTTTAGCAAAAAATCAGGGTCGCCAAAAGCGACCCTTGTTTTTTTATTGCCTCCCTTGTTAAAGGGAGGGGGACCGTGGAACACGGTGGAGGGATTCTCTTATGAGATTAGACAAGTTTTTAAAAGTATCAAGAATAATCAAACGTCGTACAGTAGCCAACGAGGTTTGTGATGCAGGTCATGTGAGTGTAAGTGGCAGAGTTGTAAAAGCTTCTTATGATGTTAAAGAAGGCGATGTTCTGGAAATTCAATTTGGTGAAAAAGTAACAAAGTATAAAGTTCTTACAGTAACAGAATATGCCACAAAGCAGACTGCAGGGGATATGTACGAAGTAGTAAAATAACAAGCGAAAGACTTAATGTCTTTCGCTTGTATTAATATGGTTTAATTTTAAATATCACAATTACTTTGTACCGGTTGAGCCAAATCCACCTGCACCACGGTCGGTTTCATCAAGGTCATCCACCTCAAGTAATTCTGGAAGTGCAACAGGCTGAATAACCATTTGTGCAATTCTTTCAAATGGCACTATTGTATATGGCTCTTTAAGTTGATTTATAACACCAACACATATTTCGCCACGGTAGTCACTATCAATAACACCAACGGAGTTAAGAAGACCAATTCCGTGTTTGATAGCAAGTCCGCTACGTGCGTATACAAAAGCAGCATATTCAGGTGAGCTGAGTCCAATTGCAATACCTGTTGGAATAACAGCTTTGTCACCACCGTTTAATGTAATTGGCTCATCAATACAAGCGTAAAGGTCCATACCTGCACTACCAACAGTAGCTCTTGTAGGCAATTTTGCATTTTCTCTTACCTTTTTTATTTTTAACTCTTTCATTATTCAACACCCCTATATAAAAGTCCTCGGGTAAATTCGCCTGTGGACTTTTCTTCATTTTCATAAGCTGAAATTATATTTCCAACATCATATTTACTCTCCGTGGTGAAATTGAAAAACATAATGTCGCAGTCAGGAATTTCACCCATTCTGTCCGCCATATAAATCGGACGGGAATTAAGAACTTCCGAATATCCCATATGACATCTTACAGGAAATTTAATTCCCATTCTGTCTGTAATATAACTTTCACGATTACACTCTGCACATTTCTTACCATTCTTAACTGGGCAATTTCTTGTAAGCATAAGCGGAATTCTGCCATAAACAGTAAGTCCTATTGGTACACTTGATGATATCTTACTAAATTTTTCAAGAGTACACTCATTAGAAATAATGACCTTGTCAATTCCAAGTGATTTTGCAACATCCATTGAAAGAGAGTTCATCACATTAAGTGATGGTGATGCAATTGCTTTTTTGTTGTGTTTTTTTGCAATTGCAACAGCATCAAGTGTATGGCAAAGACAATATTCTGCAGAAGATTTTCCTAATAACTTGTCCACTTTTTCTTGATTTCCAAACATTCCATGTGGTAACTCAACACCATAATTATTTGTTTTTACAATATTGTCATCAGTCACCAAAGGAACAAAAACCATATCAGCATTTATGTTACTTGGAATTTGCTCAGCATTGTCAAATCGACAGTAAAACTCCCTATAATTATCTGATACAATACTTGTAGGAACAGGTGATGGGAATAAAACTCGTTCTTTTCTGTTTGTTATTTTGTTTTCAAGCAAATCAAGAACAGTTCTTCTCATTGAATTAAGTGCTGAAATTGGCAATGAATAATCAATATCCTCAACTATTTCAATACTCTCTGCATTGAACTGTGTTCCACCACATTTTGAAAGAGCGTCTTTTATTCTTTCTTCGGAAATAGGACGATTTATAGGTGCTTCACAAAGCATTTCACTTTCTGTTGAAACAGTATTGCCATTACACTCTGCAATAAGCTTTGCTTTTTCACCGATTTTTCCACTGAATGTAAATTTTACATCAAATCTTGACTGCTCTTTCTCGTAAACCGAAGCATATTTTGAAAGCAATTCCTTTGTAGCAGATTGAACGTTCTCTTTTTCGCGGTAGCCGAACATTTCTCTGCCAAGTTGATTTTTATAATATCCGTCAGTAAAACCTGAACGAGAGAAAAGGTCCGATAAATCCTTTTTAAGTAAAGAGTTGTAATTGCCATTTGCTGATTCTCTACAAGCCGTCACAACAGCACTTACATATTCAGGACGTTTCATTCTGCCCTCAATTTTAAAGGAACAAACACCTAATTTTGCAAGTTCGGGGATATGTTCAATAAGTGACAAATCTTTAAGGCTTAAATCGTGTCCGGTGCCTTTTTGCACTTTGAATGGTAAACGGCAAGGCTGAGCACAAAGACCTCTGTTACCGCTTCTTGAACCAAGTACGGCACTCATTAAGCATTGACCTGAAACGCACATGCACAAAGCACCATGAATAAACACTTCAAGGTCAATAGGGGAGTGCTCACAAAGGTGTTTTATTTCATTAAAACTCAATTCCCTTGGGAGAACTGCACGGTCAAAGCCCATTTCTTTCAATATGTAAAGACCTTGGAGAGTACCAACACTCATTTGAGTTGATGCATGCATTTCAATATCAGGACAAACTGTTTTGATAACCTTTGCAAGTCCCAAATCCTGAACAATAATAGCATCTGCACCAAGAATGCATATTTTCTTTACACACTCTATTGCATCTTTTATTTCTGCATCCTTAATAAGGGTGTTAAGAGTAATGTGAACCTTAACACCCCTTGAATGACAATATTCTATTGCATTTTTGATTTCTTCATCCGTTGAAAAATTCTGTGCATTACGACGAGCATTAAAGTTGCCCATACCAAAATAAACTGCATCTGCACCCGAAAGCACAGCAGCCTTTAATGCTTCTGCATTTCCAACAGGAGCAAGTATTTCGATTTTATTCATTTTCATTTGCCTTTGCAAAGAGATTTATCTGGTCGTTTTTGAATTTAGCCTCAGTCTTGATTCGTTCAAGCTCACGCTTGTAATAATCTCTTTCAGATTTTGCCTTTGCAGAGTCTTCAAGATAATCCTTAACCTGAACTTTTAAAGATTCAAGTTCTTGCTTACTTTTATAAAGTTCATCAGACTTTTCAAGAGCAACAAGCACGGCAGCCTGAGTCATAGAGATAAATGAGCCACCCTTTAGTATTTCAGCTAATCTCTCGTCAATTTCTCTTGCCAATTCCTCTGTATATTCAGTGGATTCGTCTGTATTTACAAAAAATGTTATTCCGCGAATTTCAAGTTTTACTCTGTTGTTCATTTTCAACACCCCGAAACAATAATTGTTATCGATATTATTGTATCATATAATATTCCCCATTTCAAGATGCCTATTTGTGCCTGAATAGTGAGTCAAGGAAATTGCCATTATTTGTTTTTTTACACTCTTTTGGACAATCAAAATCAACAAGGATTGTGTCGTCACCAATTACTTTAATATCGTTCCAACATATTTTTATGTCTTCACATTTTCCACCTAATCCAAAAGCCTTATTTCTACCAAAAACAACTATTGAAACAATAGTGCCACTGCAAGTGTCAAATTCCACATCGCAAACAGAGCCTAAACGACAACCATCACGAAGATTTATTATTTCCTTTTCTCTCATATCAGTTATAAAACAATTCATAAAAACACCTCTTTAAATTTTATTGAGAGGTGTTTTTATTTATTACGATTCTTTTATTTTCTTAATTGCACCTTTTTCTAAACGGCTGACTTGTGCTTGACTTATTCCCACTTCGCTTGCAACCTCCATTTGAGTTTTACCCTGTATAAAACGGAGATTTAAAATCTGTTTTTCCCTATCACCTAAATTCTTTATTGCTTCTTTAATAGAGATTTCATTAAGCCAGTCAGCATCACTTTCAGAACTGCCAATCTGGTCCATTACAAAAATTGTATCTCCACCGTCAGAATAGACAGGCTCATAAAGAGAAATAGGCTCAACAATAGCTTCAAGTGCTAAAATTACGTCAACAGGCTCAATTTCCATTTCTTTTGCAATTTCATCAATCGTAGCATCACGCCCTAAGTCATTCTGTATTCTCTCTTTAATCTGCATAGCGTGATATGCAGTGTCACGAAGTGAACGACTTACTCGTATGGTGTTATAATCTCTTAAATATCGTCGAATTTCACCTATAATCATTGGCACGGCATAGGTGGAAAAGCGAACATTTTGTGTAATATCAAAATTGTCAATGGCTTTAATCAGTCCGATGCAACCTACCTGAAACAAATCATCGGGATTTTCACCACGATTAGCAAACCTTTGAATAACGGAAAGCACAAGTCGTAGGTTTCCTTCAATTAACTCTTGCCTTGCTTTTTTGTCATTTGTTTCACGTATTTTTCGAAGCAACGCCATCTTTTCAGCCTCTTTCAAGACCTTGATTTTAGATGTATTGACTCCGCAAATTTCCACTCTGTTATACTGCACACAAATCTTCCTTTATTTAATAGTTTATGTACAAAATTGGGAGTGGATATGTAATTTTATTATTGCCAGATGGTGGATTTTATAAACAGAATAAAATAAAAAAATTGCTCGGGTTTTTACAGAGCAATTCTTTCATTAAAGTGAATTTATCTTCTGCATTCAGAAGATAAAAACTCTAGTTTTATTCGACTGTAACTGACTTTGCAAGGTTTCGTGGTTTGTCAACATCAAGACCACGCTGGACTGTTGTGTGATATGCGAGTAATTGTAATGGAATTACTGTAAGTGATGGCATAAGATATCTTGATGATGTGGGAATATAAATTACTTCATTTGCCATTTCTTCAATACCTTCTGTACCTTCTTTTACAACTGCAATCACATAAGCGCCACGGGCATGAACCTCCTTGATATTAGAAATCATTTTTCCGTAAAGAGCATCATCAGTTGCGATGGCAACAACAACTGTGCCGTTCTCAATAAGTGAGATTGTGCCGTGTTTCAATTCTCCTGCACCGTACCCCTCACAATGGATATAGGAAATTTCTTTTAATTTGAGTGCACCTTCAAGACAGAGTGGGTAGTCAATACCACGCCCAATGAAAAACATATGCTCTTTTGTTGCAATATGCTTTGAAAGACTTTTTGTAATATTGTCGCAATCAAGAGCAGTCTTGATTTTTTCAGGTAACTGAAGAACTTCATCAGTAAATTCTTTGAGTCCATTGTCACTTATAAGACCCTTTTCGTGTGCCATATATGCAGAAAGAACATAAGCAACAGCCAATTGGGCGGAGAAAGCCTTTGTTGTAGCAACTGCAATTTCTGTCCCTGCATTAGTATAAATAACACCATCACTTTCTCTTGCAATAGAACTGAAAAGCACGTTGACAATTGACATTGTGAACGCTCCTCTTGCCTTTGCTTCTCGTAAAGATGCTAAAGTATCTGCCGTTTCACCTGACTGACTTACAAAAATGCAAAGGTCACCTTTGCCGATAATAGGATTTCTGTACCTGAATTCGCTTGCAATATCAACCATTACAGGCACTCTTACCGTATCTTCAATAATATATTTTGCAGTAACACCAACATGGAAAGCACTGCCACAAGCAACAATGTATATTCTTTTAAGATTTTTTATAAAGTGCTCAGGGAATTCGAAAGGTAGTTGAATTTTACCATCTTTGATAAGAGGAGAAACAGTGTCTCTTACTGCTTTTGGTTGTTCAAAGATTTCCTTTGCCATAAAGTAGTCGTATCCACCTTTTTCAGCGGCATCAATACTCAAATTGATAGTTTGAATGTTCACTTCTTTTTCATTAGCATCTTTGTTAAAAACTTTAATATGGTTTTTAGATATTTCAATAAATTCATCGTCGTTAACAATATAGCAATCTCTTGTATATGGTAAAATCGCAGGAATGTCAGATGCAAGATAGTTTTCTTTGTTGCCCTTGCCCACAATCAAAGGACTATCTTTTTTCATGGCATATACTTTATCATCATAACCTTTAACAAGTATAGCAACTGCATAAGAACCCTTTAATCTTTCAGCGGTTTTAATAAGTGTACCTAACGCATCACCATCAAAAAGACTGTCATAAACTTGTGCAATAACCTCTGTGTCTGTTTCTGATTTGAACTCATAACCTTTGGTAATAAGGTCATTCTTAAGTTCCATATAATTTTCAATAATTCCGTTGTGAACAAGTGTTACAATACCATTCATTGACTTGTGTGGATGAGCATTTATTTGGTCAGGCACACCATGTGTTGCCCAACGGGTATGACCAATTCCAACAGCACCTTTGGGATTGACTTTATCAGCACAGGTCTGCAAATTATCAATCCTGCCTTTTTCTTTCACAATGACAGTATCATCGTCTTTAACAGCAATACCTGCCGAGTCATAGCCACGATATTCCAGACGACGCAAGCCTTCAATAAGAATTGGAGTAGCTTCATTTTCTCCTACATAGCCAACTATTCCGCACATAATATTTCTCCTTAAAGTATTATTTTGATTTCAAATGTCAACAATAGTTTAAAAGGGGGCAATAAAATGGAAACATCCTATTTTAAACTGAATGCAAAAAGAAGAATGATGAAAAATCATTTTAAATGTTTTATAGTTTCAGTTTTTCCTTTTATGACGGTTCTATTACTTACAATTTTTAATTATTTTCTGGCGAAAGTATTAAATGGTATAAGTTTTAATGCCATTCTTTTACCATATGCTATGTATATACGACTTTTACTTTTAGCGACAAGTATAATTTTATCAATTTTCATATGGAAAAGTGTGCAACTTGTTGTTGACGGTTATTTTTTATCTAAAGTCCATGTCAAAAATATTACATTGAGGCAAATGATAAAGTGTATTACATTCCGTCAATGTCTTACATTTTTTTTGGTGTCAATAATTAGATTCTTTTTATCGATAAGCTGGTTTGTTTTTTATTTTTCTCCATGTATAGCCGTTTTCTGCCTTTTGCTTTACAGTTATCAAAATGAGAAGAACGGATTTAAGATAAATTTAACATTGATTGTGTCAGCTATTATGCTTTTAATAATAGGACTCTCCTTTCTATATATTACGCTGAAAAGATATTCAATGTGTTCATCAGTCATACTGAACGATGAAGAAAAAAATCCGTTAAAAGTAATAGCAAGAAGTGCTGAGATTATGGAAAATCATTCGGTACAGTACGCTTTTTATTGTCTCTCTTTTTCCGGGTGGTTACTATTATGTTTATTAATAATTCCTGTAATATATGTAGTGCCATATTTTAAAATGAGTAAATTCTGTTTTAGGAATTCCCTTGGTTTATCCAAACATATTGAACAGAAAGAAGAAAAACCAATTGTATTCTATTTCCCTAAAAGAGTTGAAAATTAGATAAAAAAGTTGGTGATTAGGAAATACTAATCACCAACTAATGTTAATTATGAAATTAAATCTAATTAAAGGATTTCACCCATTGTACCAGGAGCACAGAGTGCAGCATTTGATTCGTCTGTATCAATGTGCATTGCAAGAGCAAAGTTAGGATTAACTCTAACTACAACATCACCGAATGTAAGTGTTCTGTCTGCTGATGTAACCTTAACTTCAACTACTTGTTTGTCAACAAGACCATATTTTTCGGCATCGTCCGGAGTCATGTGGATATGACGTTTTGCAACGATAACACCATTTTCGATTTCGATTTCGCCTTTAGGACCAACGATTTTACAACCTGGTGTACCTGCGATGTCACCTGATTCTCTAACAACTGCCTGGACACCGATTGAACGAGCATCAGAAGCAGAAATTTCAACCTGAGTAGCAGGTCTTACAGGACCAAGGATAGAAACGCCTGGGAACTGACCTTTAGGTCCGATAACTGCGATTCTTTCTTCACAAGCATACTGACCTGGTTGAGAAAGGTCTTTTTTCTTTGTGAGTTCATAGCCCTCACCAAAAAGGATTTCAAGATGCTCTTTTGAAATGTGAGCATGTCTTGCACTTGTTTCAACTAAAACTGTCTTTTCCATATATCATTCTTCTTTCATAAAAATTTTCTGTCTATATAATAGACCTTTTTTTGCAATTTGTAAAGCATATTAAAGTAATTCCTTAAAGGATTTTATGTAATAATCGGCAACTTCACGGATTTCTTCTTCATCATCTGCAGAACTTTTATCATAAACACCACAAACAGTAAAATTACCTTTTTTAGCACCATGGACGGCTTCAATTATATCTTCAAAAACAATACATTCAGAAGCTGTAAGTCCCATTCTTTCAGCTGCAAGAAGATAAATATCAGGTTCTGTTTTGCCGATGTTGATTTCACTTACATAAGCGAAAGTTTCAAAGAAATCAAATATTCTGTGCTTTTTGAGTACGCCTTCGCAAACCTGTTTTTCACTTGCAGTAGCAAACGCCATTTTAATTCCTTTGTCGTGTAACATTTTAAGATATTCAAAAACTCCTTCTTTTAAATCAACATCATTCAAATATCCTTGAGCACAAAGTTCGAGCCATTCTTCAACGATTTCTTCAATATCTTCTTTTATGCCATACTTTTCCTTTGTGTAAACGGCAGCAGCCTTTAAGTGCATATTCTTAATAATTTCGATATATTCTGGAGTAACTTTCAGATTTCTCCTTCTAAAGAATTCTTCGTCCACATCGTGCCAAATGTGCATTGAATCAAGTAAGGTGCCATCTAAGTCAAATATAGCACCCTTAAAGTTTTTAATATCCATATCATTCTCCAAATACATATTCTCTTATTGCTTTTGCAACACCGAAATTATCATTAGTGTCCGTCATGAATTTTGCCGTGTTTTTCGCATAATCACTTCCATTAGCCATAGCGAAAGAATAGTCAGCAAGAGAGAGCATGGAGCAGTCATTTTCACCGTCACCAAAGCACATAATATTTTCTTTGCCTATATTCAAAGCATCTGCCAGACCTTTAACAGCAAAGCCCTTTGTGGCATTGATATCAGTCATTTCAAGATTTCCGTTAGCACCTTTTACGATGGGGAATGAAGATGCAAATGCAACATTGCAAGTTTTGTTTATTTTTTCCTCAAGTTCAATTCTCTCTTCACCTGAAAGTGAAAGAATGTTAAGTTTTTCAATGCCTTGTCCGTCTATGAGCATCTGCAAATCAGAAACAGGTTTAATGAAATCTTTAAGCAAGGCGTGGATGTGTGGTGGCACATGCTCTGCATCAAACATGGAATAACTCTTATTGTTCATATAGCATTTTCCATCAAAATAAATTTCATAAATAAGGTTGTAATCTTTAAGAATATTGAAAATCTCCACGGATTGTTGATTATCAATAAGAGTTGAACAAACAGGTTTATTTGTTTTCATGTCGTATGTAATTGCACCATTTGAAGTGATAAGATAATCCAAAAATGGCAATTGCTCAACAATATAGTCGGTTAAAATCTTTGTTCTTCCACTTGCGATTGCAACTTTTACACCCATCTCGTGAGCCCTTTTAAAAGCATCAATATTCTCTTGTGGAATTGTAACGTGATTAGTATTTAAAAATGTTCCGTCAAGGTCAGTAACGATAAGTTTAATACTCATTTTATTCTCCTAAATACAGTAAATATTAGTGTCCCAGAATGATATATGGGGATGATGTCTGAGATGTATTTTATAGTCAGAATTTATGTTTTTAGCACGATTTATTAAATCAAAAATATCTTCGCTGCGGTGATAAACAGCCATACATAGTTTAGGCTTGTATTGTTGCAAGGTCAATTCTGCACCTTGCAACATCTCCTTTTCAGCACCCTCGACGTCAATGTTAATGTACGTGAATTTTCCATAGTTCTCGGTAAGGTAATCAACGCAAATAGCAGGAATTTCAACACCTTTGCTCTTTGCTGAACCACCACGACCTTTGTTGTCCTCAAAGTGTAAAGTGCAATTTTCACTCCATATTGCGTTGTTGAGCAAGGTGCAATTTTCAAGGTTTTCACAGTTGAGTTGCAACTTCTTAAAAGTTCTTTTATCAGGCTCAACTGCAACAATTTCTTCATAGCTTTCTGCATAGTGTAGGAATTCTTGAATTGTGTCACCACGGTAAGCACCAAGGTCAAGAAAACTCTCATTTCCGCTTAATTTAAGTATTTTGAAGGCTTCATCTTTATCACTTTCACAATCGAAACAATAGTCAAGATTACCCGTAATTTGAAATTTTATAATATTCTCAAAAACTTTTTTTGATTGGTCATCACTGAGTGAATTATAAGCTTTTTCAATGTCTTCAAGATGTTTTTCTAAAAACTCTTTGTTGAAAATATTGTCACCGAAAACAGGGACGGATGGCATAATTACTCTGTGTCTTTTTGATATCGATTTAATGTTTTCTATAACATTAGATAGGGGACTAGCAAAAGCAAGAGCAATTACAAAATCACCAATTTCATTTTCAAACTGTGATACTGATTTTACTTCAAATCCGTGAAAAGTACGCTTTCTCACAAAGCCATCACTTGCCACAACTGCATTAATTGTTATTCCAAGTTTATGAAATTCTTCAAAAACCTTATCAGCACCATTTCCTGTGCCATAAATGGCTATTGGTAGTGAAGTGTTTAGGAAAAATTCCCAAGAAGATTCAGTTTTAAGTAATTCTTCAAACACAATTCCACCACCTTACATGTATATTAAACAAAATAATACCATATTTTTTCTTTCTTTACAATAAAACTGTTGACGATATTTAAACTTTGGAATAAAATATTTTCATTACATTCTTGGAGATGTTTTTATGAAAAAACCATTGAATGCAAGAACAATGTTAATAGTATCAATGACAATTTTCGGTACAATCGGACTTTTTGTACGAAACATTCCCTTGCCATCAGGTGAAATTGCTCTTTATCGTGCTGCTTTAGCAGCTTCACTTATTGGCCTATTCTTGCTTATAACAAAACAAAAAATTCCATTCTCAAAAATTAAAAAAGAAATTCCACTTTTAATTTTATCAGGTGTGGCAATGGGCTTTAACTGGATTTTACTTTTTGAGGCATATAAATACACAACAGTTTCCGTTGCAACATTAAGTTATTATTTTGCACCTGTTATTGTAACTATTGCTTGTCCCATTCTTTTTAAAGAAAAAATGGGTGCAAAACAATGGATTTGCTTTATTATGTCAACTCTTGGTATTGTTTTAATTACAGGTATCGGTGATTTAAGTCAAGGTAGCAGTCACTTAAAAGGTATTGCATTCGGACTTGGTGCAGCATCTCTTTATGCGACGGTAATTCTTGTGAATAAGTTTATTAAAAATGTTGAGGGAATCCACCGTACATTCTTGCAATTCCTTGCTGCCATAGCTGTTCTAGTGCCTTATGTATTCTTAACAGATGGCGTAAATCTAAAAACATTGAACGGAAAAGGATGGGCATTCCTTCTTGTTATAGGTCTTATTCATACAGGTATTACATATTGTCTTTATTTCTCATCACTTAAAGAATTACCAGGGCAAAAAGCAGCAATTTTAAGTTATATTGACCCACTTGTAGCAGTGCTTATTTCTGTTGTTGTTCTTCATGAGAAAATGACAGTAATGCAGATTGTTGGTGGCTTGTTAATTCTTGGATTTACCTTGTGGAATGAGGTTTCACCTAAAAAACAAAAATAAAGGATAAAATCTTTATGTGTAAAATTAAAATAAATGACGAAGTTTTGTTTGCCGAAAAAGGTGAATTGCTTTCAGACATTTTAATTAGAAACGGAAAATCAGTAGAACACCCTTGTGGTGGCAGAGGAACTTGCCGAAAATGTAAGGTTTTAGTTGACGGCAGGGAAGAGTTGTCCTGCCAATATTGGGTGGTTGGAGATGTTTCCGTTTCTCTTTTTACGCAGGGTGAAATTCAGTCTGAAACTGGTGCAGAAATAAAAGATGAGATTACTGATAATATGTGTTTTTGCCTTGATATAGGCACTACAACACTTGCGTTGGCTCTCGTTTCATTGGATACAGGAAATGTTTTAAAAGTAGAAACTTCAACCAATCCACAATGTATTTTTGGTGCAGATGTAATGACAAGAATTGATTATTGTCGTAAAAATGGCATTGAAAAGTTGCAGTCTGTATTAGTTGAAAAAATCAACGAAATGATTGATGATTTTAATATCTCGAAGCCTCTTGACATGTATGTGTCTGCTAATGTGACAATGCTTCACACATTATTTAATGTGGATTGCTCATCAATTGGTGTATCACCATACAAAGCAGACTTCCTTGAAAGCAAAATGGAAAAAGGTGAAAACATCGGACTCACAAAAGTTGGAAATGTGATTTCATTACCATCAATACATTCCTTTGTGGGTGCAGATATAGTTGCAGGAATGAATTATATAGGTTTTCCTGCAAATGAAAAATATAATCTTTTGGTTGATTTGGGTACTAATGCAGAAATCGTGCTATATTCAAAGAATTCTGCAATTTGCACTTCTGCTGCAGCAGGACCATGTTTTGAGGGCGCAAACATTTCTTGTGGTATGAGTGCAACGGATGGTGCTATTTATAGATTTAGTCGAAAAAATGGTCAAATTGAAATAGATACCATAAACAAAAAAAGTCCCAAAGGTATTTGTGGGACAGGACTTGTTGATATTGTTGCAGATTTTTTAAATAACGAAATTGACGAAACAGGATTTATGGAAGAAGATTTTAGAATCTATGGAAATATATCACTTAATCAAGCCGATGTACGTCAGTTCCAACTTGCTAAATCTGCTGTTTATTCGGGAATTATCACACTGATTAACCTTGAAAAAATAGATTTTGACCGGATAGATAAACTATATATTTCAGGTGGATTTTCTGCAAAAATCAACATTGAAAATGCAGTAAAAGTTGGATTATTACCAAGAAGATTAAAAGAAAAATGTATAGCAATTAATAACAGTAGTCTGTTAGGTACTGTAAAATTTGCCTATGAAAAAAACAACTTAAATTCCTATGTGGAAAATACTGAATATGTTGATTTATCAACGAATTTAGACTTTTCAGAGCAATTTATGAAGAGTATGCTGTTCGGCAGTGAAAGTGATGAGTAAAGTAGCAGATGTAACAGGTGCAAGTTCAGGACTTGGCAGACATAGTGCAATAGCACTATTAAAAAGAGTGTTGCAGTAATTAAAAAAGTGAGGTTTTAGCCTCACTTTTTCTTTTCAGGAATTAAGAATATAAACACAAGTGAACTTGTAAGGAGCATCATTGGGTAGAAAAGATGTGAAATTATTTGGAATGCAGTCAATTCATAACCAAGAGTGTTAACTACGGAAAGTGCTACAAGAATCTGTGCACCATAGGGGAGAATACCCTGGAAGATACATGAATAAGTGTCAAGAATTGATGCTGTTTTTCTTGGAGAAATATCAAAATCCTTTGCCATTTCACTGGCAATTGGGTTAGCCATAACGATAGCCACCGTGTTATTTGCAGTAGCGATGTCCATAAGACCAACTAAAAGACCAATACCAAGTTGACCACTCTTTTTACCCTTGAAAACGCGTTTTATTCCATTAAGTAATGCTTCAAAACCACCGTTATGTTTTATTAAGCCACAAAGCGCAGCAACGAGAATAGCCACCATTGATGTTTCAAACATTCCGGCTGCACCTGCACCCATTCCAGAAAGTAGGTCTGGGAATGTTACAGAGCCTGTTACAAGCATGATAATACTACCCGAAAGAATGCCTATCATAAGTGTTACAAATACGTTGATTCCGATAATTCCACTTAACAGAACAAGAATATATGGAATAATCTGAATTAAATCGTAATCCTTAGTAATTCCAGTTGAAATCTCTGCATTGAAAGATAAAGCAAGGATTAGTCCAAAAGTAACAATAGCAGCAGGAATAACTATCGCAATATTAGTACGGAATTTGTCTTTCATTTTACAACCCTGACCGTTACAAGCAGCAATAGTCGTGTCAGAAATAAAGGAAAGATTATCACCAAACATAGCACCACCAACAACCGTGCCAACACAAAGGGGGAGCGAGAATCCTGAACCTTCTGAGATTGCAACAGCAATTGGAGTTATGAGTGTAATTGTACCAACGGATGTACCCATTGCAGTTGAAACAAAACAACTGATAATAAAAAGGACGACAACTGCAAATCGTGGGGGAGTGATTGAAAGCATAAAGTATGCAACACTTTCAGCAGAATCTCTGCCAACAACTCCTACGAAAATACCTGCAAGCATGAAAATAATGAGCATCGTTATGATGTTTTTATCGCCAACACCCTGTCCCATAATCTCAAACTTTTTGTCAAGGGAAACACCCTTTGTTTGAAGTACAGCGACGAATAATGCAACAAGAAAGGCAACTACAACAGGAACGTTGTAAAAGCCCATGGGAATTTTCATAACATATTCAAAAACGATACCCAGTGTAAGATAGAAAACAACAAATACTCCAATTGGAATGAGTGCCAACGCGTTAGATTTTTTCATTTTAAAACTCTCTTTCTTTTAATAAAAAATCACCTACTAAAACAATAGCAGGTGATTTTTGGCAGGGGCAGTAGGATTCGAACCCACGGCACGTGGTTTTGGAGACCACTGCTCTACCAACTGAGCTATACCCCTATATTTATTTGTCGGATTAACTTTCTCTGTTTCAAATCCTAAAACATTATACACAGTACTTATTGTTTTGTCAAGGAGTATTTTTATTTTATTTAATCAAAAGTTAAAGCCAACAGCATTTACCATTGGCTTTTCACATCATATTAGAGAATAATTTCTCCTATTATTTTATTTCACCATGTTTTTCGTAATTAACAACTTCAGCAATTTCGTTTTTGTCGTTAACAAAAACAACTTTTGGGAAGTGAGTTTCGTTTTCCTCGGGAGTCATCTGAACATAAGCCATAATTATAACTTTATCTCCAACTTCAACACACTTTGCTGCTGCACCATTAAGACAAATACAACCGCTGTTTTCCTCACCTGCGATTATATAGGTCTCAAATCTATTACCATTATCAATATCAGCTATTTGTACTTTTTCGTATTCAAGCAGTCCAGCCGCATCCATAAGTGCTTTGTCAATTGTGATGCTTCCCACGTAATTCAATTCCGCCTGGGTCACAGTAGCACGATGAATTTTGCTTTTTAACATTGTAAGATACATTTCACACCTCATATATGTAAAAACAAATAATTTGTCTTTTTATGTCATAGAGCATTATATCACACTATTTTCTAGAATACAAGAGTTGTGTTAACTGTAAAAATCACCTACTATTAAGTGAGTGATTTGAACTTATATATTTTTTTCAAGGAATTTTACAACGTCGCCAACTGTTTTAATCTTCTTAACAACAGAATTTGGAATGTCCACATCAAACTCATCTTCAAGAGCACAAATAAGTTGAATAAAGCTCAATGAAGTGAAATCAAAATTCTTATCAAGTCTTGTTTTTTCTGTAAAATCAAGGTCTTCTCTGCCTGTTACTTCTGAAAAAACTTTTTCAATTCTTTTAACCATAACTTAACCCTTCTTTTCGTTCATATCCGCAGTAATTTTTTTGAAATTAATCTTTCCCATCGCAGTTCTTGGCAATTCTGCCTGGAATATAACATCCCTTGGCATTGCAAATTCTGCAACATTGTTTTTACAAGTTTCAAGAATTCTTTCACGCAGAGCTTCTAAATCCATATCCATTGATACAGGCTGAACAACAGCCACGATTCTTTGACCCACACTACGGTCCTCAATGCCTATTACACAGCTTACAGCAACACCATTACAACCATTTATTACTTCTTCAATCTGTGTAGGATAAATGTTGTAACCTGCTGAAATAATCATCTTGCAGTGTCTTTGACGATAGTATAAATATCCGTCCTCATCCATACACCCAATATCGCCTGTGTGAAGCCATTTCTCGCCATCCTCATGCACTTGTAATGCGAGATTTGTTTCAACTTCGTTCTTGTAATAACCCTTCATCAAAGTAGGTCCGGTAATACAAATTTCGCCATCTTCACCACGAGGAACTTCATTATGAGTACCAAACTCACAAATCTTGATTTTATTATCAGGGAGAGGTAGTCCGGTACTGCCATATTTATGACCGAAGAATGGGCTGATGCAAGCAGCAGAAAGGCACTCTGTAAGACCATAAGCCTCTGTCATTTGCTCAGACGAGCCACCGTTTTTCAAATATTTATTCATTCGTTTATGGAGTTTGTCGCTCATTTTATCTCCTGAAAAGGCAACCATTTCAAGGAAGGATAAATCTTGCTTTTCAATTTCTTCTGAACGAGAAAGTGCTTCGAATAAAGCGGGAACAGCATAAACGTGATTGATTTTGTTCTTGAAAATCAACTTTGTACAAGCTTTAAAATCAAATTTTGGAACAAGGAAAACCTGCATGCCGAAATATAACATAACATGCATACACATGGCAAGTCCAAAACCGTGGAAAACAGGCATAAGTGCTAATGCCTTTTTACCTGCAGCTTCTTTTGTGTTATCACGTTTAATTTCTTCTGCTTGTATAGCCATGCAGTTGAAAGCACGATTATGAATCATAACTCCTTTTGGAATTCCTGTTGTACCACCACTGTATAGAATAGCAGCAATATCGTCACCCTTGCCATCGTCAACAGGAAGTGATTCTTTTCTGTTTTTGCCAGTTTTAAGGAAATCATTCCAATAAATGATGTTATGGTTTGGATTGAACTTCAAATCCAATTTATTCTTCATCAAATAAAGTGGCTTGAGATAAAAGGGGAGAGCATCTGCTATACGAGCTAATACCATAACAGGTTTTTGTGATGTTTCCCATTCTATATCTGCAAGTTTTGGATAAAGCATATCAAATGTGATAATCGCTTTACTGTCAACGTGTTCAACAAATTTTTTTATCTCATTTGCAGAGAGTAATGGGTGAATCATATTTGCAACTGCACCCATACGATTAATTGCGTAAACAGAAATGAGTGCTTGTGGAGTGTTAGGTGCAACAACTGATACGAAATCACCTTTTTTTACACCGCTTGCCAGTAATGCTTGTGCAACAGTCTCGATAGTTTCAATCATCTGTGCAAAAGTTATTTTTTTGTTATTGAAATTAAGAGCATAGTAATCAGGATATTTTTCTGCAGTTTCTTTTAAAAGGGAAACCACAGAAAACTCTGGATATTCAGGTCTGAAATTTTCAGGCGAGTGATTTTCACTCCAGATATTTCTTTCTCTTGTCATTTTAAATCTCCATGTTTTTCATAATCAAAAGACTATATATTTTCATTCTAAATTATACTGAAAATTTCTGTAAATTTCAAGGGTTTTTGGATAAATGTACATCTCTATTTATTGCCTGTTTTTCTTGACAATATGTATTATTATATATATAATTAACTTAACTATAGCATTTATATAATAGGCGTGTTATGTGCAAAAAATATATTACTTCGAGGAGAATCTAAAATGAGGTTCAAACTTACATCTTCACAAATGAATTTCTACAACAAAAATTTCACTCTGGACAGTCAAATCTGGAATCAGGGTGTTATGGAGATATTCCCCAAAGTATATTCTTATGAAGAAATTAACAATGCATATAACAAACTCGTTGAAATTCATGACAGTCTTCGTGTAAAACTCGTTGAAACAGAAAATGGTGTTGTAGCTGACGTTAAAGAACATGAGTACATAAACTATCGTTTTTGGCAAGTAGAAACTGAAGAAGAACTTATGGAAAAGGCTCAGGATTTTCTTAACGAGCCTACTGACCGATATGGACTTTTGGTTGACTGCGCAATTTTCCATACTCCTACAACTTCGGGTATCATGATTAATGCTCACCATATTGTTGTTGATGGTTACAGCGTTATTGTTATGGCAGAGCATATGAACGAATTGCTGAAAGACTTGAATTTCTCACCTGTTATTCAGAAATATTCTGATTATGTTGAAGCAGAAGAAAAGCATAAACAATCACGACGCTTTGAAAAAGCAAAGGATTTTTGGTTGAAAGAATTTTCAAATAAACCGGATTGCAATATTTTCACCGCTAAAGATAATACTCTTGACTATCTTTCTAATGAGGTGAACTCTGTAATTCCAAAAGATTTATTTGATGCAGTCAGCAGATTCTGCCAGGAAAATGAGATTTCCGTTACATCTTTTTTCAACACAATTTACGGAATATATTTTTCCAGAATGTATGAGACCACATCATTCACTATGGGTGTGCCCGTACTTAACCGAATAACTCAATCCGAGTTTAACACCATTGGACTATATATGCATGTACTACCAATGGTTTGCAATATTGTTGGTGATGCATCTTTCTTGCATAATGCAAAGCAAATTGAAGACTCACAGATGAATTTGCTGAGACACCAAAAATTTACACAGACCGATATTAAGGAAGCTTTGGAAACTATCGATTATGAATCAAACAATCTTTTTAGCATCGCTACTGACTATCAGTCTTTCACAACAAAAAACGAGTATGAAATACTCATTAAATACGCTAATTATTTAGCAACACCATTAGAAATACACTTGCAGAGTTTTAATGATACATTGCACAAATTTAAAATTCGTTACAGAACATCTTACTTCAATGAGCAAGAAATTGAGATTATGTTGAAATCAATAGTTGCTTTGGTAGAAGATGCTGTAGAAAATCCTGGAAAGTGCATTAACAAGCTTGAAATGATTTCAGATGATGAAAAACAAAAGCTCCTTAATGATTTTAACAATACAACTGTAGACTATGTAAAAGATAAGTATATCCATACGTTGTTTGAAGAACAAGCAGAAAAAACACCGGACAAGATAGCACTTGTAGCATGTGACAAAACGCTTACATACAGAGAGTTGAATGAAGAGGCAAACAGACTTGCAAATTCACTTATGGGAAGAGGAATAGGTAAAGGCGATATAGTCGGCATTAAGCTTTCAAGGACAAGCAAATTTTTAATTTCTGTGCTTGGTATTCTTAAAACTGGTGCGGCATATCTTCCGTTTGACATTACTCATCCACAAGAGAGAATTGACCAAATTTTGTTTGATAGTGATGCAAAGCTTTGCATTACCGAAGAAAACTTCAATGAATTACTTGATAATCTATACACAGAGAATCCTGATATAAAAATATCAGGTAATGCTCTCTGTTATTGTATCTATACATCAGGTAGTACGGGTATTCCAAAGGGCGCAATGATACAGCATAAAAACTTGTGTTGGTATATGTCAGCGTTGATGAGTATTTATGGTACAGAACCTATAAATATGCCTTTTTTCACATCAACAAGTGTTGACTTGTCAATCCCCTCATATTTTCTCCCTTTAATGACAGGTGGTACAACATATTTTTATGATAATGATTTAGCAAGAGATTTATCTGATATTATCGACAACGAAGAAATCAATACAATCAAAGTAACTCCAACACATTTACAGATAATTTTACAACATATCAAAGGTAAAACACTTCACAATATAAAATATTTGATATCTGGTGGCGAATCGCTTCGTTATTCTAATTGTGTTGAGTTTTTAGAAAAATTCGGCAAACACATAGAGATACATAATGAATATGGTCCAACAGAAACAACTGTAAGCTGTGTTGACTATTTGTTCTCTTTAAACGATACAGATGACATTGTTTCCATAGGTGCTCCTATTGACAACGCTCAGATATTCATCGTTGATAAGCACACAAACCTGCTGCCAATCGGGGTAACGGGTGAACTTTGTATTGCCGGTGATGGTGTATGTGCAGGTTATCTAAATAACCCTGAGCTTACGGCCGAAAAGTTTATCGATAACCCATTTGGTGAAGGTAAACTCTATAAAACTGGTGACCTTGCTTACTGGAGAGAAGACGGAAATATTGTATTCGTGGGAAGAAAGGACTTCCAGGTTAAAATTCGTGGTCTTCGAATTGAACTTGGGGAAATTGAAAGTGTATTGCAGGCTGTTAAAGGTGTTGAAAGTGCAGTAGTTGCTGTTCGTAAGGATAAGAAAGAGCGCCAGCTTATCTGTGCATTCTATACAGGTGAAGAGCTTGATGTAAAAGAATTGAGAATGCAACTTTCGGTAACTCTGCCTAAATACATGGTTCCACATACCTTTACACACCTTGAACAGATGCCAATGACAGCAAGTGGTAAAGCAAGCAGAAACGATTTACCGGAAATTGACCTTGATAATATTTCCACAGAAGCAGAATATGTAGCTCCACAGACGTTTGAAGAAGAAATCTTAACTGTTGCAACTGAAACAGTTCTTGACATTGAAAAAGTAGGTGTGCTTGATAACTTTTTTGATTTAGGTGGGGACTCACTTAAATCGATAGAACTTGTAAGTGAAATTGAAGATAAGGGTTATACCGTAAACATCAAGGCAATTTTTGAAGCAAAGGATATTCAAAATCTTGCAAAAAAATTAACAGTAAAAGAAGAAAAAAATGAAAGTGTGCAATATTCATCTGTCCTTCCTGCTACAGCTGCACAGATGTCTGTATATACTCCACAGATGATGAATGCAAATTCTACCCTATACAATATTCCTTGCATATTCAAAGTTAAAGAGCTTGATGTGACCAAACTTGAAGACTCAATAAATAAACTAATTGCCCGACACGAAGGTTTAAGAACTAGTTTTGAAAACAGAAATGGTGAGATTGTTCAGATTATCAACGATACAGCAGCAATATCCATTGAAGAACTTAAAAATGATAATCCTGAAGAATTTATTAGACCATTTGATTTGAGCATATTCCCACTTCTTCGTGTAGGATATTATAAAAACACAGTTATGGTGGATATGCATCATATTATAGCTGATGGTAGCACTGTTGCTATTTTTTACAGAGAACTCAATGAAATGTATATGGGTAGAGAATTACCTTCAACAGTTCAATATGCCGAATTTGCTGTAACAAGCAAATATACGGAAGAAGATAAACAATATTGGCTTAACGAATATAAAGATATACCTGCTCTTGAACTATATACAGATTATCCTAAATCTGAAATACGAAGTGTCGCGGGTTCAAGGATTTATGAACGCATAAACATTGAAACACATAATAAAATTATAGAAAAGTGTAGAGAATTAAACATAACACCTTATGTCTATTATATGGCATGCTACAATATTCTACTTTCAAAGTATTCGGGAAATGAAGATATATCCGTAGGTGTACCTTCAAGTGGCAGAAGCAGTAAATACCTTAATTCATGGGGAATGCTTGTAAATATGCTTTCATTGAGAACTCAACCAACAGGCACCAAGGACTTTAAAACTTTTGTAAATGAGGTTAAGAAAAAATCAATTGAGGCAATCAGTCATCAAAATTATCCTCAACAAGAACTTATCAAAAATACAAATAGTAAGAAAACTCTCTTTGATGTTATGTTCATATACCAGAGTGAAGAAATGACAAAGCCAGTTCTTGGTGATAAAAAAGCTGAGCTTATTCCGGTATATGGCAACACAGCAAGATGCGATTTATGTTTCCAATTATTACCAAGAGAAAATGAAACAGTACTTATGGCGGAGTACTGCACAGATTTATTCAAAGAAGAAACTATAAACAAGTTCCTTAACGGATATATTTCCATACTTAATTCTTCTCTTAACGAAGAAACACTCATCAAGGATATCTCTGTATTAAGTGAAGAAGAACGAGAAACAATTCTCAAGGAATTCAATAATACAACAGCAGAATATGCAAGGGAAAAGTGTATTCATGAGTTGTTTGAAGAGCAGGTAGAAAGAACACCAGACAAAGTTGCAGTAGTAGCAAGTGATAAGA
>JAGAMK010000051.1 GCA_017624735.1 Clostridia bacterium
ATAGAATCAACACAAATGTTTTCAGCTATTGTCATAGGCATAAAAGTGTAATCCTGAAAAACAGGTGAAAAGAGGTCAAAGAAATCACTCTTTGAAATATCCTTACTGCTTACGCCATTAACAAGAATATCGCCCTCGCTTGGGTAGTACAAACCACAAAGCAGTTTAACAGCTGAGGTTTTGCCTGCACCGTTTTCACCAACGATTGCAATATTTTCACCTGCATTTACTTTAAATGACATATTCTTTATGGTACTTTCTTCAGCAGCAGGATATGTAAATGAAACATTCTTGAATTCAATTGATGTTACATCACCAAGTTGATGTGAAATTTTGCTACTGTCGTTTTCATCTTCAGCCTCTGTAAAGTCACGGAATGCTTGACAATCATTACAGCAACGCTCCAGGTCAGAAACGCAGATAACAAGGTTCATTATCCAGTTTGAAAAGCCTGTAATGATACCGAAGTAAAAGATAAAATCAGAAATGCTGAGTTCGTTATTATAGACGAGATAAACAAGATATGCATAAGCTACAAGCTCTCTAACCATATTAAGAAAAGCTCTTGTACCGCTGACATTAAAGCTCTGACGCATATACTTTCCTGTTATTTTCTGAAGTTCATAAACAAACTTTGCATAAGCAGAAATGAAATAATCGGAGAATCCGTAAAGTCTAATGTCTTTTGCGGCTGTGTTGTCCTTACTCAACTCGTAATAATAATCAAGTTTTACAAAAATACTGCCTCTTGCTCTTTTTACATTCTTCTCTTTTTCGTTGAGATAACGAAGAAGGAAAAATTCTCCCACACAGGTAAGAAGTATGAGCAGAATCATCATAATATTGATTTTATAAATAAGTGTAAGAGAAGTTATTACACCGAGAACACAAACAAGGAAAGCATTGCAAAGTGTTATAAAGTACGCTGAGGAAGACCAATGGCTTCGGTAAAATTCCATAGCTATTTTATTCTTTTCTCTGCCATCAAGACTTTCGATATTTATGTAGTCTGTGTGTATGTTTTTCTTAAAAGCCATAACCGCATATCGCATACGAATTACTCTTGCACTACCCTGTAAAAGTTCATTCAAAAACGGGTCAAGCCAAGTCGTAACAGTAACGAGCACACTTAAAAGTGCAACAATCAAGGTAAGCTTACCAACAGTAACCCCCTCATTTATACAGTCTATCATTGCTTTGGGTATAAATGCAGTTATGATGGGAAGAAACACCATTGCAGGAACTCTTATAGAAAAATACAATAGGCTTTTTTTATCCCAATCTATCCAGTTCTTAATCATATATTTTAAGTTGTCTTTCATTTAATCAACTCCTTGCTTTAAAAATTCGTGTTTGTTAAGAAATAACGGCCACTTTCATTTCTCGGGTGCAACAATTTTGACACGGCCATGCAGGAATTGGTCGGGTTATACCTTATTCCTACTGACACCCAGAAATAAAAAAAGTGTGTGCAAACCGAAGTTATACACACACGAAAAATGCAGAACTTCGTTTTGCTACCACACAAACTTTCGGACAAATCTCACAGAGAACGCCAAAATAGAAGCCTGCATTTTTACCAAAATAAAAATACGACTCCGTAAAATCTGTCCATATTAAGTTTGTGTGGTATGTTTATTATATCAAATCACACTTGAGAGTGCAAGTGGATTGTAAAAATAAAAAATGCGTCTCTGACTACGAAATCAGAAACGCATAAATCCGTATAAATAAAATACTATTTGTAAACGGACAAAATGGTACCTGACTTCACTATGTAAATTCTTTTCATCATTTTGTCCACCTGCCTTTCAATAATTTAGAAAATTATACCATCGTGTTTTATAAAAGTCAATGTCTAGTTCGTTTCTACTAAAAGTATACAAAACACTAAACAATAGATTATATAGATTAATGAAACAGTAATTCTTGTAACAAAAAGGCAGTATTTATCGATTTAAGTAATATAAGATTATAAATAAAAATACTGTTTTTAAAGGGGAATGACTATGGCATTTGGATGTTCTATGATTTCTTGTGTGGCAATTACAATATTTGGATTTCTTTTTTGGCTTGAAAGCAAACGGAAATTAGATTTTTCTTCTAAATTAGGAACATTTATTACATATTTGATGGATTTTTTATTAATCTTATTTTTCTTTTACATTTATTTAAAATATGATGGTCCATATAAAAGCGATAGCATTATCAAGCAACAACTTTTTGAATGCCGTTTTGATATTGGAATGATATTATTAATTGCAATTTGTAATGCATTAACCAAAATTCTTTTAAAATGTCTTTGTGAAAATAAAGACTTAAAACATGAAAATAGAACATACAAAAATATAATGTATGGACTTATATCTATTGTTGGAATTATTGGCATTGTGTGTAAAGATTTAAAATTATTCTCAACTGTGATGTTGTTGCTTGTTGGTAGTCATATTGACTTCTCTCTTCATAAAAGCAAAGAAGATAAACCTAATAAAACAGACATTGCATGGTATGTTGGTACCATAATAGTTGTCACTTTATTTATCTTTTTTATTTTTGAGTGCAAAGAAATTTTACTTCAATATGCATTTTATTTTCTAGCTCCGTGGTTATTGTTGTTGATTGTTTCTTTAGTAACATTGATAATACTATTAATAAAAAACAAAAACAAAATAAAAAAATTACTAGTTTCTAAATTTTATCATCTTCTTCATTAATACTTATGCTATCATTCGTATGTATGCTGTCACAAAACAAACTCAATTTACGATTATAATAATAAAAGGGATTTGAGGTGATTCTATGAGCAAAAAAGAAAAGAAGAGGTTAAAACACTGTTTTGAATATGAGTGTTATCTTCGAGATATGCCGTATTACATTATGATAAAATACGGATTTTACATTGCTATGCTTTTTACAGCCATCACCTATCTTTATGGAGCAATATGTCTGTATATGGAGTTTGTTCTGCATATCTTGATAGTCAAAGAGTTTATCCTGCTCATGCTACTATTCATCATTTTCATCGGTGCAGTATTCTTTACTGTGGGAAATATTGTGTTTGAAATTAAATTCCGAAAACAGCTTCACAACTAAAACACTTAATATATGCTTTCACCTGTCATTCATTTGGCAGGTGTTTTTTCTTGCACTCGTCTATTGATTAGATATATAATTACCTCAGCTGATGAAAGGAGGGTTGGAAATCGGCTAATAAAATTTAATAGGAGGTATTTATGATTACGCTAGAAGAATATCAGCAGATTCAAGAATACAAAGCAAACGGCGTAAGTATTGTAGAAACATCTAAATGCTTAAACATTACCGAATGGAATGTCCGTAGTTGGTGGAATCGAAGTGAGGATGACCTTGAAGAGTACTTAAATAAGCAACTCTATTCCTTTGACAACTATCGTCAGTACATTATTGAACTGATTAAGAAATGTCCACAAATTAGCAACACAAATGTGATGTCACGATTGCAAGAAGATTTTCCTGACTTTGATGCCACTTATTCCACATTCAACCGGTATGTGAAGAACCTGCGAGTTCAGGCGGGGTTAAGTCAACCGAAACGCATCCGTTGTATTCGTGATGACCAACCACCGGGCTATGAGGCACAGGTTGATTTTGGTGAATAGCGAATGCGAAACATGTATGGCAAGGAAACCAAGGTATATTTCTTCTGCATGGTGCTTTCGTATAGCCGAATGAAGTTCGTGTACTTTTCACCGAAGCCATTCACCGCTAAAACCGCTATTGATGCACACAAAAACATATTGACTTTATGATTTTCTTATGTATAATGGACTTAATAAAGGCATAATATTTTAAATTTTAGACATTGTTTCTGTGCGTTTATTTTTGTTTATGAAAGTGAACATCTGTAAACACCCGAAAACAAAGAATTAAATTTAATCTATGTTGTCCGGCATTTCCTATCTCGGTGCACAGGGGTAGTGTTTTTTGTCGGATATAATTATGCCTTTTACTAAACTTTTACTGAAAGGATTTTTTATTATGAAACAAAATGATTTGATATTTATTCAAAGTCAAATTGGCTATGAGTTCAAAAATTTGGACTTGTTGCAACAAGCGTTTATAAGACGCTCTTATTCAGAAGAAAACGGTGGAGAAAACAATGAGGTGTTAGAGTTTGTCGGTGATAAGGTGTTAGACCTTTTCGTGGTTAAATTTCTAATAGAAAAACACGGATATTTATTGAGTGAACAAAATGAAGTTGAATTTGACGAATTTGCTTGTGAAAAAACTGAAGCACAGTTGACAGAAATTAAGAAATTGTTGGTTCAGAAGAAAACTTTAGCAAATCGCATTGATGATTTAGGTTTGGCTGATTATCTGTTGATGGGCAAGGGAGATATTCTTCAAAATGTCAATGAAGAAAACTCTGTAAAAGAAGATTTATTTGAGGCTATCCTTGGTGCAATTGCAATAGATAGTAATTGGGATATGGACACTTTAGAGAATGCAGTAGGAATTATGTTGGCACCAGAAAGTATTCTTGCGGACGAAGAAACCGAAGACTATGTTTCAATAATTCAAGAATGGTCATATATAAAGACAAACGGTATTCCTTTATATCATTTTAAGGAATGTGGATATCAAAGTTCTTGGTACGATGGCTTTCAAGGTATAAATCAAAATATTGAAATTACCGATGAACTCATGCACAAAACAAAACATCATTGTCTTTTGAAATTATCAGATGATTTGCCGATTTTCAGAGGATTTGGACAATCTCAAAATGAAGCAAGAAAAAATGTTTGTAAGTTGGCTTATGACTATCTTTTAAAAAATGGTCTATGGCTTTCCATTCGTGATGAAATTGATAATCCAAACAAAGATGCTGCAATTAATCAATTAGAGATTTTGTCTCGTAGAGGTTATTTTTCAATTCCTACTTATGATTTTCAACAAACATATGATAAGGATGGCAACCCCGTGTGGGAAAGCGTTTGCAACATAGAAGAAAAAACTAAATCTTTCTCTGCAAAATCCTCATCAAAAAAAGATGCAAAAAAATCTGCAGCATATGAAATGTTGCAGTATGTTCTTAATGATTAAGGAGGTATTCTTATGTCAAAATGGTGTTTTAATTATGACTCAGGCGAATATGAGTATATAGATAAAGA
The DNA here is from genome assembly GCA_017624735.1 of Clostridia bacterium. Taxonomy (GTDB): domain Bacteria; phylum Bacillota; class Clostridia; order Oscillospirales; family Acutalibacteraceae; genus Fimenecus. Next base: position 5,151 of record JAGAMK010000051.1, read on the forward strand.
CGGTTTTAGTATTGACCAGGGCGAGTATGTATATAATTGGGACGATAGTGAGTATCGTAGAGAGGAAGAAGAACGACAAGAAGAGGATGATTGGTAATATCTAATAAAAAAGCAAGTTGGGTTTAAGGTCAGCTTGCTTTTCTTTTCATTTTATACGAGATTTTTTATGAAATGAAGGCAGACCGACACGTGATAGAAACCTTGTCAGCAAGACTTTCACACAACTCACAGATGATTTATCTGTAGATATTATGTTTTTTACAATAAAAAAAGAGACCTTGCCACCGCAGCAGGTGAACAAGCCCCTGCCAATACGCCCAAAGCGAACGTTGGTACAGTCTCCATAAAAAGAGTAACATAATATCTTCGTACTGTCAATAAACATTCGCACAGTACAATTTAAAAACTTAAAAGCCTATTCCTATTAAAACTGAAAATAAGATGCGTTAAGAGTATTAAATACTGTAAGGTTGATTTTTTGTACCAAATCAGATATAATGAATATCGACAGGTGAGGTACGGACGTGAGACCGATTATTCGGGACACCCATATCAACGACCCTGTCTTTTTTATTTTTTAAAATCAACAACATAGTTACGACGCATTTAATATAAAAAGTACACCGTTGGAAATGTTTTTTGAAAAGCGTAAAATTAGGCAAAAAAATGTACACGGTGGAAATATTTTTTACCCATTTTGCGATATGGGTGGAAATATCACCCCTTGGGGGTGGGGCACACAAAATCTCTGTGCAAAAACAGGTACGGACAGCGGCGCGGGGTCTTGTGTTAATTTTCGCAAAAGTTCTTTTTCAAAATACTTCGACAAAATTTGTTATAGATTGACAAATGCGACAACAAAGAGTACAATTTTTGTGAGAAATACGGATGCAAATTGTAGGAGGTTTGTTTTATGTATTGTAAAAATTGTGGTACTTTACTTGAGGAAAATGCTCAGTTTTGCGGATACTGTGGTAGCAAAGTAGAGCAAGAGCCTAGTTTTCCTGTGAATCCAGAACCTATTTTTCCAGTAAACCAAACACCAAATTATCCCGTGAATCCGGAACCAAGTTTCCCAGTAAATCAAGTGCCAAACTACCCTGTGAATCCGGAACCAATGTTTCAGCCTTCCCCTGCTCCACAACAACCAACCAAGAAAAAGAATTCAGGCATTATATATGTAATCATCGCAATAGTAGTAGTTTTACTTATTGCCGTAGTTGCTGTGGTAGGTATTGGCTCCTCCAAAAAAGATAATACTCCAGACTATAAACCAAATTCTGGTGAGGAAATAACAAATCCACCGGTTGAAAATCCCGATGGTGTTATAGAAAATCCTACTGAAGATACTAATAGTGATGAAACATATACCAATATAAACACCGCCTATATGAGTCTTGTTAGCAGTTTATATACCGAAGGTGATATGTATTATCAATATATGATTTATGATATGGACCAAGACGGTATAACTGAGTTCCTTTATATGAAAGGCACTTGCAGAGCTGACCTGAAAATTTACTGTTATACCTTTGATGGTGCAAAGATACAGCCGTTAGGTGTAACTTATGGTGATGATGTTTATAGAACAGAGGAAAACACAGGATTATACACATTCTATGCACAAATGGGTGGAGAAACTCTGCGTTTAGTTACAAAGAGCAATAACACAATCACAACCCAAACAGTTTTCAGTAGAGAGGTGGATGAATACACCCCACCTGCTGATGAGTATGTGCTTGAAAAATTCAACTATAACGATTACACAGGTATAAATACATATGCTCATTATTCCCAAAACCATACGCCTACACCTCAGGCAAAGAAGGAAATGTATGTTTTTGCAGACGGTGGATTAAGACTTCGTAGTACTCCCGGTATTGAAGATGGTAATATGTTGGAATTAATTCCTGACGGCACCAAAGTAACAATTGAAAGAACTCTTGGTGAATGGGTATATACAACTTATAATGGTAAAGCTGGTTGGTGTTCCCGTGAATTTTTATTTGAAAAAAATGAAAATTTGGGCACGGTTTTATTCAGTGCTACCGTAAACTCTAATGGTGGTATAAAACTTCGTTCAAAACCGGATACAAGTGTTGAAAATACAATTATGGTTGTTCCAAATGGAGCACAGGTTCAAGTGTACGAGGTTAACGGAAGTTGGGCTCGTATATCGTACAATGGCATATCAGGATGGTGCTACACAGAATATCTCTCCTATTAAATGGGAGAACTTAGAATATGCCAAGACCAATGCTACAAAAACCACAAACCCAAATCATTTCGACATACTCCAATTTATTAAGCTAACTAAATTTTACATATAAACCCTATTTGCGCATAAACTAATAAAAATTTTAATGAGGTGTTTTTATGGTTTATGTATGTGATGTATGTGGTTGGATTTACGATGAAGATGCAGGCAATCCCAAAATGGATATAACTCCCGGAACAAAATTTGAAGATTTACCGGATTATTTTTTCTGCCCCGAATGTGGTGTTGGAAAAGACATGTTTTCACCTGAAAAGTAATAAAATAGGTCGGTAGTGTTTACCGACCTTTATTTTTTTAATTATTTTGCACTTTGTACTTTGCAATTTCCATTTTCTATGTTATACTGAATTTGTATATATTCTATAACAAACAGGGGTGTTATAATTATGAAAAAAAACTGGTACAAAGAAATGGTAGTTTACCAGATTTGGCCAAGAAGCTTTAAAGACTCAAACGGCGACGGTATCGGTGACCTTGAGGGTATTTATGAGAAGCTTGACTATGTTAAGAGTATCGGTATTGATGCTATTTGGTTCTCTCCACTTTTCAAATCACCTAATGCTGACTATGGTTATGATATTGCCGATTATATGGACATCAACCCTGAATATGGTGATATGGAAACCTTCAAAAAAGTTCTCCAAGGTTGTCACGACCGCAATATGAAAGTATTTATGGACCTTGTTGTTAACCACACATCTACTGAACATATGTGGTTCAAAGAGGCTTGTAAGAGTGTTGACAATTCTTATCACGATTACTATATTTGGAGAAAAGGTAAGGGTAAAAACGGAAAAAAACCACCTAACAACTGGCTTTCAACATTTGAGGGTGGTGCTTGGGAATATGTTCCCGAGGTTGACGAGTATTATCTTCACGTTTTCACAAAAGGTCAGCCCGACCTTAATATGGATAACCCAAAAGTCCGCGAAGAAGTTAAGAATGTTATGAAATTCTGGCTTGATATGGGTGTTGACGGTTTCCGTGAGGACGTTATTACATATATTTCAAAGAGAGAGGGACTTCCAAACGCTATTCCGATTCCTGTTGCAGCAGGTATGGAGCATTACAATTGCGGACCTCATCTTTATGAGTACCTTAAAGAATTCCACGATGATGTGCTTTCAAAATACGACTGTTTCACCGTTGGTGAAGGTCCACTCATCACTCCTGAAAAAGTTCTTCGTTTTGTTACAGAGGATGACACTCAGGTTCTTAAAACAATGTTCAGCTTTGACCATCTTGAAGCAGACTGCTTTATGACTGACTGGATTAAAACCCCATTCAGCCTTAAAAAGATGAAGAAATGCTACCAGAAATGGTACGATGCTATGAACGGCAAGGGTTGGCACACACTTTATCTTGAAAATCACGACCACCCACGAATTGTTGACCGTTACGGCTCACTTAAATACAGAGTTGAAAGTGCAAAAATGCTTGCAACAATGTGTTATTTGCAAAAGGGTACTCCATTCATTTATCAGGGTCAGGAAATCGGTATGACAAATATCGAACTTCAATCCATTGACGATTTCAAGGATATGATGACCTTTAACAACCAAAAGACCTTTGCAAAATTAGGTATTAAGGGTGATAAATTCCTTAAAATGGCAAATGCCGGTTCTCGTGAAAACTCAAGAACTCCTGTTCAGTGGGACGACAGCGAATATGCAGGTTTCTCAACTGTTGAGCCTTGGTTCAACCTTAACCCTAACTACACAGAAATCAACGTTGCACAGGCAGAAAAGGACGAAAACTCAATCCTTAATTACTACCGCAAGCTTCTTAAATTCCGTAAGGAACACGAAGTTGCAATTTATGGTGATTTCAAACAGTATTACGAGAATAGCGACAAGCTCTTTGTTTACGAGAGAAATCTTGATGGCGAAAAACTTCTTGTTGTATGCTCATTCTCTGAAAAAGGCGTAAACTTTGAAGCACCTGCAGGAATTGACCTTTCAAAGGGTGAGTTGGTACTTTCAAACTATCGTCTTAATCCTTTAACTCATAACTCATTTGTAACAAGACCTTACGAAGCAAGAGTTTACTATTTCAAATAAGAGGTAAAAATAATGAATAAAAATAATGTGAAAATTTCTCCACGACTCTGGATTGGTATGCTTATGTGTTCGTTCATAGGTGGCCTTGCATGGAATGTGGAAAATATGTATTTCAACACATTCTTATGGAATGAAGTTTATGAAGGCTCCGTAGGTGTCACATCATTGACATACACTGATGCTGTTAATATTATGGTTACTTTCTCTGCCATTGTTGCAGTTGTAACAACCTTTATTATGGGTACTCTCAGCGAAAAGATGAAAAACCGTAAAGCGTTTATCTCTTTTGGTTATATTGCTTGGGGTATTATTACAGCTCTTTTTGGATTTATCACAAAAGACAATGTTGCAAACCTCTTCGGAATTTCTGACGCTGTTAAAATTGTTATTGCAACTGCTTGGGTTGTTGTTGTAATGGATATGATAATGACCTTTATGGGCTCAACAAGTAATGACTCTGCATTTCAGGCATGGGTAACAGACGTTACAACCCCTGAAACAACACAAAAAGTTGAAACAGCATTTACATTTGTCGGCTTTATTGCAATGGCAGTGATTATGGTTGTCGGCTCACTTGCACAGGGTGGTGTAATTCCTTACAGTGCATTTTTCATCGGTCTTGGTATAGTTGTTACAATAGCCGGTATTGTTGCTCTTTTTGTAGTTGATAATCCAAAGAAACTTGAAGATGCAAAGAAAAATGCAAATGCTCCCAAAACAAGCTATTGGGCAGACCTTTTCTATGGCTTCAGACCAAGTGTAATTAAAGAAAACAGTAAGCTCTACCTAATTCTTGTAGCAACCGGTATATTTAACTGTGCATTCCAAGTATTCTTCCCATATCTTTTAACTTATTTCAGTGAGGTTGTTATTTCCGCAAATGAAGATTTATTTGCTGCAATGCCGGTAAGTCTTATTGTTGTAGCAGCAACTTCCGTTATCTCACTTGTGGCAGGGATTGTTATTTTGTTGAATGTTTATAACAAGAGCAAGGCAGCAGCATTCATTCCAAGTGTGCTTTCTCTTATTGTTGGTCTTTTATTGATGTTCTTTGCAAAGACAAATCTTTACCTTATGCTTATCGGTGCAGCATTTACGCTCATTGGTTACATTGTAATTATGATTCAGTTTGGTGCAAATGTACGTGACTGCATTCCACAGGACAAGGTTGGCCTTTTCCAAGGTGTAAGAATGATTTTCTTTGTACTTATTCCAATGGTAGTTGGTCCTACACTTGGCAACATTGCAACAAAGAACTCAACAGTTACAATTACTGATGTATCCGGTGCAGAGTCAATGCTTCCAACAGAGATGATGTTCCTTTATGCAGCAATTGTTGCAGTATTTATCTTTGTTCCGTTGTTCGCATATCTCAAGAAGGATAAAGAAACAAAATAATAACTAAAATAATCAAAGACGCCTGAAAAATGGCGTTTTTTGATATATTTAGCGAATTCACGGAGGTGAAAACTTTGAGCAATAAAAAAGGGCGACTTTCAATACGTATCTGGATTACAATAATTCTTTTTATGTTTATGGGGTCAATTGCCGGTGGCGTTGAATCTATGTATCTTGGCCTTTATCTGAATAATACTGTTTTCAAAGATGGTACAATGGGTGCAGCACTCACATTGACTGATACAATTAATCTTATAGCTTCATTAACAGCCGTGGTATCGGGAATTACTACCTTTGTCATGGGTACTCTCAGTGAGAAAATGAAAAACAGAAAATTGTTTATTTCGGTTGGTTTCATCATCTGGGGTATAGTTATGTTGATTTTCAGTAATGTAAGAGGCGGAAAAGTGGGAAACTTTTTCGGACTCAGAGGTATTTCTGAAATCATTACTGTGACCTCAATAACTATTATTGCCTTTTCACTTGTTCTGGCATTTTTGCGTTCAACAACCAGTGATGCCGCATTTAGTTCTTGGCTTACCGATGTTTCAACTCCCGAAACCTCCACAATAATCGAAATAGCCTTCACAATTATGGGCTTTGTTTCAACAGGTGTTATTACCTTTTTGGTTGCAAGTGCTCAATCAGGACAAAGAGAATATAGTGATATTTTTATTCTTTTTGGTATGATGGGAATTATCTTAGGTATTCTCGGATTTGTTCTTATCGAAAATCCCAGAAGAATCAAAAAATCAAAGAAAAAAGAGCAAGAGACCAGCTATTGGTCAGACCTTTTTTACGGATTCAAGCCAAGTACTGTTAAAGAAAACCGCAACCTTTATTTAATTCTTTCCTCAGGCTGTCTTTTCAACTGTGCATATCGCGCGTTCTACCCATATCTTTTCATTTACATAGCTTCAGTTGTTATTCCTGCAAACAAAGGTGTTAATATTCTTTCAGCGAAGGTAGTTCTACCTGCAATAATCGCAATTATCGTTGCAGTTGTAAGTATTTTGACCCTTATGAAGGCTTATTCAAAGAGTAAGGCAGCATCGTTTATCCCAAGTGTTCTTTGTTTTATTGTTGGCCTTTTAATTCTTTCATCAACAAAGAATATTGTAGGTATCATCATAGGTCTTGTACCGGGGCTCATCGGATATATTATTATTATGATTCAGTTCGGTGCAACGGTCCGAGACAATATTCCAAAAGACAAGGTTGGACTTTTCCAAGGTATCAGAATGATTTTTCTGTTTTTCGTGCCAAGTATTATTGGTCCGACACTTGGTAATATTGCAGCAAAAAACTCCGATGTTACATATATGGAAAATGGTGCAGAAAAGGTTCTTCCAACAGAATCAATGTTCCTTTATGCAGCAGTCGTTGCAGCCCTTATCTTCATCCCCATGCTCGCCTTCTTAAAGAAAGACAAAGAAAGAGCATTGAAAGAGGAGAATAACTAAAACTAAACAGAAGAATTAGGCTCCCCTTGGGGTCTCTCAATTAGGGATTTAATAGGTTTTAATCCTATCCTTTCCGTTAATACTTCACGAAAAAACCTCACAAGGCGTCAGCCTAGTGAGGTTTTTGTCATTTTGTCTAAACGAAAATTATATGGATTAAAACTGCTTC
>JAGAMK010000007.1 GCA_017624735.1 Clostridia bacterium
CTTTCCGATAAAATTGGCACAGGCGTTCAGCTTTATGTAAAGCGCGAGGACTTAAATCATACAGGTGCACATAAATTAAATCACTGTATGGGCGAGGTTTTACTTGCAAAATATATGGGTAAGAAAAAGGTTATTGCAGAAACTGGTGCAGGTCAGCACGGTGTCGCGCTTGCTACTGCGGCGGCATATTTTGGCCTTGAGTGTGACATTTATATGGGTGCTGTTGATATTAAAAAACAGGCACCCAATGTTGCAAGAATGAAAATACTCGGTGCAAGAGTAATTGAAGTAACTGACGGACTGCAGACACTCAAAGAAGCGGTTGATGCAGCATTTATGGCATACTGCAATGAATATAAAGATGCCATTTATTGCATAGGTTCTGTTGTAGGACCTCATCCATTCCCGATGATGGTAAGAGATTTTCAGAGTGTTGTAGGTATTGAAGCAAGAGAACAGTTTATTAATATGACGGGAGAATTGCCTGATGCCATTGTTGCTTGTGTTGGCGGTGGCTCAAATGCAATGGGACTTTTCTCAGGCTTCTTAAATGATCCCGTTGACATTTACGGTGTCGAACCATTAGGACGCGGAACAGCGCTCGGTGACCACGCTGCAAGTCTTACCTACGGAACAGAAGGTATTATGCACGGCTTTAACAGCATTATGCTGAAAGATGGAAACGGTGAACCTGCACCTGTTTATTCTGTTGCAAGCGGACTTGATTATCCGTCAAGCGGTCCTGAACACGCATTTTTGCGTGATTCAGGCAGAGTTAAGTATGATGTTGTAACTGATGATGAGACCATTGATGCTTTCTTTGAACTCTCAAGGATGGAAGGCATTATTCCTGCAATCGAAAGCTCACACGCAGTTGCTTACGGTGTGAAGCTTGCACAGACAATGGGCAAAGGCTCTGTCCTTATCAATCTTTCTGGCAGAGGTGATAAGGATATGGATTATATCATTGAAAAGTACGGCATTAGATAACTGAATGATTTCGCAGACCGGCTAAGTATTTAACTTGGCCGGTAATATAAATAGTTACTTGTGCGCAAAGGGCGGATATAAGAAATTGTATTTGTAAAGCAATGTAAAATAAAATATATTATGTAGATTGAAATTTAGATACAAATATGATATAATATAAAAAATCAAATAGCAAGAAGGTAGGTGCTATTATGAATATATTACATATGAAATATGCAGTTGAGGTTGCAAAGGCAGGTTCTCTCAACAAAGCATCAGAAACTTTGCTTATTGCAGTACCTAATATCAGTCGTTCGATTAAGGAACTTGAAGCGGATTTGGGAATAACAATTTTCGACCGGACAACGAAAGGCATGTGCTTAACACATGAAGGCGAAGAGTTTATGAATTTTGCTAAAGGGATACTGAACCAAATCGAATCTGTTGAAAAGTATTACAAATATGGTGCTCCGAATAAACAGAAATTCTCTATTTCTGTTCCACGTGCTTCTTATATATCGGAAGCCTTTGCTGAATTTTCACGAATGCTAACAAAGGATTCGGCCGAAATATTTTATAAGGAAACAAATTCTCAGAGAACCATTCATAACATGCTTAACCATGATTACAAGCTTGGGATTATCCGATACGCAGAAAATTATGATAAGTATTTTAAATCAATGCTCGATGAAAAAGGTTTTGTATATGAGCTTGTAACAGAGTTCAGCTATTCACTTATTATGAGTGCAGATAATCCCCTTGCACAAAAAGGAGAAATAACTTTTGATGATTTGACTGACTACATAGAAATTGCTCACGCAGACCCATTTGTTCCTTCTATGCCTTTATCAAAAGTTGTTAAGGAAGAATTGCCGGATAATATCGATAGAAGGATTTATATTTTTGAAAGAGCAAGTCAGTTTGATTTGCTTGATAAAAACCCCGAAACATTTATGTGGGTATCTCCTGTTCCGAAGAGCTTGCTTGAAAGATACAATCTCGTTCAGAAGAAATGTGTAGAAAACAAAAAATTATATAAAGATGTTTTAATCTATAAAAAGGGATATAAATTAACTGAACTTGACCGCAGATTCATAACAAAACTGTGTGAAACAAAGAGAAAAATATTTAACTACTCCCATTTCTAGATAAGTATTGATGAGTAAAAGTATACAAAAATCTCCAATCCCTTGTATGAGATTGGAGATTTTAAATTTTATAGATAAATGAATTGTTATTTTATGCTTAATAAATCCTCAGTAGAAATACCAGCAGATTTTTCAATCACAATAGCACCACCAATACTATCTAAAGAGCGAACTTTTTCTAAATCTGTTTGATTGTCTGTTGTTACTCTCACCTTAATTCTGTTGCCAATTTCATCTACAACAGAAGATGTAACAAAAGGAAACTCCTTATTTGTCATTGCATTTGAAATCTTTGTCTGTAGTTCTGTGAGATATGCCAAAGTATAAGTACCAGTTACAAAAGTAGTATTGCTTTCACTTCTGCCAAGTTCTTTACAAATAGCTATTCTGTTTTCTTGGGTGTTCTCCGTAAGAACGATTACAAACTTTCCATTACTGTCTGTATAAGAACCACAAAAAAACTCAGAAGTATCTTTGGTCAAATCACCACTATTTATTTCTCCATTACTGTCAGCAGGAACATCCTCTACATTTTGAATAGGATTAACATTCTGCTCATTACCAACTTCTTCCTTGGCTGTTTCTTCTTTATTCCCCTGAAGGTTTTGAATTCCAATGTTAGGAGTGTCATTTGTAGTAATCTGAGTACCATTAAATACTCCCACTCCTAATAATGCCACTATACAACAACATACTGCGCCAGTAGTTACTTTCTTGATTTTATTCATAGTCATTCTCCTTTCAGCATTATACTTCTCTCTGCGCTCAAATACACTTTCAGCCATTTCATTATAATTCTTCATAGCTAAAGCCCTCCTTGTTAAGTTCTGATTTCAATGATTGCTTTGCTTGATAAAGCAGATTTTCTATTTGACGTTTATTCTTTCTCATTACAAATGCTATCTGTTCATTAGTCAAATATTCAAAAAATTTGAGATATAACACTTGACTATAATCCTCTTTGATTTTTGAAAGTGCCCTATGAACAATAATTTTCTGTTCCTCTATCAAATATGTTTTCTCGAGAGTTTTTTCATCTGCATACATACTTTCCAAGTTCTCAAAAGGAACATTTGAAATTTTACTAGTACGTTTTAAATAGTTTATTGCTATGTTTCTACCAATTGTATATAACCAAGTTTTGAAAGAATACTTTGCCATAAATCTTGGCTTTTTAGTTACAATTTTAAAGAATGTGTCCTCAGCCAACTCTTCAGCAATATGTATGTTATTGACATATCTATTTAGAAAAAGAATTAAACCATCTTTATAATCTCTAATTATCTCAACAATTCCATTGTCATCGCCTTTTAAGAAACGGCGGTAGCTACTTGCACCGTTATCCATTAAATTGCTCCCTCCCAAATTTAATTTAGGTTTCAACCTTTTCATCTATTAAACAATTCAACTGTATATTTCTCTTAATTAAATCTAATTTTTTTTGAAAATTATAGATACATGTTTTTATTATACCATATCATATCAATAATGGGATAATATTTTTAGTATCAAAAGGAAAAGGTCTATATTTCAATTTTGGGAATTCCACCTTTTCAGGTACACCTTTTGTCAGCATATCAAGTAACATATTAACTCTGTCTGCTGTTCTGGAATTAAAACCTTTTTCTTGCCACCTAAACAGAGCAAGGTAGTGGTCTAAATACTTTGAGCCTACTTCTTTGTATCTGTCAAAAAAGTCAGTCATTTTTGAATGATAGGAATTAACCTTACCTAAATTGAATGGACCAGAAGTATGTCTGCCTGAAGGTATCTGTCTTAAATGTATCTTGTTGTTATTAGCAAATGTTCTGTATGCTCTCAAACTATCAGTAACAAGAATACTATCTTCAGCAAATCTGCCACCTAAATGCTGTTCTAAATGTTTGGGTTCAATCTTACCCAAGCAAGTAGGTGATAGATAAGCATTCTGCATTTTATCCACAGCAGTAATAACACAGACCTGTTCGTTGCTAATACCTCTTTTTCTCTTTTCTTCCTTATCAAGACCATTCAATTCCTTTGATACTGAAAGATTAGAGGGGATAGTTTCATCATCGTAAAAGCCATCCATATCTTCAACCTCTGCTACCTCGTAGCCAGCCTGTTCAATATATTCAAACTTTTCTGCTCTGTTACGATGGTGACGTGGCATTCTTTTCAATTCCTCAATAAAGAAAGACTTGTTTCTCTCACCAATGAAAGACAGCGGAATAAAGAACTCGTCGCCTTCAACAATAGAGGGGAAACTATCTTGTTCGCCCTCCAACTGCATTATAAGAGAACATATCTTATGTCTGTTGTACCAAGCAGTTGCAAGGTTGATACCCATATCCTTTTTAATTCTGTTTAGACTTGCATTATAAAGGGTTAAGGTTAAAAACTCAATCCATTGCTTTACTGTTAATTTTGAATGATAGAGCAAAGTTCCATAAGTATCCCCGAAAGTTTTAACACAAGCCTTGCATATGTATCTTTGCCTACCATCTTTTTTGCCATTTTTATTTACAGAAGTGCTACCACATAAAGGACAAACTAATTCTTCCCCTCTGTTTATGGTGCATTTTTCTAACAATGACACCAATTCGGGTGGTAACACAATCTTACCTTTTTCAGCATTTTCATTTTTCTTCTTCATATCTACAATGATAGTAAGAAGTTCTGCAATCTGTTCTTCTGTCAAATTGACATTTTGAACTAAATCTTTTAAATCCTTTAACTTTGCCATTTTATAACCTCCACAGAAAAATATTTATACTTAATCGTATATTTTTCTGTAGTCATAAAATGTTTTTATGCATATTAACTAGTATTTTTTTAGAAAATTAATTATCAATACTTATCTAGAAATGGGAGTTTAACTAAAAAATTTTTTTGCCTGACTTTTTCGAAGGTCAGGCTTATTTTTTTGCTTTATTCCGCCATTCGATAAAGGGGTTATCGATATTGATAATACCGATTAAACATTTTAAGAATTCCCAAGAATTAAAAAGAATGTTAAAATATTAACGAAGTCAAGAGATGGGAGGTATCAGTATGGAAAAGATCGCTGTATCAAAAGCAACTCTCGGCAGACTGCCGCACTACTTGCAACACCTTCGTACAGTGTTCAAAAACAATGATGAATACATTTCCGCAACCTCAATTGCAAAAAGCCTGGCACTTGGAGAGGTTCAGGTCCGAAAAGACCTTAACTCAGTAAGCGGTGCCGGAAAGCCCAAGATAGGGTATGAGGTTGAAGAACTGATTAAAAGCATCGAAAAAGTGTTAGGGTATGACAATCTCACAAATGCGGTGTTAGTCGGAGCGGGACAGCTCGGCAAGGCACTTCTGAACTACGAAGGATTCGAAGAGTTTGGCGTGAGAATAATGGCAGGCTTTGATATAGAAGCCAAAAAACAGACATCAAACCAAAAACAGATACTTCCTATGGAAGAGTTCAGTAAATTTTGTAAAGAGAATAACATTAAAATTGGAATCATCTCGGTAAATAAAGAATCATCACAGCAAATTTGTGACTTGATGATAGAGAACGGGATAAGTGCAATCTGGAATTTCTCACCGCTTAGACTTAATGTTCCCGAAGGAATATTGCTACAGCAAGAGAACCTGGCCTTATCACTTGCACACCTAAATAATCAATTAGTAAATCAAAATTAGGAGGATAATAAATCATGGAAAACAAGACTTACGAAATTGTAGACAGCGTTGAGAAGCTCGAAGAAGCTATTGCACGCACCAAAGAAGCTCAAAAGGTTTTTGCAACCTACACACAAGAGCAGGTTGATAAAATTTTCTTAGCTGCCGCTTCTGCTGCAAACAAAGCAAGAATCCCACTTGCAAAAATGGCAGTTGAAGAAACAGGTATGGGTATTGTAGAAGACAAGGTGATTAAAAACAACTATGCTTCTGAATACATTTACAATGCATACAAGGATACAAAAACCTGCGGTGTTATCGAAGAAGATACGGCTTATGGAATAAAGAAGATAGCAGAGCCTATCGGGGTAATCGCAGCTGTTATTCCTACAACAAACCCTACATCTACAGCAATTTTCAAATGTTTGCTTGCTCTTAAGACAAGAAATGCGATTATTATCTCTCCTCATCCAAGAGCAAAGAATTGCACAATTGCAGCCGCAAAACTCGTTTTAGAAGCTGCAGTTAAAGCAGGTGCTCCTGAAGGTATCATCGACTGGATTGATGTTCCGAGCCTGGAAATGACAAACACAGTAATGAAAGAAGCAGACATCATCCTTGCAACCGGTGGTCCCGGAATGGTTAAGGCTGCATACTCAAGCGGTAAGCCTGCTCTCGGCGTTGGTGCCGGAAATACACCTGCAATCATTGACGACAGTGCAGATATTCTTCTCGCTGTAAACTCAATCATCCACTCCAAGACATTTGATAACGGTATGATTTGTGCATCTGAACAGTCAGTTATTGTTCTTGAAAATATCTACGACATTGTAAAAGAAGAGTTCGCAACACGCGGATGCTATTTCTTAAGCAATGAAGAAACAGAAAAAGTAAGAAAAACAATTATCATAAACGGCGCACTCAATGCGAAAATCGTTGGTCAGCCGGCAGCTAAAATTGCGGAACTTGCAGGTGTTAAAGTTCCTGAAGGAACAAAAATACTTATTGGTGAGGTTGAATCTGTAGAGCTTTCCGAAGAATTTGCACACGAAAAGCTTTCTCCTGTTCTTGCAATGTATAAGGCAAAGGATTTCACAGAAGCGCTTGATAAAGCGGAAAGACTTGTAGAAGACGGCGGTTTCGGTCATACATCTTCTGTATATCTCAACGAGGTAACAGAAAAAGAAAAATTAGATGCTTTTGCTGCAAGAATGAAGACTTGCCGTATCCTTGTTAACACACCTTCTTCACACGGCGGTATCGGTGACCTTTACAACTTCAAGCTTGCACCAAGCCTCACACTTGGTTGTGGTTCTTGGGGTGGCAACTCCGTATCTGAAAATGTTGGTGTAAAACACCTTATCAATATCAAAACTGTAGCTGAAAGAAGGGAAAATATGCTTTGGTTCCGTGCACCTGAAAAGGTATATATTAAGAAAGGCTGTCTGCCTGTTGCTCTCGATGAGCTTAAAAATGTAATGGGTAAGAAGAGAGCGTTTATTGTAACAGATACATTCCTCTATGAAAACGGTTATACAAAACCGATAACTGATAAACTTGATGAAATGGGTATAGCTCATACAACATTCTTTGATGTACAGCCTGATCCTACACTGAACAATGCTAAATGTGGTGCAGCACAGATGGCAGCATTTAAGCCGGATACAATCATCGCACTCGGTGGTGGTTCTGCTATGGACGCAGCAAAGATTATGTGGGTGCTCTATGAACATCCGACCGCAGACTTCATGGATATGGCTATGAGATTTATCGATATCAGAAAGAGAGTTTACACCTTCCCGAAAATGGGCGAAAAAGCATATTTCATCGCAATTCCCACATCGGCAGGTACAGGTTCTGAGGTTACACCTTTTGCAGTTATCACAGATGAATCTACAGGTGTTAAATATCCTCTCGCAGACTATGAACTTATGCCTAATATGGCAATCATCGATACCGACTTCCATATGTCAGCTCCTAAGGGACTCACAGCTGCTTCCGGTATCGACGCAGTAACGCATGCTATCGAAGCTTATGCTGCAATGCTTGCAACAGACTACACAGACGGTCTTGCTCTTAAATCTCTTAAGACAGTATTTGAATACTTACCGAGAGCTTACGAAAACGGACAGACAGATGTTATCGCTCGAGAAAAGATGGCTAACGCGGCTACAATGGCAGGTATGGCATTTGCAAACGCATTCCTCGGTGTATGTCACTCTATGGCTCATAAACTCGGCGCATTCCACCACTTGCCTCACGGTGTTGCAAACGCTCTTATGATTGAAGAAGTTTTAAGATTTAACGCGGCTGAAGCACCTGCAAAGATGGGTACATTCTCACAGTATGACCATCCGCACACACTTGCTCGTTACGCTGAAGTTGCAGATTACCTTGGTATTAAGGGTAATTCTGATGAAGAAAAACTTGAAGGCCTTATCAAAGCAATTAACGACCTTAAAGCAAAGGTTGGTATAAAAGAAACAATTAAAGATTACGGCATTGATGAAAAAGTATTCCTCGACAATCTTGACGAAATGGTTGAACAGGCATTTGATGACCAGTGCACAGGTGCTAACCCAAGATATCCGTTAATGGCAGAAATCAAGCAGATGTATTTGAATGCATACTATGGTAAGCACTTTGAAGAGAAAGCTATGCCTACAGCAATGGATATCAAATCCAATGCAAAACCGGATGCAATCAAGGGCGTATATAATAAAGGCAAAAAAGCCTGAGTCAAAATAGAAGGAGGAATAAATCATGAAACTTGAAAGAGTAATTGCAGTTAGAAATAATAAAACCATATACCGTGACGGAGACAGATGCATAAAGGTATTTGACGATCACTATTCAAAGGCCGATGTGCTTAATGAGGCACTCAATCAGGCAAGAATCGAAGAAACCGGACTTAACATTCCTAAAATCCTTGAGGTAACAATGGTTGACGGAAAGTGGGCAATCGTTTCAGAATTCATTAAGGGGAAGACTCTCGCACAGCTTATGGAAGAAGAGCCTGACAAAAAGGAAGAGTACATTGAACTTCTTGTTGACCTTCAGCTTGAAGTACACTCTAAGAAATCTCCTCTCCTCAATAAGCTTAAGGATAAGATGAATCGCAAAATTAGTGCAGCAGATATCGATGCTACAACCCGTTATGATTTGCACACAAGGCTTGAAGGAATGCCAAAGCATACCAAAGTTTGTCACGGCGATTTCAACCCTTCAAACATTATAATAACAGAAAACGGAACAGCATATATCTTAGACTGGTCCCACGCAACACAGGGAAATGCATCAGCAGATGCTGCAAGAACATATCTTTTGTTCTGGCTTGCAGGTGATATTGAAGGTGCAAAATTATATCTTGAACTTTTCTGCAAAAAGAGTGATACTGCAAAACAGTACGTTCAGAAGTGGATGCCAATTGTAGCTGCGTCACAGTCAGTTAAAGGTAACGAGAAGGAACGTGAATTCCTGCTCTCCTGGGTAGATGTTGTTGATTACGAATAATAAATTGTTAACCGGATTATGTGCCTTTTCACAAAGGCACATAATCACGAAAAATTTTGAAAGGATTGAATAGTAAAATGAAAATAACAGTATGTATCGGTAGTTCATGTCACATTAAGGGTTCCCGTCAGGTTGTAGAACAGCTTCAGTATCTTATTAACGAAAACAATCTCGGCGATAAGGTTGAGCTTGGCGGAACATTTTGTATGAATAAATGTCAGCAGGGTGTTTGCGTAACAGTAGACGACGAATTTCATTCAGTTACACCGGATACAGTAAGCGAGTTCTTCCAGAAAGAAGTTCTTGCAAAGGTGTGATAATATGATTATTCAGATTTGTGTTGGAAGTTCTTGTCATTTGAAAGGCTCACCGGAAATAGTAGAACTGCTCACTCAAGCGGTTAAAGATCACAAACTTGAGGATGAAATAACACTTGCCGGAAGCTTTTGTATAGGTAAGTGCAATAGAGTAGGGGTAACTGTACAGGTAGATGATGTTATACATACAGGAATTAACCGTGAGAATTTTAAAGAATTTTTTAATGACAAGGTGCTCTCTGTAATAGAAAACGAAAGGAAGTAACGGGAAATGCCAAATTGTTTGACCTTAAAAAAATCAAATTGCAAAAACTGTTATAAATGTATTCGTCATTGCCCCGTAAAAGCAATCCGCTTTTCCGGAAATCAGGCACATATTATAGGGAATGAATGTATCTTATGCGGTCAGTGCTTTGTTGTATGTCCGCAGAATGCAAAACAGATTGTAGATGAAACAGAAAAAGTAAGGGTATTATTACAAAGCGGCAATCCTGTAGTTGTAAGTCTTGCTCCGTCATTTGTTGCCAACTATGACGGAGTAGGCATCAATGCAATGCGTGATGCACTTCAAAAGCTTGGATTCTATGATGTGGAAGAAACAGCTATCGGTGCAACCATCGTAAAAAAAGAGTATGAAAGAATGCTGAAAGAGGATGAGCGCGATATAATCATCACATCTTGCTGCCACTCAATCAACTTGCTTATACAGAAGTATTTCCCGGCAGAGCTTGAATATCTTGCAGATGTGGTTTCTCCTATGCAGGCACATTGCATGGATATTAAGAAGAGATTCCCGAATGCTAAAACAGTATTTATCGGACCTTGCGTGTCCAAAAAGGATGAAGCAGAGCATTATGAAGGAATTGTTGATGCGGTGCTTACATTTGAAGAACTTACACAGTGGTTAAAAGAAGCAAATATAGAACTGAAAAAGGAAATGGATTCAGATCCTGAAAGTCGTGCAAGATTCTTCCCGACAACAGGCGGAATTCTTAAAACAATGACTAAGGATGCTCCCGGATACACATATCTTGCACTTGACGGTGTAGAAAACTGTATAGATGCACTTAAGGACATTGAAAGCGGTAAAATTCATAAATGTTTTATTGAAATGTCAGCTTGTGTAGGAAGCTGTATCGGCGGTCCTGTAATGGAAAAGTATCACCGTACTTCTGCGGTAAAAGACTATATCACGGTTTCCAATTATGCAGGAGAAAAAGATTTCGATGTGTTACAACCCAACTCGGTTGAATTAAGCAAACAGTTTGAATTTATTGAACACAGACTCCAGCAACCATCAGATACAGAGATTTTCAATGTGCTTCGCCAGATGGGTAAATTTAAACCTTCTGATGAACTCAACTGCGGCTCCTGCGGATACAACACTTGCCGCGAAAAGGCTATAGCAATCTGTCAGGGTAAGGCTGAAATATCCATGTGTCTGCCGTTCTTAAAGGATAAGGCTGAAAGCTTCTCTGATACAATTGTAAAAAATACACCTAACGGTCTTATTGTTCTTAATGAGGAACTTGAGGTACAGCAGATAAATGACGCGGCAAGAAAAATAATGAATGTACGCTCAAGCACAGATATATTAGGTGATCAGGTTATTCGCATTATGGATCCTACAGACTTTATGGAAGTAAGAAATACAGGCAGAGATATCAGAAATAAGATGGTATATCTTCCTGAATATAAAAGATATGTTGAACAGTCAGTTATTTATGATAAAGATTCACATCTCTTAATAGGCATTATGCGTGATGTAACCGATGAACAGACAGAAAGAGAAAAGAAAGAAAGCATCAGCAGACAGACTGTTGAGGTAGCAGATAAAGTCGTAGATAAGCAGATGCGTATAGTTCAGGAAATTGCATCTCTTCTCGGCGAAACTGCAGCAGAAACCAAAATTGCTCTTGCAAAGCTAAAGGAGTCGATACAGGATGAATGATTTATGTGCAGATATCGGCTGGAAGAGTATTAACCATGTAGGAGAACAACTTTGCGGTGACCATGTTGAAATAGTTGAACAAAACGAAGACTCAACTGTTATCGTTCTTGCAGACGGTCTTGGAAGCGGAGTTAAGGCAAGCATTTTGTCTACTCTCACATCAAAGATAATATCCACGATGATGGCTGCCGGACTTCCAATAGAGGAATGTGTTTCAACAATTGCCGCAACACTTCCTGTATGTTCGGTAAGAGGCGTTGCATATTCAACTTTCACCATTATGCATCTCATAAACAATGAAACTGCAGAAATTATACAATATGACAATCCGCAGGTGATTGTACTTCGTGATAATGTGAACTATGATTATCCGAAGACCGAAATGAATATTGACGGTAAAAAGATTTATAAGTCTGTTATACGCCTGCATGAAAATGATATTTTTATTGCAATGAGCGATGGCTGTCCTCATGCCGGTATCGGTATGGCATACAACTTTGGATGGAAGAAGGAAGACATCATAGATTTTATGGAAACGATGTCTGTAGCCGGATTAACCGCAAAAAATTTGTCAACATTGCTCGTTGACGAATGTGATAAGCTGTACGGATATAAGCCCGGCGATGATGCAACAGCGTGTATTGTTAAAATAAGAAAACGCGAGCCGATGAATATACTCTTTGGTCCTCCCTCTAATCGTGATGATTGCGACAGAATGATGTCTCTGTTTTTCTCGAAGCAAGGCAAGCATATTATATGCGGCGGAACAACATCATCAATCGCTGCAAAGTATTTGAGAAAACCTTTGCAGGCAACTCTGAATTTTGAAAAATCAGATGTGCCTCCGATCGCAAAGCTTGAAGGTGTTGATCTGGTAACAGAAGGCGTTATTACAATGAACAAGGTAATTGAATATGCAAAGGATTATCTTGGTAAAAATGAATTATATGAGCAATGGAATTACAAGCGTGACGGTGCTTCACTGATATGTCAGCTCTTATTTGAAGAAGCAACCGATATAAATTTCTATGTGGGCAGAGCAATCAACCCGGCACATCAGAATCCTGATTTGCCGATAAATTTCAGTATTAAGATGAATCTGGTTGAAGAACTTTCAAAAAGCCTTAAGGAAATGGGTAAAAGAATTAAAGTAAGTTATTTTTAAGGAGAGTGAATTATGAGGAAGTTTGATACAAAGGTACAGCATTTAAAATATAAAGTGCTTCGTGAAGTGGCAAGACAGGCTTGGAATGACACTCTTCTTGACAATATACTTGAAATACCCAAGAAAATTGTACCCGGCAAGACATCAACAATGCGTTGCTGTGTTTACAAAGAGCGTGCAATCCTCGGAGAACGTGTTAAAATTGCCATGGGTGGGGATAAGGAAAATCCAAATGTAATTGAGGTAATCGAAATTGCATGTGATGAGTGTCCTGCAGCAGGCTTTGAAGTAACAGATTCCTGCCGTGGATGTCTGGCACACAGATGTGAAGATGTGTGTAAAAGAGGAGCTATTTCTTTTGACCACAACCACGCAGCTCATATTGATAAATCAAAGTGTGTTGAATGCGGTCAATGTGCAAAGGTTTGTCCTTATTCGGCAATCGTAAACCGCAAGCGTCCATGTCAGAATGCTTGTAAGATTAAAGCGATTTCTATAAATGAGGAAAATGCTGCTGCAATAGATAACAGCAAGTGTACTGCATGTGGAGCTTGTGTATA
>JAGAMK010000052.1 GCA_017624735.1 Clostridia bacterium
ATGTTTGAATAAAACTCAAAATGTTCTTTTCTTTCCCAAGTATTTATATCAATTTCTTTTCTCATACAACCATCTCCGTAATAACTAATTTGTTTATATCATTATACCACACAAGTCCACTAAATTTCAATCTGTTACATACACCTGTTACTTCAAAAGTAGCAGGTGCTTTTTTTATGCCTAAAACCGTGAATTTGGGTATATGAATACTGCGTCACATTTTTCGCAGTACAACTAAAAATTTCAAGAAAGGAGGTACCCATTATGCAAACAATCAACCTTACCCTTAAGCAATTTGCAGAAATCAAGACAATGATTAAAAGCCGATGCTGTAACTGTTATCAGGGCAACTGTCTGCTTCTTGATGACGGTGACACTCACACCTGTCCTCAGCTCATAACACCGAGCCATATTATCTGCAGATATTTTCTTGACTGTGTGTTGCCGAGTGATAAAGCCCTTATGAAAAGCGTTACGGGTCAGATACCTGCCGAAACGGTTGTCTGTGCTTTATGCGGCAGGAAAACTGAACGGACGGGCAGAAATCAGAAGTTCTGTCCCGACTGTGCAAGGAAGAAACAGCGACAGAGAAATGCAGAATATATGTCTGCAAAAAGGTCACGGGTGGATGTTTATGATGTCCTGAAGCCGCCAAAATAAAGGCTTAAAAAGTGCAGAAGGACAGAAGCAATATACTTTTATGTTGTTGCGTTTTAAAACATCCACACACAATGGGTAAACATTTTACAACAAAAATCTGAAACCCGAACAACCGAACAAATAGCTGTACAGCCCTGTGCTATTGACTTATGCTGTTCGTATTTGTAGCGTACACTGTGGCACATTGTACGGATAAAACCCGAACAGATAAAAGCTTTGTGCTGTTGGTTTATGTGCGTATTGTACGGATGTTCGGAAAATAAATCCATTAATGAGGTGAAAATTTGGAAAACTATTTATATTATTCAGACCCGTTCTTTGCATATAACAACTCGCTGTATATTGAAAGGACTATAAACGGTAAGCCGGTAAACATCAAGCTCAGTAATTTTCTTGCAAGAATAACCGAGGATGTTACCTGCACCAACGGAGCCGAGAACGAAAGATTTCTTTCTATTGTCGGCACAGACGAGAAAGGTAATGACCTTCGCAAAATAACGGTACCCCTGAAAAACTTCGCACAGCTTGATTGGGCTCAGGAGCATTGGGGTATCAACTGCGTTATTGAATCAGGCTACGGCAACCGTGATAATCTTCGTCAGGCGATTCAGTCAACGGCAAAGTACGCAGAAGCAAAAACTATTTACGGTACAACAGGCTGGTGGGAAACTGCAACGGGCTGGCAGTTCTGTATGCCGGGCAACAGCAACGCAGAGGTTGAGTTGTCGGAAAAGACAAAGGGTTATTCATTTAAAACTGATGCTGATGTAACAGAAACAATGAACCTGATGAAAGTCTTACCGTACTCCGTTGCACCTAAAAAGATTATGTTTCCTATGCTCGCTTACACATTAGTCAGTATACTCGGAACCTTTATGGCAAAGGCGGGTAAGGAAACTAAAACGGTTATTATGCTTTACGGTAAAACAGGCTCAATGAAAACAACGCTGTCACTTTTAATCAATTCCCTTTTCGGCAGGTTCAATGAAGACAATATCCCGATGAATTTCCGTGACACACCGAAAAGCATTCTGAACTATTGCTTCACTCTTAAGGACTGTGCAGTTATCATTGACGATTATCATCCCGGCTCAGGCAGAGAGCAATCGGCACAGGATGCAACCACTCAGGCGCTCATACGAGGAATATGTAACAGAGAAGCAAGAGGTGCTCTTGATAAAAGCGGAAGACAGAGAGCAGCCAAAAGACCGCAGTGTAATGTGATAATGACTGCAGAGTATCTTCCTAATGTTGGTGAAAGCGGTGTTGCAAGATTTCTTTCTCTTGAGCTTAAGCCCGGTGACATTAACCTTAATGAGCTGACAAAGTATCAGAAGGAAGCAGAGGAAGGAACCTTATCACACTTTACTTTCCTTGCAACTGAAATGCTGAAGGCAAAATTTCTTGACAAAGAAAACGGAGTGAAAGAACTTTTAGAAAAACTCAAAAGAGGTTTTCTTTCTAACAGAAAGTTTTACAAAGCCAAAGCTGATGAAATGAATTTTCATATCAGACCGAGATTATGTGACGACCTTGCAAATTTAAGAATCGGTTTTGAGCTTTACTGTGAAACTCTTTTGTACTATGAAGGCATCACCAATGAAATGAAAACAGCAATGTTAGATGAGCTTGATGAAATTTTATTAAGGCTCGCTGTGTCACAGCAGGCACTCACGGAAACGGAACAGCCGACAGAAATATTTATCCGTAAGCTTCGCTGTTTGATGGATGTGGGTAAAGTAAATCTTGTTGAGCGTATGGTAAGACCTATTGATATGCCGAGAAACCTTGTCGGTTATTATGACGATGAAAACTTTTATTTCGAATCTGATGCAGCTTATGCGGCGGTAATAAAATCCTGTTACGATGTCGGTGAGCATTTCCCATTAACACAGAAGGCGTTAATCAAAGCTCTAAAGAATGAAGGTGTCAGTATCTGTTCGAAGGGAGAATGCACAAGAAATGTCAGAGTGTTCGGTACACCCAAAAGGCTTATTTGTATTTCAAAGGAAACATTTAATAAAAGCTTACCGCCCGAAGAAGAAACTGATGAAGACTTACCTTTTGGTCCCGGTAAGATAATAACTACTGAAGAAAGCGAGCCTGAACAGCTCGCCTTTTCTTATGCGGCAGGCAATTAAACGAGGACAAACCAATGCTTACTATTACTTTTTGGATTTTGGTCCGAAGTTTAGCAAGCATTGGATTTGTATCCTCAAATCCGTAAAAACAGAGCGTTTTTACCACCACACCCCAACACAAAAATCAAAGAAAGGAAAATTCTAATGTCAAAACGAAAAAGAGAAATTGATTTTCATGTCTATCTAAGTGAAGAAGAAAATGAAGTATTGAATAAATTTTGTAAGGTTATGAAAACTGACCGAAGCAAAATTATCAGAGCTATGATTTTAGGTACGAGGCTTGTTGAAGCTCCGCCTGTTGATTACAAACAATTTATCATTGAGCTTCGCCGAGTAGGTACTAATCTTAATCAGCTTACAGCCAAAGCTAATGCAATCGGTTTCATTGACCGTGCTGAATGCAGAGAAGTTTTATCAGATATCCGTTCACTTGAATCGGATATCGCAAAATATTTTAAACCCGGCAAAGGGAGGTTTGTTTAATGGCGGTTACAAGAATATGGCCGATAAAAAATAACATTCATCAGGTTGTGTCTTATGCTGCTAATAAAAGCAAAACTGATTTATCAAAATATTCTGACCTCGTTTCATCGCTTCACTATGCCGCCGACAAGGATAAAACAAATCTTGAAAGTGAACAACGACTTCTTGTTGACGGTATTAACTGTGACCCTGACATTGCTGCACAGCAGATGATTGATACAAAAGAAATGTATGGAAAGACGGGAGGCATTGTTGCCTATCACGCATATATTTCTTTCAAGCCTGGTGAAGTTTCACCTGAAGAAGCACAGCAGGTTGCAATGGAGGTTGCGAACAAAATGTGGGGAGCTGATTACGAAATGGTTGTTGCTACCCATCTCAATGCTAATTGTGTTCACTGTCATATCGTCATTAATTCTGTTTCAATGACTGACGGAAGAAAGATGAATGAAGACAGAGCGATGTACCGACTGTTCAGAAAGACGAGTGATGAAATCTGTCTTGAGCACGGATTATCTATTATTCAAAATCCTAAAGGCAAACGCATACCCTACAATGTTTACAAAGCAAAGCAGAAAGGTATCAAAACAAAATATGACTATATGCGTGAAGATATTGATTACGCTATTCCGAGAAGCAGAAGCATAAAACAGTTTTTCAGAATAATGAGTCAGAAGGGTTATTGGTTTGATGACGGAAAGATAGCTTACCGTACCGACAAGCACGGAGTTAAGCTTTCAAATCTCGGCGATGATTACACCTATGAAAGTCTTTGGGATAGGATTAACCATCAGAGTCTTTATGAGGTGGATGAAAATTTTTATAACTATACCCGTGCAAATAACTATCTTAAAAATCAAATCTTTGTTTTCAATTACAGAGGTTATGAGTTTAAAGAATCAGCAGAAAGCTACCGTCACCCTGAAAATTTCAGCAGAACTGTTTCAGATTTTTCAAAACTGATTGTGGGCGGTGCTGTACTCGGTGCACCTGTTGTTTCACTTTTCTTTCTTGCTCTCTTGTTTGTTGGAGCAATAGCAGAAAAGAATAACTGCAATCCTCATCCTTTCTCACCGAAGATGAAATACTCTGCACCGAGAATTGAGTTTATGAACAAGCAGATTGAGCTTGCAATCAACGAAAAGCTTTACGACTTTGCAGAGGTTGATAAATTCATTTCAAGAACAGATATTCGTATGGAGGAGCTTAAAACTCAGCGTAACAAAATTTACAACCAGATAAGAAGATGCAAAGACCCGACGGCTAAGGAAGACCTTATTGACCGTCGGGATTTTCTTACGTCTGAAATCGGCACACTGCGTGAAAAGATTAACATTGCAAAACGAATTATCAAAGACAGACCGGGGCTTGAGGAAAGCCTTGAAGCGGAGAAAGCACTTATCCGTGAATGGTACTTCCCCGAAAGAGCACAGGTCAAAGAAAAACATTATGAAGGGAGGTAGATGCTATGAATGCTGAAGAGCTTTGCAAGAAAATGCAGGAAGAGAAAAAGGCTGACAGTGAAAATTGTTATGAGAAAGAAATGTCATCAAGTGAATATTTTTCCAAGTATTCGGGTACACCTATGTACTCTGTCAGAAAACACTTACAGATTATCAGAAATGAACAAAAAAAGTATAAAAGAAATTATTGATTTTTATGGAGGTAAACTATGTTTAATCAAAACATCAAATCACCGGTTAATATACCGGTATCAAAAATTCATCCCTTTGAGGGAAATCCCTACAAGGTGCTTGACAATGAGGAGATGAACTTTCTCATTGAAAGCATACAGCAGCAAGGTATTCTTACACCCATTGTTGTAAGACCGTTGGAAAACACAAAAGATGAATATGAGGTTATAAGCGGACACCGACGCTTACACGCAACAGTTAAAGCAGGGATGAAAGAAGTCCCTGCTTTTATTTATGCCGTCACCCGTGACGAAGCGGCTATTATGCTTGTGGACAGCAATCTGCATAGAGAGCATATTCTTCCGTCGGAAAAGGCGTTTGCTTACAAATTGAAGCTTGAAGCAATGAAGCATCAGGGTATCACTTGTGGACAAGTTGGCCACAAGTCACGAGATGAAATTTCAGATACAGACAGCGGTAGACAAATTCAACGTTATATTCGTCTGACTTATCTCATCCCCGAATTACTTGACCTTGTTGATGAAGAAAAAATCGCACTCACACCTGCGGTTGAGCTTTCATATCTCAATGAGGTGGAGCAGGCTGATTTGGTTGAAGAAATCTCTGCTTGTGATGCTACACCTAATTTATCTCAGGCGCAAAGGCTTCGTGCAATCAGCAGAGAGGAAGGTTTAACACCTGAGGATATAGGTGAAATATTGGCAGAGGAAAAGGCGAATCAGCGAGAGAAAATCAAAATCCCTGCTGAAAGAATACGAAAATACTTTCCGAAAAGCTATACGACTGAACAGATTGAAGAAGCAATCATAAAAATCTGTGAGAGTAGATACAGAGCCCGTCAGGGCAGAGATGCGAGATAAAGGAGGTTGAAATATGGGAGAAGAAAACAATAAGAAATATTATGTGCCTATATGGAAAAAGTCTAATCTTACCATAGAGGAGGCGGTTGCATATTCGGGTATCGGCAGAGATAAGCTGCGTGATATGACGAGCAGAGAGGACTGTCCTTTTGTGTTATGGATAGGCAACAAAAGAATGATAAAAAGACGTGTATTTGACGCTTATATAGATAAAATGTACTCAATTTGATGTGTGCCGTGCGGTGAGAATCCACACATTGGTCTTGCCGCACTTTTTGTTTTATGATTTATGTACACTTATAAAAAGGAGGTACTTTTATGAAAAAGGAACTTGTGCTCCCGGTATGGCAAAAAATGAATATTACTTTGGAGGAGGCTGCAGAGTATACGGGTATAGGCAAAACCAAGCTCAGAGAGCTATCTGACAAAGAAGATTGTCCTTTTGTGTTATGGAACGGAGCAAAGCGTCTTTTTAAACGCAAAAAGCTAGAAGAATACCTTGAAGAAACAAACTGCTTATAACAGGAGGCCTAACAATGAATAACAATAAAAATATTGAAACAGCAGTTAAAGAAAATGACGTTCCCATATGGGAAAAGAACAGCCTAACCCTTGAAGAAGCGGCAGCTTATTCGGGGATAGGCAGAAACAAATTAAGAGAATTATCACAGCAGAAAAACTGTCCCTTTGCGGTATGGTTGGGCGGTAAGCTTTATATCGTAAGGGAAAAGCTTGATGATTTCACAGATAAACAATTTAAAATATAGGAGGAATTTTTATGTCGACAACAAAAAGAAAAGACAAATCAAGGGTTGTTCTCCGTAAGGGCGAATATCAGAGAGCTAACGGCACTTACAATTATTCATGGACTGATAGTAACGGCAAAAGACATTTCGTATATGCAAAAACATTAGAGGAACTCAGAATAAAGGAAGAGCAGATAGAAAAAGACAAAAGTGACGGTATAAAGGCTGAGGCTAGATATACTACGCTGAATGACCTGTTCGATTTATGGAAAACACTGAAAAGAGGTCTTAAGGATAATACCTTTCAGAACTACACTTATATGTATGACACCTTCGTAAGACATGTTATCGGTGATGAATTTGTAACGAAATTCAAGAAATCTGATATTAAACGTTTTTACAATTATCTTGCAGATGAAAGGTGCCTGAAAGGTTCTACCATAGACAGCGTTCATACTGTTCTACATCAGGTGTTTGATATGGCGGTTGATGATGACTATATACGAAGTAATCCTTCAGATAATGTATTGAAAGAACTGAAACAGACGCACTTAGCTAAAAGTGAAAAGCGAATGGCACTTACAAGGGCTGAACAGGACCTTTTTCTTGATTTTCTTAAAAACAGCAGAGTGTATAATCATTGGTATACTATTTTTGCGGTAATGATTGGCACAGGTCTCAGGGTAGGAGAGGTAACGGGCTTACGATGGTGTGATATTGATTTAGATAAGGGAATTATTGATATTAACCATACTCTTGTGTATTATTCTCATAGAAGCGAAAACAGTAAGCAAGGGTGTTATTTTAATGTGAATACACCTAAAACTGCCGCAAGTAACAGACAAGTGCCTATGCTTGATTTTGTAAAAGAAGCCTTTATTAAGGAAAAAGAGGTGCAGGAGCTACTTGATATAAAATGTGAAGCGATAATAGACGGCTATACAGATTTTATATTTGTTAACCGATTCGGTAATGTCCAGCATCAGGGTACGCTTAATAAGGCTATCAGAAGAATCATAAGGGACTGCAATGATGAGCAGTTTCTGAAAAGTGATAATCCAAAGGTGCTTCTTCCTCATTTCAGTTGCCATTCTCTTCGTCACACCTTTACAACGAGAATGTGCGAAGCTGGGGTTAATGTGAAAGTGATACAGGACACACTTGGACATACGGATGTTTCTACCACTCTTAACATTTATACCGATGTTACAAAGGAGTTGAAGAGGGTGGAATTTGAAGGCCTTGATAAGTTCTTTAAAAATGAGTCTTAATTGATTTTTTTGTATCTTTTTGATATAATTTAAATGCCACTAAAAGCAAGGAGTTAATGTATTATGAACAGGATGGAGTTAACAAGAAAGTATTGGAAATATTATTTGATGCTTGAAAAAAGGTTTATAGATTCCGCTGAGTATGTTGAATTTCACAAGGATAACTTTGAAGTGTTTTCTAATGGATATGCATTATTGATAGAAGCAATTGGTGCGGAATTGGATACGGTTTTCAAGGAGTTTTGCGGATTTAATATGGATGAAAGAAAGACAATAGCTGATTATGCACAATTTGTCCTGTCTAATAATTCAGATATTGTAAATATTAAGATAGACCTTAGAGAGTACGATATAGAAATACAGCCATTTAAAAATTGGAACACACAACAACCCGCACAAACTTTATTTTGGTGGTCGGCCTTTACAGATATAAAGCATAACCGTTATGATAATAAAACAAAAGCTAATTTAGAAAATGTCTTAAATATCTTAGGTGCATTATATTTGATAGAAATGTTATTTTTGAAAAAAGCAACTGATAACACAACGGAATTAGATGTATTTGATGAATCTTCAAATTTGTTTACGCTGAAAAACTGGACAACAAAATCCATACCTTTGGAACGAGCTTTTGATGTTTTAGCAGATATGATCGAAAGAGATGATGGAACAACAGGTTTAGAGTTTGATGCGTAAAACAAATCTTACTACACTTACTACAAAACTTACTACAATTAACACGGCGAATACAGTAGTAAGCAGTAAGATACAGGAAAAAGCGAAAAAACGGTTGTACTTTTTCAAAAGTTATAGTAACTTACAGTAGGTTATAAATTGTGGGGAGCCGGGCTCCCCACAATGAAACCTTTGGACTAAGAAAAACCGCATAAACACTGTGTTTTTCGAGGTTTTAAACCGCTAAAATCGTAAGCCATAAGCCAAACTTAAGCCAATGCATGTTTTTGTGCAAAAAATGACGGTTTTAAGTGGGCAAGGCAAGAGCAAAAGTTCCAAAAATCTTTAAGCCATTTACACTTGAAACCGAGTGTAAATGGCTTAATTTTTTTGGAGGCTACTCTATGAAAATTCGGCTATTTGGCTTTGCCGTTTTAACGGCAATCAACATTTACGTTACCTATTTCTTGTGGGACACACTTTTAATCAGTACACTGCCTGTGTGCTTAATTCTGCTGTCTATTATTTGTAGTGGCTTATTTTTAGTTAATGTAAAATCAAAGTTGCAAAGAACGATAACCTATTTCCTCGCAGTCGTGATTATGGTTATAGGTCTATACTTTGCAATTTACTATCGCCGTCCACTTGGTTTTCTTTCGGTATTTTCGTCAGCAACAGTAATAGTTAAGAACTTTATCTGTGGACCAAATTCCAAAGAAAAACTCTTGACTAAAATTATCAGCACGATATTGCTTCTGGCGATTGCTCTGACAATTGTATTTACGGGATTGACATTTTCGTACACAAACAAATCCCTTGTTAACGGAACTGGCGTCCTGTGGGATGCTAACCACGAAAAACAGTTTGATGAAATCTGCTCAGGGACTTTAACGGATGAAGAAAAAGCAAAAGCGGCATATACTTGGGTTTTGAACAACATTACATATGACTATGACTGCAACCCATTTTATCAGCATTCTGACCTCGATAAAACTTCGCAGACGAAAAAAGGCATCTGTTACGATATTGCGAATCTCTTTACTGCCATCTGCCGCAGTCAAAATATCCCTTGCTATTCTGTAGATGGTTACCGCAAGGACGATTATCAATACAAACATACTTGGAATCGAGTTTGTATTGACGGTGCGTGGTACAATGTGGACATTACCGCGGATCTAACGAACTCTATACCTTACGGGTTTTGTAAAATCAATTCTTACGACTCTTCCGAAGAAGAGTTTAACATTACAAGACTATACTAACGAAAAACACTTTGCTGTTACGGCAGAGTGTTTTCAACATTTTAAGGTTATTTATTCTTCAAAACAGATTTGGTAGTCTTAATTACTTCGGCAATAGATTTTAATTCTTCAGGAGAACAATCAGCAAGAATCTCATCAATCATCTTAATTGAAACATGCGAGCTCTTAACTAAACTGCCGTATGCAATTTCGTCAAGAGTAACGCCAAGAGCGTTCGCAATATTAACAAGTGTCGGCAAGCTGAGCTTAGTTGCAGCACGTTCAATATGCGAAATGTTAGACGGTTCTACACCGGACTCTTCTGCGAGTTTGGCTTGTGTCCAACCTTTCGTTGTTCGAATTTCTTTTATACGATTACCAATTGAAATATAATCAATACCCATAGTATCCACCTCATAATTTACATTAATATTATTGTATATCCCATTCGGATATATTAAAATAACGCATATATCCCAATAGGACACATAATAATATTTTTGGGGTTTTATTTTGCAAATTATGCGTGAGGTGAGCATATTGATTGAAAATACCTGTTGCTTCTTCGGTCACAGAACGATAAACGAAACCGAGGAACTAAAATCAAAAATTATTGAAATTATTGAAAAATTAATTGTGGACGAAAATGTTGATACCTTTCTTTTCGGGAGCAAGAGCCGCTTTAATAGCCTGTGCCTTGAACTCGTGACCAAAATAAAAGAAAAATACCCGCACATAAAGCGAGTCTATGTACGGGCGGAATATCCATATATCAGTGAGCACTATAAAAATTATCTGCTTGAAAGCTACGAGGATACATATTATCCTGAACATATTATTGGTTCAGGCAAGGCGGCTTATGTCGAGCGCAATTATGAGATGATAGACAACAGCCAATACTGCATCGTCTACTACGACGAACAAAATGCTCCTACTACTCGCAAAAGCGGCACCAAGATCGCGCTTGACTATGCCATTAGAAAACAAAAGCACATTATTGTATTACCAACAGAAATAACAAATATGTAGAAATACGCAAAATTGTTCGATGTAATATTGACTTGCAAGTAGGGATATGCTATAATAAGAGCGTAAAAATGCGTAAATACGCAAAATTATTCGATGAGGTATGCGTTATGATTGAAAGAAAAAAGTATCTCGAAAAATTGATCAGCAAAAAGGAGAACGGCTTAGTTAAGGTTATTACCGGTATCAGACGATGCGGTAAATCTTATTTGCTGTTCAATATATATAAGGACTATTTGAAGTCAATCGGAGTAGAAGACGAGTGTATTATTTGCCTTGCTCTTGATGATGACGAAAATATTCAGTATCGTAATCCCCTTGAACTCGGCAAACATATCCGCAGCTTGACTGCCGATGAGAGCAAAACTTACTACGTTTTCCTTGATGAGATTCAAAAGGTTGTTACCATTCAGAATCCGTATATCGAGGGTGTTGAGGATAAGATCGGTTTTGTCGATGTTGTGCTTGGTCTTATGAAGCACGACAATATTGACGTGTATGTTACCGGCAGTAACTCAAAAATGCTGTCCTCCGATATCCTCACCGAGTTCCGTGGCCGTGGCGATGAAATCAGAGTTAATCCGCTTTCCTTTGCGGAGTTTTATAATGCTTTCGAGGGAGAAAAGCGCAATGCTTGGCAGGAGTATTACACCTATGGTGGTCTTCCCCTCGTAATGACTAAAAAGAGTCATGAAGAAAAAGCGAAATATTTGCAATCGCTTTTTGATGCAATCTATATCAGCGACATTATGGATAGAAACAAGCTTGTGTACGAAAAAACGGTGCTTGACGATATTCTTAACATAGTTTCGTCTTCGGTTGGCTCACTTACTAATGCTAACAAGATTACCAACACCTTTAAGAGTGCGAAGCAGATGAATATCGGTGCGCCCACCGTTAACAGATATCTGGACTATTTCATTGATGCGTTCCTTCTCTACAAAGCCGAACGTTATGACGTTAAGGGAAGAAAGTATATCGGCTCGCCGCTTAAATACTATTTCAGTGATGTGGGACTTCGCAATGCGCGACTTAATTTCCGTCAGCAAGAAGAGAATCACATTATGGAAAACATTATTTATAACGAGCTTTGCGGTCGTGATTTCAGCGTGGATGTCGGCGTGGTCGAGTATTGCTATAAAGATGCAGAAAAGAAGAGCAAACGTACCCAGCTTGAAATCGACTTTGTTGCGAATAAGGGTAGCAAAAAATACTATATTCAGTCGGCATTGACCGTCGCAGACGAGGAAAAGCGTGAGCAAGAGATCCGTTCCTTAAAGCGTGTCGGCGATTCTTTTAAGAAGATTGTAGTAGTTAAAGACAACATCATCCCCTGGCACGATGACGACGGCATCCTCTACATCGGCATCGAACAATTCCTGCTTGATGAGAATGCAATGGATATGTGAAAACTTTGCTGTAATCTTTAGATTGAAACGCTTTAACTATTAATGTGAATTTCGTAGATGCTTAAGATGTGATAACTAAGGAGGTCTAACGGTGATCTTAAATAAAAAACAGATGACTGAAGAAGACATAAAGTTACAATATATAACCCCTGCAATCCAAGCAAAATGGGGACTCGATCGTATTACAATGGAAACTAAGATTACTGATGGTAGAATCAATCTTAAAGGTAATATTGTAACTCGCGAAAAACCCAAGAAGGCGGACTATGTATTGTACTTGACAAATAATAAACCTATTGCAATTGTTGAAGCCAAAGATAACAATCATTCTGTTTCTTATGGCCTTCAACAAGCAATCACCTATGCCAAGATGCAGGACATTCCTTTTGCGTATAGTTCTAATGGTGACGGTTTTCAAGAACACGATCTTTTGACCGGCTTGGAGCGCACCTTATCTATGGACGAGTTTCCAACGGTTGAGGAACTTACTGCACGTTGGGAAAGCGAATCAAACGGTGGCGAAGGAATCTCTGCAGATGAAAAGAAAATAATCGTACAGCCGTATTACTCTAGCCAAAATACGTATGATCCAAGATATTATCAGCGTAACGCAATAAATAAAACCGTTGAGGCAATTGCAAGGGGAGAAAAACGTTTGTTGCTGGTAATGGCAACAGGCACCGGCAAAACCTATACAGCTTTCCAAATTGTTTATCGCTTATTGAAAAGCGGATTGAAGAGAAAGGTGTTATATTTAGCTGACCGCAATATTCTTGTGGATCAGTCTATTCAACAAGACTTTGCACCTCTTGAAAAAACTATACATAAAATCAATTTTGCAAAAGATGATCCTATTACCATCACTTCTCACGAGGTTTATTTCTCCCTTTATCAGCAACTTGCAGGTAATGAGGAAAACGAAGATGATAGCGCAGAAGAAACCGTTGAACGCTTCGCTAAACTCTTTAATAAGGATTTCTTTGACCTTATTATTGTAGATGAGTGTCATAGAGGTTCTGCAAAAAAAGATAGCAACTGGCGTAAAATTCTTGATTATTTCACTTCGGCTACTCAAATTGGTATGACTGCCACGCCAAAAGAAACCAAATATATTTCCAACATTGATTACTTTGGCGAACCTGTATATACCTATAGTCTGCGCGAAGGTATTGAGGATGGCTTCCTTGCTCCTTTTAAGGTCATCAATATTAAAACGGATATTTCGGATGGTTGGCGCCCTTGCAAAGGTCAGCTTGATAAGTTTGGCAACGAGATTGAAGACCGTATCTATACCAACAGCGACTTTGATTACAACATCATTTTGGAAGATCGCACCTATGAGGTCGCCAAAGAAATTACCGAATACTTAAAGAACACTGATAGAATGCAGAAAACTATCGTATTTTGTGCAACCGAAGATCATGCCGAGCGTATGCGTATTGCGCTGAATAACCTCAATGCCGATATGGTTAAGGAAAATCCCGATTATGTCGTACGCATTACAGGATCCGACACCTACGGCAAGAGCAAGCTTGATTACTTCATTTCCGTTTCTGCCCCCTATCCGGTGATTGCAACCACATCGAAACTGCTTTCTACCGGTGCAGACTGCAAAATGACAAAACTGATCGTCCTCGATGAAATGATCAGTTCTATGACCGAGTTTAAGCAGATCATCGGCCGTGGTACACGTTTGCGTGAAAAGGAAGGCAAAAATTACTTTGTGGTTATGGACTTCCGTAATGTTACAAGACTGTTCTCTGATCCCGATTGGGATGGTCCAATTGAGGTGGTGGACGGTTATGATCCGGAACATAAACCAACACCAAAAACACCAAACCCTGGAAACGGTGATAATCCCGTTACACCTCCAACAGTGGATAAATATATCGTAGATGAAAACGGCTGCGATGTTCATATTATCGGAAAACGAGTTGAAGTTTACGATGTAGATGGTAAACTTCTCCGTCAGGAAAGTATCGTAGACTATACAAAGTCGAATATCCTTGGCAAATACGCTTCCCTTGATAACTTCATCCTTAGATGGACATCCGAAGAAAAGAAAGAAGCCATTCGAGAACTGCTGAAAGAGCAAGGCATCGACCTTGAGCAAATGAAAGCAGATCAAGAAATGACCGATGTCGATGACTTTGACTTTATTTGCCACGTGGCTTTTGATCAAAAGCCACTCACTCGTCGTGAGAGAGCGAACAATGTCAAAAAGCGTGATTTCCTCAGCAAATACAGTGGTGTTGCAAGAGAGGTGTTGGAAGCCCTTCTCGATAAATATATGAATACCGGTATTTACGAAATTGAGAAAACCGAAATTCTTCAGCTTGATCCTTTCAAGAAGTTCGGTAAGCCTTCCAAAATTGCCACCTATTTTGGTGGCAAAGCGGGTTATCTCCAAGCCATTAAGGAATTGGAAGAAGAATTATATAAAGCAAGTTAAAATCAGGTGGTTTTATGGAACATAAGCACATTTGCGATCTGACACCAATAGAATTTGAAAGGTATTGTTATAACTTTTTGAATGGATATGCCAAAAAGGAAGGATTGCAGGATTTCAAGATAACTCACAACACAAGAATCAAAGCTTCCGATGGCAAATACCAGATAGACGTTTATGCTGAGTTTACCGCTATGGGCTCCCGATTCAAAGTTTTGTGTGAATGTAAGAAATACAAAAACAGAGTGAACAGAGATAAAGTCGCCATTCTCCACCGCAAGCTTGAAAGCATCGGTGCACAAAAAGGCATTTTGATTTCAACAAGCGACTTTCAAAGCGGAGCTGTTGAATACGGAAAAGCACACGGAATTACTTTGATTAAAGCCGAAGATTATCATTTTGAATATCTTTCCCATTCCAGCGGTCAGCAGCAAAATGATGACAATGATCCGTTCCTTTATGCTGAAAAACATATGCCTCCGTATGTTGCATTTGATTGCACTGCTGATACCGAGGAACCTCTTAAAATATATCCCACACGGGAAATGATTAAAGAACTCCTCATAGAACAAAGCCACAAGATTAAAGAAATATTAGGTATTGACGTACCACTTGATTTTTCAGATATAGATACATAAGAAAGCGCAGGTTAAATTATATGAGTAATTTATCAGGATTTGTAAAAAGAATTCGTGACATTATGCGAAATGATGCAGGTATCAACGGTGATGCCCAACGTATTGAGCAGATCGCATGGTTGCTCTTTTTAAAAGTATATGATGCCAAAGAGCAGGATTGGGAATTCGATGATGATAGCTATACATCGATCATTCCTGAAGAATGCCGTTGGGCAAATTGGGCAGTAGATGATAAATCCGGTTCGGCAATGACCGGCGATAGATTGCTTGATTTTGCAAATAATACTCTTTTCCCTGTGCTTAAAGGTAATGATATCAAAGATAC
Source organism: Clostridia bacterium (assembly GCA_017624735.1). Lineage (GTDB taxonomy): Bacteria > Bacillota > Clostridia > Oscillospirales > Acutalibacteraceae > Fimenecus. The sequence goes on from JAGAMK010000052.1 coordinate 15,580, forward strand.
TAATGGTAACGTGTTGATAGGTGGCGTAAAAGTAGATGCATCAACCCCTATTAAAAAAGCTATTGTTCAGACTACCTTTGCTGATGCAAACCAATATATGAAAGACGGCGTTCTTCTTCGTCAGGTAATCAATGTCATTGATGAACTTGACCTTTCCGACTATGAAGAAAGCCATGCATTCGGTGACATTTACGAGTCAATCTTGAAGGAACTTCAAAGTGCAGGTAGCGCAGGTGAGTTTTATACTCCTCGTGCTGTTACTGATTTTATGGCACAGATGATTCAGCCGAAAATTGGTGAAGCAATGGCAGACTTTGCTTGTGGTACCGGCGGTTTTATCACAAGCTGGCTCAAAGAATTGCAAAAGCAAGTGTGCAGTACAGCCGATGCAGAGAAATACGGGAACTCTATTTACGGTATTGAGAAAAAGCAGTTTCCGTATATGCTTTGTATTACCAACTTGTTATTGCACGGTTTGGATATTCCTCGTGTATATCACGATAACTCTCTCTTAAAAGATGTTTTGGACTACACAACGGATGACCAATTTGACGTTATCCTTATGAACCCTCCCTACGGTGGTAGTGAAAAGGTAGATGTGAAAAATCACTTCCCGTCCGACCTTGCAAGTTCTGAAACTGCCGATCTCTTTATGTCGGTCATTATGTACCGCCTAAAACAGAACGGCCGTGTTGCGGTTATTTTGCCCGACGGTTTCCTGTTTGGTACAGACAATGCCAAGGTGAACATCAAGAAAAAACTGCTATCAGAATTCAACCTGCATACCGTTATTCGTATGCCGGGTAGTGTTTTTGCGCCCTACACATCGATTACTACCAACATTCTGTTCTTTGATCGTACCAAACCCACAGAAGAAACTTGGTTCTACCGTCTTGATATGCCGGAGGGCTATAAGCATTTCTCCAAAACCAAGCCGATGAAGCTGGAGCATTTTGATCCCGTGGTGCAGTGGTGGAACAACCGTCAGGAGATCACCGTAGATGGTTTTGACAAGGCGAAGAAATTCACGGTGCAGCAGCTCACCGAAGAACTGGGTTACAACCTTGACCAGTGCGGCTATCCTCACGTCGAGGAAGAAATCCTCGACCCTATGGATCTGATCCAGCGGTATCAGGAGGAGCGTGCCTCTCTGAACGCAGAGATTGATCGTGTGTTGGCTGATATTACCGCTATCCTCGGAGGTGGTCAGGAATGACACCGCAAGAATTGAAAGCAAGTATTTTGCAGTTGGCAATACAAGGAAAACTTGTTGAGCAATGTCCACAAGAAGGTACAGGTGAAGAATTGTTCCAGCAGATTCAGGTAGAAAAGCAGGCGCTCATCAAAGCCGGCAAAATCAAAAAAGAAAAGCCACTGCCTGAGATTCAAGAGGATGAGATTCCTTTCGAAATACCAAATAGTTGGGTTTGGATTAGGTTAGGCACTATAGTTAAAAGCATTTCTGCTGGCGGCGATAAACCTAAAATCTTTTCAAAAAGCAGAACCGCAGAATGTTCAGTGCCTGTAATATCAAATGGAGAAACCAATAAGGGTATATTCGGATACACGGATAAGGCTGAAATTACAGAGCGAAGTTTAACTGTTTCAGGAAGGGGCACCATTGGATATGCCGAGATAAGGACGGAACCATATGTGCCGATCGTAAGACTTCTTGTTATAACGCCACTTGGCCATACATACTTGGAGTATATTAAGATAGCAATTCAGGCCTCTACTGAATATGGCGTAGGTTCGGCTGTGAAACAACTTACAGTACCTATGCTTGTTCCAAAGTTGATTCCGCTTCCGCCATTAGCCGAACAAAAACGGATTGTGGCAAAGATTACGGAACTGATGCCCTATATCGACCGCTACGAACAAGCATGGAATAAGCTAGAGGACTTCAACACGCGTTTCCCTGTGGAGATGCAGAAATCCATCCTCCAGATGGCCATTCAGGGCAAACTGGTGGAGCAGCGCCATGAAGAAGGCACCGGCGAAGAATTGTTCCAGCAGATTCAGGTAGAAAAGCAGGCGCTCATCAAAGCCGGCAAAATCAAAAAAGAAAAGCCTCTTCCCGAAATTACAGAAGATGAGCTTCCGTTTGATATTCCGGAGAATTGGCGTTGGGTACGGTGGGGTGATTTGTCGCAATCTATCCAGTACGGATATAATGCACCGGCTCAAGAAAAAGGTCGCATCAAAATGGTGCGAATCAGTGATATTCAAGATGGAAAAGTGTTATGGGATACAGTTCCGTATTGTGATATCAAAGAAGATGACATCCCCACATACCTGCTTGGTGCAAACGATATTCTTTTTGCAAGAACAGGTGGTACAGTCGGCAAGTCTTATTTGGTGAAAGAAGTTCCAGAAGAAGCAATATATGCAGGATACCTTATTCGGACACAGTATAGTTCACTTTTGTGTCCCGAATACATGAAGTATTTTATGGAGAGCCAGCTGTATTGGGATCAATTGAGAAACGGAACAATTGCAACTGCACAGCCAAACTGTAATGGCAAGACTTTGTCTAAAATGATCTTGCCACTCCCACCCCTTGCAGAGCAGAAGCGCATTGTTGCCAAACTGGAAGAAATCCTGCCGCTGTGCGAAAAGTTGAAATAAGATATAAAGTTGACGATTTTTTGATTTATAAGTAAGGTCTATATAAACAACTAATTTTGAGAAAACAAGGAGATTTAAATTTATGTGGGGAGAAATAATTTTAGCATTAGGACCTTCCGTTTTAGAAGCTATTGGATCTAAATTGTTAGATCGCAAAAACAAAGTTAAGGTGCAAAATAAACTAAATGATATTGTCAGCAAGCAATTTGATTGTTTTGCCGATTCTTCTTTGGATAGCGATAGTTTTTATACTCTAATTAAAAGTACCCGCTTTGTCGAAATTATTCGAAATTATTTCTTTATGGTTAGAGACAATCAAAGTATCGAAGATTATCGCGCAAATATAGAAGCCTTGATTTGTGACGAATGTAAGTCTGCGAATATCCTCGATGTAAAAGAATTTGTCAGAAAAATAGAGGCATTATACATAGATTTCTTGAGTAAAATAATAGAAGATTACCCTGGAATCTATGTGGCTTTTCAATTGATGTCTATTTCTCACAGAGAGATTATATCCAATATCCGAGGTAGTCAAAACGAATTAAAGAGGTATTTAGCGACATTGGAAAACAGAAAAGTTACTATTAGTGATGAAAATATCAGGCAGTACCATACAGTTACGGAAAAAGAATTTGGAGAAATTCGATTTACTGGAATTGCAGGTGCGGAACGTCGCAAAGCACAAAATATTAACGAATTCTATGTTGAAAATACCTTCTCTTATTTTGGGAAAGAAATCGATCGGCTATATGAGTACAATGATGAAGAAATCGAATCAATAAAATTAAAAGATTTTTTTGATTTAGGAAATAAAATTATATTGATAGGTGGGGCCGGACTTGGAAAATCCACTACGCTTAACTATCTTTTTTGTAACTATGAAAAATTGTATGATGCCACTGCTTTAAAATTAAAGATAGATTTAAAAGAATATGCCGAAGAAATAGGCGAAAAGAAAAAAGGCGTATTATGGTGTGTTGCCAATGAATTTAGAAAGCGAATAAAGTATGCGGGTCAAACCACAGAAGAACTTCAGGCAGTAGTTGCTGAAAAACTGAATTCAGGGGCTTGCTTGGTTATATTAGATGCTCTTGATGAAATTCCTACACAAGCGCTTCGTGATACTGTAAGAAATGAAATCGAAACTTTCACATCGGTGTATTATCTTAATAGGTTTATAATTTCAACAAGGGAAGCTGGATATTTAAAAAATAGGTTCGATGAAACTTTTCTGCATATAAGAATCAATAAGTTTAATTCTGAGCAAATAAAAAAATATAGTAAGAATTGGTTTTTGTCAAATTATGAAGACTCAACTGATTTTGATGAGTTTTGGAACAAATTTGAAGATGAAGTTAAAAGAGCAAGATGTCACAACTTGATAAGAAATCCTATCATTCTAGTGTTAGCATTGGTAATATTTAATTTTGAAAGTAGTTTACCTACAAGAAGAATAGAATTTTATCAAAAATGTATTGATACCTTTTTGACCGAACGCGAAAACCGAAAAGCTGCTGTTAAACTAAGTGATAAAACTAAAAGCATTTTGGCAATGAACTTAACTGTTCCTAAAATTGCTTTTTATAGACACAATAAATTAATGAAAAACAGTAGTTTTCGGTTTGATTATTCTGAGCTGGAAAAGGCTATTAAGGAAGCAATATCCGTCGAGGATGAAATTAATTGGGCAACTGCCATAAAACAATATTCCGAATATTTAGTCGAAAGAACAGAGTTAATTCAAGAAATAGACGAGAACCATCTTGATTTTGCACACAAGACCTTTTATGAGTATTTCTTGGCCTTTTATTTTTGTAAGATGTGTGATAACAAGGAACTAGTCAATTTGCTTCACAAGTGGATTGGAGATCCAAACTATGATGAGTTGGCTCGATTGATTATCGAAGTTGTCATCCAAAATAATGAACCAAAACAGCACGATAAGATAATTGAGTGTTTATTTGAAATGCTCTCCCATAAAAACAGAGATAGAATAGAAGGACCGGATACGCGTGATGTGTTTGCGGTTATATCTGACCTCTATACTCACAACTTGTTACAACCTAAATATCAATACAATTACCACAAATTCGTTTTATATAATCCTCAAATTATAGATCACATGAATTTTAGATACAGACGAAGAGAAGTTAAGAATAATTTGGCTTTATATGATCCTCAAATTGTTAAGGATTTATTCTTGGCGGATTATCAAAATGGAAAACTTGTAGATGTGATTGATACTATCGCTTATTTGAATAATGAGTTTAAAAAAGCGGTCATCCCATTAGATGCATCAGGTTTGCTTTATAATACTAACGAGTTGTTTATGACCCTTAGGGAGAAAAATAAGAAATCTAAAAATGATATGGATATTATTAAATATTTCACAGAGGATGGTATCAAATACACCTTAAAGTATCCTCAAATTTTTGTGGCTCTAATATCTTTATCAATAAAAACAAAGACTGCATTACCTATAGAGCAGTTGCTTAGATACGATTTTTCTCCAAGAAATGTTTTTTACAACTATACTTCACCTGATATCTTGATATCGTTAGTAGAAAACGCAATGAAAAGTAAAGATGATTTTGCGTTGTTTCTGACCGCAGTTATTGATTGCGCTCTTCAAGCTGCAAATTCAATTTGTAATTTCGTGATAAGCAACCGAAGCGATAGTCGTGATAAAGCGGTGAGTTGTTTCTATGCACAGTTGTGGAGGGTGTTGAACGAATCAAACTCTGTAGATGAATTTAAGAGCTGGATAAAAGAATTGGGACTTTTCGATGAAAAATATGATTATCTGTACGAAAAAATGTATGCTCATTATTCAAGCACGGAAAAAGGTCTTTATGATGAACGCATTAAAAAATTTATAAAAAAAGAAAACATCAACTAACAAAAGTCTTTTTGGATTACTAAGGTAAGGCGAGGGTAACACCTCGCCTTATTTTTTGTCCGAGTTAAAATCGAAACTATATATGGGGTAAAATATGGGGCGGTAAATTATGGGGTGCAATATGGGGCTGGGGCAAAAGTTGGGGTGGTATACACAAGGCAAAACTGGGGGGATATCGCAGTTTTGTTCCCTCCCTCAAATCTCTTTCCTTGTTCGGTACAAAACAAAGAACGAGCAGCAAAGCCACTCGTTCTTTGTTGGCGCCGATGAAGGTAACAAATCCGAACCTTTTTATCGCCCCGAATTACTTAAAAGCAGTCTTTTCAATATCCGACTAAAAATCAACCTATGC
>JAGAMK010000053.1 GCA_017624735.1 Clostridia bacterium
GCAGTTTTAATCCATATAATTTTCGTTTAGACAAAATGACAAAAAACTCACTAGGCTGACGCCTTGTGAGTTTTTTTCGTGAAGTATTAACGGAAAGGATAGGATTAAAACCTATTAAATCCCTAATTGAGAGACCCCTTAGGTAGCCCTTAATTATTTGATTTTTAATGTTTTAAGATATTCTTTTTGTTCAGATGTTATACGATAACTTTCAATAGATTTTTGAATTGCTTTGTTATGAATCCATTTAGAAAACTTTTGGTTTTCAATATATGGAATTACTAAATCCCATCGACTTGAAAGTGCTGTTGCAAGATACCAAGCAATAGACATCTTGATATAATACTCATCAGATTTAATACCTAAAAGCAACTTTAGATGCTTTTTGTCTAAATTATCGTCCATAAAGAATTTTATTAAAGTAACAATGGAAAATCTTACTGTGTAAGTATGTTCAGAATTTGCCCATTCCACTATTTTTTCATATAGCAAATCAGGTTTTTTGTCTAATACCTTTGGTGTCATCATATCGCAGGTTGCCCAGTTGTCTACAAATAGAAGAAAACTATCTAAATGCGAAATGCACTCATCAAAATCTTTGATTTGCTCAATTAAAAAGGCGTGAAGATTGTCTTCTTCATAATATTTATGAGGCAGAGTGTTTAAAAACTCTGCCCTTAATTCTGATTTATTCAACTCTTTTGCAAGCTTTCGTAATTGTGGTACACGGACACCGATTATTTTATCTTTACAGATGTTGGGCATAAGCTTTGAATGAAAATCTCTATATCCCAAGTCCTGCAATTCAAAAAGCTTTTCTTGAATTTGTGTCATATCAATACAATGTCTTTGAAAGAATAAAGCAAGTCCAGAGTGCTATTACAAAGAGTCCTTCTGCAGGAATTGCAAGTTTTGTATATGGGCATTTCCAACCTTTATCAACACAAAGGAAGATTGTTCTTGTTACGAAAACGGTTGTAGCGAAGAAAAGTCCACCAATCATTGAATAGTATGGTGTTTTAAGTGCGAGCATAAGGAAAAGTAAAAATCCGCCCAATGCACCTGAAATGCCACCATAATAAACGCGGATTTCGGTTTTACCTGCGTTATCCACAGGCTTGATTGAAAAGCTTTCAGCATTTTTCAAAGGACTCACAATAAATACAATTGCCATACCGAAGAAATAAAGAATAAGTCCGATAGTTGCAACTGCTGCAGGAATATTTGACATTAAGATTTCTATCATAATAATTCTCCTTTATGCGTTAACTGTTATTTTTTCTTCTTTTTTGTCAAAGAAAGATGTGAAATTGATAATAAACAAAAGTGCATAAGCCACCCACATAGGAAGATTTTCAATAAAAGCACTCTTGCCGACAGTTACTAAAAGTACAAGCATAAGTGCAAGGACAGCAATAAAGAATATGGTTGCAATTATGTATTTCTTATCCTTCTGCTTGCATTTGTGGAACAAGAAGATAATTACACCTGCTGCACCTAAAAAAGCGAATATGAGTGCAGTTGCCCAATGACCTAAACAACGAGCAGTCATAACAAGGTCAAGTCCTGCGGACGGTACATTTACTGTTACGAAAATTGATGCACATCCGAGAGAAGTAACAATTACTCCTGACTTACCCTGATAATTATTTTTACGATACATATAAAGTGTATTTGTAAATATTGAAAGGGAAGCAAGAACACCCCACATTTTAAATTCCCAAGGATAACGAAGTCCCAACATACTTGCAGTAACATCAGTTAAAATATTACCGAATTGATGAGGAAAATCTAAAAATCCGTACCATGTGATAAAAACAAACCCTGCAATAAGATTAGCAACACAGAAAATTGTTGTCGGCTTGCCTAGTTTTTTAGCAAAGAGAATTCTTCTTATAAACAAACCATATAAGAAAAGCAAAACAGTTGAACCAACTACCCAAAGCCAATAGACAGTGGCATTTGCATATAATGGTTCATAAAGCATACCGTCAAATTTTGCTATAAATTGGTCTGCAGGTAAAGCTAAATCTGAATCAGTAGGAATTATGTATGGATACTGGTCCCAGCTCATAAAGAAAGCCATCCATAAACCATATACAACAGCAATAATTCCCCACATAACAGTGTAAATGTTCATCATTTTTTTATTGTTGGTCATAGAATCACCTCATAGGTAAATTGTAGCATTTTATATTTGAGTTTGCAATAAGTTATACGGGAAAAATAAAATTGAATTTGTAGAGCTAAATTGATTTTACGTGTCATTCTGAGCGAAGCGAAGAATCTCTCATAAAATTACATATCAACTAACAGAGATTCTTCGTCGTTTCACTCCTCAGAATGACATAAATCACACTGACAACCTCAATTTGTCTATATGTTTATAATAAAAACAAAACGGACCACCAAATTGGTAGTCCGTAAATTTTTAGGAATAAATTATTCTTCGTCTTCGCAGCAGTCACAGTCACATTCGCAATCGAATTCAAGAACTTCGCCACATGCTGGACATTCAGCCTCACCGTCAAGAATGATTTCTTCGTCGAAGTAAATCACTTCACCACAGTTTGGACATTCAACTTCATACATATCTTCGTCGCAGTCGCAACAATCGTCACAATCACAGTCACAATCGTCACATTCGTCATAGAAGATTTCTTCAAGTTCTGCAAGGTCTTCGTCAACTTCATCAAGCTGCTGTGTAACAAGACCCATTTCGTCATCAAGGTCACTTACTGTAAGTGCGATGTCATCGAGAACATCAAGAACTGCGTTGATAACTTTTGTTTCTTTATCGTCCTTATCAAAATCAAGACCTTCAACAAGACCCTTGAGATAAGCTACTTTTTCAGTAATTGTCATTTTGGTTTCCTCCAATTATGCTCTTGACATATACTCGCCTGTACGAGTATCAATGTTAATCATTTCACCTTCGTCAATGAAAAGTGGAACTTTAACTTCAGCACCTGTTTCAAGAGTAGCTGGTTTTGTAGCATTAGTTGCTGTGTCGCCCTTGAAACCTGGGTCTGTCTGTGTAACCTGAAGTGTTACGAATGTTGGTGGTTCAACACCGAAAACGTTACCTTTGTAAGAAAGAACTTTACAAACCATGTTTTCCTTAACGAATTTGAAGTTGTCGCCAAGGTCTGATTCGTTGATTGGAACAAGCTCATAAGATTCCTGGTCCATAAAGTAGTAAAGACCACCATCATTGTAAGAATATTCCATATCTCTTCTTTCAATGAAAGCAGTTGGATATTTTTCAGTTGGGTTGAATGTTCTTTCAACAACACCACCTGAAATAACGTTTTTAATTTTTGCTCTTACGAAAGCAGCGCCCTTACCAGGTTTAACATGCTGGAATTCAACGATTTGATAAACGTTGCCATCCATTTCAAATGTTACGCCGTTTCTGAAATCACCTGCTGATACCATAGGTAGTATACCTCCGTTTTTTGTTTTTAATACACTATAAATAATACAATAATTTTTATTGTATTTCAAGTCTTTTTGTAAAATCAAGGAATAATTATATAGCTTTCTGCCTTGCTTGAAGCCAAATCACTGTAGAATTCGTCGCTTATTACAAGATTTTTAACTGTTGGAACGATTCTTACAGTAGAAAAATTATTTTTTGCTTTATCGTTCATAACGATATAGTTATTCTCTATATATGATATATAATCACCATTTTCGGGTGGAATAATTACAGGTGAGCACATTTGTGCAGCAGTATCAAAAAGAGTTCCACCCCATTTTTCCATATCTCCTTCGTTGACTGCTTCCAAAGGTAATCCTAAAATTACAGGGCGACCATTTGCAGAGGAGACTGCTTTTTCTAAAAACTGCATAAGGACAAGGTTGCGATTAAGGGTTTTGTCGTCTTTTGTAAAAACAGGGACAGAGCCTTCACGTGAAGCAGGGAATTGTACGGATTCCAGATAAATACAGTCCGCACCTGCTTTTACAACTTCACTAATTACTTTTGTAAGATATGAAACTGCATTTGAATTAGTTGGGTTAAGCCATACTTTTCCATTGTTGATTGCAGAGTTATCAAACCAGATTTTTGTGCTTTCTGCATCCTCATGGACATAGGCATTGAGTCTTTGAGGTGCAATACAGTCTTCAAAACAGAAAATTCTTGCAACAACAAAAAAGCCTTTGTCTTTTATTCTTTTTATGATTGACGGACTTATAGTGTTAAATTCTGATTTTTCTGATGGAGAAATAAGGTCTGATTCGTATGTTAAAAAACCTTCCTGAGTTTTGAAATCAAGAACAATTGCGTTAAAGCCGTTTTTTGCAGCCGACTCCAATGCTTTATCGATTTCTGCATTGTTATCTATAAAGGAGTTATCAAGATAAGTAGCTCTTAATTTATCAAGGGAATCCATTGTAACTGTTGATGACTCTCCGTGAGTTTCAGGCAAAGGTCGGCGGGAAAGATTGTAGCAGAATTTAATTGTGACAAAGGACGCTACAAAAAGGCAACACAAAAATACGCAAAACAAAATTATTTTGATGCGTTCTCTTTTCTTTGTACGTCTGCTTTCGTGAATTGGACGTTCACCACGGCGGGACGGATATTTTTTTGAAAATTCGTAATATCCCTTTAATCTTCGGGAATTATTTGTGTTTTTTGCCATAAAAAATTCGCCAACTTAAATAAAGATTGAAGTACCTGAAATTCCTGTAAACGCTAAGGAAAGAAGTGCAGTATAAATGAATATTGCAGGAGTACCTTTAAAGCATTTTGGAATTGATTTGTTAGTGTCAAGTCGTTTAAGACCGAGGTTGATAAGCAAAACAGCAATTACATAGGCAAGTCCTGCACCTAATCCGGCACCGATTGCTTCAATTGGTGTGAATGCTGAACGGAAGTTTATTAATGGCATTGCAAGAACAAGAGTATTGAATGCTGCAATACCAATTCTGCGGATGGTTTTTGGAGAAATTTTTCCATAGATAATTACAATTATCATGGTGAGAATATACAATCCAAGAAGCACACCCACATAAATAAGTGCATGGAAAACTTCGTTCAGATTTTTTACATAAGGGATTGTGTCTATAAACACGCAAATTGTTGATAAAACCGTTGAAAAAACAGTGATGAAAATTGCCATAGGGAATAACTGACGTGGCTTTGCACTCATTCGTATAGCTTCACTTAAACTGTAACCGCCATTAAAGATGAGATTTTGGAAAACCATAACATAAAGTGCAGCAGAGAGAAGTGTTAAGAAAATGTTCACTGCTTATCACCTCCGTCGTTTTCGGAAGTATTCTGATTTTCAAGGTCGGAAAGAATTTCTGAAAAATCATCAAGATATGTTCTTTCTTTTTCCTCCACAAATAATGGAGTTTCAACGCTTTCAATTTCATCATTTGCTTCTTTAGGGAGATTTATTTTTGATTTTTTTATTTTTTTCTTATATTCACGAACAGAGAAGGTTTCGTCTTCACCTTCGCCATAAGGGTTAAAGTCTTCTTTCATAAGTTCCTGAATTGAGCCACGATGTGAACGTCTGATTTCAGATAAATCAAAGGATTTTTCAGGAGAAGCTTCGGGATATTTTACATTTACAAAGGCTTTGAGTGTTGCGGCTAAAAATCCTATAATTAAAAGACCACCGAAAGGAGTTGTGATAACGGAAAGTCTGATAGGAAGATTAAGTTCAATATTCCAGATTGTGCCGTTGGCAAGGAGTTCTCGTAAAAAGCCCAGTATTATTGCAACAACACCATAGCTTAAAGATGCAGAAACAGCATCAATAAAACTTTTCTTTACATCATTCTTAACAGCAACTCGTTCACAATGGAGAGCTATAAGAGAGTTGACAGCCATTAACGGTAGGAAAATGCCGAAATTGACTGCAATATTTGGGAAGAAACGAATGGTGAGATACATTATAGGGAAAACCACAATAACGCTGAAAATAACATAAAGTGCAACTCGCCAATATCGTTTTACATTTTTGAGAAGAAGTGATGATAAAACTTCGCAAACTACCATTTGTACCATTGTTACACAGGCTAAAAATAATGCAAGTTTTAAAGAACGAGCCAAGGCCACAACAGAACATAATCCGATTGCCTCAAAAAGAAGCGGGTTTTTAATGATAGCGCTATTACGAATAGTTTTTAGTGTTTTTGTTTTATCACTCATTGCTGTCACCTCCTATAATGAAAGGAGATTCTTGGTGTACGAGTGTGTTTTCTTCAGATACAACAGTGTCAAGACTTTCGCTGTCTCCAACGGGAATATCGTTAAAATCCTCTTCTTCCAACTCAATAACTTCATTTGAAATATCAGGAATTTCGTTGAGTATTTCGTCAGGAACAACGGTTGGAATTTCAATTTCAGTATATGGCTCACTTGCCTTAATACGCATTTTTTCTTTTCGTGTATAAGGTAACTTGTCGAAATAATCGGAGATACTGCAAGAAAGAATGATGCCAAAACCGACGCCTTCTTCAAATGACGTAAAATAACGAATAAGCATACAGATTATGCCACTCGTAAAGCCCCAAGTAAGTTTACCTAAAAACTTTTCCGGCATGTAGTTTGGAGAAGACATAAAGAATACTGCACAGAAAATCAACATTCCTGCACAAAGCTCCATTATTACGGAAACAATTCGTCCTGATGAAATTCTTGGGAAGACAAGAGCCATGATAGAAGCAGCAAGAATAAATGAAAATACAGGAATAGTGTCTTTTGGTCTGCGAATTAAAAGAAATGCCAAAGAGCCAATCAAGGCAATAATACAACCTGTACCCATAGCAGAAGGAACGTTACCAATAAAGATTTCTAAAAATGCAACGTGATTTCCGTCGATTGAGTTACCATAAGTAAGCATCTTTGCAAGTGACATACCGTGGTTGGAATAGTTAAAAACAATCTCAGGCCAACAAAGTGTAGCAAAACAAATTGCCGCAACTGCAGGTGCAAAAGGAGCTTTTTCAAAATTGCCGAATGGTAAAACACAAACCACAACAGCAAAAATACAGCATAAAATAGGAATCCACCACGGAACATTTACAGGAAGAAGTAATGCCACCGTTACACCAATAACAACGTTGGATAAATCTTTGATTGAGGTCTCACTTTTAATTAGTTTTTTACCTAAAAAAGAGGTAAGCGCACAAGTCAATACGGAGCTGGCAACTGTTTTTACAGCTGAAACTCCGTGAATGAAAAAGGCAACAAAAAGTGGAGCAATCAACATAAGGGCATAATCTGCTGTAGTAGAATGCGCTTTGTTTTCTATTGAGTTTTGAGGGATATTTGTATTTGTCAAAACATATTCCTCGCTTTTACCAATATTTTTTAATTGCATACTGCCAGTCCTTGTAATATGATGAAATAGAAACATATTTTCAGGAGGCAAACATGATTGTTGAAAATCTTAATAACAATGTAATGCTTGTGGAATTATCCGTTGATGAAATGAAAGAATATGACATTACATATGAAACTCTTAATAATAACGATAGCAAAAACCAAGTAGCTATAAAAAATCTGTTAGAGCAGATTGACCACCAAAACACTCTGGGAAAAGGTGGAAAAGTACTCGTTGAAGCCATGCCCATTGATGGCGGTGGATGCTTTTTCATTTTCACCTTTGCACCAATGCGAAAAAGATATAAACTGAAAAAGTCAGAGCCTGTAAGCTTTTATCTTATGGAAAATCTTAACGATTTACTTGATTTTCTGAATGTTACGAGAAAAATACCAAGTAAGGAAGATTCTATTATTGCTTACAGAATGAACAAAAATTACTATGTTTCAATTCCAAGAGAAAACATCAAAATAAAGACTGTTTTGAACGAGTTTGGAATTGAAGTGGACAAAACTACGAGCTACAGAATTCAGGAGTATGGAAAAAATCTCGGGAGAATTTATTTGCAATAGTTTTCTTCTGCGATTTTCTTGAATTTCTCAATTGTACCTTTTCTGTCCGCACTTGAGAAAATTGCATTACCTGAAACAAAAACATCTGCACCTGCTTTTGCAGCAATAGCGATAGTATTTTCGTTAATACCACCGTCAACTTCGATTTCACAATCAAGACCACGACGTTCGATTTCCTTGCGTAACGCAGAAACCTTTGGCATCATATCTTCCATAAAGCTCTGACCGCCAAAACCGGGCTCAACCGTCATAATAAGTACCATTGAAAGCTTGTCCAGATATGGGAAAATATCCTCAACAGGAGTTTTTGGCTTTACTGTAAGAGAAGCTTTAACGCCATTTGCAAGAATTCTGTCGATTGTTTCGTCAATTGGAGAGTCACATTCTGTATGGAAGGTGATAATATCAGCACCAGCTTTGCAGAAATCGTCAATATATTTTAAAGGCTCACTAATCATAAGATGAACATCAAAAGGTACATCAGTTGCCTTTTTTATGCATTTAACAACGGGAGCACCAAGAGTGATGTTTGGGACAAAATGACCATCCATAACGTCAATGTGCATATAGTCAGCACCGCAGTTTTCCATATCCTTTAATTCTTCTGCCATTTTTCCATAGTCGCAAGAAAGAATTGATGGTGAAATTTTCATCATAATAAAGCCTCCAAAACTAAGTATAATCAATACATTTTAACATATATCAAGGTAAAATACAACATTAATGTTATTAAAGCAAAAAAAGGATGAGAATCATACTAATTCTCATCCTTCACATTATATTTAAAGAGTATTGCGTTGTACAAAAGTGTGACCACATTCTCCACAGAAAACATCTTCACGTTTTGCTTGTTTTCCACATTTTGGGCAATATTTCACATCGGGTGAAATTACAGGTGCAGTGGTAGGTGTTGGAGAAACTGGATATGGGTTTGGTTGATATGGATTACCATAAGGATAAGCATTTACTGGAACACCCATAGGCTTAACGGGTTTCTTGATTTTGATAAAGCAAGTGAGAATAAGCAAAGCCAAGTTGTGAGTAGGGATGCTGTTTATTGCAGAAGTCATATAGGCATAAGGTATTTCCCAGTCTTCTAATTCGTGATTTCCAATAAAGTAAGCGCCAATTGTTGGGTCAATGATATTAGGAATTTGTGAAAAAAGGTTAGCAATATTTAATATTACGATGACTGTTAAGCAAGTGATAACTATGTACTTAAATGCTTTTTTCTCTGTTAATATAAGAAGGACAAAAATTGCAGGGAGAATATTTGTAAGTAATGTGATTAGGAATGTACTCATCATAGAAGAAAAAATTAAATCCGCATCACCATCATAGAATGAACTGGATATAAGCAAATTATAATGAGATATCAAAGAAACGATAGCACTAATAATTGTATAAATGCCGAAAGATAAATAGTAGACCTTCCAGTAATTTTCAAGACTGAAAACAGCCCAAATGATGAATGTAGTTGTGTATGCTAACGAAAGGATAAGAGTAATTAGTCCAATTGGGTCTTGAAGAGCTTCTGCGTAGTACTGTGAAATAGGGGATAGTGCATACATCCACAATAATTGAAAAAGTTCTACAATAACAACATATGCACAAATACCAATTCTTAATGAGAGAGAGTCTTTTACATAAATAGAATTATTTTTCATTTTTATACCTCCGTTATACTGCACCTAAATATTCTTCAAGGCAGAGATTTTGTTCTTTCATTTCCGTTGCGGCTGTTTCGCCCACATATCGCCAATGCCAAGGCTGATAAATCATACCTGTAATTTCTGTTTTATCCTCGGGATAACGAAGAATAAAGCCATAATGATGAGCATTTTTCATAAGCCACTCAAATTCCGGTGTTGATGCAAAGCCTGTACTTGCACTTACAATGTCAACTGCAAGACCTGCACCATTTTCGCTACAGCCTGCGGGTTCGATGCGCATTTCTGTTTTCGATTTCGCCTCTTCCTCACTCATTCCTGTAAGAAATGATTGAAGTTTATTATTGTACATTGTTTTCTGTGCTTGGAAACTGCAATATCCTGAATAAGGAGTAAGAATTACACCATCAGCCTTTGCAGCATCATACATTTTTCTATAACTTTCTGCAACTCGTACATCAGCTGTTACCTTGCTTGATTCGATAACGGGTGAAGTTGATGGAAGATAGTTTCTGTCAAGCGGGTATTTTTTGTTGATTAAAGCTAATGCCCAATTTTCACCTTTAAGCACTTCGTCAGGTTCATATTTTTCCCAGCTTGTAGCCGGTTTTTCTTCTGGTTCTTCAGGTGCTTCCGACGGAGTTTCTTCGGGGTTTGTAGCACTTTCGGTCGGTTCTTCTTGTGGAGAAGTAGTGTTTTCTGTCTGGTTTATGTTGATTTCCACTTGGTTGTAATCACCATCACGGCAAAAAGCCACATACAAGATAATAAGCAGTCCTAATATAGCTACAAGGGCTACTAAGAGGAACATTCTAATTTGATTTTGTTTCTTCTTCATGATAAATAATCCTTTATTATAGGTATCTGTCGTATTATAGTTTAGTCTTTTTTTATTGTAATGTCAATATTTCCAATTTTTTTAAAAATAATTAGTGACGAAACAAAAAATGTGTGATACAATAATACAGTATATATTCGTATAGTAGGAGGTTTCTGTTTTGAAAGCATACGAAAGTAACGCTCACTACTCATCAAAGGTTCGTGAATGCTCGAATTTTGCAATCAGAGAGATTAAAAAGGTTTGTAAGGAAGTTGGTCCTCGTCCTGCCGGATATGAAGGCGAGAAAAAAGGTCAGGACTATGTTGAAAAACTTATGACTCCTATTGCCGATGAGGTAAAAAGAGAAAAATTCACATTAAGTCCAAAGGCTTTTATGAGCTGGGTTATGATTGACGGTGCGTTGGCACTTTTAGCAGCAATTATGGGAATTCTTTGCAGTATAGGTTTCTTGCCACCTGCAGTTGAAACGGTTTTAAGAGTTGTTTCAATCGTTCTTGTAGTTCTTGCAGTATTTTTCTTATTGGGTGAATTTCTTTTCTACAAGCAGGTACTTGACCCATTCTTCAAAAAAGAAGAATCAAGTAATGTTATCTGCACAAGAAAAGCATCGGGCGAAACAAAAAGAAGAATTATTATCGGCGGACACATGGATACTGCTTATGAGTGGAGATACACTTATCTCGGTGGTCCAAAATTAGTTACAACAGTTGTTGTTTCAGCTGTTCTTGGTCTTTTAATCACATTAGGACTTTCAATAGCAGGTTTCTTTGTTGAAGGTCGTACAGCAGAAATTGTTATGATTGTTCTTCATGTAATTACAATCCCTGCACTTGTTTCAGTAATGTTCTTTGTTAACTGGAAGCTTCCTGTTGATGGTGCTGCTGATGACCTTACAGGTGTGTTTGCATCAATGGCAACTCTCCTTTATCTTCATATGAATGATATCCGTTTTGAAAATACAGAGGTTGTTGCAGTTTCAATGGGTGCTGAAGAAGAGGGTCTTCGTGGCTCAAAGGCATTTGCAAAGGCTCACGGTGAAGAATATAAAAACGATGGTGTTGAAACAATTTTTGTAGCGCTTGATACTCTTCGTGATTACGACTTCATGGGAATTGTTACAAAGGATATGACAGCAACAGTAAGTCTTGACAAACAGGCTTGTGCGCTTATGAAAAAGGCTGCTGAAAATGCAGAGGTCCCTGTTAATTTTACAACAACTCCATTGGGTTCAACAGATGCTGCCGCAACCCAACAGGGCGGAATTAAATCCGTTGCGTTTACAAGTATGGACCCTGCTCCTGCAAGATATTATCATACTCGTGATGATAATGTTAAAGTTTTGGAAATGAAGACACTTGAAGATTCACTTAAAGTTGTTCTTGAAACAGTTTTCTTGTTCGATGAACAAGGACTTAAAGATAGTTATTAATTTCACCGAGAGGGGAAAATAAACATGAAAAAGAATTTTATTAAACTTATTGCTCTTGCATTGGTACTTACAATGATGGCAGTTTCTTTTGTAGGTTGCAGTACATCAGAGGTACAAAGACCTGTTGCTGTTCAGTCAAAAACAGACCTTAAAGATGTAGCATTCAAGTTTACTTACGGCGAACTTAAAAACGTTCTCCCTGGCGATAAGCTTGCAACACTTTTTGAAAATTTCAATAAGAAGACTGACGATAGAACAGTTGAACTTTCATATTATGAGCTCGTTTCAAAATATGGTTCAGAAGAATATTTTGACGATATTCTCGCTCTTATTTCAGACGAGGAGTGGGCACTGTTTACAGGAAATCAGCAAGAAATTCTTGATTATTTCAACAAGTCAATCAATGACATCAAGACAACCGGCTCTGCAAGAGTTTCTTATAACGAGAATTTCTGGATTAATCACGGTGACCAGGTAATATTCAAAGATGCAAACGGAAAAGAACTTCCAAATCAGAAAGAATTTCGTGCAGCATTCCGTCTTTATGCTGATACAGCACTTAAAGATATCGGTTCATTCCTTATGAACCTTTCACAGGAAGATGCAACTGAGTTCAAAGCTGATTTAACAAATGTAATTTATCCTCTTGGTGAAAAGACTGCAAGTACATTGACACTTACTGACCTTTACACAGACAAGGAAACAAAAACATACCCAATCTACACATCAATTGTTCCTAACTTTGTTTATGACCTGGACGATAAAGGTGAAAATGCAGTTGATGAAGAAGGCGAATATATTTTCGTTCCAACTGAACTTACAAGAGTAATTCAAATTGCTGTTAAACCGGAAGAAGTAAGTGTTAAAAAGGCTTTTACTGTTCGTGAAAAAGATGGAATTATGGAACAGTTTAAGGTTGCCGAAAGCTATCTTAAACTCAATTCTTTTGAAATCGGCTTTGCCCCTTGCAAAATTATGGCAAGTATCAATGCGGTTACAGATGAAATGACTTATGTAACCTACGAAAAAAATATGGTTATTACAGCAAACATCACATTCACAGGCGCTTTGGCACAATATGGTACAATGATTGTTGAATTCCCTTGTACATCATCACTTACATACAACTTCGGTTGGCCAACAGCAGAATAATCTATATGAAATATTAAGACGGCACAGTTTGTGCCGTCTTTTTTGTTGACAACGGGATTTTAAAGGAATAAAATATTTTTGTAATAAAAATTTCATTTGAAATGGGGATTGAAAAATGAAAAAGATTTTATCAGTATTTATTGCAGTTGTAATGATTATCGCAACACTTTCTCTTTTTGCTTTTGCAAAAGAGGAAAAACCTGTTCCTGTTGTTGTGCTTCAGGGGTATTCAGGTCCAACACTTGTCTATACGGACGAAAGTGGTGACCCAATCATTGACCCTGAAACAGGTGATGTTGTTAAGGCGTGGCCACTTGATTTTGGAAAACTCGGGGAGCAGGTTGTAGCGGCATTACCCGAAATGGTAACAGGCAAGCTTATAGGAGAGGATGCTATTGTTGAGGCTTTGACACCTATTCTTAAAGATGCGCTTATGCCCCTTGTAATTCTTGAGGACGGCACATCATGGCAAAATCTTACATATTATCCTAAAGGTGCAGCTGCAACTCAGGTTTCAACACTCATCGAAAAGGATATGGAGCAATATATTCCTGAAAGCGTTTTTGTGGAAGAAGCAATCCAAAGAGTAGGTGCAGAAAATGTTTTTGGCTTTACCTTTGACTGGCGAAGAAGTCAACTTGATTACGCAAAGGCACTTGACGAATATATTGAAGAAGTAAAAGAGATTACAGGTAGTGACAAGGTTGACATTATGGGGCTTAGTCATGGCGGCCAGTACGGAACAACATATCTTTATTATTATGGCGATAAAGGTAATGTGAGAAATGCGATTCTTGCAAATCCCGCAACAGGCGGAACAACCTTGGTAAGCACTCTTTTAATGAACGAATATGTTGACCTCGATTTAAAGAATGTTATGAAATTTATCGAGCATATTTTCGATATAGAAGAAGACCTTGAATGGATATTTGACCTTCTTTCATTGGAAAATATTGTTGGTGGTGCAAACAGAGTTTTACAGGACGAGAGAATTCAGTATCGTGCATCAAATTTCCCATCACTTCTCGATTTTATCCCGATGAACAGATTTGAAGAGGTAATCGAGCATATCAATCTCAGTCCGGAGAAAAACGGCAAGATTTATTATGATACAGTTAAGTACCATAATGATATCCACACAGGCACAAATCTTGCAGATAGATTTGCAGAATTGCAGGAAATGGGTACAAACATCGGTTATATTGTTGGCTGCGGATATACTGCAGTAAGCAGTGTAGGAACAAACTCCGATTTCCTTATTGATACATATCTCAGTTCAGCTGGTGCTTATTGTGCTCCCTTTGGTGAAACTCTTGGAGAAGATTATGTGCAGAAGGGAACAATCTGTAACGATAAAACCCATTATCATATCTCTCCAGATTTCAGCATAGATGCGTCAACAGGTGCTTTGCCCGACTCAACATGGTATGCTATTGGACAGGGGCACGGACAATATTTCAATGACCCTTACACGAGACAGATTGTTTGCAATTTCCTTTGGGGAGATTTGAAAGACGTATTCAGCGATGACAGATTCCCGCAGTTCAACTATTCTCAAAAACATGCAGATAATGTATATGCGTATTTCAACAATACGGATGCAGGATATCATTCTTCTGAAGATACAGAATTGATTATTAAAAATCTTTCCAATACATCTGCAACTAGAATATGGTGCATAGATGTAGAAGGTGCAGAAATAGACCTTGCTTATGATAAGAATCTTGTGTTGAATGCTGGGGAGTCTGTAACAATAGGAATTGATTCAACATCTTTTGAAAGTGCAGAAAAACCATTTAAGGTAGTAGTAAAATATACAATAGATAATGAAATGCACACAACAGCTTGCAAGGAATTCAGTTTTACTACTTTAAGTGACGAGGATATGAAACAATATACTCACCTTGCAAAGAATAAGGCTGATGAGCCAGTGCCGGAAGAACCTGTGCCACCACCAAGTGATGAGCCGACAACAGAAACTCCACAGGAGCCGGAAACGGAAAAACCCACACAACCTGAAACACCAACAAATCCGGAGACAGATACACCAATAACTGATGTTGAAGTACCAAATACGGATTCAAATATTGCTGTTTGGAGCGTACCTGTTGTGGTAGTATGTTTCATATCTTTGATGTGTATTGTGGGACTTCGAAAAAAAGAAACTGAATAACATATAAAAACCTCTCGGAATATATCCGAGAGGTTTTCTCTTTTTTAAAGTGCTTTAATCTTTTCAATACAGTCTTTACAAACAGCCATTTCTTCGTTGACATTTTCTTTTGCTCCACAGATTTTGCAAGAAGGAGCAAGTTTTTCAATGATTATTTTTCCGTCACATTCAGTAATTCTTACTTCGGTCATTTCGTGAATTCCTGTGTTTTTTCTGTATTCTGCAGGAATAACGATTCGACTCATTTTATCCACTCTTCTTACAAATTGTGTCATAATTATCTCTCCTTATGTATCGTTTGACATATTTTACCATATTATTATAACATAATTTGTCGAAAAATGTAAAATGAATTCATAATTTTTTGTAGAAAAAAATCATCAGTATTGTTCAACAGATTGACATTATGATTATTTAAGGGTATCCTAATATTAATATATTTTAAGGAGGGATAATAATGGATAATTTAGAATTTATTATGCGATATATTCTATGTTTTCTTGCTATTGCAGTTATATTAAACTGTGTTTTGTCCCTCATTCGTCTGCGTCCGGAAAAGAAAACCTATGCTTTGTTGGTGGATGTAACTAACGACGAGCAATTCCCTATAAATTGTTATGAAACATCCGTTGGAAGAAGTAAGTCCTGCGATATTGTGTTTTCAAATATGACGGTTTCCCGTTCACACGCGGTTATTGCCTTGAGAAAAGACGGGTTTTATATTTTTGATACCGAATCTAAAACAGGGGTTTTTGTGAATGGAGAACAAATCAATAAATCACAAAAAATCTTTAATGGTGATATTTTGGCTTTTGGTACTGCTGTATTAAAATTCTATATAGGCAGTGAAGCGGATGACGATATAAGTCATAAAAAAGATGCTCCTATTGCCCGTGCAACACTTACTAATCTTGCAGATAATAATGTGTTTAAGCTTGAAGGAGATTACGTTACTATTGGCAGAAAAAGAGGAAGTAATATTGAAATTTCGGCACCTTATGTTTCAAGAGAGCATGCAGAATTAACTTTACAGAAAAACAGATGGATAATTGAGAATTTCAGTAGCGTTACCGCAACAACCTTGAACGGTGAAATTATATATTCTCCCACACCTCTTGAAAACGGAGATGTTATTGAAATCGGGGACTTTGCTTTTAGATACGAAGAAAACAGATAACTTTAAATTTGAGAAATGCAGGTGATAAATATGCTTAAAAAGACAAAAAATGTAAACCTTTATATTATGCTTTTTATTATTACTTTATTTCAGTTGGTATGTCTTTTTTCTTTATTGTTTAAGGCAAAAAGTGAGCATAAATTAGGCATATTTATTTCCTTTGTCTTATATATACTTGTGGAATATCTGTATTTTATCGGTGCAAGACTCATACTTCAAAGAAAAGGTTTTGAGGTAGAGTTGATTGCATTTCTTCTCACCTCTATAGGATTGACAATTACAGCAAGTGTTTATCCCGAAGCAACAATTAAACAATTTGTTGCAGTTGTAATCGGCATCGTGGGGTTTGTTGTTTTACAATGGTTTATGCGAGAGTTAAAACCTTGTATTGCTCTTCGTATACCTGTTGCAGTTTTGGCAATTGGGCTTATGGCTTTTGCAGTAGTCTTTGCAAAATATACAAATGGTGCAAGAAACTGGATATATATTGGTGGTGTGTCTGTTCAACCGTCAGAATTGGTTAAAGTTGCCTTTGTTTTTGTTGGTGCAGCAAGTCTCGAAAAATTGCAATCCAACAAGAGTCTTACAAAGTTTATAATTTTTGCATTTGCCTGTGTTGGTGCACTTTTCCTTATGCACGACTTTGGCACGGCACTCATATTCTTTTTCACTTTTGTAGTAATTTCATTTATGCGTTCAGGTGATGTGAGAACAATTCTTATTGTTTGTACAGTTGCCCTTATGGGTGGACTATTGATTTTGTTATTCAGACCTTATGTAGCAAATCGTTTCGCAGCCTACGGACACGTGTGGGAATATTTTGACACTTCAGGTTATCAGCAGACGAGAACTATGATTTACTCTGCAAGCGGTGGACTTTTTGGTGTAGGAATAGGAAACGGACATTTAAGAGAAATTTTTGCATCAACAGAAGACTTGGTTTTCGGTGTCGTGTGTGAAGAATTTGGTATGATAATGGCGGGTGCAATTTTGCTTTCATACGTTGCATTACTCGTTTATTCAATACGTCACGCTAAATATGCACGTTCAACATTCTATGCAATTTCTGCTTGTGGGGCTTCTGCATTGATGCTTTTCCAGGCAGCACTTAATGTCTTTGGCGTTAATGATATATTACCTTTGACAGGTGTTACGCTTCCCTTTGTTAGCCGTGGCGGTTCAAGTATTATTTGTTGCTGGATGTTATTGGCATTTATAAAAGCAGTTGACAGGAGCACTTACAGATATGGAGGTGTTCGTCAATGAAATCAATTTCGCGAAGAGCATTAGTCCTTTATCTGATTATTATTTTGTTCCTTGCAGGTAGCGGTTTGTTGTTTTTCAATCTTATAACTCATTCTGAAGAATGGGCGATGAATAAGGCGAATAAGCATCTTTACACTTCTGGGTCACTCACAACGGCAGGGGATATCCTTGATATTAACGGAAAAGTTCTTGTAACCACAAAGGATGGCAGCCGCTCATATAACGAAGACAAGTCCATACGACTTGGAACACTTCATACTGTTGGGGATAGTTCGGGATATATTGCAAGTGGTGTTCAAACTGCTTTCAAGGATGAGATTACAGGATATTCACTTAAAGACGGTGTTTATAATCTCCAACGATATGGAAAGGGAAATGATATTACACTTACCTTAAATGCAGAAATCTGCAAGGTTGCTTATAATGCTCTCGGCAATTATAAGGGCACCGTAGGTGTTATGAATTACAAAACAGGTGAGCTAATTTGTGTTGTTTCAACACCAACCTTTGATGTTTACAATAAGCCTAAGGATATAAATACCGATACAAGCGGAAAATACGAAGGTATTTATATGAACAGATTTTTCTCGGGACTTTATACACCGGGTTCAACCTTCAAGATTATTACTGCTGCTTGTGCAATTGAAAATATACCTGATATCTATGAAAAAGAGTTTGTTTGTAAGGGAAAAATTCAGGTTGGTGAGGGCTATGTTATTTGCAGTGGTACTCACGGAAAAATAAATTTTGAAGAGGCTTTGAATAATTCCTGTAACTGTGCTTTTGCAAAAATAGCAGAAACACTTGGAAATGATGCTCTTACAAAAACTGCTGAAAGAATTGGATTTAACAGTTCGGGGCTTGTAATCAGCAATAAAATAAATTGTTCTAAGAGTAAACTTGATTTGTCAGATGCTAAACTTTTAGACCTTGGTTGGGCAGGAATAGGGCAGTACACAACTCTTATAAATCCTTGTCAGATGCTGACTGCTATTTCATCAATTGCAAATAACGGAATGGCAGTTTCACCGTATCTTGTGTCACAGATTCAATCTCCCGATGGTAAAGTTATTCTAAATGGAGAAACACAGCAACTTGGACAATATTTCGCAGAGATGAATGCGACAAAATTAAATAATCTTCTTCGTTCAAATGTTAAAAACAGGTATGGGGACAATCTTTTTCCCAGCATGGAAATGTGTGGAAAAACAGGTACTGCGGAAATCAGTGATAGCGAAGATGCAAAGCCAAATGGACTATTTGTTGGATATTCTCAAAGAGATGATATGCCATTTGCAATAATCGTAATTGTTGAAAATACAAATTCTTCAATGAGTAGTGCAGTTCCTATTGCGTCAAAGGTTATGAAGGCCATTAAAACAGAATATATAAAATGAAAAAAGACGGGTGATAAACCCGTCTTTTGGTTTGTTAAATTAATTAGAAAGGAAGCCTCTGGTTTTGTCCATAGATAAGGTATGTGAAGAATCCAACAATAATATCAAAGAATCCTGCTTTAGATGTCATTGTGATAGTCTCTGAATCAATAATCTCACCCAATGCACTAACAAGCTCAACTGTGATTACTGTATCACCGTTTTTTGCAGAAACAATTTCGCATGATGTTCCAAGCTCGGAAGGGGTCATCTTAAAGTTGTTATTGTCTGCAGACCATCTGAAATATGAACCAAGAGGAAGAATTTTCTTTGCCTCAACGTGAAGAACTATACCATCCATATATTTAATAGTTGTTGTTGATGGTGTTGTGATATCAAAGTAGTTTTTTGATGCTTCAGACGCAGCTCTGAAGGTAATGATTTTTGTAGATGCGAGTAAGCAAGTTGCTGTTACATTTAAAATTCTTCCTTCTGAAGATACACGAGCTTTGTCAACACCAAAAGTGATTCGTCCACCAGTTTGTAAAATTGCGAACTGAACTGTGAATAAAGTATCAGCCTCAGTAACAGGTGTGCCTGTTGTACCGCTATATTTGAATTCACCAGCAAGCTGGTCATTTGACATTTCTGAAGAAAAAACACCATTTAACTTTGCAGAGCCATCAATCATCTCAAAATATGCTGTATCATATCTGAGAACATAAGTGAAATCAACGAGATTAGAATTATCAGGAACTTCTACTGTGACTGTAATAATATCGCCAACCTCAACACTTGTTCTGTCTGCAGTTGCGGTAATTGCTGGGGCAGGAATATTGATTTCAGGAATAGGTGCAGCAAAAGCTGTTGATGGAATCATTGCAAGAAGCATAACAGCAACTAACAAAGCAGATAATATTTTTTTCATTTTAACTTCTCCTTTGATGTAACTTAATACCAGTAGAATTATAGAATAAATAACAATTAAAGTCAATGTTTCTACTTGAAATGCAGAAAATTGTTTTATTACAAAGAAAAAAGACAGGTGATTAACCTGTCTTTTGGCCTGTAGATTTAATTAGTTTGGAAGAACCTTGTTTCCGCCAAAGAGTGAACGGAAGAAAGAAATAATCTTATCGAAGAAACCTGCTTTTGATGTCATTGTTACTGTTTCTGTATCAAGAACCGTACCTGCTGCACTTACAAGTTTTACTGTAAATGTTGTATCACCGTTTGCATTTGAAATAATTGTGCAAGACTTACCATCTGCTGAAACTTCCATCTTGAAGTTGTTGTTGTTTGCTGTCCACTGGTATTTTGCGTTTGCAGGTGGTGTTTTCTTCTGATTTACATGAAGAACGATGCCGCTCTTGTGACTGATTTTTTTAGTTGAAGGCTCTGTGATTGTAAAGTAATCAGTAGGTGTGGTCGTAGCTGCTTTAAAAGTAATGCTTTTTGTTGAAGCTGAAGCACAAGCAGATGTTACATCAACGTCTTTTCCGTTTGAATCAACAATATATGCTTCATCAATGTTGAATGTGATTTTACCACCTGTTTTTAAAACCTTGAATTGTACAGTGAAAAGAGTTGCTGCTGAAGAATTAACTGCATCTTTGGTAGCAGCGATATATCTAACTTCACCTTTAACGTTTACATTTGATGTTTCGAATGGGAAACAATTACCCAATGTCATAGACTTGTCAACAAGTTGGAAACATGTTGAGTCATACTTAATTGTATATTGTAAAGAAACAAGATTTGAATTAGCAGGAAGTTTAACTGTTACTTTTACAGTATCCCCTACTTTAACAGTTGTCTTGTCTGCTGTTGCAGTGATTACCGGAGCACTTGCTGCAAAAACTGTTGTTGGAATTATGGCAAAAACCATAAGGACCGCCAAGAATATTGATAAAACTTTTTTCATTATGGATATCTCCTTTATTATTCTTGAAATTACAAACTGATTATAGTGTAAATAACTGCCAAAGTCAAGAATTACATTCTTTTTTTATTTTTCAAATAGGACAGCATATCTTCATAATTGTTTTGAATTTTCTCATTTATTACAAGGTCAAGCAGAAAATTCAATGTTTCACCAATTTTTTTACCATTGAAACCAAGTTCGATCAGGTCATTACCATTAATAGCAAGGTCTTTTATGGAAAAACATTCTTTTTCTGTGATGATTCCGTCAATGATGTTTTTTGTTTGTTTGTAGAATTCATCACCACGATAATATTCTGGCTTTTGGGCGGAATTGTCGCAATATTTTATTTCAATTAAAGAATAAATCAAGTCAGCACCAATCTGTGACATAATTTTCTTTAATCTTTTTCTGTCAGGTGAAACAGATTTATTCACCATAATTGGTGAGTCATGAAAAGCAACAAGAGTGACAACTTTATTTTTAGTATCATTGTCAAAACGGAGTCTTGTGAGAATTTTTTCTGTGATTTCCGCACTCATTTTCGGGTGACCGTAGTAGTGTTGTTCACCTTTTTCATCAAAATGAGCAACCAAAGGCTTTGCAATATCGTGAAAAAACAGAGTAAGACGGATAATAACATCAGGACTACTCTTTTCAATGGCTTTTAAAGTGTGAGTATATACATCAAAACAATGATGACGATTTTCTTGTTTAAAGCTTATACAAGGCTTGATTTCAGGTATGAATACAGAAATGACATCGGAATACTCCTGTAAAACATTAAAGGCGTTTTTGCCACAAATGAGTTTTATAAATTCTTCACGAATTCTCTCGGCTGAAATATTGTTGAGTAAATCTTTGCACTTGTGAATTGCAGTTTTTGTGTTTTCTTCAATTGTGAAACCCAAAACAGAAGAAAAACGTAATGCACGAAGAATTCTGAGAGCATCTTCACGGAAACGGGTTTCTGCATCACCAATACAACGGATAGTTTGATTTTTAATGTCATCAATTCCGTTTACAAGGTCGCAAAAGCCTGATGAAAAATCGAAAGCTACCGCATTCATAGTGAAATCGCGACGCACAACATCGTCCGAAAGTGTTTTTGAAAAAGTTACACTATCGGGATGACGATTATCAGAATAAGTGCTTTCACTTCTGTATGTGGTTATTTCAAGGGGCTCGTTATCAATAAGTACAGTAACAGTACCATGTTTTATGCCCGTTTCAATAACACGAAAATCGCGAAAAACCTCTTTAACCTGTGGGGGTGTTGCATTTGTAGTGATGTCGATATCGCCAATGGGTAAACCCATTATAAAATCACGCACACTTCCACCGATTAAAAAAGCCTCAAAACCACTATTTTTGAGTAATAGGACAGCAGTTTTTGAGGCAGGTTTAAATTTATTTGTTTTGTTCATTCAATGCCTCTGTGAGAGCAAGTGCCAGTTGGTCAGGACAAGATGTAGGTTTAAAACCACATTTAAGTCCTTTTATAAGAGGAATAACTTCCTCTGCTTTTTTGCCTTCTACAAGTGCTGCAATACCTTTAAGGTTTCCGTTGCAACCACCGAAGAAAGAAACATTTTTTATAATTCCGTCTTCAAGCTGAAAACTAATTTCACGGGCACAAGTGCCACGGGTTTTGTATTTGTAGTCCATTATATTACCTCGCTGATTTTGTTTGAGAGTATTACTAGTTCTTCCATTGTAAGTGCCTCTGCACGAGCTGTAAGGGAAAGTCCTGCAATTTCGACAGCAAGAGTGATTTTGTCTTTTCCGATTCCCATACCACTTGAAAGTGAGTTGAGAATGGTTTTTCTTCTCTGTGCAAATGCAGATTTAACCATTTTAAAGAAAAGTGCTTCGTCAGTTACTTTGTAATCACCTTTTTTAGTAAGGTCAAGTTCAATAACACAACTGTCAACCTTTGGACTTGGCATAAACGAGCCTCGGGAAACATCGAAAAGTTTTCTTGCCTGTGCATAGTAATTAACTGCAACTGTAACTGCACCGCTTTCCCTTGTGCCAACTTTTGCACAAAGTCGGTCAGCGGCTTCTTTCTGTACCATAACAATTATCTTGCTAAATGGTAGTTTTTCCTCTAAAAGTCGCATTATAACAGGGGATGTAATATAGTATGGCAAGTTTGCACACACAAAAATTTCCATTCCCTCAAAATGCTCTTTGATTATGGAGTTGAGGTCAGCTTTGAGAATATCTTCGTTGATAAGTGTTAAATTGTCATACCCTGCAAGTGTGTCGTTGAGCACGGGAAAAAGTCGTGTATCAAGCTCAATACAAACAACTTTGTCGGCTCTTTCAAGGAGTTCTTTTGTAAGGACACCAACACCTGCACCGATTTCAAGCACACCGATTTTACCGTCTGTACCCTCCCTTACGGCTTCTGCCATCCGTGGGCAAACGGTAGGATTAACAAGGAAATTCTGTCCTAAACCTTTTGAAAATGTAACATTATGTTCACCCATAACTCTCTTAATCACAGAGATGTCGGTGAGAGTGTAATTTTTCTTATCCAATATACTTTTCCTTTACTTTACCAAGTATTTTCATACCTTCAACGATTTTTTCGTCGGATGGTGTTGAGAAATTCATTCTGAAACAGTTTGTTTCTTCGTCGTTTATCATAAATGCAGTTCCCGGAACAACAGCAACCTTATTTGCAATACATTCCTTTACAAATTCAAGCATATCAACATTTTCGGGCAATTCACACCAAACGAAAAGACCACCCTCGGGACGAACATATTTAACGAAGTCACCAAGTTCACTGTCAATAAGGTCGCACATAAGATTTAACTTTCTGCGATAAATTTCACGAATTTTTTCAATATGTGCATTGACATCATTCTGTTCCATCCATTTGTCAACAAGCATCTGTGAAAATACAGGAGTATGAACGTCAGAAGCCTGCTTACCGACGGTCATTTTCGCAATAATCGGTGATGGTGCAACGATGTAGCCAACACGGATACCGGGTGCTAAAAGTTTTGAGAATGAACCTGCATAAATTACAATTCCGTCCTCGTCAAAACTCTTGATTGATGGAATATCCTCACCCGAAACTCTCAAATCACCATAAGGGTTATCCTCAAGAATGAGAAGACCGTATTTTTTTGCAAGCTCATAAACTGCCTTTCTCTTTTCAAGGCTCATAGTAGCACCTGAGGGGTTTTGAAAGTTAGGAATTGTATAGATAAATCTTGGATTAACAGCATTTTTAATTGCTTCTTCTAATTTCTCAATGTTCATTCCGTCTGCTTCAACTGGTACACCTGCAAGGTTGCAACCATAAGAACGGAAACAGTTAAGTGAGCCGATAAAAGAAGGACATTCGCAGATTACTGTGTCACCCAAATCGCAAAGTGCTTTTGTTGCAAGGTCCATAACCTGTTGTGCACCTGATGTTACAATAAGTGAGTCAAAATCCTTGCCGATATTATATCTGTCCTTAACAAATTTTGTAAGTCTTTCAATTAAAGGTCTGTAACCCTCCGTAACACCATATTGTAATGCAGTTACAGGAGCGGTTTCAAAAATTTCTGCTGAAATTTTCTTAACCTCTTCAATTGGGAAAGATGCTGCATCAGGATTTCCTGCTGCAAAAGGAATGATTGCAGGGTCCTGAGTTGCCTTTAAAATTTCACGAATTGCAGATGGCTGAAGCCCTGAAATTCTTTTAGAAAAATAATAATCCATTTGTGTCACCTGATTTTTAAAGAAATATGGAAATATTTTATCACAATATATATTTGTTTGCAAGTTGTAGGAAAAATAAAACTGCCCTGAAAAACAGGACAGTTTGTAATTATGCCATTTCTTTTGCGAGAGCTTTGATTTGCTCAATGTTTTCAGGCTTTACTGCGGAATGAATTGTGACAATGTTTTCGGCAAAGGTGATTTCCTTACTGTTTTCAAATGCCTTTGTGATTTTGTTCTTTACAACAGGTGCCCAAGAGCCATTTTCAACGATACCGATTTTACGATTTCTGTATCCTCTTTCGGTAAGTTCGTTTATAAACTCTCTCATGAATGGGAACAAGTCACCATTGTATGTTGTAGTTGCAAGAATGATTTTTCCGTAACGGAAAGCATCTTCAACTGCTTCTGCCATATCACAACGTGCAAGGTCATTCACAACTACCTTTTTGCAACCTGCATTTTTTAGTTCTTCTGCTAAAAGTTCAACTGCACCTTTTGTGTTGCCGTAAACAGATGTGTAACAGATAAGTGTGCCTTCACTTTCAACACCGTATGATGACCAGATGTCGTAAAGATTGAGATAATATTCAAGATTTTCTGTAAGAATTGGTCCGTGTAACGGGCAAATTGTCTGAATATCAAGTCCACCTGCTTTTTTAAGGACAGCCTGTACTTGTGCACCATATTTACCAACAATACCAAAATAATATCTTCTTGCTTCACAAGCCCAGTCTTCTTCAACATCCAAAGCACCGAATTTACCGAAACCGTCAGCAGAGAAAAGGACTTTTTCTGTGCTGTCATAAGTCATCATAACCTCAGGCCAATGCACCATTGGTGCTAAAACGAATGTAAGAGTGTGCTCACCGAGAGATAATGTGTCACCTTCGCCAACTACAAGTCTTCTGTCGGCATAATCTGTGCCGAAAAACTTGTTCATCATAGTGAATGCACGGTCGGTAGCAACGATAGTAGCATTTGGATATTCTTCGGCAAACTTGCTTATGTTTGCTGAATGGTCGGGCTCCATATGTTGTACAATAAGGTAGTCAGGAGCAACATTTCCCAACTCATTTTTAATATTCTGCATCCATTCATCATAAAAGTTCTTATCAACAGTATCCATAACTGCAATTTTTTCATCTTTGATGACGTATGAATTGTAAGCCATACCGTTTGGCACTATGTATTGACCCTCAAAAAGGTCAATTTTATGGTCATTTACACCAATGTACTTTATGTCTTTTAACATCTTTATCTCTCCTTATCCTAATAAAACATCAAATGCAAGCATTAAGCAAAAGCCTGCTAAAAGTGAATATGTAGCGCCTCGCTCACTACCGTGAGAGTGAGTTTCGGGTATCATCTCGTCACTTATTACATAGAGCATTGTGCCACCTGCAAAGGCAAGAGCAAAAGGCAGAATGGCTGTTGAAATCGTAACTGCAAAATATCCTAAAAGTGTGCCGATAACCTCAACAACACCTGTGGCAACTGCGATTAAAAAAGTACGTCTGTGACTTATTCCTGCCGAGAGCATAGGGGCAATTATAACCATACCTTCGGGAATATTCTGTAAAGCGATACCACCTGCAATTGTTATGGCATCTGCCATATTTCCCGTACCAAAACCAACACCTGCGGCAATACCTTCGGGCAGATTATGTATTGCAATAGCAATTACAAAAAGCAAGATTTTATTAAGCTGATTTGTTTTGTCAGGGTGTTTTTCCTGGTCCACACCTGTTAGTCTGTGCAGGTGTGGAACAATTTTGTCAATAAGATTGACACACAAAGCACCACAGAAAACACCGAGAATAGTCACAAGCAAAGAAAACTTGCCACCATATTCCAATGAAGGCAGAATAAGACCGATTACGGAGGCAGAGAGCATAACACCTGCTGCGAAAGACAGCACAATGTCGCTGAATTTGTGGCTTATTTTTTTGAAAATAAACCCAAAAATCGCACCTATAACGGACGCACCGCCAACACCGAATGCAGTCAATAAAACGACTTTCATATAACTCACATCCTATAAAGATAATACATTTACTGCAATATCCTATACATTTTATCATAAATCTTTGAAAATATAAAGAGGGGAAATTATGAAAAAATTTGAATTTGTCGAGTTCGTCTGATTTCTTGTCTCCCCTGAAAGGGGAGATGTCACGAAGTGACAGAGAGGTTATAATAGTGTGTAAATAAACCCCTCAGTCTTGCCTTCGGCAATCCAGCTCCCCTTTCAGGGGAGCCGAGAATAACTCAATTAAACAATTCGACAAACTCCCCAATTGCCAAAGGCACGGTCAAGCAAGTTGCATTTATGAAAAACCACAGAGCACAAAAGCACTCTGTGGTCTTTCTTGGCACCCCCTGCGGGAATCGAACCCACAACTAATCCTTAGGAGATACCGGTGGAAACGAAAACGGTGTCCCTTGTAATACCTAAAAATCTTTTGCTGTCAGGGGATTTTAAGGTTAAAGGGTTATTCTGTATTACGCCGTTACCGCTAATATTATGTTATTTTAAGTCGTCCGATTAGCAAGCAATTAGCAAAAGCTATAATTTTAGGGTGGTGATAATAGGCATGTATTATGTTGTGGTGTTATCGCTAATATTAAGCTGTACTTGCTTTGGAAATTTATATTGTCTTTCACTCAACC
>JAGAMK010000008.1 GCA_017624735.1 Clostridia bacterium
AATGTACTATAATAAATGTTGAGCCATCTGTATTCTACTTTCCTTTCTGAGCAGAATGCGTTCAATGTGAGATTTAATCTTACTAACCAATAAATATAATTTTGCCTTATTTGAATCCTTAATCGACAAAATTACCCTAAAGTATGCCTCTTAATCGACAAAATTACCGTTTCTTGTAGCAATTGATGGCGCTTAATGGAAAAATTTGCTTTTAATCATAAGATAAATATCAAAATCTGGCTTTTTAATCAGAAAAATCATCTTTTTAACCCCTTAATCGACAAAATTACCCTAAAATACACCGCTTAATCGACAAAATTGCCTAATTTTGCATTAGAATTGAATTATTAATAGAAAAAAATGGCAAAAAACAGTTCAATGCAGAATGTCTTGGAAGTGATAATGGCTACTTCCGAAAAGAATGATTCAAGCCGAAAGGCAGAAATGATAAAACAGGGTACAATAAGGAAAATTGCTCCAAAGGTATATACTACCAATATGGAAGATACACCGGAGGTAATTATCCGCAGGAATTTGTTCTACATATTAGGACAACTATACCCTCGTGCCGTCATAAGCCACAGGTCTGCTTATGAACTGAAACCTACAGCAGAAGGTGATATATTTCTGACCTACTCATATACCAAGAACATTTCTTTGCCAGGAATTAAAGTACACCTGTTGCAAGGGCCACAAGGAACGGAGCATGATATGCCTTTCATCGAAAACCTCTATATCTCCAGTGCGGAACGCAGGACTTTGGAAAATCTTCAGAAAGGCAGAGCGCGTTCAGGTGTATCCAAATGTATGCCCCGTACATTCATTGAAGAGAATTTGGAACGGATGCTTCAGATAAACGGCGAGTCTTACATCAATATGTTCCGTGATAAAGCTAGGACTATTGCTGCAGAACTTGATATGGTAGAAGAGTTTGAGACTTTAAACTCCATTATCGGTGCACTGTTGTCAACTCGCCCGACTGAAATACTCACATCCGAAAGTGCAGCAGCAAGAGCTAAAGGAGAACCATTTGATTCAGAAAGAGTGCATCTATTTGGAACTTTGTTTCAGGCACTTCACAATGAACAGTTCCCTTATATAGACGAACCCAATGTGGAAAATTCGGCTTTCAGAAATTTTGCATTTTTTGAAAGCTATTTCTCCAACTATATTGAAGGAACTGAATTTGAAATCGAAGATGCTTGGCAAATAATTGAGACTGGCCAGCCAATGCCAGCACGTAATGCTGATTCACATGACGTTTTGGGTACATTCCAAATTGTTGCAAGCCGAAGAGAAATGCGGCGAACCCCCACATCATCAGATGATTTGATTGAGCTGCTTCAAGACAGGCATCGAATAATGATGGCTGCTCGTCCGGACCGAAATCCTGGTATGTTCAAGATGCAAAACAATCATGCAGGAGACAGCCATTTTGTGGATTGTATGCTTGTTAGAGGCACACTTCGTAAAGGGTATGAATTTTATCAGGCTCTCGAACATCCTTTCGCCAAGGCTTTGTTCATGCTGTTTATGGTAAGTGAGGTTCATCCGTTCAATGATGGTAACGGACGTATTTCAAGAATAATGATGAATGCAGAACTTGTAGCGGCAGACCAATCAAAGATTATCATTCCTACAGTCTTTCGAGAAGACTATCTGAATGCACTCCGTAGATTGACAAGAAAAGGAGATCCATGTGTCATCATAAGAGCTATGTCCAGAGTCCGTCAGTTCAGTGCAAAACTGACTGGTGACGATTTTGAGACTACCCGAAAATATCTGGAAGAATGTTATGCATTCAAGGATGGTGATGGATATATACTCCGTTTCTAATGTTTGATATGTATTCAACAAGAAATATCCAAATAATATTGTCTGGACACATATTCGAGATATGTATAAAAAGCAGTACCTTTGTACCCCCATTTCAGAAATATAATAAATTAAGAAGATAATTATGACAAAAGCAGAGATTGTAAGCGAAATAGCTTCTAAAACAGGAATTGACAAACGTGAAGTTTTGATGGTTGTTGAGAGCTTGATGGACACAATCAAGACTACAATGACCAATGGTGAAGAAGTATTTCTTCGTGGATTTGGCAGCTTTATCATTAAGCGCAGAGCGGAAAAGACTGCAAGAAATATATCAAAGAATACCACAATGATTGTACCTGCTCACAACATTCCTGCATTCAAACCTGCAAAAGAATTTCTGGAGAAAGTAAAATAATCGTTATAAAGCAATATAAGACTGTAAAAGTCTGACTGTGGCATAAGCTTTCAAGAGTTGAATCGTTTTAAATGGTTCAGCTCTTTTTTCTTTATTGATACGGTATTTCACCTGGTGAAACCTGCTTTTATGAAGAATTTTAGCCTATTTTTTATGTTTTTCCAAAAATAATTTTCGTTACGCAAAAACAAAAATCCTATTTTATTTATGTGATTTATTGGATTCCCGTAATTTCGGACCGAAACCGCTCTTGGCATGTGAAAAGCTTTTTCTTCTTCTTGGTCTTCCTTTGAGTAGTTCCTTATCATTCAATATTGCTCACTTGGTTGCTGCATATCCGTAAACTTGCCTGCATTTTCATTAGTTCTTCCTCTGTTCGTGTCTTTCTGTCAGATTCCTATTTCTAAGACAATGAAGAGTCGTATCTGTTCTGGCCACTTTGCTGTTTAGCAGATATGCTAGTATATCTTTTCTTCTTACTGAATACTGATGTGAATAAAGCGACAACATGTAGCAAACTCTTAGGGCAGCTTACCTTATGAACCTGTGCGAGTGTTCTTGGTCATCCTCTTCATATCAG
>JAGAMK010000054.1 GCA_017624735.1 Clostridia bacterium
GCTCCCCTGAAAGGGGAGCTGGATTGCCGAAGGCAAGACTGAGGGGTTTATTTGCACATTATTATAACCCCTCTGTCACTTCGTGACATCTCCCCTTTCAGGGGAGACAAGAAATCAGATGACCCCGACAAATTCAAATTTTTTTTACACAAAAAATTAAGGTGGGAATGTATCCCACCTCATCTTTAGAGTTTATCAACATCGGCGTCGGTAATCATATGGAAGCCTGCATCTTCGAGAACTTTTTCTGCCTGTGCATTATCGGCAACACGAAGTACAACATAAGCGTGTTTTTCTGTACGAGCCATAAATGCGTAAAGATATTCCATATTGATATCGGCTTTATCAAGGACATCAAGTGCCATTGAGAGTTTACCCGGCTGGTCACCGATTTTAACACCTACAACTTCGGTCATTTTGATAAGATAACCTGCATCACTCAATGCTTTTGTTGCAGTATCGTTATCATTTACAATCAAACGGAGAATACCGAAATCCTGCGTATCTGCAATAGACAACGCACGAAGATTAACATTGTTATCTGCGAGAGTTTTTGTAATATTAACCAATGAACCTTTTTTATTTTCAACAAATATAGTTAACTGTTTTAATGACATAGTATATTCCCCTTTCTATTAATCGTAAAGTTTACGTTTATCAATAACACGAACTGCTTTGCCCTCGCTACGAGCAATACTCTTTGGTGCAACAAGCTTAACATTAGGATTAATTCCGAGCATAATCTTCATAGCATTTGCAAGTGCTTTTTCCTGTTTTGTAACACCGCTGACAGTATCTGTGAACATTTCAGGATTCATTTCAACAAGAACATCGAATGTATCATTATTATTTACACGGTCAATGACAATCTGATAGTTAGGCTGATAGCCTTCGTTAAGAAGCACTGTTTCAATCTGGCTTGGGAATACGTTAACACCACGGATAATGAGCATATCATCACTTCTACCCATTGGTTTTGCCATTTTGATAAGTGTTCTTCCACAAGAACATTTCTTACGTGAGAGTACACAAATATCGCGTGTACGGTAACGGAGAAGCGGGAATGCCTCTTTATCAAGGGCTGTGAAAACAAGTTCACCCTTGCTGCCCTCAGGTAAAACTTCACCTGTTTCAGGGTCAATAATTTCTGCAAGGAAATGGTCTTCGTTAATGTGCATACCTGTTTGTTCTTCACACTCGAAAGCAACACCGGGACCTGATGTTTCAGTAAGTCCGTAAATGTCATAAGCCTTGATACCGAGTGTTTCTTCAATCTGATGACGCATTTCGTTAGTCCAAGCCTCTGCACCGAAAATACCTGCTTTAAGAGGAATTTTGTCAGGTGTGTAACCCTGTTCTTTCAAGGATTCACCCATATACGCTGCGTAAGATGGTGTACAACAGAGAATTGTGGAATTCAAGTCCATCATGAACTGAATTTGTCTTTCTGTATTACCTGATGACATTGGGAGAGTAAGACAACCCACCTTATGTCCGCCACCGTGAAGACCTGCACCGCCTGTGAAGAGTCCGTAACCATAAGCTACCTGCAAAACATCTTCATTTGAGCCACCTGCTGCAACAATTGCACGGGCACAGCAGTCTTCCCACAAGTCAACGTCGTGCTGGGTGTAGAATGCAACAACTCGTCTGCCAGTTGTACCTGATGTTGAGTGAATTCTTACGCATTCATTAAGTGGCTTTGCAAGTAATCCGTAAGGATAAGCATCTCTTAAATCAGCTTTTGATAAGAATGGAAGCTTGTGCAAATCCTCAATACCCTTAATGTCGTCAGGTGTAACACCCTTTTCGTCCATTAAATTCTTGTAGTAAGGCACATTTTCGTAAACATGCTTTACCTGTTTCACCAATTTTTCTGATTGAAGCTTTTTAATGTCTTCAACAGGCATGGTTTCCATTTCTTTCTGATAGTAACGTTTTTCCATTTTGATTTCGTCCTTTCTGCAATATGCTATGGGTTTACGGAGTGCAGAAGCATACAAAAAAGTCCTCTGCATTCCAATTCGGAACACAGAGGACGAGAATTTTCCCGTGGTACCACCTCTATTTACCATTATCTCACGATAACGGCCTCCGAGTGCAAACACACCCTTGTCGATATAACGGTCGAACCCCGTTTGACCTACACAGAAAACTCCTTCAGCCAACGACTAACGGAACGAATTCACCGACTTTACACCACTGCATCACACCAACCGCAGCTCTCTGAGAATGATATTTTCGGATACTATTTTCCGCTCAAACGTCTTTATTACTTTAACATAGTAACACTCTAAATGTACAAAGTCAAGTAGTTTTTTATAAAATTTATCTAATTATGAATTATAACCTAACTCGAATGCTTTTTTGTTCATCTCAACAAACTTTGGAGCAACTGTATTCTCAATAGCAGTAATCCAGCGGTCCTTTGGAATGTCGAAATATTTTGCAGCCTTGCCCATAAGGACTATATTAACAGCCTTTGATGAGCCTGCCTGCTCAGCTAATGTGAGTGCATCAAGAGCATCAACGCTTACACCTTTCTGGGTTAATTCATCGAGAACGTTTTCGGGGTATTCTGCCGCACCAATGATTACAGGCATTGGATCGATTTGCTGTGTATTTACAACAATTATGCCGTCTTTTTTAAGGTATTTAGCATAGCGACCTGCCTCAAGTTTTTCAAATGAGATAATAATATCTGCCTCACCATCCGTGATAATTGGTGAATAAACCTTGTCACCAAAACGGACATAAGTTACAACGGAACCACCACGCTGACTCATACCGTGAACTTCGCTTACCTTTACGTCATAACCCTCGTCAACAAGAAGACGACCTAATAATTTTGATGCTAGAAGGCTACCTTGTCCACCAACACCAACTATCATAACACTAACAGTTTTCATTTTTAAGTCCCCTCCTTAAACGATTGCATCAAATGCACAAAGTTGCTTACAAACTCCGCAACCTACGCACAATGTTGCATCAATTCTTGCTTTACCGTCTTTCATACTGATTGCAGGACAACCAAGTGTCATACATCTCTTACAAGATTTACATTTATCTGCATCAACCTTTAAAGGTGCTTCGTGTTTAACTGATTTTAAAAGCACACAAGGTCTGCGAGAAATAATAACTGATGGTTCTTCTACTGCCAATTCTTCTTTAATAACATCGTTACAAGCCTTGAGGTCATAAGGGTCAACAACTTTTACGCGGTTGATACCGAGAGCCTTGCAAAGTGCCTCAAGGTCAACTTTTGCAGCAGGGTCACCTTTGATATTATATCCTGTTGTAGGGTTCTGCTGATGACCTGTCATACCTGTAATTGAGTTATCAAGGATAATAACAGTTGAGTTTGTAGCATTATAAGCCACATTTACAAGTCCTGTCATACCAGAATGCATAAATGTTGAGTCACCGATAACTGCAACACTCTTTTTCTCTGCTTCGCTACCTCTTGCAAGGTTAAAGCCGTGAAGTCCCGAGATTGATGCACCCATACAAAGAGTTGAATCAAGTGCATTGAGTGGCGGAACTGCACCGAGAGTGTAACAACCGATGTCACCAAGTGCTGTAATCTTATTCTTTGCAAGTGTGTAGAAAAGACCTCTGTGAGGACAACCTGCACACATCATTGGCGGACGGTTTGGAATAACTGAATCTGCAGAAACACTTTCGGGTAATTCTTTGCCGAATGCTTTGGCAATAGTTGCTTGTGAAAATTCACCTAAAATTGAGAATTTCTCTTTACCGATACAATCTATACCAAGTGATTTTACGTGATTTTCAATAAATGGGTCAAGTTCTTCGATTACATAAAGAGTCTTAACCTTTGATGCAAAATCTTTAATGAGTTTTACGGGTAATGGATATGGCATACCGATTTTAAGGATACTTGCACTATCCCCCATAACTTCTTTAACATATTGGTATGAACAACCTGATGTGATGATACCGATTTCGTCACCATTCATTTCAACTGTGTTATACTCACAGTTTTCTGCAAATTCCTGCAATTTAAGTGTTCTTTCTTCAACCAATGGATGACGTTTGATGGCATTACCAGGCATCATAATATATTTTGCAGGGTTCTTTTCGTATTCCTTTAATACTGCGGGAACTTTTTCGCTTGTTTCAACAATTGACTGACTGTGTGCAATTCTTGTGCACATACGAAGAAGCACAGGTGTATCAAATTTTTCTGACAACTCAAAAGCATTTTTTGCGAATGTATATGCTTCCATTGAGTCAGCAGGTTCAAGCATTGGTACTTTTGATGCCATTGCATAGTGACGAGAATCCTGCTCATTCTGTGATGAATGCATAGCAGGGTCATCGGCAACACAAATTACAAGGCCACCATTAACACCTGTATATGAAAGTGTGAAAAGCGGGTCTGCGGCAACGTTAAGACCAACGTGTTTCATAGCACATGCTGAACGAGCACCTGCAAGGCTTGAGCCGAATGCAACCTCACAAGCAACCTTTTCATTTGGAGCCCATTCGCTGTGAATATCATCAAATTTGCTTAAAAATTCAGTAATTTCAGTTGATGGTGTACCCGGATAACTTGAAACAACACCTAACCCACCATCATGGAGTCCTTCTGCGACTGCCTGATTACCTATCATTAACTTTTTCATAATCCATTCTCTTTCCTATATAAAATTATGATTTATTTTGTGAGTCAACAAGACCTTCGCCACCGTACATCTTACGGAGTTTTGGCTTTTCGATTTTACCTGTTGGGTTACGAGGTACATCGGCAAAAATAATCTTACGAGGTCTCTTATATCTAGGTAAACTCATACAGAATTCATTGATTTCTTCTTCTGTGCAAGTCATACCTTTTTTAACTTCAATAATTGCAGTTGCAATTTCACCAAGACGAGGGTCAGGAAGACCGATAACTGCAACGTCCTTGATTTTTTCATAAGCTGCCATAAAGTTTTCAATTTGTACAGGGTAAAGGTTTTCACCGCCTGTAATGATAACGTCTTTTTTGCGGTCAACAAGATAAATGAAATCTTCTTCGTCCTGCATAGCCATATCGCCTGTCAAAAGCCAACCGTCTTTAAGAGTTGCAGCAGTTGCTTCTTCGTCACGATAATAACAAGTCATAACACCAGGACCTTTAAGGCAAAGTTCACCAACATCACCTTTTGCTACTTCGTTACCGTCAGGGTCAATAATCTTTGTCTGCCAACCATAACCGGGAACACCGATTGCACCAACCTTATGCACATTTTCAACACCAAGGTGAACTGCACCTGGACCGATTGACTCGGAAAGTCCGTAGTTTGTGTCATACTGCTGATTTGGGAAATACTCAAGCCAACGCTTGATAAGGCTTTGTGGAACAGGCTGTGCACCAATGTGCATAAGTCTCCAATTTGAGAAATCAAATTCGTTCAAATCTATTTCACCACGGTCAATAGCATTGAGAATATCCTGCGCCCACGGAACAAGAAGCCATACGATTGTACATTTTTCGTCACTTGCAACTTTAAGGATATTTCTTGACTGTGTGCCTTTAAGAATAATTGCTTTTGAACCACTTAAAAGACTACCGAACCAGTGCATTTTTGCACCTGTATGATAAAGTGGCGGAATACAAAGGAAACAGTCGTTTTTCTGCTGATTATGGTGTGCCTGTTCACAACGGCAAGAGTGAATAAGGCTTTCGTGATTATGTAAAATGGCTTTTGGGAAACCTGTTGTACCCGATGAGAAATAAATTGCTGCATCGTCGGATTCTTCAAGCCAACATCCGTGAAAACTGCTTGAACATTCAGAAACGAGTTCGTTATAATCATCTGCAAATGCAGGACAACTTGCACCAAAATAAATAAGCTTGCATTTTTTACTGATTTTGTCTGCAACTGCCTCAACGCGTCCTACAAATTCGTTGCCGAAAATAAGAACATCAGCCTCTGCCAAGCCAAGGCAATAATCAATTTCATCCGATGAATAACGGAAATTAAGCGGTACTACCAAAGCACCTGTTTTAAGAATACCGAAATAAATCGGCAACCAGTCGATACAGTTCATTAAGAGAATTGCAACTTTGTTTCCCTTGCCTATGCCGTTCTGTGTAAGCATATTTGCAAAACGATTTGCCTTTTCTTCAAAAACTCCCCAAGTGATTTCACGTCTGTAAGGACGTCTTGCACCCGGCTCAACAAGTTCAAACTCGCTCCAAGTAATTCTTCTTGTTTCAGGTTGCTCGGGGTTGATTTCTACTAATGCCACATCATTTGGAAACTCACGAGCATTTTTTTCAAGTAAGTGTACGATTGTCATAATGTATTCTCCAAAAATTACAATATTTTGATATTTTACTTTAAATTCCGTGAAAAATCAATAGAATTTAACAAAAAGAAATCTTTTCAAATTCTCTATTGACAAGTTTGCTTTAAAGTGCTAAACTTTAAAGCGTTAAAGCAAATATACCATATCTCGACGTTATTGTCAAGAACAAATTTTAATTGTAAAGGAGTGATTTCAATGACAACAACAATGATGATTAGTATACCAATGCTTATATGTTTCTTCGCACTTATGATAGGTGTCGGTTTTTATTGCAGAAAACATTCAACAAATGTTGATGGTTTTGTGTTAGGTGGTCGTAGTGTTGGCCCATGGCTTACTGCATTCGCATTCGGCACATCTTATTTCTCTGCAGTTATCTTTGTTGGTTATGCAGGTCAGTTTGGCTGGAATTTCGGTCTTGCATCTACCTGGATTGGTCTTGGGAATGCCTTTATCGGCTCACTTCTTGCTTGGTCTGTTCTCGGCAGAAGAACAAGAGTTATGACACAGCATCTTGACTCAAAAACAATGCCTGATTTCTTTGAAAAAAGATATGACTCAAAGGCACTTAAAATTGTTGCTTCTGTAATAGTATTCGTTTTCCTTATTCCTTACACAGCTTCTCTCTACAACGGACTTTCTTCTCTTTTTAATAATGTATTCTCAATTCCATACTGGGTAGTTGTTATTATAATGGCAGTACTTACAGGCATTTATGTTATTTTTGGTGGATACATGGCAACTGCAATTAACGATTTTATTCAAGGAATTATAATGCTTGTGGGCATTGTTACCGTAATTATTGCCGTTCTTCAGAAAAACGGCGGATTTACTGAAGCAGTCGCATCTCTCGGCAAAGAGGCAGGTACTGAATTCACCTCAATGTTCGGACCGAATCCTATTTTCCTTTTCTTTGTTATTTTGCTCACTTCTCTGGGTACTTGGGGACTTCCACAAATGGTTGGTAAATTCTACTCCATTAAGGACGAGGGTTCAGTCAAAAAAGGTACAATAATTTCCACTATATTTGCAATTATCGTTGCAGGTGGTTGCTACTTCCTTGGTGGTTTTGGTCGTCTTTATAAGGACGAAATGATTGCTGGCGGATTTATTTCTGACAATGGTGCAGTTATGTTTGACAAGGTTGTACCAACAATCCTTTCAGATTTGGCACCTGTAATCGTAGCACTTGTAATTGTGCTTGTGCTTTCTGCATCAATGTCAACACTTTCTTCGCTTGTGCTTACATCTTCTTCAACTCTCACACTTGACGTTATTAAACCAAAACTTGAGAAGAAAAAGGCTGTTGACGATAAAAAGAGTATTTTCATTCTCCGCGTTTTCATTGTTTTCTTTATTGCGATTTCTGCA
Organism: Clostridia bacterium; assembly: GCA_017624735.1. Taxonomy (GTDB): domain Bacteria; phylum Bacillota; class Clostridia; order Oscillospirales; family Acutalibacteraceae; genus Fimenecus. Next base: position 7,690 of record JAGAMK010000054.1, read on the forward strand.
ATTATTGCAATTCTTAAAGACTCAATCTGGTCAAAGTCCGTATTTATTGCACAGATGATGGGTGTTTCATGGGGTGCTTTGGCAGGTGCTTTCCTTGCTCCATTCCTCTATGGTTTATACTGGAAAAAGACCACAAAAGCAGCCGTTGTAACAAGTTTTATTTTCGGCACAGGTCTTGAAATTGTACAGTTACTTATAAGCATTGGACTCTTTAAACCATCAACACCAATTTTAAGCTTTGTTTTCACAAATTCACTTTACTCCGGTGTTTTTGCTATGGTTGGTGGACTTATTTTAGTGCCAATCGTAAGCTTGCTTACACAGAAAACTTTGCCAAAAAATATAGATGAAAAATTCAGTTGTTACAATGCAACAGTCACAACAACTGTTACAAATTCATTGGGATAAAAAATTACCACCTGAAAACCCTTCAGGTGGTTTTTGTTTTACAAATTGGGGTTTGTCGGGATGTACTCCGTAGGGGCGATACTCGGCTCCCCTTGTCAGGGGAGCTGTCAACGAAGTTGACTGAGCGGTAGTTAGTTTATCTGTTCACTATCTCTCCCTCCGTCATTTTCTTGCGAAAATGCCACCTCCCTCGTCAGAGGGAGGCATTACAATTGCAACGCAGTTCCGACACTTTTCACTTTGCGTTTTGCACTTTGCATTCATCCC
>JAGAMK010000055.1 GCA_017624735.1 Clostridia bacterium
CAAAAGCATCCAGCCAATAGCGGCGGCTGCTACATATGCAATGCCTGCAATCTTCCAAAAATACTTCCACTTTTTGCTGTTATCAACAGGATATTCACCAACGACTTTTCCTGTTTGTCCGTTAATAGCAAATTTATACATCTTATCCATATACTTGATGTTAAGCATCCAAACCGGAAGAAGTGAATATCTAATCTTTCCGTTAGAAAATCCTATCCGTGAGCTGTCAGGGATAACCGCTGTATAACGATCAGTTGTGTCATCAAAAGCTTCGATGGTTGAGTTTTTGACTCGTTCATTGGCTCTTTCGATGCTTTCTTCGGCAGTTACATCATATTTATCTGCCAAATATCCCGAAAGATATGCACCGGAAAATTCTACCGCATCTTCATAGTTAAACGGCTCGACTGCTTCCATATAACTATCTTCAGCCTTTTTAGAGGCATCCACAGGGATATTGGCAAAGCCAACAGTACCGCTTCTGAACAGTTTGTAATAATCGGTTTTGGTATAATTATAATTTGAATCGCTCCAGGCTGTAACTCTTTCGGCAGTATAGCTTACCGCTGCATCACAGTCGCAGTCAAACATCCAAAACGGAACATACACTCCTGCCATTTCCTCGATTTTCTTTTTACTCTTAAAGCTATCGGGAAGGAACGGCGCATTTTTGAAATCTTTTTCAAAAGCTTCGACTGCCGCCTTCTTGTTGAATTTGAATGGGATAATGTAATCCGGTCTGAGTGTTCCTTCAAACTGACCTTTGACAATCGTAGAGTTCCCGCAATACGGGCACACCGTTGAGCCAAGTGTATCATCGCCCTGAATCTCTGCTCCACAGGATGGGCAGGAGTAATTTGCCAAGTGAACTTCATTTGTGTCCTCATAATTTCTTGGCGTGTAACTCTCCCAATCGTATTTTGATGCACCGCCTGCATTTTCGTTGCCCTCTGCCATCTGCTGCATAGTTTCAAGAGGAAACGTGTTATCGCAGGACTCGCATATCAGATTTTGCGTTTCGCCATCAAATATTAGCGGAGCTGTGCAGCAAGGACATTTATAATTTTGAATTGTATCCATGTATTCTCCTCCTATTTATTTTTCAATCATCAACGGCACATTATTATTTACCTTCGTACCACATCGAGGACAGTAATCCATCGAATCAGAAAGAACTGTACCGCATTTTTGGCAATTTTTATGCTGAGCTTTATAAAAATCATACAAATTATTTTTTGGTAACCTTGAACCGCATTTTGTGCAGAATGTTTTCATGCTGCTTTCAGGATGACTGCATTTTTCACAAATCTTAATGTTTTTCATTACATCTGTACCAAAACCAAAATGAAAAAGAGCATTTCTTCGTCTTACATTATCCATCTTTTTCATCATCATCGCCTCCATACATAAGCCTTACTCCGCAATTATGACAAAAAACTGCCAAGCCGGCAATTTGAGCACCGCATCTGGGGCAGAAATCAGGGATATCCTCTATTGGAGAACAAAGCACGCAGTTATGAGTATCCGGATTATACATAACATCCATAACCCATCTCCCACACTTATGACATTGGTTAAAACAATCTTTCCCTTCAAATTCCCATGCTGCTTCTAATTCTTCTTCCGGTTCTTTTCTCTTGTACGGAATTGTCTCTTTAACCAAAGCCCCGGAAATATCACAGTAAAACTGATATATGTTCCCATATTCTTTTTTTATTATCTTATAAGTTGCTGTTTTTCTGCCCTTAACTGTCATCAGCTTCCCTCCTTCCCATACTACATAAAAATTTATTTTACAAATTCCCGCAAAATCTTGATTCACTCAAGATTTTGTGATATAATATTTAACATAAAGACAGGGTGGTTTCTGTTTTCGTTGGCGCGGTCACAGAAATCATTATGCCGTTTGACATAACGGGGTACCCAATGTCTTTTTAATGAATCGGTAAGAAATTTATACCCTCCTTAATTACTCTTACGAAAATAATTATATATTAAATTATTTTTTTGTCCCCGTACTAAAGCCCAAAAAGTACAGTATAAAATAAAAAAAATCCTTTTTTTGTAAAAAAGGACGAAGAAAGTACAGTAAAAAGTACAGGTTTGGGTGACAAAGGGTGACAAAAAGGTGGTTTGGAGGCAATAAATGCCAAGGAGGAACAAAATTATGAAAAAATCACTTTCAATTATCCTGTCGATCATGTTTGTCATTTTATGTATGGCAGGATGTACAACAAAATCAGAGCTTCACGCAGATGAACCTGTAACACTCACTATGTGGCATGTGTACGGCGAACAAGCTGATTCTCCAATGAATCGCCTCATTGATGAATTTAACAAGACTATCGGAAAAGAAAAAGGCATTGTTATTGACGTAACAATGATGTCGAACTCATCACAGATAGGTGGAAAGCTTCTTGAAGCCCAGGCTGATTTACCCGGTGCTCCGGAGATGCCGGATTTGTTTTTCTGTCATTCTAATAATGCCGACGCATTAGGAACAGAAAATCTCATTAACTGGCATGATTATTTTTCAGACGAAGAACTGAATAAATACGTGCCTGAGTTTGTAAAGGATGGTATGGTAGGAGAAACTCTTTCCGTTTTCCCTGTTTCAAAGTCTACACACCTTCTTTTTGTATCAGGTGGTCAGTTCGAACGTTTTTCTGCAGCAACCGGCGTTACATATGAATCACTTTTAACATGGGAAGGTTTTTTTGACGCAGCAGAAAAATATTATGAATGGTCTGGTGGCAAATCATTTTGTGCTTTTGACTACCTTATACGCTCTGTAGAGCTTAATGCGATATCAAAAGGAGCTGAGGATTTTTATACTGCTGATGGATGGTATGATTTTGAAAACGAGATTTTCAAGTCTTCGTGGATGGAGTTCGCTGAAAGTCTGGCAAAAGGACATATTGTTGTTTCCGACCTATACTCCAATACACAGGTAATGACTGGTGATGTTATCTCCGGAATGGGTTCATCTGCATCTATTTTATATTACAATGACACAGTGACATACGCTGATAATTCACAGGAACCTATCAAACTTAAGGTTCTGCCCGCACCACAGCCTGAAAATGAAAAACAATTCGTAACGCAAGCAGGTGTTGGTCTTTGTGCATACAAAACTACTACACAAAAGGCTGAAGCTGCCGCCGTTTTTGCCAAATGGCTCACTGAAAGCGACAGAAATCTTTCTTTTGTCACCGAAACCGGATATATGCCTGTTAATAATGATTCTTTTGATAAAATTGAAAATTATACTTTCAAAAACGAAGCATATAAGAGTTTATACGAGACACTTGTCACAGTACGTAAAAACTGTATTGCAAAATCAGAACCATCATATCCAAACTATTATGACAAGGTTACAGCGCTCTACAATAATCTGCGTGCAATGCAGAACGAACTTAAAAACAGATATGCTTCAGGAGAAGATGCTATTACACTTGCAGAAGAAACCTGGAATGTATTTTGTGCGATTAAATAAGAGGTGACATCATGCGTGTACCATCTATTTTTACACAAAAGAAACAAACTATGAGGCGTAAGCTATTCGGCTATATGCTTGTTTTGGTATTAATTCTTTTTGTTGTGATTTTTATCGGAATGCTTCTTTTGGGACAATACTCATCTACCAAAGATAAAATTTCTGACATATTATCGTTACAAATGGAAGTGTTTGAAAGAGAAATTGTTGCTCATCAGGACAACCTTGCAATGAGAAATGTTCAGCTTTCCAAAGATGCTTCTCTAATAATGCACAGTTATTTCACAAAAGAGAGAATCACTTTTGATGACCTTGCAAATTCACAGTTGCATATTAACAGTCTTCAAAGTAGTTTTATTGATTTACTTAGCAGGGAGATATTACAGACAGAATGTTCAGGTGCATTTATTTTATTGAATACAACTGTTAATACGTCGCTTGAAAACGCTGACAACTCAAAAACAGGGATATATATCCAAAGAAATTCTGTAAACTTGGCAGATGATACATTATTACTATATCGAGGAAATGCCAAACTTGGCAAAGAAAACGAAATAATGCCCCACAGGAAATGGCAAATGGAATTTGATTCAAATAAATTCCCCGATTATGACAAAATAACTGAATCCGATTCCTCTGTAGCATTAGAAAAAACATTCTACGTAACAAACATAGTAACACTTCCGGGCACCTCGGAAAAAGTAATGCTCGTAGCAATCCCTATTCGTGGCCATGATGATATTATTTATGGTATTTGTGGTTTTGAAATCAGTGCGAATACCTTTAAAATGAACCATTCTCAGCCCTCAACCTTCGAACATCTTGTTTGTGTATTTTCAAAAAAACAAGACGAGAATATTGTTGATTATAAAACTAGTTTCACAAGCGGAATTACAAACGGTTACCATCTCGCACCAAGCGAAAATCTTAGTGTAAGTCGGTTCAGTAAAACACTAAGTTTATTTTCCGGAGATGAGGAATCATATGTAGGCATAACAAGAGATATTCAGATTTGTTGTGGAGATAACGCAGATCACACATTAACAGTGATGATTCCTAAATATGATTACACAAAAATTTTTGTAAAAAATGTTATACAGATTGTGTTCTTTATTTTGCTACTTTTATTCTTCGCAATAAGTTGCTGTGGATACTTCAGTAAAAGATACATTTCTCCTATCATTAGAGGACTCGATAGAATAAAAAAATCTGAACTTGGTGAGTCGGAATCCTCGACATATTTAGAAATTGAAGACCTATTTGTATATCTTGGAGAAAAAGAAAAAGAGTTTTCTGCTATTCAAGCAAAAGTTGATAAACTTGCATATTCACGAAAGAATGAAATTGATCCTAACGACTATGAATATTTCAAAATGGGTATCAAAACGCTTACTAAACAAGAGCGGACAATATTTGAACTGTATTTATCGGGAAAATCCGCACCTGAGATTCTTGAAATTACAGGAATTAAAGAACGCACACTGAAATTCCACAACGGAAATATTTATGAGAAACTTGGTGTGCACAGCAGAAAACAAATGCTTAGGTACGCGATGTTTTATCAAAATGAGAACGGAGGAATTATATGACACTTGCCGAAAGATTGAATCATATAATCAAAGAGCAAAATATAACAAAACGTGATTTTGCAAAAAGACTTGGTGTTTCAGAAAATTACATATATATTTTGACAGGAAATCTGAATAAGCAACAGAACATCTCTCCTTCATTAGCAAAACTCATAGCATTGGAATTTGGACATGATGAAAATTGGATTTTGAATGGTGATGAATAAGTGAATATATGATAAGAGCCTCCGGGGAGTGATTTCCCCGAAGGCTCTGTTTGTATAGCTTATTTATTCGCTTCAATAAATCTGTGAAGAATTGCTGCTATTTCTGCACGTGTTGCATTGTCCTGTGGTGCAAGATTGTTATTTCCTTTGCCTTTTAGCAGACCAGCATTAACAGTCCAAGTCATTGATGAAAGTGCATAATCGGAAATTGCTTCATAGTCGTTATATTCACGGACAAGCATTCCTCCTTGAGTTACATCAAATCCCTTGTACTGAGCGTATCTGTGCATAATTGCTGCAATCTGCTCACGGGTGATATTGTCATCAGGACCGAAGTTTCCATTGCCGTAGCCCATTGTAATTCCGTTAAAGGTTGCCCACGCAACTGCATCGGAATACCAAAGACCTTTTTCTACATCTTCAAACCACTGTGCATTCTTCATTTCAGGCTCACCTTCAAGTCTATAAAGAACAGTTGCGAGCATTGCACGTGTAAGCGGGACATCAGGTGAGAAGTGGTTTTCGCTTGTACCCATCATCAAGCCCTTGATATACGCATAGTCAATATCTGCTGTCGCCCAATGATTTACGGGGTGAACATCTACAAACTCTTTCTTTGCAGCCTTGTTGATAACTGCCGTGCAGTCGCCGGAAACAGTAAGTTTAACACCGTCCTCTGTAATTTCAAAGTCGGTTATTTCTGTTTCTTTTCCGTCCTTGTCAGTAACGGTAACACTTGTTACATCTTCTGCACTGTCAACAGGGATTGTAACCTCTGTTTCCTTATTTTTCGGAAGGTCAATTTCGGTCTTTGTTTCGCCGTCAGCAGTAGTTTGGGTTGTAACCTTTGTTCCGTCCTTTTTGGTTTCTTCAGTTGTTTTGCTGCCGTCAACATTTTCGGTTGTAACAGTCTTTGTACCGTCTGTGTCCTTTTCAGTAGTAACGGTAGTTCCGTCTGCCTTTTCTTCTGTAACCTTTTCGCTGCCGTCCTTGTTCTTCTCGGTAGTTGTAGAGGTTCCGTCAGGATTTTCAACAGTTGTAGTTGTGTTACCTTTATTATCCTTTTCGGTGGTTGTCACAGTACCGTCTTTCTTTGTTTCAACTGTTGTAGTTGAGCCATCAGTATTGGTAGTAACCTCTGTCTTTGTACCTGTTGTCTTGTTCTCTGTTACCTTTGTTGTAGAGCCATCTTCATTCTTGGTTGTTGTGGTTGTTGTATTGGAAGAACCGCCTCCGCCGGAAGAAGGTCTGTAAACATTAACCGTAACATCAAATGTCTTTTCGTTGTAGTTGGTTGTATCGGTAGGAGTAAATTTAACCTGTTTTACAAAATCACCTGTTTCGGTCATTTCATCATCAGGAGTTACCCAAGTGAAAGTACCTAAAACATTTCCGTCTGCGTCCTTAAGCTCCGCAGGAGTGATTGTAGAAGTAGATAATTTA
>JAGAMK010000056.1 GCA_017624735.1 Clostridia bacterium
AATCTAATTGCTAATATCAAGGATTTTCTATTCAATTTATTTTATTGATAAGATTTTTGCCGTTGTGTAAAACAATAAAAGGATGGATAATAATTATGAATTTTGATATATCAAAAGAAACAATTCAAAACGGAATGAAAACAATGAATGGTTTCGGACTTCGTTTAACAGGTTCAGAGGGTCAGCAGAAATTTGTGGATTATCTTAAAGATGAAATTCACAAAATGGGCTTTAAGACATACAGTGACCTTTATTCATTTGACCGTTGGGAAGAAAAGCATTCATCTATTAAAATCATAAATCCAAACGGCGATGAAGAGATTGAAGTCACCTCTGCGTGGCCTTATTCGGGAGAAACTGATGAAAACGGTATTACCGAGGAAATAGTAGAGATTTTTGGTAAGCATATCAACTATCTTCCTGCAAAAGGAAAGATTGCACTTGTAAAGGTTAAAGACCTTGAAAAAGTGCCCACTGGGTTTGCTTTTAATCAGAGAAATTCATATCCTAAGGGCTTGTCTTTGCCAAAAAACTACAAAGGTCCTGTTGCTGACTCATTCGTAAAGATACCACTTATTTCTGTTGCAAAAGCAATGGGCGTTAAGGCGGTTATCTGCATATGGGAAGGTATGAGCGATGAAATGGTTAAAGGACAGTATCTTCCCTTTATTATGGATTATCAGGGTATTCCTGCCCTTTGGGTTGGTGAGGAATCAGGCAAAAAGCTTAAAAAAGCTGCCAAGGAAAAGAAAAAAGTTAACCTTGTGCTTACTGCCGAAAAAGAGAAAAATGCTAAAACGGAATCTTTTTATACCGTTATTGAGGGCAAAAACAAAAAGGAAGCTATCATCATCAACACGCATACCGACGGTATAAACTGTGTTGAGGAAAACGGCCCTGTTGCAATGCTTGAAATGATGAGGCACCTCAAAGATATAGAACTTGACAGAACACTTATCTTCGTTTTTGTAACAGGTCATTTCAGATTGCCCAATTTCAAGCAACACGATATTCAGGCATCGTCAAAATGGCTTAAAAATCACCGTGATATGTGGGACGGCAAAAAGGGACACATCAAAGCCGTTGCAAGCCTTGGCGTTGAGCATTTAGGTTGTACTGAATGGAAAGACAAGGATGGAAAATATCAGTGCACAAATCCCATTGATGTTGAGCTTGTCTATACAGCAAACAAGGCAATGGACAAGGTTTATTATGATTCTCTTGAAGGCAGAACAATGCTCAGAACCGTAACTGTAAAGGGACATAATTTCCTTCATTTCGGCGAAGGTCAACCACCGAGAAATGTAGGCATTCCTGATATTTCACTTGTAACTGCTCCCGATTACCTGACGGCAATAAATGAGACTCATCAGATGGAAAAGTTCAGCCTTGACCTTATGTGTGAGCAAATTGAAACATTCCTTAAAATGACACTTACACTCGATAAAATGAGTGCAAAAGAAATTGGTAAGCCTGAGCCTTATTCACTTATTTTAGGTAAGATTAAGTAAAAAGAATCCCTACTGCTATTGTCATTTTACGGCAGTAGGGTTAAGTTGATTTTGTTGTTATGTTATTGTATAATATTTTTATAGCATAAGGAGTGTTCAGCTATGATAAAAAGCAAAGCATACATATTCAGTCTTATCGCAACAGGTATTATCGCATCTATTCCAATTCTTTATATTATTATTTGTCTTATCTGCAGTTATATTCCGTCTTGGTTCCTTATATCAATTCCGGTTTCAGCAATTCTTCTTTCTTTGCCTATGGTGTTAATAAAAAAACTCCACGGTGCTATCAGAGTTATTCTATCTTCATTTCTTCTTATTTTAACTTTAGTATCATTTGCTTTTCTGGGCTTTTTTGGTCCGACTGTTGAATTCAGATCTTTTGATAATGCCGAGGAAATCAACAATTTTTATAATGAAAATAATCGCTATGACGATGATTTTGATTTTGAAAAATATGGTGAATACGAAAGCATATCAAATTACAAATATCATTCAATGGCAATTTTTTCACAAGAAGCCTATACAACCATATTAAAGTATAATGAAGATAATTTTGACGAAGAAAAAAGTAAGATAGAAAACAGTTGCAAGTTTTACAGCACGCCCATTGAAAATGAGGAATCTGACCCTGTATTCTCGTATGAAGGTTTTGATTTCAGAACCGAAATCAGTGATTGGTATCCCAAAGAAATGAACTTAGTAGGTATCAATGAAGAAACTCTCGAAATAGCATATGTTAGTTTTCAGGACTATGACCTTGATTCAATATCGGATTATGAGGAGTTTTTAGACTATTATTGTGGTTGGCGATATATTATTAAAGAAATAAACTGATAAAACAAAAACATAGGAGAAGCTTATGAAAAAGAAAATAGTTATAATTGTTTCAATTTTAGTTTTTGTGGTTTTATTGGTTGTCAATTTTTCTACAGTAATTATTATTGGAGATAAAATATCTGTGAGATACATATACGGCGATAAAAATATAACGACAGAACTTTCAGCTGAAGACGCAACTGTCGTTACAAAAATTCTTAACGGAAAACATATGAGTATTTTTGATTTACCTTCTTGTGGCTTCGATGAAAATGTTGCGGTTATAACAAACGGTAAAACTTTTTGTATTGCTTGTGATGAATGTGCTACTGTATATTTTAAAGAGCGTAATGGATATATATCATTAGATAATGATGAAAATGAACAACTCAGAAATATTTTATCTGCTTATGGTTTTGAATGGCCTTGTAACTAGTAACTAACAATCAGGGTTCAAAATCAGAGGGACACAAAAATAAAGACTATGAAGATTACAAAAATCCGTTGGTTTATAAATCAATTGAAATAATTAAAGATTGATTTTATTTGATGGAGGTTAAAAATGAAGAAAAAAGCATTGATTTTTATATTCATATTTTGTGTTATATTTTCAGTCGGTTCAATAATTAACGATAAAATAGCGGACAATGAATTAACTTTCGAACAAAAAGTTTTAGATATAATGAACTATGATGAATTGACCGGCACTAAAAATGTTGATACTATTATTTTTTTGACAGAAGTTGACGGTGGTTATTTTTGTGTCGGAACAGCATCGTCAGACGAAACTATTCACTTTGGATATATAAGAGAAGAAAACGGAAAGTTGGAATTTGGCGGTAAAAGTTTTTCGAGTTTAACTAAGATTATTTCTAACGAAGACCCTACAACATTTGGACGAACCAGTGTTTTAAATTTTAATAAAAAAGATTATTATTATGGTTGTTTTCAACATAAAGATAATTTGCATTTAGCAATTGACGGAGTTGAGGTTGAAATATATAATTTCAATCTCAACTATAATGATAAAGACTATCATATGGATTTTTGGCTTATTTGTTCTGAGAATGAGCCTATTGTTACTTTGGAGGAATGACAAATATGTTTTTTGATTTATTCAGACGCAAGAAAAATAAAGATATAGAAGACGTAGTTTTATCCGAAGCCGATGAAAAATGGAACAGAATGTGGGATTTATGGGCAGACGGTGATATTGAATCTCCATACAATGAACTTATGACATATCAGAGTGAAGTCAATAACGGCGGTCATCATCAGTATTTTTTCAATACCGAAAACAACGGTGATATACGTAAGGATATTGAAATTTTGTGTGCTATTCTTCCTGATGTTCTCAAAGATAATATTCAAACAGCGTTTAAGGCATACATTGAATTAGAACAAGATAAAAACATTGATACAAATGAAGAAATATTAGAAAAATGCGATGATGTTTTCTGGGAGAACGAGGAAATGATAAACAGCATTTTGGAGAGTTATTGTAAGAAAATTGAAATTTGAGAGAAGAAAAAATAATTAACAAACGAATATGATAGATTAAAAACTTTTTTGTGGTGTCGGTGAAAAACGACACCATCTTTTCTTTTTTGAGAAAGTTCTTGACAAGTAAACAAATGTTCTGTACAATAGTAAATTGGTAAATAATGTATTTACCCTACAACTTAATATCAACTGAAACACATATTTTTATTTATTGGCTTTATGCCACACATATTATCTGACCGAATAAGTATAGTCCGATACTCGGTCAGTAACATACGGACAATCAGAGCTTAAATTTTAAGCCGTTACATAGTTTCAGTGCAAACTGTGCGAGAGGATGAAATGTCCTCCCGCTATTTGTGCTGTCTATGTGACGGCTTTTTTGTTTTATTTACAAGAAATTTATAAAAACTACTCCCCAAAATGCTACTGCCGACGCTTACCCATTGAGGGGCAAAAACAACCGAACGCTGTAAACAGCTTTTGTGCAATGCTACAAAATTTATAGTTTTTAAATATTTTTTTGAGTTTAGGGTTGTGGAAATGTTTCTCCTGTTCCCTTACAAGTGAGAGGTGTTTTTTTCTTATGTACCTAGATAACTGAATACTGGTATATAAATACTGCGTTAGATTTTTATATTTGATAACTGCCCCCACAAAAGTATCTCGGCATAAAGGATACTACAGCCACCCTTACATAGCGAAGCTCGTCTGCGGAGTAATCCGCATCAAAAAGATTAACTGCCCCTTTGAAGCAGTAAATCTTTCTGATTAAAGCCTCGCAGAGCCCACTGACATCTTTGCACGGTGAAGGCGTGAAAGTGTCATAGTGGGTTACGCACTTTCAAAGAAAGTCAGCGGAACAAATAAAGCAGTAATGCAGAAAGGAGGTAAAATCTATGTCAAAGAAAAACTATAGTGTAGCAAGAGTTGTCACTCACACACAAAGCACAATCGGTAAATGTGAAAGGCATAACGAGAGAAAGAATGAAAGCTATGCCAATATGAATGTTGATACGGCTCGGTGTGATATGAATGTGCATTTCAAAGGTTGCGGTGAACTGACCTACAACGAAAAGCTGAATATGCTCATAGCCGAAAAGAAAGTCTGTATGCGAGGTCTGAAAGCTGATGCGAAAGTATTTGATGAAATGATATTCGATGTCAACACAGACTACTTTGAAACACACGGCGGTTATGAATATGCCAAAGAGTTTTATGAAGAAGCATACAGATTTGCAGTCAATCTCTACGGCGAACAGAATATCATCTCTGCCGTAATGCACGCTGATGAACTGAATGTAGCTCTCACAGAACAGTACGGTAAACCTGTGTATCACTATCATATGCACCTTGTAGCTCTGCCCGTAGTTGAGAAACAAATACTGTGGACAAAGCGGTGCAAAGATAAATCACTCGTGGGCACTGTGAAAGAAATCGTCAATCAGATAAGCCACTCAAAGAAATGGAAGTCACCTCAGGCTGTGGATGATAACGGCAATGTCATATTCAACGATAAGGGCAAGCCTGTGCTGATTCCGTCCTATAGTATCCTGCAGGATGATTTCTTCAACCATATGCAAAGAGCCGGTTTCAATGATTTCATCCGTGGTGAAAAAGGCAGTACGGCTAAGCATCTGTCTTGTCTGCAATATGAGATTCAACAAGACAAGAAACGCCTTGAGGAAATCAAAGAACGATTACAGACGGAAGAAATCAGATACGATGAAATACAAACCGTGAATAAAACTTTCAACGAGATTGACGGTATGGGTAAGAAAACCCTTACGGGCAAAGTTACGATTTCAAGCGAAGATTTCAATGACCTGAGCAATATGGCAAAGCAGTCCGTTGCAGCAAGAAGTAAGATTTTTGACCTTGAGAGTGAAAATGAAAGGCTTCGTAAAAGAATTTGGGAGCTGCAAAGCAGTATAAACAGACTGAGTGCAAGGCTTCATGAGCTTGAGCTGGTCTGCGCTCCGTATCTTGAGGCATTGAGGCTGATGCCTGAAAAAGTAAAAGCATTTATATCGGATGTGCTGAAATCTGTCCGAAAAGAGAAACCCAACAAAAATATAGAAATCAAAAAAGAGAGGTAATTATATGAAAAAAGAAGATAATTTTATTAACACTCTGTTTGAGAAAGCAGAAGAAACAGAGGCAGTAAAGCCTCAGACTACAGAAATAATAAATATGGCTATAGGAAAAATTGTTCCGAATTTCAAAAATCCGTACAAGTGCCGAGAGGAAGATATGAAACCGTTGGAAGATAGTATCCGTGAAAACGGTATTATTCAGCCCCTTATGGTACGAAAAGATGATAAGGGTGATGTGTACGAAATCATATCAGGACACAGACGTTTCCTTGCAGCTTCGAGGCTTGAAATGACAGAGATGCCAGTTATTGTATTGGACATAAGCAAAGAGGAAGCAGACATCATTCTTGTCGACAGTAATCTGCACCGAGAGCATATTCTACACTCGGAAAAAGCCTTCGCCTACAAGATGAAAATGGATGCCATTAAAAAGCAGGGCAAACGCACAGATTTAACTTCGGACCAAGTCGGACCGAAGTTATCTGCAAAAGAAGTTTCGGATGAAGATAGTGCTTCGCAGGTAAAGAGATATATCCGCCTGACAAAGCTTATCCCTAAACTACTCAGTATGGTGGATGAGAACAAAATATCATTTTCCGTAGGTGTTGAGTTATCTTATCTCACCAAAGCAGAGCAAACCGATTTGTTTAAATTTGTTGAGAAAGAGCTTTGCACACCGTCACTCGCACAAGCTCAGAAACTGAAAAAGTTATCTCAGGAAGGGACACTTAATGCAGAGGAAATATATTCCATTATGAGACAGCAGAAACCTAATCAGGTTGTTACAGTTAAAATTCCCGAGGATAAAATCAGTAAATATTTGAAGCCTACTGCTACCGTAAAGGATAAGGAAGATTTCCTTGCAAAGGCTGTTGAGTATTACGGTAAGTATCTTCAGAGACAGAAAGACAGAGGTGCAAGATGATAAAGAAAATCAATGATTTTTGCGGATTTCTTGAAGAGGATGAATATGTAATCGGCGGTGTACTTTACAAGGTATCTTCCTCGTTTGCACCTGCAAATATCTGTAATCTTGAAAACACAATGAGCGAGAAAGTAGAAAAATATGTTGGCAGTGATTTCGCACATTTGACATTAGTGCCTGACGAAGATAAAATTGAAGCAGAATATGTGACGACTGCCGGAAAGGAGGACTAATGCAGTCAAACAATATAGGAATCACAGCTCTTTATTGCCGTCTTTCCCGTGATGACGGAAACGACAAGGAGAGCAACTCAATCGAAAATCAGAAGCTTATGCTTGCCCGTTATGCTAAAGAGAAAGGCTTTGACAACACAAGGTTTTATGTTGATGACGGCTTTACGGGTACTAATTTCAACCGTCCGGATTTCAAGCGAATGATG
>JAGAMK010000057.1 GCA_017624735.1 Clostridia bacterium
CACTTATGGCAAGACAATCAACAAAAAGAAAAGACAAAGACAGGATCGTTCTCCGTAAAGGGGAATGCCAACGACCGAACGGTAGCTATGACTATCGGTGGACCGATCAATTTGGAAAGAGACACGTTATCTACGGTAAAACGCTTGAAGAACTCCGTGAGAAAGAAAAGGAAGTTGACCGCGATATTTCGGACGGCATAAAGGCTGAGAAACGAAATACGACCATCAACGAGCTTTTTGATCTCTGGTGTCATATCAAGCGAGGGCTTAAGGATAACACCTTCCAAAACTACAAGTATATGTATAACACCTTTGTTCGACCTAAGTTTGGGAAGCTTAAAATTTCCCAAGTAAAGAAATCGGATGTTAAGCGGTTTTACAACTACTTGGCAGATGAAAGAGGTTTGCAGGCTTCCACCATTGATAGCATCCATACCGTGCTACATCAGGTATTTGATTTAGCGGTTGATGATGGGTACATCAGAAGTAACCCTTCGGAGAGAGTTTTGAAGGAACTCAAGCAAGCCCACTGTTTCCAAACGGAAAAGCGGAAGGCACTGACGGTTGCCGAGCAGGAATTGCTTTTGGACTACCTGAGGAACACGCCGCAGTATCGTCATTGGTATCCGATATTTGCAGTGATGTTAGGCACCGGTCTTCGCGTTGGGGAAGCAACAGGTCTTCGTTGGTGTGATATCGATTTGGACGAAGGGCTCATTGATGTGAACCATACCCTCGTTTACTATAGCCACGGACCACAAAAGGGTTGCAGCTTTAATGTGAACACACCAAAGACCAAAGCCGGTGAGCGTGTCGTTCCGATGCTGGGCTTTGTCAAGGAAGCGTTCTTAGAGGAACGGGAAAATCAAAAAGAAACAGGCATAAGCTGTAAGGCGTCTGTTGACGGATATACCGATTTTATTTTCGTCAACAGATACGGTGATACGCAGCACTTAGGAACGCTCAACAAAGCGATCCGCCGCATCATTCGCGATTGCAATGATGCGCAGTTTGAAAAAAGCGAAAATCCCGAGGTGCTGTTACCGCATTTCAGTTGCCACACCCTTCGTCATACCTTTACTACGAGGATGTGCGAAGCGGGTGTTAACATCAAGGTGATTCAAGATGCTTTAGGCCATGCCGATGTTTCGACCACACTCGGAATTTATGCCGATGTCACAAAAGACCTCAGAAAAGATGAGTTTGCAGGACTGGATGCCTATTTTCAAAAGGGCAAGCTTGCAGCATCTAATTCCGAGGCATCCGTAAGCCAATAAGCCAAAAGTTAAGCCAAATGGAACATAATGTACGTAGACTTACGGAGAGTTATATTTTTATAAAAGTTTGGAAAGTGGCTTATTTACTGGGGTTTTGAAGACTTTTGTAGGGTTACGTGAGTTTTACAAATGAAATCCCAACAATGAAACCACTTGATTAATAATACGACAGAGGACATCGGTAAAAGATGTCCTCTTGTTTTATGTTCAAATAAATGGTAAAATATTTGTGTAGTGATAATAAAGACATAAATTGTTATATTATATAATGCCGATTAACCTATACGGGAGATAGTTAAAATGTATAATGAGCAGGAAATCAGAAACGAATATGCAAAACTTACCAAATTGTTAATAGAGAAAAAACTTACAATTACAACAATGGAAAGTTGTACATCGGGGCAGATAGCATCCCTTTTAACTGACACAGAGGGTGCGTCTGCAGTACTAAAAGGTGCATTTGTCACATATTGTAACGAAGCAAAAATTATGCAAGGTGTACCTGAAGAAATTATTGAAAAATATTCTGTTTATTCCAAAGAAACTGCTCGTGCTATGGCGGAAGCTTGTCGTAAGGCTTACAATGCAGATATCGGTATAGGTGTAACAGGCTCGCTGGAAAACGTTGACCCTGAAAACGAAAACGCATCCATACCCGGTAGTGTGTGGTTTGCTGTTAGTTTTAAAGATAAAGTTTATGATTATTACTTTGAATTCCTGCCACAATCAACACGGTATGAGTGTAAAATGACCGTGGCTAAAAAGATAGTCGATGAACTCCTAAAAATATTATAATGATTCTAAAAGGCTTTTACAGTAATTGTAAGAGTCTTTTTTCTTGCAAAAATAATTCTGTGTGCTATAATCTAAATATAAGGAAATAAGGGGGATTTTTTATGTCAGAGAATAAAGAAAAAGTTAAACTTACACCTAAAGAAACCGCAATTCAGGTTGCAAAATTTGTTGCATTCTCAATGGGAGCAGGAATTATTCAAATTGTATCTTACACAATTATTCACGAACTTACTAATTGTGAACATTGGAAAGCTTATCTTCCATCGCTTATTTTGTCAGTTCTTTATAATTTCACAGTAAACAGAAAATTCACTTTCAAATCAGCAACAAATGTACCTGTCGCAATGCTTAAAGTAGCGCTTTTCTATTGTGTGTTCACTCCAGTTTCATTGTATCTCGGTCAGTTAGCCGAGAATGCAGGTGTCAACAACTACATAGTTGAAGCCGTAACAATGGCTTGTAATCTTGTTACTGAATATCTTTTCTGCCGTTTTGTTGTTTATCGCAATTCAATGAACACAAATAATATTGCCGAAAAGGATAAAGCAAAGAAAAAATAATTAAAATGTATGGGCGATTTGCGAATCGCCCGTTTCTTGGCTCCCCTGAAAGGGGAGCTGTCATTTTTGCAGAAAATGACTGAGGGGTTTATAATTTTTCAATTTTCTTAAAAAACTCTTGACTTTTACCCAAGGTAAAAATGTAAAATTGTCATTGTAAAGGGGGCGTTACTGTGAAAATAAAACAGGTTATCAAAGAAACAGGTCTTACTGACAGAGCAATAAGACTTTATATTGAAAATGACCTTGTAAAACCCGAATGTGACGAAAATTACAATGGCAGAAAAAGTATTGACTTTTCTGAAAATGATGTTTAACAACTAAAAAATATCGCTTTGCTCCGTAAAGCAGATTTTTCAATTCAAGAAATCAAAGCCTTGCAAATGGGTGGCGAAACTGCACAACAAACAGTTAAAGAATACATAAACAGAACAAACGAAAAGATACGGTTCAATAGTGAAATAATTGAAAAAATCGGCACTCTTGCAAACGAAGAAAATATCACAGTTGAAATAATCTGTGAAAGACTTTCAACCAATTTAGCGGACGAAAAAGTACCAACAGAAGACATGGAACTCTCACCCAAGGAACAGAAAGAGAAACACGTTTTTACAGCAATTTCTGTAATCGGCATGGTGTTGTCGTGTGGTTCAATGATACTGATACTATTGCTGGTTGTGTTTGGATTTGGATATAAATATACCGAGTTCCTTCCTTATGATACAGATTTTGTACGTAAACTGATTTTTTATCCGATACAATACTTTTTTTTAATACAATTTGTGTTGTGTTTAATAATATATTTGTTCTGTAAAAAGAAGAAAAAAATAGGCAAGAAAAAAGATAGAAAAAAAGCTCTATGCATTTTTATTACAATTTTATGGGTAATATCATTGCTATTCTCACCATTCGCATTTCTGTTACATCTTATAGCTGGATATTGCTCAATAACATCTAATCCCAATAACTATTTAGTGGTGGATGAAGAATATTTGAAATACGAGTGGGAAGAAATTTTTCAAGTTTTTCCATACAAGATGCCTGATTCAGTAAAGCAAATTGTGTATAGTAAAAACTCTACAACCAAGTATTTTTATGCTTACTCTGATGAGTTTTTAGACGCTTATAGAATGGATATATATGCAGAGTGGCAGCTTGACCATAATACGGAATCAATATATGAAAGTGATTATGAAAAAGAAAAGCAAAGAATACTAAGTAAAGATAATATTGTCTGTATAGAGTCTATGGGAGATTGGCAGTGTGTTCATTTTAAAAATAAAAGAGATGTTACAGAGGCTATGTGCGATTATGAATATCTGTTTTTTGCCTATAATGATGAAACACATACCGTAAGATATATTGCTGAGTTTGGGTATAAAACAGACCCATATCACTTACAATTAGATTGGTAACTAAGCGTGGTCTTTGACCACGCTTTTCTTCGTGTCAAAATATTATATAAAATTGAATTTATCGGGGAGATTAAATGTAGGGGCGGATGCCCACATCCGCCCGCAATAAGTTTATATATAAACCAAAACGGGACGATGTGGGCATCGTCCCCTACAATTTCTGCTGAATTTAATACTCAAACATCCCGACAAACTCCAATTTACCTAATCGTTTTCAACTTTCCGTTTTTCACTTTACATTTTTTAATTCCCACTAAATTTATATGAATTAACTCTTGAATTCCTACTAATTTTGTAGTATATTATTTCAGTAACAAAAAACAATACTCTAAAAAAGGTGTAGATACAATGAAAATCTCAACAAAAGGCAGATATGCGCTTCGCCTTATGACCGATTTGGCAATTCATAAGGATGATGGATATATCTCAATAAAAACCGTGTCACAACGTCAGGGTATCAGCGAAAAATACCTTGAACAGATTATTAAAATGCTTGCAAAAGAAAACTTTGTTGAAAGCATTCGCGGTGCTCAGGGCGGATACCGACTCACTCGCGAACCTATCGAATATACAGTAGGCGAAATTCTTCGTGTAACAGAGGGTAGCCTTGCTCCTGTCGCTTGCCTTGCAACGGACGAAAATACTTGTGAGAACTGTATGGACTGCGTAACCCTTGAAATTTGGCAATGTGTCCTTGATGCAGTCAATAAGGTTGTCGATTCAATTACTTTGCAATATCTCGTTGACAAACAGAAAGAAAAGGGGAATTGCGGATGTTGTTAAACAGATTCGGTAAAGAATTACTTTTCTTTGACGGCGGAATGGGTACAGAATTGCAGAAAAACGGACTCAAAAAAGGTGAGTTGCCTGAACTTTTAAATATCCATTCACCCGAAATAGTGAAAAAAGTCCATAAATCATATCTCGATGCAGGTTGCGACATTATTACAACTAACACATTCGGTGCAAATTCCCTCAAATTTAATAATGTAGAAGAAATCATCACAAATGCTGTAAGTATTGTTAAAGATGCCATTTGTGAAAGTGGCAGAAAAGCTTATACAGCCCTTGATGTTGGTCCAATAGGTAAACTTTTACAACCCTATGGAGATTTGCCATTTGAAGATGCATATAACCTTTTCAAAGAGCAGGTTGTAGCAGGTGAAAAAGCAGGTGCCGACCTTGTTCTTATCGAAACAATGGGTGATTTGTACGAGATTAAATCAGCAGTTTTGGCTGCAAAAGAGAATACAGAACTTCCCGTATTCGTTTCAATGATTTTTGACAGTAAGGGTACTCTTTTAACAGGAGCAGATGTTAAAACTGCAGTTGTAACATTGGAGGGACTCGGTGTTGACGGAATAGGTCTTAACTGCGGACTCGGTCCTGACCAGATGCTTGAACTTTTAAAAGAAATGACAAAATATTCAAGCACACCAATTTTTATTCAACCAAATGCAGGTCTTCCAGTTTCTATTAACGGCGAAACGTTTTACAATGTGACTCCCGAAGAATTTGCCGAAAAACAACTTAAAATATTAGAAAACGGTGCTTGTGCTTTGGGCGGTTGCTGTGGAACAAATCCAATGCACATAAAGGCTATGATTGACCTATGCAAGGGTAGAAAAATCAAGGAAATAACCAAGAAGAATTATACAGCAGTTTCGTCTTATTCAAAGTCAGTTTTCTTTGAAAACAAGCCAATTATCGTGGGTGAAAGAATTAACCCAACGGGAAAAAAACTCCTTAAAGATGCCCTTCGCAACAAGGATATGGAATACATCTTCCGCGAGGGTGTAAGTCAGACGGATTTGGGTGCTGATATTCTTGATGTCAATGTTGGACTTCCCGAAATCGATGAATGTGAAATGATGACAAATGCCGTTACGGGACTTCAAAGTATTCTCAATGTGCCTTTACAAATTGACACATCAAATCCCGAAGTAATGGAAAAAGCACTCCGTTTTTATAATGGTAAGGCTATGGTAAACTCCGTAAACGGCAAAGAGGAGTCAATGAATTCCGTCTTCCCACTTGTGAAAAAATATGGTGGTGTTGTGGTCTGCTTAACCCTTGACGAAAACGGAATTCCCGAAACGGTTGAAGGCAGAATAGCCATAGCAGAGAAGATTATAAATAGAGCAAAAGAGTTTGGAATTGAGAAAAAAGACCTTGTTTTTGACCCACTTTGTATGACAATCAGCACGAATAAGGACAGTGCCAAAATCACTCTCAAATGCGTTGAAAAGCTTACAAGGGAACTTGGGGTTAAAACAATTTTGGGTGTTTCAAATGTGTCATTCGGTCTTCCTAACCGAGAACTTATCAACTCAACATTTTTTGGTCTTGCTTTGCAAAAAGGACTTAGTGCAGGTATTATAAACCCCAAAAGCGAAATGATGATGAATACTTATTATTCATTCAATGCGTTAAATGGCCTTGACGAGAATTTTGAACATTATATTGCAAATGCAACCGATGTTAAAGCCGAAATCAAAACTGATGTTGTTGACCTCAAAACTGCGGTTATAAAAGGTCTTAAAGAAAGAGCAAAACAAGAAACCGAAAAAGAACTTCTTACGAAAACTCCACTCGAAATAATCGATAATATCATAATTCCTGCGCTTGATGTGGTTGGAGAAGGCTTTGAAAATAACAAAATTTTCTTGCCGGGACTTTTAATGAGTGCCGAAACTGCAGGCGTAAGCTTTGAAGTTCTTAAAAAAGAGATGGAGAAAAACGGCTTACAAGGTGAAAAAAAGGGTAAGATAATTATGGCAACCGTTGAGGGTGACATTCACGATATCGGTAAAAACATTGTTAATGTGTTGCTTGAAAACTATGGTTATGATGTAATTGACCTTGGTAAAGATGTTAAGCCCGAAACAATAGTTGAAACAGCACTTCGTGAGAACGTGAAATTCGTCGGACTTTCTGCTCTTATGACAACAACTGTGCCTTCAATGGAAAAAACAATCAAATTGCTCCGTGAAAAAGACAAGGATATTGCAGTTATGGTTGGTGGTGCAGTTCTGACAGAGGAATATGCAGGGATGATAGGTGCAGACTTTTATGCAAAGGATGCAATGACAACTGTAAGAATTGCCGAAAAATTCTTCGCATAATAGTGCTATTTGTACATTGTTATAATTGACAAAATATTACAGTATGTAGTATCATATAAATGAATTCATAGTAATTTACTGTGAAATAAGAAAAACTATTGATTTTAATGAAATGAGATGTATATATGAAAGTTTACGCAGATAATGCTGCAACAACAAAAATATCAAAAATAGCACTTGATGCTATGATGCCATGTTTCCTTGAAACATACGGAAACCCTTCAAGCTTACATTCGGTCGGACAAGATGCTTTCCATGCTGTAAGGGATGCTCGTAATACGATTGCCAAATGTATCAACGCAGACCCTAATGATGTTTATTTCTCATCAGGTGGTAGCGAGAGCGATAACTGGGCAATTAAAGGTGCTGCCTACTTAATGGCTAAAAAAGGCAAGAAGCATATTATCAGTTCAAAGTTTGAACACCACGCAGTTCTTCATACACTCAATGTTCTCGAAAAGGAAGGCTTTGAAATTACCTTGCTTGATGTTTATGAAAACGGTCTTGTGCGTGTTGAAGATGTAAAAAATGCGATTAAAGAAGATACAGCACTTGTAACAATTATGTTTGCTAATAACGAAATCGGTACAGTTCAGCCAATCCGTGAAATCGGTGCGGTTTGCCGTGAAAAAGGTGTTCTTTTCCATACAGATGCTGTTCAGGCAGTAGGTCATGTTCCTGTTGACGTTGTGGCAGATAATATTGATATGATGTCTTTCTCAGGTCACAAATTCCACGGACCAAAGGGTGTGGGCGGTCTTTACTGCAAAAAGGGTATAAGACTTCCAAACCTTATTGAGGGTGGTGCACAGGAAAGAAATCGTCGTGCAGGTACTGAAAATGTTCCTGCAATCGTAGGTATGGCAGCAGCACTAAAAGATGCTTGTGACCACATGGAAGAAAACACAAAGAAACTTGTCAAGATGAGAGAACAACTCATTGAGGGTATTCTCAAAATTGAGCGTAGCCGAATTAACGGTGACCGTGAGCACAGATTACCCGGTAATGTTAGTGCTTGTTTTGAGGGTGTTGAGGGCGAATCACTTCTCCTTTACCTTGATATTATGGGAATCAGTGCTTCATCAGGTTCAGCTTGTACATCAGGCTCACTTGACCCAAGCCACGTGCTTCTCTCAATCGGCTTGCCACATGAAATTGCACACGGTTCACTTCGTTTGAGCCTTTGTGAAGATAATACACCTGAAGAAATGGAATATATCATCGAACAGTTACCACCAATTATTAACAGACTTCGTGATATGTCACCACTCTGGGAAAAGATACAGAAAGAAGGTAAATAAAATGGAATATTCAGAAAAAGTAATGGAACATTTTGTAAATCCGCATAATGTTGGTAAATTAGAGGATGCTGACGGAATCGGTGAAGTTGGTAATGCAAAATGTGGAGATATTATGAAAATGTATCTCAAAATTGAGAATGATATTATCACAGACGTTAAATTCAATACTTATGGTTGTGCATCTGCAATCGCAACAAGCTCAATCGCAACTGATATGATTAAAGGTCAGCCTTTAAGTGAGGCTCTTAAACTCACAAATAAGGCTGTTGTTGAGGCTCTTGACGGACTTCCTGCAGTTAAAATTCACTGTTCAGTTCTTGCAGAACAAGCAATCAAAGCAGCTGTTAAGGACTACTACGACAAAAATGGTATTGAATATAACAAAGCTGACTTCGAATTCGAAGACCACCATCATTAATCTATAATCAGCCTCCCCTGTTAAAGGGAGGGGGACCGTCGAAGACGGTGGAGGGATTCCTAAAATGACAGTAAAAGAAATGCAGGAAAGAATCTTGCAACTTAAAAAAGAAAAAGATATCTGTATTCTCGCTCACAGTTATGTTGCTCGTGAGATTATTGAGGTTGCCGACTATACAGGTGACAGTTTTCAGTTAAGTGTACTTGCAGAAAAAACTAATGCAAAAACTGTAATTATGTGTGGAGTTCGTTTTATGGCAGAAACCGTAAAAATTCTCTCACCTGAAAAAACAGTTTATATTACAAGTCCTGTTGCAGGTTGCCCAATGGCAGAGCAGATGAGTGTGGAGTATATCGAAGAAATCAAAAAAGAGTATCCCGATTATACTGTTGTGGCTTATATCAACACAACTGCAGCACTCAAAACTGTTTGTGATGTGTGTGTAACATCTGCATCAGCAGTACAGATTGTGAAAAAACTCGAAAACGATAAAATTCTCTTTATCCCTGACTGTAATCTCGGTGATTTCGTTGCAAAACAAGTGCCAGAAAAGACATTTAAGTTTGTAAACGGTGGTTGTCCAATTCACGGTCAGATAACAAAAGACGATGTAAAAAAAGCAAGAGAATATTATCCCGATTCACTTTTGCTTGTTCATCCTGAATGTAAACCTGAGGTTGTGGCAGAGGCAGATTATGTCGGCTCAACAACAGGTATTATGAAATTTGCAAAGGAAAGTGACCATAAGAATTTCATCATCGGTACAGAAATCAGTATTGCAGAATCTTTGCAGTATGAATGTCCCGATAAGAATTTCTTTGCACTTTCACCAAAACTCATTTGTCCTGATATGAAAGCAACAACTCTTGTTGACCTTTATAACACAATGCAGGGCAAGGGTGGAGAAGAAATAACATTAGACGAAGAAACAATTATAAAAGCCAAAAAATGCATTGATAAAATGCTTGAACTTGGGTGACAATATGAACAAAGCAGTAATTGCTATGAGTGGCGGAGTGGATAGCTCCGTCGCTGCTTTACTTATGAAAAATGAAGGCTATGCCTGTGTCGGCGCTACAATGCAACTCTATTCCGAAGGGGATTGCAGTGATGCAAAAGCAGTTGCCGATAAGCTCGGTATGCCTTTTTATATTTTCCCACTCAAAGAAGAATTCAAAAAACAGGTTATTGATAAGTTTATAGAATTTTATGAGAATGGCAAAACCCCAAACCCATGTGTTGAGTGTAATCGTACACTTAAATTCGGTGCTATGATGGACAAAATGCAGGAGTTGGATGCCGATTTTGTAGTTACAGGTCATTATGCTCGTGTAGTTTTTGAAAACGGTGAGTATAAACTCAAAAAAGCCGTTGATGAGAGCAAAGACCAGAGTTATTTTCTCTATATGCTCACCCAAGAACAATTAAAGCACATCAAATTCCCATTGGGGGAATACACGAAACCCGAAATTCGTGAAATCGCAGAAGAAAATGACCTTATTACTGCACGAAAAAAAGATAGTCAGGATATCTGCTTTGTACCCGACGGTGACTACGTGAGCTTCATTAAAGGATATAACGGAAAAGAATATCCCAAAGGTCAATTTATGCATAAAGATGGCTTCTCATTCGGTGAACATAAAGGTATTGTAAATTACACAATTGGTCAGCGTAAAGGTCTTGGAATTGCCTATAAAAATCCACTTTATGTGCTTAACATTGACCCCGAAACTAACAATGTAATTTTAGGGGATAATGATGACCTTTTCACAGACGAGGTAAGTGCAAAAAATGTGAACATAATCAGCGGAAAATTACTAACAGAGCCCATCCGTGTGCTTGCAAGGGTGCGTTATCGTCATAAAGAGCAGCCTGCAACTGCATGGCAGACAGAAGACGGAATTTTACACGTAAAATTTGACGAGCCACAACGAGCAATCACAAAAGGACAGTCATTAGTAATATTTGATGGTGACGAAGTATTAGGTGGCGGCGAGATTATATAAGTGCAAAATACAAAATGCAAGGGACGAATAACTCGTCCCTTTATTTTTTTACCGAATACATTCCCAAAAATGCCGAACACTTTTAATATATTGCAAACCGAAAAACAAGGTGATATTATACACTTGCAAGGAGGAATTTCATGAAACTTCAAATTGTAATTGACCCTAATCGTGATGAAGAAATTATTATATATGCCCACGAGAAAACACCATTAGTGTGTGAAATTGAAGAGCTTGTAAAGAGTCATTCTGTTGACTTAATCGGCTACACCGAAAACGAAACAGTAAAGCTTAATTTGAACGATATTTACTGCTTTTTCACAGAGGATAATAAGGTCTATGCACTCACTGAAAATGAGAAATATAGGCTTAAATCAAGGCTTTATCAGATAGAAGAAAGTTTGAGTGATAACTTTGTTAAAATCAATCAGTCCTGTATAGCAAATATCAAAAAAGTTGACCGTTTCAAAGCAACAGTAGGTGGCTCGTTAACGGTAATTTTCAAAAATGGTCATATTGATTACGTGTCACGAAGAAATCTCAAAAATGTAAAAGAAAGGTTAGGTTTGTAATATGAATAAATATGTAAAAGAATTTTTCCACCGCGGACTTATGTTTAGTGGTTTTGGTCCAATAATTTTAGGCATAATATATTTTATACTCTCAAAAACCGTTGATAATTTCGCATTGAGTGGTGGTGAGGTGTTAGCTGGAATTGTTTCAACTTATCTCTTGGCATTTGTTCAGGCAGGTGCAACAGTATTTAACCAGATTGAGCATTGGTCAACTGGAAAATCTCTGCTTTGTCATTTGTCAACAATATATGTTGCATACTCTCTTTGCTATGTGGCAAACACCTGGATTCCATTTGAACCAAAAGTCCTTTGGATTTTCACAATAATTTTTATGATTGTTTACTTTGTCGTATGGGGAATTGTTTATATTTCAATCAAAGCCACAAGCAAAAACTTCAATGCAAAACTAAAATAAATACTATAAGGGACGAATAAGGGGTCTCTCAATTAGGGATTTAATAGGTTTTAATCCTATCCTTTCCGTTAATACTTCACGAAAAAAACTCACAAGGCGTCAGCCTAGTGAGTTTTTTGTCATTTTGTCTAAACGAAAATTATATGGATTAAAACTGC
>JAGAMK010000058.1 GCA_017624735.1 Clostridia bacterium
CCGCCGCCTAATTCGGAATCATCACTGTCTGAACCCGTACCTTCGGTTGCATACACTGTTAAACCCGTTCCAATTTGCGAGAACGTAGGTATAAATGTCATCAGCATAGCAAGTGTTAAAAGCCATGCTGTTAATTTGTGAAATCGTGTTTTTGTCTTCATTTTGTGATTTTGCTCCTTTCAATATGTATTGCTACTATTTCAAATTTGTTTAATGATTGTTATATTTCATTCGTTCTGTTTATCACCGTCAAGACGACTGACAAATTTACCGAACATTTCTTTTGCAATTCTCTCGCAGTCGAGGGCAAGCACCTTTTCAATAACCTTTTTCCGTTCTTCTTCTGACACCTTATAGAGCATCAAAAGTGAGTTGAGGAAAAGAGAAATCTTTTTATCAAGAGTGAAGCTTCTGTTGCAAACAGATTTTAGCGCTGCAAGCTCAATGCCGCTTGCCACTTCTTCAATCTCCTTAAAGCCGTGCTCCGTCCAATCAGGAAGTCTTTCACGAAACAGATTATAATTCTTTTCTGCCGCCCAAGACTTTATAACTTCATAGGTTTGCGGAAGGCTGTATGCCGAATGATATAAATCCCACGCATTGCGGTTGTTTTCACACAAAGCAATTTGCACCGCAACTTCCATAGCATAAGCAAACAATGTATCATTCTCTTTTTCCTGTGTTTCTTCAATCATTGTTGCGTGATAGTCCATAAGCTCCTCAACAAGAACTAACAGCAATTCTTCTTTTGAGTGGAAATAGTAGGTTATATTACCTGCTTTTACACCGCAATCTGCTTCAATCATTTTTATTGATGTTTTTGAATATCCATTTTGGAGAAACAGTTTTATCGTTGAACGAATGACATTTATCTGTGCTTCCGTAAACGGATTAAGCCTATCGTGTCGTTTAACAATACTATTTATCACATTATCGCCTCCAAGTTTTATTTAGTATGCATCCTAATTATAACATAAAGATACTAAGTAATCAAGACTATTTAGAAAAATTGAGCACTTTGATGATAAATTTTTTATCGACAAAGTGCTAAAAAAACAAAATGCCACTTGAACGAGCAAGTGGCTATATGGGTTAGTCGTATATACCGCCGACAATATAATTCCAATTATTCAGGAATATTTCTACGAGCTGTGGCTCATACATTATCTTTGAATTTTTCTCTATCTCTGCATAACACTCTGCATTTGAAAGAGCTTTTCTATATGGTCTGTCGCTCATCATTGCATCAATGGAATCAGCTATTGCAATAACTCTTGCCGGAAACGGAATTTTCTCACCGCTTATACCAAAGGGGTAGCCTTTGCCGTCCCACCGTTCCTGATGATACAGAACGCCGTCTGTGATATGTGTGTACTTTGACTGCTTAATAAGAAGGTCATAGCCGTCCTGCGGATGCTGCTTTATTTCCTCATATTCCGCATCGGTTAACGGTCCTTCTTTATGAAGTATGCCATCAGGAATACTGATTTTACCAATATCGTGACAAAACGCAGAAAGAGTGATTGTATTTCTGTAATACTTGCTCATTTCGATAAGCATACAGACACGATAAACAATAAGAGCTACACGCTTTGAATGCTCACCGGTGTATTTATCTCTTTGTGATAGCATTTCAATTAACGGAGCGATAGACTTGAACTGTCTTGTCGTTTGCGTCCACTTAAATCTGTCTGTCAACGGAAAATGCTTTGTTGAGCTGTATTTAAGTTCACGACGAACACAGCCATACTCCTTGAAGCGCTGTTCTTCTCTTTCAAGTTGCTTTTCTATTATTTCGTTGTCTGTTATATTTTTCTGCATTCAATCACCTCCAAATGCAATAAAAAAGCCGCAATAATAAAGCAATCTGACGATTACTCTAAAATTGCAGCTGACTGACATAGTTAAAACTTTAGTCTCTTGAGCTTTGCGTCCCAACCTTTCAGTTGGTTTGCCAAATATTCGATTACTCTATATTATATTCGATTTATCGTAATTCGTCAACCTTTTCCTTGTTTTTTATGTTTCAGCCGTTTAAAATAACTCTAAATTGTGTTCCTTTCCCAAGTTGACTTTTTACGCTAATCTCTCCACCGTGAAGCTCGATTATGCTCTTTACCATTGAAAGTCCTAATCCGCTGCTGCCGTATTCATCGTTACGGACATCATCAACACGATAAAAACGAGTCCATATTTTATCAATGTGTTCTTCTGATATTCCCACGCCATTATCTGCAACAATGATTTCTGTTTTATCACCGCTCTTTGATGCTGATACAGATACATGACCTGATTCATTACCATACTTTATTCCGTTGCTGATAAGATTTGTAATTGCTGAAAGGAGCAAGGATTCATCTGCATCTACAATTGTGCCTTCAGGAACATTTGATAAAAGCAAAATTTCTTTCTGTGCTGCCAATTCTTTCATGCTGTCAACTGCCACATCAATAATAACGCCAAGGTCAACCTTTTCCTTGTTGAATTTCTGTCTGTTTTGGTCAATTCTCGCAAGGAGTAAAAGTCTTGACACAAGTTTTGAAACCTGCTTTGATTTATCCACGATTGTCTGTGCAAGTTCTTTTTCTTTTTCATCCTTTGCAATATCTAAGAGGTATTCACCTTGTGCAAGTATAACACTGATAGGCGTTCTCAGTTCGTGCGATGCATCCGAGGTAAATTGTTTTTCTTGCTTAATAAGGTTTTCGATTTTATCAAGCATTTTATTAAGTGTAACCGACAAATGATGAAGTTCATCTTCTTTACTGTCCGGTGCAATTTCAATTCTTTTTGAAATATCTTTTTGAGCAGAAATATCATTTGCGGTTTTTACTATGTTATTTACGGGATTGAATGCTTTTTTTGTGATGTAATATCCACCCAGTGCTGTTAAAAGCAAGATAAGCGGTATTAAAATCAGCATAATTATAATTGCTGACCGTCCCAAAAGCATTGTAGAATTAACTGATTCAACACCTCTTATCCAAAAACCGCCATGCCTTCCCGGAGGTCCCGGCGTTCTCGCATCATAGACAATATATTCTTTACCGTCAATGTTTTCTTTTCTTGGTACGCCTTCTTCAAAAGGAATACTTACAACATCGTAATTATACTGTCCTACGATATATTTCCCATCCATTTCATAAATAGATACATTTTTGAATTCTTCTTTACTTTCAATAATCTCAAAAACACCGGGCTGTCTTTTAGATAGACTTTCTCTTACTTGAGTTACTTGAAGAATAACATCCTTTTCTACACTATCTATTGAAAGCTGATAAGAAAGACCGCCAACAAGGGACAGCACAACAACAATTAAAACAAACATAAGTGTTGTGTACCATATTGTTATTCTTGTTTTTATAGAAGTAGGCTTTTTCATCTTAATCTTCCTTTATGACATACCCCACATTTTTTATGGTGTGGAGCAGTTTCTTCTTGTAGTTATCGTCAATTTTCTTGCGCAGGTGGTGAATATATACCTTTATAACATCACTTGAGCCCTCATATTCATAATTCCAAATGTTTTCTTCAATCTTTTCCTTTGAAACCACAATACCTTTGTTCCGCATAAGATATTCCAAAATGGCGTATTCCTTTGATGACAATTCTATAATGTTATCTCCACGCTTCACTTGTCTTGTTGTGGTATCAACGCTTAAATCTGCAATCTCCAAAATACTTCCGGTAACATTTTCTTTTACACGGAGCATCGCCCTGATTCTTGCAGACAAAACAGCAAACGAAAAAGGTTTTGTAAGATAATCATTTGCTCCGGTATCAAGTCCGGTTATTATATCCTCATCTGAATCCTTTGCCGTGAGCACCAGAACGGGTGTAAGAATTTTCTTTTCGCGAATTATCCGTAAAACCTCAAAACCGTTAATTTTCGGCATCATAACATCAAGTATGATTCCGTCATACTGTGTGTTTTCTATATAGTAAACCGCATCCTCACCGTCAAAACAACTGTCAACGGTATAGCCTGCTTTGGTTAGTCTTTCGTTAAGGGTTTTGTTAAGATGTTTTTCATCTTCTGCAATCAAAAGCCGCATAAAATCACCTGCCTTGTATATAGTATACAACATTTTTTATGAAATGTAAATTGACGGCTTCACTAAAAAGCAAAGCCGTCTTTGTACTTACTGCATTCTCTGACCTCTGCCGAAGCCCATACCGCCATTTGTCTGTGTTCCGATGACAGTGCTTTGACCTGTAATTTCAGCTTCAAAAGTTTCGTCACCGATTTTTATTGTATATTTTTCTCCTGTTTTTATGTTATTTGATGCAATCAGAACTGCCTTGAATTTACCTTCGGGTGCATATTCATATATAACATTTCCGTCATCGTCTGAAACTATAATTTGTTCCTTTGCTGTATGCTGATTTTCGCAATAAACAATAATAGTGTTTTGTGTAAGTTTAAGATTTCTTT
Organism: Clostridia bacterium; assembly: GCA_017624735.1. Lineage (GTDB taxonomy): Bacteria > Bacillota > Clostridia > Oscillospirales > Acutalibacteraceae > Fimenecus. The sequence goes on from JAGAMK010000058.1 coordinate 4,436, forward strand.
CGCTTCCGCTGCCTGATGCAAGGATAATATCTGCATTTTCACTTATTGTTGTCTGTCCGTCAGAATCAATCACTCCGAAGTTCCCTGAGAAAGTGCCTGTCGGATTGGTTGCTTTTATTGTTCCGGCGTTAATAACGATATTACCGTTAGCATCAATACAATCATCGCTGCCACAAAGTTCAAGATATCCGCCATTGATAATAAGACAGTTTTTCATATTTTTGCCCATACCACCCATATTTCCGCCCATTTGCGGTCTTTGCATCATTGTTTCGTCAGGCATTTGTCCTTCCGGTATAGCAGGTCTTTCACCACGCATCGGGAACTCTCCGTTTTGGGGCATAGGATGAATTTCTCCGTTCAATGGGAGATTGGCTCCTTCAGGCATCTCTCCGTCTTGCATTTTTGGCTGACGGTTCCAACGATTACCTCTGTTGCCCGCAGGCATTTCCGTACCATTTGCATCGGTAACATTTTCAGGGCGTTGCATTTCGCCCATATTTTCTCTCATTCCGCCACCTTGCATCATTCCCGAATTACCACCGGTTGCGTTAAGAGCATCATCTGTGGATACTACTGATATAACTCCGTCATTTATGGTCATGACATTTTTACTTTCGATACCTTCGGTGGATTTTGTAACATCAATAACTGTATCAGCCCCACTTATGGTAAGGTTGCCATGAGCAGATATACCTTTGTCATATTTTGAACTTAATGAGAATTTACCACCGGTTATTTCAATTTCATCCTGACAATGAATAGCGTGCGATGCGGAATTTACATTTATTTCACCGCCTGATATAACCATCATCCATTCGGCATTGATACCCTTTGTAGATTTTTCAAACTCTACATCTGCCTCATCCATTTTCCACATACCTCTGCGTGGAGCTTCTTCTGTAGTTTCTGTTGTAGTTTGTGTGTTCTCAATTGGAGTACCATTTGTTTCAATATTTATTGTTCCGCCTGAAATATTAACAATGGATTCGCAGTCAATTCCATCGTTTACGGAAGTTATATTAACTGTTCCGCCTGTCATCTTAAAGGTGTCGTTAATATGAATTCCGTCAGATGCTGCATTTATGGATATAACACCATTTTCAATATTCAGGTTATCCGATGCCTTAATTCCGTGACCTGCCAAAGATTCTATATTAAGACTTCCGTCACCTTTGATTTCAAGATTTTCTTTTGAATATATTGCACCGTCATCGCTGTTTTCGGCAATAAGATGATTTTCAGTTCCGTCTGTTAAAGTAATATATGCTTTATCTGCATCTTCTACAAAAATACAAGGATTTTCACTTGATGTAATCTTAGCTCCGCTTAATCTGATTTTAACCTTTTCTTTTGTAGAAATTGTGATATTTCCGTCAGAAAGTGTTCCGCTTACGGTAAAATCACCGCCCTGTGTGATTTTAATTTGATTGTCTGTAATTTCAATACCTTCACCATCACAGGTCAACGTGTCAAGGTTGATTGAACCAATATTTTCTTTCCAAGATTCATCCTCTTCATCGTTAGAGGAGATAATTACTTTTTGATTATCTTCGTCCCAATCCACATTAAGACCAAAGCTTTCAGATATAGCACGGGCAGGTACTAATGTTCTGCCCGACACAATTTGTGCAGGGACTTCTAATGTGACGATTTCATATATAGGATTACCTTCTTCATCGGTATCTCCTTTATCAATTTGCAAGTCAGCTGAATCAATAGAAAGTGTGATAGTTTTTTTGTTCTTCCTTGCTGAAACAGTCTGTGTATCATTATCCCATTTTACCAATGCGCCTATTTCTTCAAAAATTTTTCTTAAAGGCACCATTGTACGACCATCAATGATTTCGGGCTTTACATCAAATTCAATGGGATTTCCGTCAAGCTCCACAGTAATTTCATCTGCGGATACGCTCGTTGCGCCTATA
>JAGAMK010000001.1 GCA_017624735.1 Clostridia bacterium
GGAGCTGGATTGCCGAAGGCAAGACTGAGGGGTTTGTTCGTTTTACACCTTACTAACTGAGGCTTTTTTCGTAACCCCTCTGTCACTCCGTGACATCTCCCCTTTCAGGGGAGACAAGAAACTAAAAGAACTCGACAAATTAAAATTTGTTTATCTGATTCTTAAAATAAAAATGGCGGAGTTTTAACTCCGCCACACCTTTGAGTGACATATCATCTATATTTATTGCAGAGATATTCAAGGGCAAGTTTATATCCCTCGAGTCCCTTGCCGATTATATGATGTTCGCAAGCCATACCTGCGTAGGATATTTGACGAAAGTTCTCTCGTTTGGTTACATCTGAAATATGAACCTCAACAGTAGGAATTGCAACAGACTTAAGGGCGTCAAGAATTGCGACACTTGTGTGAGTGTATGCTGCAGGGTTTATAACTATGCCGTCGAACTGACCGTAAGCCTGCTGAATTTCATCAACAATTGCACCCTCGTGGTTGGATTGAAAGCACTCAACCTCGCAACCGAGTTCATCTGCCCACCCATCGATATCACAAAGAAGTGTTTCATAATTCTGATTTCCGTAAATGCCCGGTTCACGAATACCAAGCATATTTATATTTGGTCCGTTAATTACAAGAATTTTCATAAGGCATTTATCTCCTTTATTATACTTTCCGCAACCTCATCGACGGTACCGTTGCCATCAATCTCAATATGAGCAAATTCACGATACAAAGGCATTCGCTTTTCGTACAATTCTTTTACACCGTGCATTTGTGAAAGGGGTCTGCCATTTGTAGGTAACAAATCGGCATCACGATTAATAAATACAATTATTCCGTTTTGTTTTAATGGGAAATAATTTTCTTGTCGGGTGATTACTCCACCACCGGTTGCGATTACACAGTTTTTTTCTTTGCCGGCAAGGTTGACTGCAATATTTTCGCACCAGCGGAAATAGTCTTCCCCTTTTTCAGCAAAAATTTCGGGAATTGGTTTATTCTCTGTATTGACAATCATTTCGTCGGTATCGATAAATTCTTTTTCAAGTTTCTCGGAAAGAATTTTGCCGACAGTTGTTTTTCCGCAACCCGCCATACCGATTAAAACAATATTGCACATCTGCATTTTGAGTACTTTTTCTATATTATCGCAGACTTGCATATCAACAACAGTATTGAAAAAGATTTCGTGAGCTTTTTTTGCTTGGGCAACGAGCATTGAAAGACCTGCCATACTGGGCACAGCCATTTTTTCCGCTTCCATAACAAGTCTTGTTTTCAATGGATTATACACAACATCAAGCACACCGCTCAAGTTCGGAAACTTGCTCAGTTCCACAGGTGTTCGCATATTGTCGGGGTACATTCCCACAGGGGTTGTATTAACAATAATTTGTGCATCTGTATGCTCATATATATTAGTATAGTTAACTTGTCCGTTTCGGGAAACAACCAAAACTTCACTTGCACCCATATCGAGAAGGACAGTCTGCACAGTTGCAGATGCACCACCACTACCTAAAACAAGTGCTTTTTTATCTTTTACAGTAATCTTTGACTTTTCAATCATATATTTAAAACCGAAATAGTCAGTATTGTCCCCGTAGAGTTTGCCGTCACGGACTGTTATCGTATTAACCGCACCGATTTTTTTGGCTTCGGGAGAAATTGCATCAAGGTATGGAATTACTGCTTTTTTATATGGAATTGTTACATTTATTCCCTTGAACTTTCTTTCTGTCAAAAACTTTTCAAGATTTTCGGGGCAGATTTCAAACAAATGATAATCGGCATTACCCAAGTTCAAATGAATTTGAGGAGAGAAACTGTGAGGTAAATGTTCACCTAAAAGTCCGTACATCTGTTACATTACCTCCGAATAACTGCCTAAATAGTTAAAATACTCGCACTCGTCACTTAATTGCTCAAGAATTTCATAAAATGCGTTATCATAAACCGACACGGACATATCAAAGTAAAACATAAATTCAAAATCTTTATTCTGTATCGGTCGGCTTTCAAGTTTAATAACATTGATACCCAACGCATAGAACTGTGCAAGAGTATGATAAAGTGAACCGGGACGATGAGGTAGAGTCAGCACAAAGCTTGTTTTATCTGCACCGGGATAAATTTCTAAATCCTTTGAAATACAAATAAATCTTGTGTAATTATTATCCTTGTTTTGCACATTGTCAGAAAGAAGTGTCATTCCGTATAAGTCACGACAGTTTTCTGATGAAATTGCAGCAACATCCGTACGTCCGCTTTCCATAACCATTTTCGCTGCAACGGCTGTATTTTCGCAAATATTGACTTTAATATCACTATGCTGACGTAAAAATTCGCTGCATTGGTTAATTGCTTGCTCATGAGAATAAATCTCTTTAATTCCGTCAAGAGTTGCACCCTTATTGGCCAAAAGACAATGATTTATTTTAAGGCGAAAGCTCTTAACGATATAAAAATTATGCTCTGCCATTAAATCATAAACATTATTAACACTTCCTGCAGTGCTATTTTCAATTGGAAGAACACCATATTTGCAAAGGCCTTTTTCTACGGCATTTACAACGTCATGCCATGTTTTGAAATATGAAATGGTGGGATATTTAAAGAGTTTTTCGCAGGCAAGTCCCGAATATGCACCCTCAACGCCCTGACACGCAACCATTGCTTTTTGCGGAAAGAGTTTTTCCGTATTTTCAACGGCATTCTTAATTTTATCGGTAAGAGTGGTGTCGCGATAAAGGTATTTGTGCTGATATGCTCGGGAAACTGTCATAACTGTATCATAAAGCACACGGGAATAAACCTCTAAATCCTCGCCCGCCATATTACTGATACGGTTAAGAAGTTCTGTTTCTCTTTTACTGTCGAGAACAGGAAGATTATTTTCCTTTTTATACTGTGCAACAGAAAGACAGATTTCCATTCTCTCTTTCCAAAGTTCGATTATTTGATTGTCAATTTCGTTTATTTTTTCTCGGATTATTGAAAGGTCTTCCATAATATCACCTGTTTAACTTTTTTGAAACGATGTGGTCGTCTGTCCTCTACGTGTTTTCAATATAAAATTCACCACATTTACTTGGTAAAAGTTTGAAAGAAAATCGTTCACAGTGCATTTTGAAGTGAGTGGTGCTGTATGCAAATACCGCCCCGAACAAAAAATGTGCTGTGGGCGATTTTACTCAAACTTAAAGTATTATGTCTAAAATTGTAATTGCTGTTACGGCTTCAACAACGGGAACTGCACGTTGAACAATACATGGGTCGTGTCTGCCTTTAATCTGCAATTTTTCTTCCGTTTTATTTTCAAGGCTTATGCTGTTCTGCTCTTTAAAAATTGATGGGGTTGGTTTGATTGCCGTTTTGAAAACAATCGGCATACCGTTTGTAATGCCACCGTTTATACCACCCGAATTGTTTGTTTTTGTTTTAATTTCTCCGTCATCTATGCAGAAATCGTCGTTATTTTCACTTCCGTAAAGGTCAGTTGCTTCAAAGCCGTTACCGAACTCGATGCCTTTAACCGCAGGAATACCAAAAATATTCTTAGCGAGTTTATTTTCAATTCCGTCAAACATTGGGTCGCCAAAGCCTGCTTTAACGCCAGTTACGACACACTCAATAACACCGCCTACGGAGTCACCGTTTTCCCTTGCCTTTTCGATTTCGGCTTTCATTTGATTTCCTTTTTCATCATTAATTGTGGGGAAATCTTTTTCTGCAGTATGCCATTTTCCGATATTTACAAAATCGATTTTATCGTCATAAACATTTTTGATTTTTTGAATATGAGCCTGAATTTCAATGCCCATTTCCTCTAAAAGTTGCATACATACTGCACCTGCAAAGCAAAGAGGTGCTGTAAGTCTGCCCGAAAAATGTCCGCCACCCGAAACGTCGTTAAAGCCGTTATGCTTTATATATGCTGAATAATCTGCGTGTGACGGACGCGGTGTATCAATTATATTATTATAATCCGCTGAATGTTGATTTTCATTATAAATCACCATACAAAGAGGAGCACCGCAAGTGACATTATTTACAAGCCCCGACAGAATTTCGGGGGTGTCACTTTCTTTTCTTTGTGTAGATAAGTTATTTTTACCGGGTGCACGTCTGTCCATAAATTTAAGGACTTTTTCCATATCTATCTTTTTACCTGCGGGAAGTCCGTCAATTACCACACCAATTCCCTTTGAGTGGGACTGACCGAAAACTGATATTTTTATTTTGTTACCTGTCATTGAGGACATTTGCGTTACCTCCCATTTTATTAAAATCTTCAAAAAAGTTAGGATATGATTTTTCAACTGCTTTAAAGTCTGTTATTTCCACATTACCTTTGCAAAGAGCAGAAAGAATTGACGCCGACATTACGATTCTGTGGTCGTTGTAACCATTGACAATTCCGCCTTGCAATTCTCCGATGCCGTGAATAATCATTCCGTCATCTGTTTCTTCTGCATTACCGCCGACAGCATTAAGCATATTCACAACAGATTTTATTCTGTCACTTTCTTTTATGCGAAGTCGTTGTGCATTTATTATTTTAGTATCGCCTTGACACGCTGTTGCGACTACTGAAATAATCGGGACTAAATCAGGAATATCACTTGCATCAACCGCTATTCCTTTAAGGTTTTTCTTTTTAACGGTAATTTCCGTACCTCTGATTTGCACATCTGCCCCCATAGAAGAAAGCACATTTAAAATTTCTTTATCGCCTTGGGGAGAATTGATATCCAAATCTGTTACGGTCACTCCCTTTTCGCTCAATGCACCTGCGCAGAGAAAAAAAGAGGCATTTGACCAGTCACCTTGGACGGTTGTTTCCTTTGGAGAAACATATTTTTGATTGCCTTTTATTATGTATAAGTTTTCCTGCTCGCTGATTTTAATTCCGAATTTGCGAAGTGCAGAAAGAGTTATGTTCAAATATGAGCGTGACTCCACGGGCGGAATAAGTTTTATTTCGCTGTCACCATTTAAAATCGGCAAAGCAAATAAAAGTCCTGTTATGAATTGAGAACTGATATTGCCTGCAATTTCGTATTTTCCCGCCTGCAATTCACCGGTTAATTGCAGAGGAAAATTACTGTTTGTATGAAATACTACTCCTTTTTTCTCCATTTCCTCTTTTAACGGAGAAATAGGTCTTTCGGGGAGTCTGCCGTGACCTGAAATTGTGGCATCGATGCCGAGGGCTGACACAACCGGCATCAAGAAACGCAGAGTTGAACCGCTCTCACCACAGTCAAGGTCTGTTTTTTTGTTGAATGGTTTTGGAGTGACCGTAATTATATCTCCACTTACAGAAATATCCGTACCCATTGATTTCAGACAATCCAAGGTCGCTGCGATGTCCTTTGACATCACATTACAATGAATATTTGTTTCACTTTCAGAAAGTGCCGCACAGATAAGAAGTCTATGGGCATCTGACTTTGATGAAATCGCACTGATTTTTCCGCTTACTGCGGAGTGGGTACAGATAACTGTCATTTAGTTCATCCCTTTTTCAATAAAGTTTTGTAAATCTTCAACGGGAAGCTTCATAATCTTACAAAGTCCGTATTCTTCGGGGACTATGAGCGACATTGTATCAAGACTTCTTTTTTTATCGGAAAGTGATGCCTTATAAAGTTCTTCCGCTGAAAAATCACAAGCTGTCGGCAAATTATTTTTTTCGAGTATCGGCAAAATCACATCGGTAAAATCTTCGTCGGACATACCGATTTCGTAAGCACCCTTTGTTGCAATTACCATACCTATTGCAACCGCATTACCGTGAGAAATGGTAAGATTGCTGCATTTTTCAATTGCGTGGCCGATTGTGTGACCGAAATTGAGAAGTTTTCTCTCGCCTTTTTCAAACTCATCACGATTTACAACATCACGTTTAATCTCAACACAACGCTTGATTACATATTCAATATTATTTCTTATATCATTATCCTGTAAAAATGTAAGAAAATCTTTATCCAAAATCATTCCGTATTTGATGATTTCGGCACAACCCTCATTAAAGGTTTCTTCGGGTAGAGTTTTAAGAGTTTCGCAGTCTGCAAAAACAGCAATTGGCTGATAAAATGCACCACACAAATTTTTTCCTGCCTTTAAGTTGATTGCAGTTTTACCGCCAACTGAGGAATCCACCATCGAGAGTACGGTTGTCGGAATTTGCACAAAATCAACACCGCGAAGATATGTACTTGCCACAAAGCCGGTTAAATCACCAACCACACCGCCACCAAGGGCTACAAAAAGGTCAGTTCTTGTAATACTGTTCTCCGCACAAAATTCAAGAATGCTTTCGTAATTTTCAAATGACTTTGAATCTTCACCGTGAGGAACAACAAATTTTACAACATTGTATCCGCTATCTTCAAGGCTTTTGCTTACTCTTTCGCCGTAAAGAGAATAAACTGTATCATCAGAAATAATCACAACACGGCAAAGTCTTTTGATTTCTTTAATTTTTTCGCCTACTAAGTCAAGAAATCCCGAACCGATATGCACATTATATTCTTTTGATGCTGAAACTTTAACAATCTCCATACTAATCACCCATCAATCTTTTCTTTTAAGATTTTTCCGTCACGCAAAAGCTCTGTAAGTCTTTCACGGTCATTGTTTTCTAATGCTTCTTTATATTGTACCAAATTATTCACTATGGAGTCAATTTCATTTATAAGATTATCGCGATTTTCAAGGAATAATTCTGACCACATATTTTCATTGAGATATGCAACACGGGTCAAATCCTTATAACTGCCTGCCGAAAAGCCTTTATGAATCAACGCATTGGGGCTTTTTACATAAGCATTAGAAACCACGTGGGCAAGTTGGGAAGTAAAAGCAATAATTTTGTCGTGTTCATCGGGTGTGGACATCTGGATATTAGTAAAGCCTATTTTCAGGAACAACTCCTTGATTATATTGACACATTCTTCGGGAGTATCATCATAGGGAGTAAGAATCATTGAAGATTTGTTGAAAATCTTTGCCGTTGAATGTTCAAAGCCCGAAAGATGCAAGCCTGCCATTGGGTGTGCACCGATAAACACAAAGCCATTTGCTTTTGCTGTTTCATAAAGCGCATCACAAACATAACGTTTTACACCGCTGATGTCCATAACAATTGCACCTTTTTTAAAAAGGTGTGCATTTTCGTTTATATAATCAATTGATGCCTGCGGATACAGAGAAACCATCACCAAATCGCATTTGCATAAATCCTCTTTTGTCAATTCCTTTTCAATTGCACCGACAAAAAGTGCTTTTTGTATGGCTTCTTCGCTTCTGTTTGTACCCCAAACGGTATGCTCCGTACCAAAGCTTATAGCCTTGGCAAGTGAGCCGCCCATAAGGCCTAATCCGATAATTCCGACTTTCATTTAATCACCTTATTTTACTGCTTCCAAAACTTTGTTTACTGCTGTCACAACATCTGTGAACTGTGGAGGTGTGAGTGCCTGCGGACCGTCACAAAGTGCTTTTGAAGGGTCGTTGTGTACTTCAATCATAAGTCCGTCTGCACCGCAAGCTGCCGCTGCCAATGACATTGGTTTTACAAAACGTGCAATACCCGATGCGTGTGACGGGTCGATTACAACTGGGAGATGTGATTTTTCTTTAAGCATAGGAACTGCTGACAAGTCGAGTGTGTTTCGGGTAGCAGTTTCAAATGTACGGATTCCGCGTTCACAAAGGATAACATTTTCGTTGCCCCCTGCCATGATGTATTCTGCGCTCATCAAAAGTTCCTGGAAAGTGCTTGAAAGTCCACGTTTTAAGAAAACAGGTTTTCTAAGGTGTCCAAGTTCTTTTAAAAGTTCAAAGTTTTGCATATTGCGAGCACCAACCTGAATAATATCCACATTCTCAAAAAGCGGAATATGGGATGCATCCATAATTTCAGTAACAATTGGCATTCCTGTTTCTTTTTTTGCTTCAAGCATCAATTTAAGTCCCTCGCCACGCATACCTTGGAACGCATAGGGTGAAGTTCTCGGTTTAAATGCACCGCCACGAAGGAAATTTGCACCTGCTGACTTTACATCTTTTGCGATGCTTAAAATCTGCTCTCTGCTTTCAATTGAGCAAGGACCTGCAAAGAACTGGAAATTGCCTCCGCCTATTTTATAACCCTCAACATCAATAACTGTGTCGTCAGGATGGAATTTTCTGTTTGCACATTTGTAAGGCTCTGAAATTCGTCTTACGTCCTCAACAATGTCAAGGCTTTGAATAAGGTCAATATCCACACGGCTTGTGTCACCGATAAGACCTAAAATTGTCTGATAATGACCGACAACCTCATTGATTACAAGATTTTGCTCATGCAACCATTTTGTTAAATTTTCGACTTTTGCGGGGTCAACCTCGTTTTTAAGAATTACAACCATTTTTCTTACTCCTTTTCCTAAAACCTATTTGAATTATTTTTTCGTTAGACAATCTTGCCGAAACGAAGCTGTATGTAGATACTGCGAGTTGAGAGCAAGGAAGTATAACGGAAAAAGAATCAAATAAAAATTCCCACAGCGTTTCACTGTGGGAATAAAATGCAACTATTTTTCAGCATCTTTTATTTTTCCGCAGTGAAACATAACCTTTCCTTATTAAAGAAAAAGCTAAAGTAAAAGTATTCAGCTGCGAAATTAAGAGTTTTCATAAAAAAATACCTCTGTTTGCTGATTGAAAATAATTTTAGCACTACGAAAATTCGTTGTCAATAGTTTTGAAGAAAAAATTTTAACAATTTAATGTGATAAAGAATTTTATTTCAGTAATTCTTTTAGTCTGCTTTCATAGGCTTGTTTTTCATAATCAAGAGTTATACTCTCATAATTCTCATCCACAAGTTTTATAAGATAATCTGTGAACTGTGGGTTAAGTGGTAAAAGCGGACCTGTGTGATAAGTTGCAAAAAGGTTATTATCGTGAACACCTTCAATTTTGCTGTCCTTATTCATTCCGCAACCTTTTTTCATATTGAGAAACGGTTTTGGGTTTTCGCCGTAAGAGTGGCTGAGAAGATTTTTAAAACCTACAATCTCCATTCCGTCAAATTCGCCAACGCTACAATCGTTATATCTCAATTTTGAAAACTGTGTTGCATAGTATGGATAAAAGCCAAGGCACTCTGTCTTTTCGCCCTTTGGATTTTCAATATACTGACCGAAAAGTTCAAAGGCATTACCTGTTGCAAGGATTACTCCGCCGTTTTCAATACGTAACTTTATTGCATCTTTATAAATTTGCATCTGTTTTATTTCGATTAACTGATGCTTTTCCTGACAAGGACCGATGAGAAGAAAATCTACGTGTCCGTTTACAAATGCAGGCTCATCATAAAGAGAGGTTTCAACCAACTCCACCTCGTATCCTGCCCTTTTGAGTTTTTTCTGTAAATATTCGCAATTTCCTCTGTCGCCGTAAAGGTTGTTATATTCGGGATAAAGAACTTCGATTACTATTTTTTTCATTAGTTTTCATCCCCCTTTTGCGCAAGTGCATTTTTGATTTTTTCAACTACGCCCGTAGCATAAAGTTCAAAATACACAATTATATTTCTGCCCACAATTGACTTTTTGCTGACCTCTTGTGCCAAATCGTCATAATTCTCAAAAAGCACAAGTTTGGCAATATCAATTCCCTTAATTTCAAGGCAGTTTGCCACATCGTAGCAACGTGTACCACCAACATATACAGTCTTTACATTCTCATTATTAAGTGGTGCAAAGTCTGTATCGTAAATCCAAGAAATATCCTCGTGGCCGTGAACTTTATCGTTAGAATCGGTAATCAGAAGTACAACATCTTTTTCGTTGTCCGTACTTTCAAGATATTTAAGGCTCTGTGAGCAGGAAATAGGGTTTTGATTTTTGGAAAGCATTGAGATAACCTCAACACCGTTATACTTTTTATTCTCAAATCGTCCTGTTTTTGAAGAAAGGTCTTCGATACTGTTTTCGATTATGTCAAGGTCAATGCCCATAAGTCTGCACACCGCACAAGCACCTGTTATGTTGAACACATTGAAGAAATTGCCCTTTTGGAACGGTAAAACAAGACTTTCGCCCTTATCACCGTTAAATACAAATGTGCCGTTTTCAAAATCTACATCACTTGCAAAAAATCTGCTTTGAGGCATTCTGAACCCACAATGTGAACACTTTGGTACACCGATGTGATTATAATGGAAAAATTCATAATCCAATTTATGATTACATTTCGGACAAGCAATAAGGTCACAGACTGTGTCAACACAAGTTTCCGTGCTTTTGTCAGTTTTGTTTACCGAATAGAATACACGGTTGCAAATCCCTTCACCCAAAAGTCCTGAAATACCGTCATTACCATTGAGAACAAGAGTTGTTTTTTCATTAAGATAGTCGTTGATTTTATCGAAAATAAATCCGCTGTGACCATTTCTCATAATTGAGTCACGGAAAAGATTTGTACAGAGAATATAATCGGGTGTAAACTCGGTGTAAATATACTGTGATGAACGCTCGTCCACCTCTAAAACTGCAACATCGGCAGTGACTTTGCCCGAAAGTGTGCATTGAGTCACCAATGCAGATGCAAGTCCGGGAGCCATATTTGAACCTTTTGAATTGTTCACAACTGTTTTTCCGCTGTTACGAATAATATGTGTCAAAAGGTTTGATGTACCTGTTTTTCCGTTTGTACCGGTTACGCAAATCGTAGTTTTCGGCATTACAAAGCGAGAAAGTGCGTCGGGACAGATTTTGAGCATAATTATGCCCGGTGTGTTAGTGCCTCTTTTGAATATTTTATCAAGTAAAAATGCTGAAATTTTACCGATTATTACAGCTAATAAAAACCTTAATTTACCCATTTACTCATCATTTTCCTTTTCTTTTTTATCAACCAATTTAGATAAATAATATGCAGTCTTCTGCGAATTATTTATAAGGTCCGCAAATCCATTTATAAGCACGGAAGCAATCCAACCAAGAGCTGCCACAACAAATCCCGATGCAATACCAACAACTCTACCACCAAAGGAATATGCATTGATTATAGCATCTGCACCAACTACAACACCTGCAACAAGTCCAAGCACAAACGCAATTTTTGACACGAGTATAATTGTGTTTGCTATTGGCGAATGGTTAATCTCCTTTGTTGGCATCTGGAAAAGTTGTTCTTCGTTTTCTTCCTCTTCCTGGACATTTTCAACCTTAAGTTTTTCTTCTTGTTCCGCCTTTTGTTCTGCTTCTTCTTTTTCTGCTTGCACTCTTGCAAAATCAAGATTATACTTCTTACAACTTAAACAGAATTTTGTTTCTTCCCAACATTCCTTATGATACATTTCCCAACAGAATGGGCATTCCACAAAATTATTATCTTCAATTTTCTTATTGCATTTTGCACATACAAGGTTTGCCATTTAACATCTCACCTTTCTATGAATATTATAGAATTTAAGTTAGTTAAAGTCAATAAAAAAGGATGAAAAGCAGTGAATATTGAATTTTGCAAATTTGAATTTATCGGGCTCATCTGATTTCTTGTCTCCCCTGAAAGGGGAGATGTCACGAAGTGACAGAGGGGTTATAATAATGTGTAAACAAACCCCTCAGTCTTGCCTTCGGCAATCCAGCTCCCCTTTCAGGGGAGCCGAGAATAACTAAATTAAACAATTCGACAAACTCCAATTTATATGCTCAAATAACAACGGCGGGGTCAAGACCCCGCCCTACCGTTAAGTATTAAATTATAATTGATAAAGTCCTGACTTTTTCATAGCCTTTGAGAGTGTTCTCTGTGCGAAACGACTTGCTTTTTCTGCACCATTTTTTGCACACTCATTAAGATATGCTTTATCGTTAATAAGACGGTTGAACTCTGTTTTGAATGGACGAAGTTCTTCAACAACTGCCTCTGCGACTGCTGCTTTGAAATCGCCATAGCCTTTTCCGTCAAAATCCTTCTCGATTTGCTCATAAGTAAGACCTGTACAACAAGAGTATATACCCATAAGGTTATTAATACCCTCTTTGCCGTCAGCATATCTTACCTTTGCTTCACTATCAGTTACTGCGCTCTTGATTTTCTTAACAATAACATTGTCATCATCAAGCATTGAGATATAACTCTTTGGATTTGGGTCGGACTTGCTCATTTTTGCAAATGGGTCCTGAAGTGACATAACACGAGCACCAACCTTACCGATAAATGGTTCAGGCATTGTGAATGTGTTACCGTAAACTGTGTTAAATCTTTCTGCAATATCACGTGCAATTTCAAGATGCTGTTTTTGGTCTGCACCAATTGGCACATAGTCTGCCTGATAAAGAAGAATATCCGCAGCCATAAGAATCGGATATGTGAAAAGGCCAACGTTTACATTTTCAGGATGCTTTTCACTCTTATCCTTAAACTGTGTCATTCTTGCAGCCTCGCCAAACTGTGTACAGCAATTCAAAAGCCATGCAAGTTGTGCGTGCTGTGGCACATGGCTTTGAATGAAAACAACACTTTCCTGTGGGTCAAGCCCCAATGCCAAAAGAATTGCATAGAGCTCCATTGTGTTCTTGCGAAGTGTTGCAGGTTCAGGGCGAACGGTAAGTGAATGCAAATCCGCAACTGCATAAAGACAGTTATAATCATCCTTCATATTTTTCCAGTTTTTAAGTGCTCCAAGGTAGTTACCAAGGGTTGGTGTACCTGTTGGCTGAATAGCACTTAAAACTATCTTTTTCTTTTCTACGGTGTTTTCCATTTATATCACCTTTACTTAATTTTTATATCCTATATATTAAACTATTTTTTTGATATTTTGTCAATGAGGAAAAATGGTAAATTGGAGTTTGTCGGGATGTACTCCGTAGGGGCGATACTCGGCTCCCCTTGTCAGGGTAGCTGTCAACGAAGTTGACTGAGGGGTAGTTAGTTTATCTGTTCACTATCTCTCCCTCCGTCTTTGCCTTGCGGCAAATCCACCTCCCTCGTCAGAGGGAGGCATTACAATTGCAACGCAGTTCCGACACTTTTCACTTTGCATTTTGCACTTTGCATTCATCCCGACAAATTCAAATTTGTGAAATGTTTTCTTATAATAGAATTGGCGGGGTCAAGACCCCGCCCTACCATTTAATAATAACGATAAAGTGCAACTACTTTACCAAGAATGATAACCTCGTTTGTGATGATTGGTTCAAAGGCATCATTTTCAGGTTGAAGACGAAAATGACCGTTTTCCTTATAAAATCTTTTAACAGTTGCTTCATCTTCAATCATGGCAACAACGATTTCGCCGTTTGATGCGTAAGGTGTTTTTTCGCAGATTACAATGTCACCATCAAGGATACCTGCCCAGAGCATACTCTCGCCACGAACTTTAAGTGCGAAAAGTGATTTATCACGGGAAACCCTGCCATTGTACGCAATATAACCCTCAATCTGTTCAACTGCCAAAATCGGCATACCTGCAGTAACAGTACCCAAAAGCGGAACACTTGTTACATTTTCTGCCTGACCGAGAACGCGAATTGAACGTTTTAACATTGGGTCACGTTCAATATACCCTGCCTCCTCCAGAGCATCAAGGTTTGCCTGAACAGAAGATGTTGAACGGAGTCCCACAGCGGAGCCGATTTCACGAACTGATGGTGGAACACCACATTGTGAGCGTTCACACAGGAATTCATAGATTTTTTGTTGTGTATCTGTAATTGGACGCATAAAAACTACTCCTAATTTAGATTTTATTATAAAAAGTCATACTTTTTTCTATATTTTAACACATATTTTTCAAAAAGTAAACATTTGTTCGTTAAAATTTATAAATTTTTTCTGTTTTTTGATTATTCACAATAAATTATTTGTATATTAAAAGAATGTTCACTGTTTTTTCATAATTATAGTTTATTATTTAGATGTACTCACAGAGAGTACACATACCCCATCCTCAAACAACCCCTCAGGGCAGTAATGCCCGGAAAACGGACGGCACCGCAACCGTCCGTTTTTTCTTTACTTGTAACAAGTAATTAAAATTTTGTATGTTTTCTCGACGGCTAATTTTCCGCCATGGCTCGTCCAAAATACTCACCAAGACACAAAGTATTGCCTGCGTTTTTGAACGGCTCTGACGAAAAACCATCTCGCCGATAATTACATACCAATTTTATTACCTGTTACGATTTTTATCATATTAGTTTTTGTATAAATTTTACACCTTCGTCAAAAATATAGACGGAGGTGCTTTTATTTTGAAAAGTATTAGAAAACAGGAAAAATTTAAACGAGGGCTTTATTCCGTTTGTGCTTTCGGGCTTTGCGTCGTTCTTCTTTTATCCCTTTGGATTTCTAACAAGGACAATGTGAAAACAGAGTTGCCCGAGAATTCTACAAGCAATACAGAAACTCAACCACAAAAAGACGATATTCAGGTGAACACACCCGTTACAAATGTGCCCGACACAAGGGAAGAACCCACTACGGAAGAAAAAACAATAATATCCTTTGATTTTCCGCTGAACAACAAGGTTACAAAAGCTTTTTCCAACGGTGAAATTGTGCGAAATGCCACAACCGGAGATTGGAAAACTCACAACGGAATGGATATTGCTGGTAGTGCTGGGGATGAAATCCGTTCAATCGGTGATGGTGTAGTAACAGAACTTACTCACCATGAGCTTTGGGGAACCGTTGTCACCATTGACCACTTTAACGGATTTACTGCGAAATACTCAGGATTGCAAAAAGAAGGAGCAATTCAACCTGGTCAAGAAGTCAAAGCAAGTCAAAAAATTGGTGTTTTAGGTGAAATCCCCATAGAAAAAGCAGACGGAGTTCACCTTCACTTTGAACTTATGAAAAACGGAAAATACGTTTCACCAACCACCTATTTAGGAAAAGAAGTGGAGATATAAAAATAACGGCTACTGCAAATTGCAATAGCCGTTTGTTATTGTTTATTATTTACAAAGTTCTCATACCTGCTGCAAGTTGCAAAATCCAACGTGCATCAATACTTGTTACCTTTCCATCACCATTTACGTCGGCATTGGAAAACTGAACATTATCAAATGAAATAATATTTGCAACATAACGCAATACCATACGGGCATCCATAGCTGTTATTTTCTTATCGCCATTAAGGTCGCCCATTATTTCATCGGGATATTCAGGATTTACAGGTAATGTGCCTATAACAATTTTTTCCTTTTCGCCACAATGCTTACATGTACGGACTTTTTCACCCTCTGTTGTAGCAGTTGGTACTACCGTAACAACCCAACCACCGAATTCATGCCCTTTTGCAGGAATTTCTACGGAGAAAACATCACCACAAGTGCATTTATACAATATACTGCCATTTTCAGTACAACTTGACTCTTTCAACACTTCATTTGCATAAGAATGAATATGAGTTTTGACATTAAAATTGATTGTTGCATCATAAAGTGGACTGTTGGAGTGTTCAATGTTTATGTTCTCCCATTGCGTCTCGCTGCCTGTATAGTTTACTGTTACGAGATTATAGCAATCTACAAAAGTGTAGGCATAAATTCTCTTTAAAGCCTTTGGAATTGTTATATTTGTAAGTGACGTGCAATTTCTAAAAACTCCTCCATTCATATAGGTTACGTTTTCAGGAATAATAACGTTATCAAGATTTTTACACCCAAAGAAAACCCTGCCATAAATTGATGTTACTGTATTAGGGATTATAACTCGTTTGAAGGTTGCTCCTGAAAATGCCTCTGTTTCAAGAACTTTTACACCTTTTGGTATCTCAAAAACAATATCATTTCTTCCGTTAGGGTATCTTATCAATTCTGTTTTATTTTTGTTGTATAGCACACCATCGTGAGCTGAATAATACTCACTATCATTCGCTACCTTAAATTCTTTTAGGTGTGGACATCCTGAGAATACTGTTTCGCTAATAATCTCCACACTTGCAGGAATTTCAACTGTTTCAAGAGATGAACATCCGCAAAACGCAGACATTCCAACATACTCAACACCCTCACCGATTTTAACATCAACAAGGGATTCACAATGACCAAAAGCAGAATTGCCAATTGTTTCTAAGCTCTTTGGGAAGACTATATTTTTTAATTTTCTACAATATTGGAAAGCATCTTTCTCTATTGTCTTTACTCCCTCTGGTAAAACAAGAGTTTCAAGTTCAAAACAACTCTCAAAAGCAGTTTCACCGATTGTTTCAATTCCGCTACCCAACACAAGATTCTTCAAAGCGTGACAATAATAAAAAACATCCTTTTCAATAGTTTTTAAACCGTTGCCAATTTTTAAAGATTTAAATGGAATGTTGCGGAAGGCACCCTCTTCAATTCTTATTACACTGTCAGGAATTTCAAGGGTTTCAAATTTTGCACCTACAAAAGCCTCCTTACCAATAGTCTTCAAACTGTCAGGCAAAGTGATTTCAGTCAATTTGCAACCCGCAAAAGCGTAGTCTTCAATCGTTTCCACACTCTCCCCAAATTCAACTATTGTAAGATTATATGACGACCAGAAAGCTCCTTTACCAATTCTCTTAACATCCTTACCAATCACAACTTTTTCCAAATCGCTGTTATAAAAAAGATATCCACCAACATCAGTTACACCGTCACCGATAACAAGTGTTTTGATTTGTTTTTCATAAGCATCCCATGGCGAAGTATACATATCCCAGAAATCTCCCATATCGCCCTCACCATTGATGGTAAGAGTCTGGGTTTCAGCATCATAAATCCATGTATGGTTTGTACGAAGAGTTCCTTCAACAGTTTCGGCGAATGCCAATGGTAATGTTGTTACAATTAAAAGCAAAGCCAGAATTATTGCAAAGGCTTTTTTCATATTTCTCCCCACTTTCTTCATTTTATAGTTAAATTATAGCACACTCACTGCGTAACATACAATATATAGATGTTTACAAAAAAGTTAACACAATTTCGTGATAATAAACAAATAGGCATGGTTAATAGCCCCGCCCTGTTAAGCTAATTCAATTTTTCAAATATTCAACTACTGCTTGGGCTGAACATTCGGGAATGTCGATTTCTTCGAATGGTTCTAGCATATTTTCAAGATAGTGGGCATCGGAATTGCGAAGATGCTTCATGCCTTTTAAAAGGTCGTGTTTTTCTTCGTACTGTGGAATATATGCCTTATGGGTAAACTCGGCAGTTGTAAACTTCATTTCGGGGTACATAAAACCCAAAACAGAAAGTACAGAATATGATGCCCTATCAAGGTGGGCAGGAAAAACAACTCCGTCAAAACGAGAAACCTCATTCACAACGTCGTCAATGCTTATTCCCGACGCAGTTGTTAAAAGGATTTCTTCGTTACCCAAAATTCCATCAAGGTGGTCCATTATATACTGATTGCCAAAAATACTCTCGTCATTCTTGACGGGTGGCATTGTAGTTTTTACATACTCCGAAAAATCCAAAGCTTTTTCCAGAGTGGGAAAAAGGCAAACTGTATGAATTTCTTCCGACGTGCAAAGTTCCATTCCGGGCACAACTGTAATTCCCGCCTCCTCACCTGCTTTAATAGCAGCAGGACAATTAAGACAGGAGTTGTGGTCAGTGAGAGCGATAATATCATAACCCATAAGTTTTGCCATATTAACAAGATTATATGGTGTCATATCATTATCGCCACAGGGGGACAAGCACGAATGCAGATGAAAATCATACTTTAATTTCATAACATTTTACCAAGTTTGTTAGCGAGTGTATAAGCATTTTCTTCCGATGAGAGAACCCACACACCCTGCAATTCTGCACGAGCCTTTGCATCATCATCCAAGGTTGAATTCTCACAAAGAACAATACAAGCACAATCTGCAAGGACTGAAACTGCAATAGCATTAATGTTACCCATTACGGTAAACCAACAATCACCACTCTGTGCTCTGCCCATAACCCAACTCAAAAGGTCGCCACAGTAACCACCAGTGACTTCACGGTCATCGTCACCCTCAACAAGGATTTTCAGTTCTAATTTTTCAGCTAATTCTTTTATGGTCATTATTATTCCTCTGTTCTGAACGGTTTTGGCAAGACTGCCCCTTCTTTATCCTTCATTGCAAAGATACAATCGTTTCTGTCTGCTTTACCGATTACAACATCTTCTGCAAAACAATGGCAGGAAGGTGAACCACACATACCACAGTCAAGTCCGGGCAAATCGTTTTCCAATTCCCTGATTTCATTCATTTTCTGCATAGCCTCAAAAACATTGTCTGCAAGCTTCCAAGGGGATGCCTCCAAAGGTTTTTCCCAATGCATTTCCTTTGGAACTGACTCATATTCAAGGTGGTTACAAGAAACGGGCATATATTTACGAAGTCTTTGAAGTCTTGCTTTTGCAACAAATGGATTTTCAACCGTCAAAGGTCCGCCTACACATCCGCCTGAACAAGCATTAAGTTCAATAAATTCAAGGTCGTTGAGTTTTTCGTCTTCTAATTCACCAAGAACTTTTATGACATTTTCAATACCATCGGCTGCAAGATAGTGTTCTCTTAAAACTGCAGCAGATTCACCACCAGAGGAAGCCCAACCAACACCGATGAGTCCTGAATCACTCAAATCTTCAAGCTCAATAATCTTATCCATCTGTGACACAAGCACGGGATAAATATCCTTAATTGCAAGGACACCATTTATATTTGACTTGCCATTACAAATTGGTTGCTTAATTGAAGAAATTTTCGCCGTGCAAGGTGTTATGAAGAAAACACCGATTTCTTCGTCGGAAAGTCCTGTTTCTTTCCTTGCCTTAATACGTGCAAGACGTGCAGCCTCCTCCATTGGAGCATTCAAATCAAGAACGTTTTCAATAAGATTAGGAAAACGAACTCTAATAAGTCTCACAACTGCAGGACAAGCCGATGAAATCACGGGCTTTTTAACCTTGTTCATTGAAAGGATAATTCGAGTTGCTTCACTAACTAATTCTGCACCTTTTGAAACTTCAAACACATCGTCAAATCCCATTCTTTTAAGACCCGTCAACACATAGTCAGGGTCATCAAGGTTGTTGAACTGACCGTAAAGTGATGGTGCAGGCACAGCAATTCTATATTTATAATCAAGAATTTCATTAAGGGAATATCTTTCGGCATACTTTGCGTGGTGCGGACAAATTCTTATACATTCGCCACAGTCAACGCATTTTTCCGAGATGATATAAGCTTTTCCGTTGCGTACACGGATAGCGTTTGTAGGACAACGTTTAAGACAGCTTACGCATCCCTTACATTTATCCGCATCAAGTCGCACGGAATGGAAATAAGTTTCGTTCATAATTATCACTCAATTTGTAAATACTTTGAGGTACATAGTAGTACCAACACCGACGGTAGAATCAATTTTCATTTCGTCGGTATATTTTTTAATATTCGGAAGTCCCATACCTGCCCCAAAACCCAATGAACGGACATTATCGGGAGCAGTTGAATATCCCTCTTTCATAGCAAGAGCAACATCGGGAATTCCGGGGCCTTGGTCAGTAAGCACCATAGAGATACATTCGGGAGAAATCTCAACATCGATTTCTCCGCCACCTGCATGGATTACAAGATTAATTTCTGCCTCATAAAGGGCAATAACACACTTTCTAACTATTTCAGGATTAAATCCTAAATCTTTAAGTGTCTTTTTTACTGAACCCGAAGCCTCGCCTGCACGGGTAAAATCATCACCCGGAACTGTAAAATGAAGCTTAAAGTTATTCATATCATTGCTCCTCCACGAAGACCTTTTTCAAAAAGGAGACCACAGGATGTGAACATTGGTTGCTTAGTAGTCATAAGGACAATGTCACGGGCACGGGCAAGGTCAATAATGCTCTGGTCAGGCTGTTTACCACGGACAAATACGATACATTGCATATCCATCATTTCTGCAGTCCTTACAACCTGCGGATTAACAAGACCTGAAAGAAGTACTGCCTGTTCTTTTACATAAGCGAGAACATCACTCATCATATCACTACCACACGCTGTAAAAACATCACGGTCCATAAAATCTTCGCCACAGATGACCTCTGCATTTAAAATCTCTTTAATTTCATATACTTTCATTCTATTTTCCTCCCGACTACTGTCAGATATATAAAAATTATACACTAATTCTCAAATCATTACAATGTTCCACTTTACCGAATTATATTCTCTTTATTTGTGAATAATGAGCAACAAAAAACGGTGAAGCCGAAGGCAGGTTGTCATAAGGATGTCTTAATAAATCCAATGAAATCAGCCGATTGACGAGTGCTTACGAGAAAACCGCTTATGAGTTTTTGAAATTCATAAGCGGTTTTTCGTATTTAGTTTAAGATAGACGGCGGCAGGGA
>JAGAMK010000009.1 GCA_017624735.1 Clostridia bacterium
AAAGCGTCGGGTTGCTAAGGACATTAAAAAAATAAGCGGTGTAACTATTGCGGTTGCACCGCTTAGTCCATTTTTACGCACTTTTTTCATTGCGTATTTCATCCATTAAAGAAAGTAGTTCTTTTTCGTCAGGTATGTTGATTAGACCTACCGCTGTGAAGTAGATGTCTATTTTAACTCTGCGATGTTTGAATTTTTCATCGGGGTTATGGACATCTATTCTTTTTATCAGGGCGTTTACGATAGTCGGTGTAAGCTCTTTTAAATCAGTGCATTGCCGTATCGTTTGCAGAAAAACTTTCAAATCAACATTCTCTTGTTCGGCATTTTCAATATCCTGCTCTGCATTTGAAATAGCTTCACAAAGTTCCTTTTGCTCAAGTTCATAGGTTGCAGACAATCTTTCAAATCGCTCATCAGATATTTTTCCGAGTGCATTGTCCTCATAAAGTTTTGTAAGTACACGGTCAATCTCCGCAATTCGCATTTTAGATTGTTCAAGATTTTGCTTTGCAATTTTCAAATTGTGTTGTTTGCTCAATTTATGCTGCTTTGCAAATAAGTATAAGAACACAGGTTCAAACTGACTTATGTATTCAGCTACATTCTTTATTGCATTCAAAACCAATTCTTCAAGCACAACATTTCGGATAAAATGTATTGTGCATTTGCCTCTGTTGTCCTTATATTGTGAGCATCTGAAAAATTCGGCATCTTTATCAATGCTTTTTGAAGCGCAAAAATAAAGCTTTGAACCACAATCCGCACAATATGCAAGTCCTGAAAATAAACTCGTTCTTCCTGTCACGGTATTTCTCCTTCTGTGTTTCTTTAACTCCTGAACTCTGTTCCAAGTATCTTCATCAATAATTGCATCTTGAGTATTAGGGATTATCTGCCAATTATTTTCTTCATTATAAATTGTCTTATGAACCTTATAACTAAGTACCGATGTTTTGAAATTGACCGTGCATCCCGTGTATTGTCTGTTATTGAGAATATGATTTACACTTGTTTCAGACCATTGATAAATTCCTTTTTGCAATTTGTTTGATGTAGGTCTGCCAACAGATAAATAATATGCGGTAGGTGTCATAATCTTTTCTTGTTCAAGCCTTCTCGCAATTTTGGTTGGTCCAAGACCTTCAAGACATAATCTGAAGATATATCGAACATTGTCTGCAACAACATCATCAATTATCCATTGCTTTGAATCATCGGGTGATTTCATATATCCGTAAGGAACTGCTGACGAAACCCTTTCACCCTTATCAGATTTAGACCTCCATACAGCACGGATTTTCTTGCTCGTCTGTGCAGCGTACCATTCATTAAAAATGTTATGGAACGGCATCATTTCCGTGCCACCATTTTGAGAAGTATCTACATTTTCCTGAATAGCAATAAACCTTATACCAAGTGTCGGGTACGTTATTTCAAGATACTTACCAACTTCAAGATAGTTTCTGCCGAAGCGGGATAAGTCTTTTACAACGATTGTTGCAACCTGACCTGCTTCTGCAAGAGCTTGCATTTCCTTGAAACCATTTCTTTCAAATGTAGTTCCTGAAATTCCGTCATCTACGAAGAAACGAGGGTTCGGTAATTTGTGCGTTCTTGCATACTGCATAAGGATTTCTTTTTGATTGGATATACTGTTGCTTTCGCCGTCTATGCCATCATCTTGAGAGAGTCTGCAATAGAGGGCGGTAATTTTTTCTATGCTTTCGGTTTGTTTTTTCATTTTATTCTGATTCTCCTTCCTAAACTAAACCGAGCATTGCATAAGGTGTTCCCATTATACAATGCCCGACAAAGTTCTACAAATTTATGAAAGTATAAGTTTTTTAAACTGTTCCAATAATGTTTGTTTTCCCGATATATCAAAGCTCGTTGACACCTCGTATTCCGTATTGCCGATTTTAGTTGTAAAATTAAGCTCGTCAAGCGGATATTTTACTTTGTGCCGTTGTCTTTTGTTTACATCAAGGTAGTATTTGAGATTTTCAAAGCTCTCATTTTCATCAACCTTCGCTCTATCGACCACAATAATTGGAATAGGTTGTATCGATATTTTCTTTACCATATAAATTCACCTTACCTTTCTTTCTGCTGTTGCTTCTTACGATACTGTGCTTCGCACATCTTAATAATGGCATCTTCTATTTGAGATGTGCTGTAATTCTTGGGAAAGTATTTTCGCAATTTTTCTGTCGGGATTTTTATCCGTTCCTTTTGGTTGGCTTTTTCCTCTGACATAATTTCAAGGATTTTATCATCGTCAAGTTCTCCTGCTTGGCTTAATTTCTTCATACGAACCGCCTGAGATAATGACGGGGTGCAATCCTCACTCTCAATGGTTTGTATCAGGTCTTGTTGCTCAATGTCATTGAGGTACGAAAGCTCAACTGCCGGAGTAAAAGCAATTCGCCCTTCGTCCACATATTCCAAAAGCTTCGGGTGTAGATTTGTAAGTCGAATGTATCGTTGCACGGTTTTATAGCTTTCACCGTATGGCTCACCAATTTCAGCAGATGTTCTGTTGTCATCCGACTTTGGGACAAGTTGTCCCGAAGTTAAATCTGTCCTGTGTCCTTGTCTGCTCATAGCATCCATCTTTAATTTGTAGGCAAAGGCTTTTTCAGTTGGCAAAATATTATCTCTGTGTAGATTGCTGTCAACAAGTGCTATTGCTGCATTATCTCTATCCATTTCAACAACAAGAGCAGGAACTTCTGTAAGTCCTGCCCGTTTACTTGCAAATAATCTTCTGTGCCCTGAGATTATTTCATATTCACCATTTTCCAAAGGTCTGACGATGATAGGAGATAAAATCCCGTGTTCCTTTATGCTTTCAATCAGCATTTCCATTTCATCATCGTGCTTTACCTTGTAGGGATGGTTTTCAAATTCCTTTAATTTTGTTACATCAAGTTTTTGCATATTTTTCATCGTGTTTTTTGCCTCTCTTTCTTTTCAATTATTCTTTCCATTTCCCGTTCGATATCAAGTAAGTGTTGCACTTTTGGTACAGACTCCAAAGTAGCTTTTGCGAGCCTGAGTTTATCCCGTATAGGCTTTATCTGTGCAGATATACCCCTGATTTCGGACAAATACATATCTTTATCCTCAACGGTTTTAGCTCGTCTGCGTTTGTTATCCGTCTTTGAGCGTTCTTCCTCAAACTTGGATATCTGCATTGATAATTTGCCTATAAATGCTTCAAGCTCCGGCACGGTGTTGATATTCTCATCGTGCAAGAGCCTGAATTGCTTTTGATATTGTTCAAGTTTTCTTAATTCCTGCCGTAGCTCCGGAGATAACGGAGGTGTGTATTTCGGTGTGGGGATACTTGGCTTTAATAGTTCCATAAACAAATAAAACAGAGCTTCAAATGTATCCATATATTTCACACGCCGCAGTTGATACTCAAGTTCTTTAAGCGGTGTTTGACGATATTTAGCTCGTGTTTTCTTATATGGTTCGCTGAACTGATTGAAATGAGCACGATTACCTGTTTGAGCAATTCTTTCTAAAATGCTGTCCTTTTTATACTCATTTCCCAATCGGTCAAAACGGATTGCTTTTTCCCAAGTGGGAGCTTTAACAGATGGATGGTCTGTTGCCTCAGATCGTGAAAAGACATATCCTTTATTTTTCATAAGAGCGACAAACTCCATATAGTTTGCAGAATTATTTATTGCATCGTCAACATCTTCACGGAGAATATCTCTGCGAGTTTTACCGCCGTGCTTATGTACCCAATATGCATTTTTCTCGGCGTTGTAAAATTTTGCTCCCTCAATAACTGACTTTCCGTACTCCTTACATACTGCATCAGATATTTCTCTCAGGCGTATATGGTCTGAAATATGGTTTTCAAATTTCATTCCTGTTTTGAAGGATACAGAATTTATGACAATGTGGTTATGTATGTTGTCGGTGTTTAGGTGTGT
>JAGAMK010000059.1 GCA_017624735.1 Clostridia bacterium
AATCCGTTCCCTATTTTTAATATTGGTGAAATATTTTCAGTAATGGCCCCTTACCAAAGCATAGTCATACATTTTAAGCATTTTAGGCTCATCAAAAGTGTTGGCTTTACTTTGAAAAGGATTATTGATTTTTGCATTCTTCGATAACGCTGTATGCCATTTCAGGATAATCGGTTATAATGCAGTCAGCACCATTTTCAGTAAGTCTTTTTACATCTTCCTCTTCGTTAATCGTCCAATATTGAACTGCAATATTATAAGAATGAGCATAATTCAGCATTTCCTCTGAACCAAGGTCAATAAAGTCGTTAATCATTCCACCGTACGGAATTTGCAAAGCAATATATGTAGGATTAGTCTCTTTCAGGTCAATCCCTAATGCAAAGCAAAGGTAAAATCCCACAGCTTCAATTGCATCTGCAGTACGTGGTATTTCGGGATAATCAGATTTCATATATGAAGACACATCAGGTGCAAATGTTGACCAGATAGTTCTGTCCGTGAGATTTCTTTCGGAAATTATTGAATAAAGCTTGTCAACTGCACGTTTTCCGTCAGCACCGATACTCTTTACTTCAATAAGATAATTATACTTCTTGTCACCACAATTCGCTTCAACATAGTCAATTATGCTGTCACATGTTACAACTCTTAAATTTTCAGGGATTTCATCTCCTCGCAATCCTCTGTACGGGTATTCACCATCGACCTCAAAATTCTCACCAAGGTTAAGACCCTGAGCCTCCTCAAAGGTAAGAGATGAAACGCAAACATTCTTTTTACCGAATGCCTCAACAGCATTTGATGTATTGTCGTAAGTCAGGTCATGTTGCAAAACCAATTCCCCGTCAGCTGTAATCTGAACATCAAATTCAAGTGTGTCAACGCAACAATCGTCACCTTTTTCTATTATGTTTTCAAATGCCATAAGTGTATTCTGAGGTGCATTACCGGCACCCGAACGATGTGCTGCAATATCAGGATTAAGATATTCAACAACATAAGGATTTTCAATTGATTCAAAAGGATTAGCAACTGTTACAGTATTGTTTGAATCACTTAAACAATAGCCTGTAGGAAGAAGCAAAATAACTGTAAGAATTTTACAAATTGCTTCCTTAATAGTTAAAATCATCTGATACATAAAAAATGCCTCACTTATAATAGAATGACAAATACTATAACACAAAAACACTCATTTGGCAATGACGAAAAATATGAGCACAAAAATAAGAGTTTTCCAAAAGGGAAACTCTCATTTGTAGCCTGCCCCCTGGAGGGGAAGGTGTCACCGCAGGTGAGGGAAGTGGGGATAGTGCTTCATTTCCATAGAAATGATGGGTCTTATCGGTATGGGTAACAATCCAATGGTAGGCGCAACAGTTGCATGTGCGGTTGCTGTTGAAGAAGCTTCTAAATAATCCTTGATATATAAGGGTTTGTAAGCATCTTTAAGATTTTTGTAGTTTTGTAAAAATCTTATTATGTAAATTTTAATAAACAAAAAGTTAGACACATCATTTTGGAGTTTTCCACTATGATGTGTCTATATTTTTTATATGAAATGCGAGGTATTTACAATGCAAAAATTGAAGATGAAAACAACAAAAACTCTTACTTTTGAAGAAGGCTGTAACAAGTATTTAGAATACTGTCAGCAGAGAAATTTAAGACAGGGAACAATTAATCATTACAAACAAAGTTACACACAGTTTTATAAATTCTTCGACCCTGAAACACCAATAGAAGAAATTGATGAAGATGCTTATAAGAGATACGTTTTACATTTGAAATCAACACTTAATAATGATGTCAGTATCAACTCATACTTGCGAGATTTCATTACTACATTGCATTTTCTGATGAATGATGGTTGTTCAATGATTTCTGTTTGCTGTTTTTGTATATACTTAATATCCTTAAACAGACAAATTATAACTTGCCTGTTTAATATTCTAAATCGCTTTTCAGGTGATATTTTCTATAGGTTTTCAACGTTATTTAAAAAATGTGTTGAAAACACAGAAAGAAAGGTGTAAAATAAATATTATATGTGGTAGTATGTCTATAATGATATAAAAAACGATTTGTTAAGAGGAGGCAAATGTAATGAAGTATTTTAGAATTGCTGTCTGTGTTCTTTGTGCATTTTCGATTTGCCTGTATGCTGTATTTTTTGTTAGAGAGAAATCTCAGGACAAAACATATCCTGTAATTAGTATTGATGAAGAAATTATTGATGTAAGTATTAAAGTAACTGATGAAGAGCTACTCAAAGGCGTCACCGCTAGAGATGCTAAAGATGGCGACATCACATCAAAAATAATAATAGAATCTGTTTCAGATTTTATTGAACACGGCGTTTCTATTGTTACATATTCTGTTTGTGATAATGATAATCACGCTACATCCGCAACCAGAAAAATCCGTTATACAGATTATACAGAACCGGTTTTTGTAATAAACGAGTCCCTTGTTTTTCCTCTTGGTCAAAAAGTGAATATCCAGTCTTGTGTCGGCGCATGGGATTGTATTGATGGTGATATCAGTGACCGTGTTATCATTACTGCAACTGACTATAACACTAATGAAGTCGGTGCGTTTAATGTTTCACTCATGGCTACAAACAGTAAAGGTGACACAATTTATATGGAAGTTCCTGTTTATATCAAGGATTTAAGCTTCTCTGCTCCTAAAATTGACCTTTCCAACCATATTGTGTATAGCAAAGTCGGGCAAGAAATTGATTTGGTAAGTTATGTTCGTTCGGCAGTTGACAAGTATGAGCAACCTGTTAACGTTCTTATAGACACAAACCTGGACATCAATAAGCCTGGTACTTATGAAGCACATTATGAAACACAGGATACGGACGGCAGAAGAGGTTATGCAATAATGACAATTATTGTTGAGGAATAATTCGGAAGGTATTATATATGAAGAACAAATCTGTATTTGAATTCTTTACATTTGAATGGTACAGCGTCTTAAAAGATGTCATACTTAACTGCTGGTTGTTAATCCTTGCTGCAATCATCGGTTTTGTTTCTGTATTTGTTTATGAAGAAGTATCATATAAACCTGTTTACACAAGTTCTGCAACTATAATGGTTCAAGTAAAAACTGGTACATACCAAGCATATACAAATCTTTCTGCATCATCTGAAATGGCTGTGATTTTTTCCAAAGTATTTACACAACCATCAATGAAAGAAAAGGCTGCGGATTCTTTGGGAAAAGAAGATTTTCAAGGCTCGGTTAACGCATCAACACTCACAAACACAAATATCATCAATTTAAGTGTTACTGCAAAAGACCCGGAAACTGCTTATACAGAACTTGTGGCAATTCTCGATGTTTACCCACAAATATCCGATACAATCTTCTCCAATGCTGTTTTAGATGTTGTTCGTGCGCCTGAAGTTCCAAAAGCACCATCCAACACCAAAGCTTTTGCTCAGGAAAAGATTGTTATTTTGGCTACAGTTGCTTTGACTCTGTTTGGTATCGTTTTCATTTCTCTCATCAGAGACACTGTTAAAGATGAAAAATCCTTCAAGAAAAAAATTGGTGGTAACCTTATCGGTACCATATTAAAAGAACAGGATTATCAAACTTTTGGAGATTTTGTCAAACGCAAAAAAAGAAAGAAATTAATTACTGATGTTTTTTCAAGCTTTTCCTTTGTTGAAAATCATCAGAAAATTGCAACAAAGCTCGAGTATATGAAACAGAAAAATGGTGACAAAATCTTTCTTTTCACAAGTGTTGCTGCTCATGAAGGAAAAACTACTGTTTCTATCAATACTGCACTTACTCTTGCCCGAAAAGGTCATCGAGTTGCTTTATTGGATATGGACTTAATGAAACCGACCATTGCAAAATATCTGGAAATTCAATCCGATTATATTGATTTAACTCATGTATTGACAGGAGATATCTCTCCTCAACAATATAGTTTCTACCCCTACAAGGATTTCGGTTTATCCATCGGTCTTAACAAAAGAAGGCATAGCGATTTTACAGCATGGATAAATCGCCCTTATGCTAAAACTTGCCTTGACCAGATTACCGAAAATTATGATTTCGTAATCATTGACTCTATGCCTCTTTCAGCATCCGCAGATTTAACTGCAATTTCATCTCTTGCAGATAAAACATTATTGGTTATCAAAGCAGATTATGTAAAAACAGGCGACATCAATGATGCAATTCTTATTCTGAATAAAAAGAATCGTCTAGCTGGATGCGTTCTTAACGATGCCCATAGGGAGTTCACTGTCTTTGGTCAGGTGGGAATTAACGAAGATTCATATAATGGCAAATACGGAAAATATAAACATTCAAAATAAAACTATTATAGTCAAGTAGTGGTGTGTTATGGCTGAAAAGGAATTAACAACACAACTTAATAATGAAAAAGGAATAAGAAACGATGGGGTTCTTGAAATATATTTCAGTGATATCTGGCGTGGATTTCTTAAATTCTGGTGGGTCTGCATCCTGATTACGGTTATCTGTTCTCTCGCAATGGCCGCTTTCAGTTTTATTGCTTTCAAACCGGTATATAAGGTTTCTGCTACATTTACTGTTCAGACTCAGGATATTGCTGCAAGTGGAACAGGTATTACCTCATACTCCTACTATTATAATCGAACAACTGCCGAGCAATTATCGAGCACCTTTCCATACATCCTCGAGAGCAATCTTCTCCAATCCGCAGTTTGCGAGGATTTAGGTGTGGATTATTTACCTGCATCCATCACGGCAACTTCTGTCGAGGGAACAAACATGTTCACAATGGAAGCTGCAGGAAAGGACCCGCAAGCAACTTATAATGTTCTCATTTCCGCTATGGAAAACTATCCTTCTGTTGCAGAATATGTAATTGGTTCTTCAAAGCTTGTTATGATTTCTGAACCTGTTATTCCGGACTCCCCTTCTAACAGCAGAGGAACTCTTAAAAATACTGTTTTTGGTTTCGCAATTGGAATAGTGCTGAGTTGTGGTATCATTGCACTCTACGCTATTGCCCGCGACACAATAAGAACAAAAAAAGATATACAAGAAAAAATCAATCAGAATTGTATTAGTGTATTACCAAAAGTTACCTTTAGAAAATATAATAATGAAGTTGACCGTTCTATTCTTATTAACAATCCATTAACGGGTGATTCGTTTATGGAAACCGTAAGACAATTGCGAAATTCTATAGTCAGCGAGCTTGACGAAGCATCAAAAACCATTTTATTTACAAGTGCAAGTCCTGAAGAGGGTAAAACAACAGTTTCAACAAATCTTGCAATAGCTTTGGCAAAAATGGAAAAAAGCATAGTTCTCGTTGATGCTGATATTAGAAACCCAAGTGTTAAAGGTTTAATGAAGAAATATGAAAAATATGAAAAGAATAGGCTTGATTCTTACAGTCAAATAGAATATGTTCCCGATTTGGGAATTGACATTATGACTTTTTCCGTTTCGGAAGAGAATATGTGGAAGGTTATCAATACTGAATACCTTGAGAAAGTAATGGAAGCATTAAAGCAAAAGTATGACTATATAATCATAGATGCTCCTCCATGTGCCCTTGTTTCTGACCCGATTACTATTGCCGGTGTTGTTGACACAACAATTCTCGTAATCAAACAGGATACTGTCAGAACAACAAGAATTAAATATGCTATTGATAGTCTGCAATCCGTTAATGCAAACATACTTGGTTGCGTGTTGAACTCTGCCGCATCCGGTATTATGGGCTATGGCTATTATTATGGTGGTTACGGATATGCATATAATCGTTATGGATATAAGAAGTACGGTTATGGCTACGGTTATAAGTATGGTTACGGAAAAAACAGATTTTAAAAGCTGGTTATATTTATGTTGAAAAAAGACTACAAAAAAATATTATCAGATGTTTTTAATGAGTGTAAATGGCTGATAAAGTATATGCGAAAATATTGGTGGAGTATAACATTATATATTTTCATCGGTGTTGTTGCTATACTCATGGGATTAGGTTCTAGTCTGGCTTCTAAAAATATGATTGATGTAGTTGTAAGTCACAACAAAGCAGAAATCGTAAAAACAACTATATTAGTAATCGGTCTTGCTGTTTCACAAGTTATCTTTCAGGCAATAAGTTCACTTATTACTTCACGTGTGGGAACAAGAGTTAACAAGGAAATTCGTGCTGACTTTTTTGACCGAATTGTACATACAAAATGGGAGGATATCAGCAAATATCGCTCAGGAGATTTAATTAACCGTATTGAATATGATATAGGCATGGTATCTTCTGGAGTAGTAAACTTTTTACCTGCATTTTTTACAAAGCTTACTCAGTTTGTTGGTTCTGCAATAATTGTTTTCTATTATGACCATACTATGGCTTTTATCGCTATCTTGGGTGCTCCCATTCTTATGCTGACATCAAAATACATGTTAAAAAGAATAAGGAAGTACAACGAAAAAGCCCGTGAAATGAGTGGGAAAATCATTTCAGAGTGTGAAGAATCGATACATAATATTCAGATGATTAAATCTTTTGGATTAGCCAAAGATTTCTCTGAGAAATTCAAATCTCTATTAATTCAGTATCGAGATGCCAGATTAGAACAAGAAAAATTCTCTGTACTTACAACAATGTTTATGGGCTTAATTGGAATAATTATCTCATATTCTTGCTATGGATGGGGTGTTTGGAGACTTTGGAATGGCATAATCACCTTTGGAACAATGACTCTTTTCATCCAACTCTCGTCAACTCTTACAAACTCTTTTAACTCCTTGGCATCTTTGGGACCAACTCTTATTTCAATTGCAACTTCTGCTGGAAGAATGATGGAACTTTGCGACCTTAATGCAGAAAAAGATGATGATGCAGACGCTGCAACAACAATGTTAAAAGAAGCCGAAACCAAACCATTAGAAATATCTGCTAAAAACGTATGCTTTACATATAAGAATTCTACCGAAATCGTAATTAAAAATGCAAACTTTAATATAAAATCAGGAGAAACCATTGCAATAATCGGTTCTTCCGGTGAAGGCAAAACAACTTTATTACGCCTTATTTTAGGACTTGTAAATCCTACTGAAGGTGAAATAACATTCTCAAATAATAATTGTAAACTCCACGCTTCAATGAGTACAAGACGACTTTGCTCCTATGTTTTGCAGGTGAACAGTATTCTTTGTGGCACGGTAAGTGAAAATTTGAGAATTGTTAAGCCTGACGCAACAGATGAAGAACTTATTGAGGTATTAAAACTAGCAGGTGCCTGGAAGTTTGTTTCAAAACTGCCCGAATGCCTTAATGCAAAAATCGGAGAAAGAAACATCAATCTCTCGGAAGGTCAGGCACAAAGAATCTCTATTGCACGCGCACTTTTGAGAAATTCACCTGTATTGCTTATGGACGAAGCTACCTCTTCACTTGATGTTGAAACTGAGAATTATGTTCTTGAGAATATTATGGACATTAATCCAAATCGGATTTGCATATTAACAACTCATCGTCCGAGCATGTTGAAATACTGTTCGCGAATATTCAAACTGGGTGAGGATGGTTCTTTTGAGGAACTCTTAAGCACAGAAAAGGAGATGCTTTTAAATGCTGAAGGTTAAAAGCGGATTTGTGTTACGAACAATTGGTACTCAGACTGTTGCTGTGCCAATCGGTCAACGTACAAGTGATATTCATGGTGTGGTTGCACTCAGTGATAGTGGTGCTCTGCTTTGGAAAGAACTAGAAAAAGGTGCAGAAAAAGAAGCACTTATTAACATATTACTCGATACATACGAAATTGACCGAGAAACTGTTGTTTCAGACTTAGAAGACTTTATTAAAGGTCTTCATGAACAAGGAGCATTGGAAGAATGATTGGTTGTGAAATGCCTTTTGAAAATATTTTCCCATATACAATTGGAAAATATGCAAAAGAACATAAAATTCCCATTTCTGCAACAATTGAACTTACTCCCTTTTGCAATTTTAATTGTATAATGTGCTATGTTCGACTTAACCCAGAAGAAGCATCAAATCAAGGTGAACTGCTTTCAAAAGATAAACTTCTCAAAATAGCCCGTGAAGCAAAGGAGATGGGAACACTCTATCTTACTTTAACTGGAGGAGAACCCTTATCAAGACCTGACTTTTGGGATATATACGAAGAACTCAATAAGATGGGTTTTCTTATCTCAATTCTTTCAAATGGTTCGTTAATTGATGAAATTGCCATGGAAAAATTTAATGAATATGGCATGCCTTATTCTGTTAAACTTACACTCTATGGTGCAAGTAACGAAACCTATAAAAGAGTGTGTAATTCAGAAAATGGCTTTACAAAGATAGAAAATGCTGTTAAACTACTAAAAGAAAACCAAGTCCCGCTTTCTCTTACTGCTACAATTGTCAAAGAAAATGCCGACGATTTGAGAGAAATGTATAAAATCACAAAAAATTGGGGAGTCCGTTTTTATCATACAATATCAGTGGTTAAATCTGCCCGTGGTAGTGTGAATACTGCCGAAACATCAAGATTTGCCTTCGATGAGTTTGCACATCACCTCTCATTAGAACAACTGGAGATGCATAAATTTAAACATCCTGAATTTCCTTTCTCATGGTGTTCAGGATACGGAAAATCATTCTGGTTGACCTGGAATGGGCATTTGCAATTATGTGCGTTTATGAACGGACCTTATACATTGGTTGATAGCGGACTTGAAAAAGCGTGGAAAGAATTGAATGAAAAGCTTGAGGCTTTAAAAAATCCCACAGAATGTGAGAACTGCAAATACAGTGAGTTTTGTCAAAGGTGTCCAGGAATGCTATGTGCAGAAAGTAGCGATGCAGAAACAGTTTCAGATTCTGTTTGTAACACAGCAAAAACACTTTACTTGATATACCAAAATAAATTAAAGGAGGAGAAAACATGAAAAAAGAGTATGTACCACCAAAATCATATTTATACTCTATCAAATTTGATGAAAACATTGCCTCTTCCTTGCCAGGTGACTTTGGCGGTGACCAGATTTCCGGTGCCATGACCATTCTTTTCTCCCACTCTAAATCCCCTTGCCGTGATTGGTATACAGGTGGTGTGGATACCGCACCAAACTCAGTTGGTAATACCGGTTCCTTCGT
The DNA here is from genome assembly GCA_017624735.1 of Clostridia bacterium. Lineage (GTDB taxonomy): Bacteria > Bacillota > Clostridia > Oscillospirales > Acutalibacteraceae > Fimenecus. The sequence continues at coordinate 9,152 of JAGAMK010000059.1, forward strand.
TGAATATTTTATGGATATGCAAAAGGTTAGTGCCCCGATTGGCTGCCTACAACTTGCTTAAATGAAAAACTATATTTTTGTTGACTCACCCTTTGAGATAGTATCAAAAAAAGAAGAATTTTATAAAGACTTTTATACGGCAGAAAGTCTTGCCCCAATACAAAGAATCAATATATGTGACTTTGAAGATATGTCCGGATTTTCCTATGGCGTAGAGTATGTCGCTCATAATTCAGGTCACTTTTTCCGTAACCGAGAAAACCCCACATCCATGATGTTCGCAAACGAAGATTGGACAGAGGTAAGTGTTTGCAGAGGTGTTAATGGAGAATATAGCAACGAGTTGGTTGTTACTGCTGTTTATTCCCGACTTTGTTCTTTGAATACAGCACTTATTCATGCTTCATACGTTGACTATAATGGTAATGGAATTGTTTTCACAGGTCCATCAGGTATTGGAAAAACTACTCAGGCAGAGCTTTGGAGCAAATACCGTAACGCAACCATTGTTAACGGTGACAAAGTTTTTGTTCGCCTTGTTGGTGACAAGTTTTATGCTTATGGTTCTCCATGGAAAGGTTCATCGTCATACAGTGTCAATCATAAGTCAGAGTTAAAGGGGATTGTTGTTCTTTTACAAAGTGAAAACAACAGAATCCGAAAATTAAATGATATTGAAGCAACTCAGTTTTTCTTGCCTCACGTGTTTATGCCACGCTGGAGTGAAAAGTGTATGCACGAGTTGTTTTTAACTCTAAATATATTGCTTGAAAAAATTCCAGTTTGGTTATTGGAATGTAATCTTGAAGAAGAAGCAATAAATATTACCGAAAAAGCTATTTTTAATAAATAAAAAGTTAGACACATCATTTTGGAGTTTTCCACTATGATGTGTCTTATTTTGTTTTAACATTACCGAAACAGCAAAGTTGTAAATTTTAACAAAATTTATATGAAAAAAGTTTGACAAACTATAAAAGTGTGTCATTGTTTTGTGATAATACATTAAAGATTTTTGTTTGATAGAGAAGAATTCTACAAAATTTTCCTATTTTTTATTTAAAAAAATCAACAGAATATTCAAATGTGTCTATTAAAAAACGAATAGGCTTTTGTGCATATTGCACATATAATTTTTAAAAATATATAAATTTAAATTAAAAATATATAAAAAATAATTGACATATAGACTGTAAGAAGGTATAATTTATTAATAAAATAGTATAATTATCAGTTAGTATGTGTATTTGTCACTATTTTTAAAAATAATTATCGGGAGGCTATTAAAATGGCAGTATTTAACATAAAGTTAGGAAATGACTACGTAAAATCTTATCGCAACAAAGATACAGGCTTTGAGGTCGGCTATTATACGGCAAAAGAAATCAAAGCAGCATATCCTGACGGCGGTATCCGTGTTGTAGGTCAGTTAGAATACGGCAAGCACGAAGCAGGTACACTTATCGTTGGCGGAATAGAGGAAACTGTTTACAGAGCAGAAAGTTCAATTCGCTATAAAGCAATCGGTTATATTGAACTTATCGATGGTACTTTTATTGCAGTTAAGAAAGACAGAATTGCTGCTCTCATTCTTCTTTTCCTTTTAGGACTCCTTGCTTTGGCGGGATTAATTTTCGGTGTGTACTATGCTGTGCAGAACGGTATTTTTGACACTCCTGACGAGCCTGTGACAACACCCGGCGGAATGATTCTTGAAGGTGTTGAGGGCGAAGGTGTATGGGATAAACTTGAAGATGAGATTGATGTTTCTGTAAAGAATATCACAATGAGAGGTATTACTCAGATTAACTTCATCGCAGGACAAAAGGAACAGAACTTTGTTCTTGCAAATGACAAAAAGAACGCAGATATCTGCTTCATGCAATACTCAATCTATCTTGATAAAAACGGCAACAAGAAAGCTGATGACGGCGATGAACTTCTTTATGAATCAGGACTTGTTCAACCGGGATATGCAATTTCAAGATTCTCAATCAGCAGACCTCTTTCAGAGGGCACATACAGTGCAGTTGTTGTTGCACAGCCATATTCACTTGATAAGCAATTGTCAAAACTCAATAACATGGTATTTGCAACAGAAATTATCGTAAAAGCTCCTGCAAAGTAATACCTATTATATATACAGTACTTTCAAAGAAAGGAAGACTGAAGATGAAAGTGAAAAAATCATCTAAAAAAATAGTGTCAATTATATTGTCTTTGGCATTAATCATAACGTCGCTTCCGTTGATGTTGTTCAACGCCGCAACATTGCCTTATGACCCTGCGCCTTATTTTGACGATGCAGCACAGGAAAAGGGTGCAAGTGCATGGCTTGATGACGATGGCAATGTTCAGGTTGTTTATCCTGCTGCAACAGCACAGCCTACATTCAAAGATGAGCCATTATCAATAGCGTTCTATATTCTTGAACTTGTTGATACAGGTGCAAAGGATAAGGCTCATACAAATAACGTTATTAAAACAATCAAGTCAACAGGTACTTCTGCAACATTCAATGCGGCTGATATTGGTGAAATTGACCTTGAAAATAACCGTTACAGCGTTACTGTTACTGCGGTAGATACAGAAAACTGGTTCTCACTACCAATTCATGCAACTGTTGTTAAAGTTCCTGCAGTTACAATCGATTCTGACCGTTTTGCAAACCTTTCATCAAGCCCTACAGCAGCTCGTGAGATTATGACATTCTCAAGCGGTAGTGATGATGGTAGAGTTACACAAGGTAGCCAGTTGCTCTATATGGGTGCAGCGGCAGAAGCGGGTACAGTTGACCTTACAGATTATGTAAGTGATACACCGGCACTTCGTTTCATAATGCATAATCAACCAACGGGCACACAGGCTTTTGACACATCTTATTCCCGTCAAACTTGGGACTTTAAGGGTGCTGAGGAAATCTGGTATTGGTTAGATTTATCCGATGTTCAGCTTACAGGACTTGCTTTCCGACTTCGTACCAACGAAAAAATGTGGATGGAGTGGAACAATGACGACGAAACATTAGATACAGTTCAGCGTGCGGGTTCAATAGTTTATTCAACAAAAGGTACAGCAGCTTCTACATATACAGGCGAGGCACCTTATGTTTGGGTGCAACGTGAAGACGGTGGCTGGAATAAAGTAATGCTTAAGAGCGATGGTACACTTGATATTGGAAACTTCAAAGGATATGTACGTGTTCCCCTTAAGTTTATGTGTTCCGAAACAGCTTCTTATGTTGATATCAGTAACCAAGAATTGGCAGTAGGTACAAAACGAATGAGTGGTAACTCGGTTAATGAATCATCTGTCAATTCATGGCTTCAATCTATGACATTCGGGAATATTTTAGTTGACCCTGCGGGTACGAGTGTAACAAATGCTATGTTGATTCACAGAAGAGGTTATCTTTCAGCTTCTGGTTTCTTGAGCATGGGAACAAGACACTTGTTCTTATATAATGCAAGTGGTATTACTCATTTGACAAAAGGTTATCCTAACAATCCGGACCCTGATTATTCAAAAACCGGTTATATGCTTGCTGTTCCGTTGGATGGGTCAAAAGCAAAAACTTCTGTTACAACCGGTAATTACTCATCAGACCGTGCTTATATTGCTAATGGTGCAGTTCAGAATAGAGAAGCAGGCTTAAAAGCCATTGAAGATATTTACAATGCAGGCTTCTCAATTGAAGGATGCTCATCAGATAGTTTAAGCCGTAGTTTTTATATTGATAATATTTTCTTCTACCGTACAGACGGTGGAAAATACACAGAAAATACACTTGACGGAAATGCCGCAAATACTGGTAACCCAATAAGTGATTACTATAATGAAGAATTAGCTATTCAGACTCTTATTTTCGATGCCATTGACGAGTATCTTGTTACTCCTGGTTGGGAAGATTTCAGAGAAATTAACTATATTCTTGAATTGATTGATGCTTATCGTCAAATTTTTGAAGCTAACGGAAAGAGCACAGCATTCCTTGACTTGTCAAAGACTGATGATGGTGATGGCGTAGGTCTTGCGGCAACTGCTGCAAAACTTAACAGAGATTCTTGGGCAAATGCATGGAAAGCATACGAGGCTTGCGTGGCAGAGGGTACTTACGGACGAGCAAATGCAGGTAAATTTGACCTTATTCCTACAATGGTTCGTCTTATGGAAAAACTTCCGAACCCTGATAACATTACAACTGTTAGCGATGCACTTCGTGATGAAATAATCAAGTTGTGGAAGGGATATACACTTCTTAATTTAGGTCAGCTTGAAATGCTTGGTAAAGAGGAAGAAGAATTAATCCTTAAATACATTGCACTTCTTGAAGGTAATGTCAGTGAAGATTTCGATGAGTTTGTTGTTGGTACCAGCCTTTCAAACAGACCGTTCATTCTCTTTGATGATTTTGAAAACTATAATTTAGGAACAAAATCCAATCAGCTTGAAGACGCTCCTGATATTTATTATGATGGTGAAACAGCTTACACTGACTACAGATACACAAAGAACTTTGTAACTTATGTTCCGGATACTTTTGAAGATTTTGGTGGTAAGAGCAAGGATACTGATAACAGTATCACGGCTTTCCTTTGGGGTAAACAGCCAACCAAAAATGGTTTTGCAGATAATCTGATGGCAAATGCTGCAAAGGGTGAAATCACAGACAGAGGTTTCCAAGGCTCAAAGGGTGCAACTGTTTTAGTTGACAGTAACTTCTATACAAGTGGTGAAGGTTATTATAATGTTGTTTCAACAACTTATAAGGGTGCAGAGGCGGCAAATATCGATGCATTGAGAGCAACTGGTACAGGTAATTCTAATGTCTTACTTGGCAATATGGCAAAGTCATTCAGTAACGATAATATTGACCCATATCTTTCATTGGTATTCTATGCTGACTTTACTCAGATTACAGATTTCAATGTGTCAGTAACTATTCAGACATATTTTGATGATACTCTTAACGATTTCCAGATTGCGATGGGTACATCTGCAACTGACCAGAATTTCTTCATTCTGGATGCGGAAAGTGGTGAATGGGTACAGGCTAACAACGCAGAAGATGCAGGTAGAATGTTTGCTTATACATCAAGGGCTGGTTCTGATACAAATGGCGATGGTGTATTTGATATTACACTTGCAGGATACAAAGGATACATCCGAATTCCTCTTTATCATTTCAAACCCGGTAATAACAGCCAGAAACTTGATGAATCTTCATTAGCACTTAACAATATTTATCGTATTTCAATTGGCGTTGCACCTGGCAGCCAAAGTGGTGCTGACCAGATGTACGGAAAGACCTTTACAATTGATAATATCGGTTTTTCCTATGACCCTGTTCAATACAGTGATGTGGCTGCAACTCGTACAGCAGCAGGGGTAACAGATTTGTATTTCGATGAATTCTTTGGAGCAAAGGGTCTTCCTGCAAAAGAATTCGAAGATTTTGTTGCTAACATTGACCTTTACTCAACAAAATTTGCGGGGGACGTAAGTGTTGCGAGAACAAGGTACAATGCACTTACAGATTATCAGAAAACAGTAGTTGCAGATGCAGAAGCACTTCTTCAGGAATATGAGTTATATGCAAACGGAACAAAAGAGATTCCTAAAGCGACATATACTGTTTCCCAACTCACAGCACTTGTTAATTCTCTTCCTGATGCAATAAAAACTGCTACCACAACCGGAGAAAACGATATTCCATATCCAGGATTCAGCAATGGTGCAGTCAATTATGCGGCAATGGGAATTGACAGAGCAACGGCGGACCAGATTATTGAGTATTATAACAATGGTTACAGTCGATTCTCTAATGAGCAAAAGACTACAATTATGGACCAAACAGTGAGAACGCAGTTCCTTAATGCTTATAATATGGCAATGCGTATGACAACAACACTTGAGAACATCAAGGTTAATGCTGTTGGTGAAGATGGTAGGTCGGGTTTCTTGGCAGACCTTACAGGACTTTATACAGTCAAATATGACTATAATGACGATGGTGTGCTTGACGATAAAGACGACAGTGTTGCCGATTCTGATTCATACAAGATTGGTAACTTTGTCAGCATCGAAGGAAAACAAGAAGTAGCTGATTTCAAGGCACAGAATTATGATGGATTACCATATTATTCAAAGACATCAATTGACGATGGTTCGATTTATGCAGGTCTTCAGAATACATCCCGTGGTTTTACATATTTCTTGAGTAATACCCGAAGTTTTACTATTGACGGAGAAGAAATAAATGGTGGTATTATTACTTTCCGTGATAAGCTGCAAGGAATCTATGACAACGCAAGCACCAAGATAACAAACAGAGAAAGATTTACTGAAGATGAAATTCGAGAAATCAAGGATACTCTTGATGAGTATAATGCATTCCTTCCTGCATACTACAATGTTGAGGAGCTTTATGAACTTGAGCAGAAAATCCTTAGATTGTTCCCTGTAAGTGAAATTGCAGTTATGGATGCCGAAACTGATGGTGCAGAGGTAACAACAGTCGAACTCAATAATGATGACGAACAATCTATGAGTCAGATAGTTTATGTTGATATGTCATATATTGCGGCATTAATTGACCATAATGTAACACTTCAAGCGGTTTCAGACTTGAAGCTTACACAGACTACAGGAACAACTTATTCAGCACTTAATTCATTTACAGCAGGTTCGCTTGTTGCAGATACCGTGCTTGATTTAGGTGAATACGACAATCTTGAGCCAAACGAAGTGTTTGCAAGAATTCCGTTTGAGATTGCTGTTGACCCGTCAGTAGCATCAAAAGCACCTACCGGTTCTGTTTATGAAGGTTCAATTACCTTTAATGTATATGAAACAGAAGACATTGAGGCAGGACTTACAGGTGAGGACCTTGTTCCAATAGCAACTCTTGAACTTCCGATTGTGTTCACTTCAACTAATGGTCAGAATCCAACTACATATAAGGTGGATATTCCGGCAGACCTTGAGATTGATTGGGATGACACAGCAACAAAGGATGTTTCATACGCGGTTGAGGCAAATCTTAATACTGCAACACTCAATATTAAGGTTGAGGATGCAAATACGGACGGAAATAACATTAATGACCTGACATCAACGAATGTTGGTTCGGATGGAAATCCATTTAAACTTAGTTATGATTCAGAAAACTTCATTGAAACTGAATTTACAGGTGAAGTTCCGGCTGGAACAAAACCAAACGATATTCCAAGCATAACAATCAAGCAGGAATATTGGGACGCAGTTCCGGTTGGTGAGTATAAGACACAATTAACATATACAGTCGCTTTTGCGGACGGCTCGTAATGAAAGGGAGGGGACGATTTAATGAAAAAACTCTTGTCCGTAACATTAGCACTTGTGATGCTTGTATTTTGCGTTGTGCCTGCTTTTGCAGAAACACAGTCAATGGCAATCTCAACAGAAGGTGAGGCTGCTTATGAGTTAAGCTATCCTGCAGATGTTGAAATTCCGTGGTCAACGGAGTCCATGGGAATTGGTGAAATTCGAGCAGTTCTTTTGAACATTGAACCATCAAAAGCAGTTAAGGTTGGAGTTTCTTCAGCTAATGACTACAAGTTGGTTAATGAGCAAGCAACAAGCAAAACAATCGCTTACACATTATCCGGTGACGATAACATTGTTTTTCTCCCTGGGGATTACGGTAAAGCTTTTAGTCTTTCTGTGGAGATTGATGAAGAACAGTGGAATCGTGCAGCATCAGGTAAGCACAGCGATTTCCTTACATTTACTGCAGAATATGTAGATGCTTAAATCATATAAAGGAGAGAATAATTTATGAAAAAGATTATTGCTATTGTAATGTCACTCGTAATGATGATGGCTGTTACAGTTCCGGCTTTTGCGGCAGACCTTACACAGGGTCCAGCAAACAACGGTGATGTTACAATTACAACCGACACAAAAGACGCTGACGGTAATGATGTTGAAAGATACACAGTTACAATTCCTGCCGACACAACAATCCCATGGGGTCAGGACAAAACAGCGGTCGACTATGCAATCACATCACAGCTTAGAAGAAATCATCGTGTAGAAGTTTCCGTAGCAGGTAGTGGAGCAATGAAAACAACTGATGGTATTTACAAAATTGCTTATACACTTGTTGGTGCTACAAACTACACAACAACTCAGCCAACAATCGTTGTTCCTGATGTTCAGTCTCTTGACGTTGTAATTGCTGAAACTGTTTGGGCAGGTGCAGTTGTTGAAGAATATTCAGATATTCTTACATACACAGCTGAACTTGTTACAGTATAAATTCCACAAAATTATTTTAAGGAGAGAATAAATTATGAAAAAGATTATTGCTATCGTAATGGCACTCGTAATGATGATGGCTGTTACAGTTCCTGCATTTGCAGCTGACCTTAGTGTAAAAGACACTGATTCAGGTGAAGTTACAATCACAACAAGTACACAAAAGGATACTGACGGTGACGGTGTTCCTGATACTGACGGTGACTGGTACGTTGTCACAATTCCTGCTGATACAACAATCGCATGGGGCGAGCAGGCAACTGAGTTAAAGTATTCAGCAGAAACACATCTTCTTTATGGCAAAACTCTTGATGTTAAAGTTACAAGTGCTGACTACATCATGACTTATGCACCGGAAGAAAATGTTGCACTTGACCTCGCTTTTGCTCTTACAGGTGACACAAATGTAAACTTTGCAACAGTTACATATCCTGCAGCTGAAAAAGCAATTTCTGTTGACATTACAGAAGATGCTTGGAATAATGCTGTTGTTGGTGAATATTCAGACATTCTTACATTCTCAGCAGCTGTTGTTTAATTTTTGAATTGCAACAAAAAGGAGAAATAAACTATGAAAAAGATTATTGCTATCGTAATGGCACTCGTAATGATGATGGCTGTTACAGTTCCTGCTTTCGCAGAGGAACTCAACGCAGGGGCTACTGCTGGTGATGCTATTGTTAAAACAAATACATCAGCTATCGCAGGTGACGGTGAATATACAGTTACTTATCCTGCAACAATGGACCTTGTTTGGGAAACAGAATCAACACAGTTTACATATTCTGTTACATCACAGCTTAAAACAGGTAAATGCGTTAGCGTTACTGTTGCTGATAAGGATTTAGCATATGTAATGACAAATGCAACCGGCGTAGAGCTTGTATATTCACTTTCAGGTACAACAAATGGTAAAACAACAATGCCTGTTGTTAATGGTGCTTCATTCAACTTTAATGTTGACGTTGCTCCTGACGCTTGGGCAGCAGCATCTATTGACGAATATAAGGATACACTTACATTCACATCAGCAGTTGTTGACCTTTAATTGAAAGAATTTATATTTTAAGGAGAAACAATTATGAAAAAGATTATTGCTATCGTAATGGCACTCGTAATGATGATGGCTATTACAGTTCCTGCTTTTGCAGCTATTACTGAAACATCAAACCAGTCTGGTGACTCTCTTGTTAAAACAGATACATCAGCAGTTGGTGCAGGAACATACACAGTTGAGATTCCTGCAGAAATCGTTATTCCTTGGGATGCTCCATCATATGATGCAACATATACAGTTGAAACACAGCTTGCAGTTGGCAAACAACTCAATGTTTCTGTTGCAGACAAAGAATCAGGTACTCTTACAGGTACAATGACTGCTACAGGTACTACTGACACACTTGAATACACAATATCAGGTGCTGTTGCAACAGAATATGATGAAGTTTCAAGCAAAGATGAAACAATTACTTTCACAGTTGCAGACTGGGAAAAGACAATCGCTGAATATTCAAATTACATTACATTTACAGCTGTTCTTAGTGACAAGGCTTAATGTAAAAATAAATTAACAAGGAGAAACAATTATGAAAAAGATTATTGCTATTGTAATGGCACTTGTAATGATGACGGCTGTTACAGTTCCTGCTTTTGCTATTGATAAAGACACAGCTAAAGAAGCAGACGGTTCTCAAAAGGGAAGTGCAACAGTTGCAACAACAACATCTGACACAGACGCTACTTATTCAGTTACATATCCTGCATCAACAACAATCGCTTGGGGCGATACAGCTGCAAAGAACGTAAACTATGCAGTTACATCTCAGCTTCCTATTGGTGCAGCACTTAAGGTTTCAGTTGCTGCTGACAACGGCGGTAAGATGACAAGTGCAAATGCTCCTGATTATGAGCTTGTTTATACACTTACAGGTGGTGCAGAAGAAACATTCTCAGAAATCAACAATGCAGTTGCTCCTGCAACAGCAGTTGAAGTTTCTATCGCAGACTTCTCACAGGCAGTTCCTGATGTTTATACAGGTACACTTACTTATACAGTTGTTTACGAAGCTGCTTAATTTAAATCCTGAATATTAAGGAGAAAGAATTATGAAAAAAATTATTGCTATCGTAATGGCACTCGTAATGATGATGGCTGTTACAGTTCCTGCTTTTGCAGGTACATTGGATTCAGCTACTCAGTCAGGCGACACAACAGTTCTTGTTGATGGTACTGCAACTGAGGGCGATGGTACTTATTCAGTTACAATTCCTGCAGCAATCAACCTTACTTGGGGTGATACTGCAAAGGCTGATGATTATGAAATCACAAGCCAGCTTGCAACAAACAAAAGAGTTAAAGTTACTCTTGCAAAATCAAAAGATTTGACAAATGCCAACAATGAAACAATCGCTTTTACAGCAACTGATGCAACAGATGGTATTTCTGATGCTCCTGTTGTTACAAACGAAGTTCACGCATTCAATCTTGCTATTGAAGCAGATGCTTGGACAACAGTTTCAATTGCAGCATACGAAGGAATAATTTCTTTCGCAGCAGAACTCGTTGATGCTTGATTGAAATAAAAAATGAGGGCTTGATATGAAAAAATTAATTTCATTAGCTCTTGCTCTTGTTATGATGTTTGCAGTTTGTGTTCCTGTTTTCGCAGCTGAATTGAATTCAGGAACTCCTGCCGGCAATACAACAGTTCTTGTTGATGGTGCTGCTGATATGGGGGAAGGCACATTTACTGTGTCAATTCCAGCAACAGTCAGTATTCCTTGGGGCAAAACTATAACTGATGTTGAGTATTCAGTCTGGTCACAATTACAGACAGGAAAACTTATTAAGGTGTCAGTTCGTTCAACTGACCAGGGAGTAATGTCGAATGCAGCAAAAACTGCAACACTTAATTACACATTAAGTGATACAACATATACCACTACAAAGTCGGTGATTTTAGCAACAAACCCTGAAACTTCAGCAGTTAAGGTAAATATTCCTACTGCAAATTGGAATGGTGCTTCAATTGACCAATATAGTGGTACATTAACGTTTACAGCAGAGCTGGTATAAAGATTTAAGGAGATATAAGTTATGAAAAAGATTATTGCTATTGCTATGGCTCTTGTAATGATGATGGCTATTGCAGTTCCTGCTTTTGCAGCAGTTGAAGGCGGTTCAAATTCAGGTAGCGATACAATTATTACTACATTAACAACAAAAGAAGACGGTTCTGACCCAGTTTGGTACACAGTTACAATTCCTGCAACACAGGAAATTTACTGGGAAGCAACAACAACAGATATCGCATATGTAATCAATAGCCAACTTGCAACAGATGATTTTGTTAAAGTTACAGTTGCTGGTTCAGGTTTGCTTAAAAAAGATGGTAGCACAGCTACTCTCGCTTACGCAATCACAGATACAGAATACACAGCTACTGCAGAAGTTGTAGTTGATGAAGCAGATACAGTTACAATTGACACAACAAATGCTGCTTGGGCAACAGTTCCTGTTGATGCATATTCAGATACACTTACATTTACAGCAGAAATTATCTGATTCCTTACACAAAAGGAGTAGTTTATTATGAAAAAGATTATTGCTATTGTTATGGCTCTTGTAATGATGATGGCTGTTACAGTTCCTGCTTTCGCGGCAGACCCAATTACAAATGAGTCAACAAATAATTCCGGAACAGTCAATGTTACAACAAAATTTGATGAAAACAGTGACTGGTCATACACAGTAACAATTCCTGCGGACATTCAGGTTCAATGGGGCGACACTTCAGAAAAAGACATGACATATTCTGTTGAGTCACAGCTTTTGATTGGTGCATCACTTGATATTTCTGCTGTTGCAGATAATAATGGTGAAATGACAGCAAGTGCAGGTACAACAGAGACATTGAAATTTAATGTTACAGGTGGAGATGCAGTTAATTTTAAAGAAGTTAACGAAGTAAACACAACTGCACCTGGTGTTGTAGGTGGAACAAATGTTAAGGTAGCAATCGAAACATTCGACGGCAAACCTGTTGGCGTTTATGCAGGTACACTTACATTTACAGTGGTTTACAACCCTCCTGTAAACGCATAATCAAATCCTTTATTAGTTAAAGAAAGTAACATCTCCTATGGTGAAACAAAGGCCATAGGGATGTTTTTTTATGTATTTGGGATAAAACGATACTTGTTGACTGCCATATAAAGGGATGATATAATTTTATAAAGCAGAGTACGAAGGCATACTCATGCAAATAAAGAGAAAGACATATTTTGATAGGTGATAGTATGTTTAAAAAGATTATCTCAATAATCTGTTCCATTGCTTCGCTTTTGGGTGTTCCTTGTGGTAAACAACACCTTTCAAATCCCAATGCAAGCGAAGCAGCGAAAGAATTATATGAATACATCTGTAATGTGTACGGAGATTACATAATTTCAGGTCAGCAGGAATCAACTTGGGTTGACGGTGAGCAGTATGAGTTCGAATATATTTACGAAAAAACAGGAAAATACCCTGCAATTCGTGGACTTGACTATATGAATGACGACTTCGAGGGAGTTAACAGACGAGCAATCGAATGGCATGAAAAAGGTGGAATTGTTACAATCTGTTGGCATTGTGGCAGTGATTTCAGCGGTAGTTGGGCGGAGAGTATGAACACGGATATTACCGATTGGGACAAAGCTCTCAAAGAGGGAACTCCCGAATACGAAAAACTCATAGCAGGTATGGACAAAGGTGCAAAGGCCTTGCTTGAACTCAAAGAAAAAGGAATTCCTGTTTTGTGGCGACCATTCCACGAGGCTGACGGTCAATGGTTCTGGTGGGGCAAAGGCGGTCACAGGAATTTCAAGAAACTTTGGCAACTGATGTATGAGAGATACACAGAATATTGGGAGCTTGACAATCTTATCTGGGTTTTAGGTCTTTCTGAGCGTGGTGAAGATTACTGGAAATGGTATCCAGGGGATAATTATGTGGATATTGCAGGTGCAGACTCGTATATTGACGGTCCCAATGACAGTCTGTACAAGAAAGTAAAGAGAGTTGTGGGCAGAAAAATGCCGATTTGCTTCCACGAATGTGGCAAAATCCCAACGGTGGCAGAATTGCACTCAACAAAAGCAGATTGGGTATGGTTTATGGCTTGGCATACGGAATACATGGTTGACCGAAATAATGTTGACGACTTATGTGCCATTTATAATGATGAATATGTAATCACTTTGGATGAATTACCCGAGTGGAAATGAAAAAAGGGACAGAGATTTACTCTGTCCCTTGATTTTTATTCTATTCTCTTTTCAACTTCTGAAACAATATCACTCATTTTGACATCTAATGCACAGGAAATGCGATATAAGGTCTCGAGTGTTGGTTTTCGTTCTCCTCGTTCAATAGCTGAAAGATGTGTTCTACCAATATCGGCAAGCCCACTTAAAACCTCTTGAGAGATTCCTTTTTTCTTTCTGAAATCTGCAATTACACAACCAACCATAACAGCATCAAGTGTAGGAATATACATTAATATCACCTCTTAATAAGTGTATGTTAATTTCAGCACTTGTGTGAACACTTATGTTGACAATTGAATACTTATGTGTTATTATTTTAAAAAATGAATACATATGTATTCAAAAGGATGATGAAGGTGTATAAAGTTTCAGTTGTTGTTCCTGTTTACAATAATGAAAAGTATTTGTCAAAGTGTATCGACAGCATTTTAAATCAAACTTACAAGGATATTGAGATTGTCTGCGTTGATGATGGTTCAACGGATAGTAGTGGGCAAATTCTTGATAACTACGCGAAGAAAGACAGCAGAATTAAGGTTATACATAAGGAAAATGAGGGTGTTTCTGTAGCTAGAAATATAGGGATAAAAGAATCCACTATGCCAATAATAGCATTCGTGGATTCTGATGATTATATACAGTTTGATATGTATGAAAAAATGATTTCGCTTATGGAAAAAGAAAATCTTGATTGTGTTTGTTGTGATTACAAAAATGTTTATCCTAATAAAACAATTAGTAAGAATTCAAGGTTTGTCAATAAGATTTTATATGGTAATCAAATCAGAGAAGAAATTGTAAAAGGAATTATTGGCTTTTTTTCTGCTGATAATAATTGTTTAACGTCTGTTTGTAATAGACTGTTTGTTAAACAAATCCTAATGGAAAATGATATTTGGTTTGATGAAAAACGAGCTTATGGTGAGGATTGGCTTTTCTGTATTGAATATTATCGTGTGATTGATTCAATTGGTTTTATAAATGAAAACATGTATTCTTATGTTCATCAGAATGGTTCTTTAAGCACAAAGGCAAGAACAGACTATTTTGAGTATGCTGTGAAGAACAATCTGCTGTTTAATAAAATGTTTCCTGAATTTGATTGGAATTGCGATGAGAAAATAAAACATTACAATAATAGACCGATTGAAGCTGCAAAGTATTACAAGAATAGATTTTCAAATGAACAGAGCAATAACCTAATAAAGGAAATTTTCTATATTTGTAAGGAAAATAATTACTATGATAATGCTCGCGGTTTGACAGAAACTCAGCGAGAATTAAAGAAAGCATTGGATAGTAATAATATTGACAACTTTGTTAAGGTTCTAAATAAAAGCTCAACTGGTGGATTAATAACCAAACTGAAAAACATCTGGAAAAGAATAAAGAAGTAAACAAAAGGGGACAGAGATTTACTCTGTCCCTTAATCTTTGTTTAAAATTAATGTTTAAAACAAGCGTTATATGCTTTAACCCATTTGAGGATTGCCTTTCTATCGTATTTTTGTGGCATAGCAGCAGTAACGGCAGTTGCTTTTGCTAACTGTAAGCCCATTTTAACAACCTTACCAAGAACAACTTTGTTGTTAACAAGTCCGCTCAACTTAATCTTGATGTCTTCCATGCTCATTCCACCGAGCATAGCACCAAGGCTTGTTGAATCTGCATCGATTGTCATATCATCTGCATTGAGAATGCCTTTTGCGAAAATGTAGTCAAGTTCAGGACCTTCAAGTCTTGTAAGCAATAATTTAACACAAGCGAGAGGTGCTAATGCAGCTCCGATTTGTTTGTAGAAATTCCTTTGGTATGTCCATAGAGTTTCTGCACTATAAGAAAAACTTGTATCGTTAGAAACTGCATCAGCAAGAATTTTTGCAGCTTTAAGTGAGTTTGCAATACCTGAGCCAATAACGGGAACAGTCATAAATCCACTATCACCGATTGCAGCATAACCGTCAGCCACAAGCACACCCAATGGTTGACGAACAGGAATGTTTGCAAAAGCGTCACCACGAAGAATTTCTGTACCAATGCTGGGGTTTCCTGTTCTTAACATTTCAATCTGGTTCTGTGCATACTCACGGTCAAACCTACGGAATCTACCAATAAGCACGTCAGTATGTTCTTCCTCCGTTGCAACCCAAGAGATACCGAGTTCGTTGTTTGGAAGAAGAATCACCTTGAATTTATCGTGTTCTTCTACTTCACAAGCCTTGTTAAAGAAGGCTCTATAAATATAGAATTGTTCATACTCAATAGAGTTGTTTTGAATACCCGTTGTTGATTCGGGCATAGCACGTCTGATTGGAGAATTAAGTCCACAAGCATCGATTACAAGGTCGGCGTAGTATTCGCCTTTATCAGTTTTAATACCAACAACTCGGTTACCATAGAAGATGGGAGTCTGAATGTTTTGCTCGTATTCAAACCTGACTCCTGCCTTTTCAGCGTGAGTAATAAGATGAGCGTAAATTTCGCTTCTTTCCATCTGAATTTCTTTCTTATCATCCTCTGTGTGCTGTGTAAGTGCAGTTTCCATAGCAGGGCCATAGAAAGTCATATCTTGTTTAAGATTATATTTATCCTTTTCAGGGAGTGGAATATCAACTGCAAACCAACCTTTTTTATCAAAAATGTCAGTCCAATCATATCCCATTTTATCTTTTGCGTTTTTTTCATAAACTGTTACGTCAAATCCTCTTTTTGCAAGGAGCATGCCTGCGGCGATACCACCATGACCACCACCGGCAACAATAATTTTCTTTCCCATAAAAAATCCCTCTTTCCTTATGATTTTCTATAAACAGATTTTACCACAAATTAATTCGTTCTGCAACATGGAAAAAAGGAGTAAATTTCTTACAAAAAACGACATAAAGTTTATGAATTAACAAATAGAAAATAGTTTGTTAATAATTTGTTAACAATTTTAAGGGATAATATAATGAATAATGTTAAAAGGAAGAAATTTAACTATGAGTAAAAAAGCACATAAGAATCAGGTAAAAGTTCAGATTCCTGACTATCAGACCATACGTGAAATCATAATAAAAGGTACTGAAATGGGCGGGAACAACAAACAATTCATGTTCCTTGACCGTAACAAGCAGTTGCAGGAAATGAACTACAATGAAACTTTCCACATTATCCGTACTTTGAGCACATATTTCTTCAGTAAGGGTCTTAAAGATGGCAAAAAGATTGCTATTGTTTCAGATAACTGCATTTATTGGGGCTTTGCATATTATGCAATTATTGTTGGCGGTAACGTTGTTGTGCCAATGGATGCAAAACTTTCTTACGAAGACATTGAAGACCAGCTTGTACGTTGCGACTGCGAAGCAGTAGTATATTCACGTAAATTCCTGAATTTTGTTGATATGGTTAAGGAAAACGGAAAAACTCAGATTAGAGAGTATTTCTGTATGGACGATTTTGACGAGTTTTATGAAATTGGTGAAAAATTGATTGAAGCCGGTGACGACTCATTCGATAAGGTTGAAATCAAGCCTGACGATTTGGCTGCAATTGTTTTCACATCAGGTACAACTGGTAAGAGCAAGGGCGTTATGCTTACTCATAGAAACGTTGCAAGTGACTGCGTAGCATCAATGCGTGTGCTTACAGGTCGTCATGCTATTGCTTTTCTTCCTTTGCATCATACTCTTTCTTGGGTTAGCGGACTTTATGCTACATATATCGTTTCCGAATGGGGTTACCTTTGCGACGGTATTAATCACATTCAGCAGGATATTAAGAAATTCCAGCCATATAACTTTACAGGTGTTCCGCTTGTTGTTGAAACAGTTTATGATAGAATCTGGAAAACTGCTCGTAAAATGGGCAAGGAAGAATTGCTTAAAAAGGGTATCAAAATCAGTAATCTCCTTATGAAATTCGGTATCGACAAGCGTCGTAAGATTTTCAAGATGGTTCACGATAATCTTGGCGGAAACCTTGATATGATTATCTGTGGTGGTGCATACCTTGACCCTAAATATGAAAAAGGTCTTTACGATATCGGTATTGATGTTTTCAATGGTTACGGTCTTACAGAATGTTCACCGGTTATCACCTGTAACCATCCTAAGAAGTTTAAGTTTGGTAGCGTTGGTACTCCACTTGAATGTAACGAAATAAAGATTGTTGATGCAGACGAAGATGGCGTTGGTGAAATCTATGTAAGAGGTTCAAACGTTATGGTTGGTTACTATAACGACCCTGAAGCAACTGCTGCCGCATTCGACGGTGACTGGTTCAAGACAGGTGACTTCGGTAGAATTGACGAAGATGGCTTCCTCTTTATGGTTGGACGTAAAAAGAATCTTATCATTCTTTCTAATGGTAAAAACGTTTCTCCTGAAGAAATTGAAGAAAAACTTATGAATAACATTCCTTACGTTAAGGAAGTTCTTGTATATCAGGAAGGCGATAAAATTACAGGTGAATTCTTCCTCAATGAAGAAGATTATCCTGATGCAAGAGATAATCTTGATGCAGATGTCAAGAGAGTAAATACTATGATGCCTGCATTCAAGAGGGTAACAAAGATGCTCATTCGTGACGAGGAATTCCCAAAAACAACAACAATGAAAATCGCAAGAAAATACCATACAAACTAAATTGAAAAGCAAAACCTCCGAGAAGTCGGAGGTTTTATTCTGTAAAAAGATACCCTCTGATTATCTCAGAGGGTATTTGTTAATTAAAGATTGTAGTATTTATCAAATTCTGCTGGATGGGGAATTGCAGAAAGCTGACGGCATTCTTCACGTTTTGCCTTAACAAAGTTCTTAAGAAGTTCTTCAGGGAATACGCCACCTTCTGTAAGGAAGTCGTGGTCAGCCTCAAGAGCATCAAGAGCCTCTTCAAGAGATGTAGGAAGGTGCTGAAGCTTTGCTTTTTCTTCATCACTGAGGTGATAAAGGTTCATATCATATGGACCCCAACCATTTGCGTGTGGGTCAATCTTGTTCTTAACGCCATCAAGACCTGCCATAAGAATTGCTGCATAGCAGAAATATGGGTTACAAGTAGCATCAGGGTTACGAAGCTCAAATCTGCGCTTGTCAGGACTCTTAGCATAAGCAGGAATACGAATAACAGCACTTCTGTTAGATGTTGCATAACCAACTGTTACAGGAGCTTCAAAGCCTGGGATAAGACGTTTGAATGAGTTTGTGCTTGGGTTTGTGATAGCACAAAGAGCACCAATGTGTTTAAGAAGACCACCCATGAAGTAGTGTGCAGTTTCACTGAGATTTGAATAACCATTATCATCAGAGAAAACAGGTTGACCATCTTTGAAAAGAATCATGTGAACGTGCATACCGCTACCTGCTTCACCGTAAATTGGTTTTGGCATAAATGTTGCAGTCTTACCGTATTTAAGAGCTGTGTTGTGGATGATGTACTTAATCCACATTGTAGCATCAGCCATGTGTACAACCTCGCCAAGCTGTGGTTCAATTTCAAACTGACCAGATGCAGCAACTTCAGGATGGTGGTAGTTAATTTCAATACCTGCATCTTTCATGAGCATACACATTTCACTACGACATTCATAAGAGATATCGAATGGCTTTGCGATGTGGTAATTCTTCTGCTTAGGAACAACAACACCTTTACCTTCAACATCAGAATTCCAATATGACTGCTTTGCATCAACAGTAGCACCTATATATCTTCCTTCAACACTCCATGTAACGTCATCGAAAAGATAGAATTCAAATTCTGGCAAAATTTTCATTTCATCAGCAACACCTGTGTTTTTCATATACTCAACAGCAGCTTTGATGATGTTACGAGGATACTGTGCAAGAGGACGATTTTCAGGGTTAGCAATAATCATTGCGTTACCTGTCATTGAAAGTGTAGGAATCGTGCAGAATGGGTCGATAACTGCCGTATCAGGGTCAGGAATGAAAACCATGTCACTCTTTTCAACAACAGCATAACCATAGTTAGAAGCATCAAAACCAATACCACTCTTCATTGTATCCTCTGAAAAGTTTTCAGCGGGAATAGTAACGTGACGGTATTGACCATTGATGTCAACCATTTTAAAATCGACCATTTTAATGTCATTTTCTTTGATGAGATTAAGAACGTCTTGAATGCTCTTAGCCATTTTAACATCTCCTTAAATATTACTATGTGATAAATATATCATAATTTTTCTTTATTCGCAATAGTTTAATTGAGGATAAGGGATGTTTATTTTCACGAACAATTACTTGGTTGATAAATTTGAATTTATCGGGGAGATTAAATGTAGGGGCGGATGCCCACATCCGCCCGCAATAAGTTTATATATAAACCAAAACGGGACGATGTGGGCATCGTCCCCTACAATTTCTGCTGAATTTAATACTCAATCATCCCGACAACCCCCAATTTGTTAATATGGTGTAAATAAAAGCGGCTCAAACCATAACGCGATTTGAGCCGTTTTGGTGGAGATGGCGGTAATCGAAACCGCGTCCGAAAATCTATTCCTGAAACTTTCTACGAGTGTAGTTTATCTACTGGAATTCCCTACGTGACAGCCGACAAACAGGCATTCATTTCGGTAGCCCTGTGATGTGTGACGGATTACAAGGCGATTATCCGTTCACATTTACTGCTAAATGACACTCCGTACCGGGCCGCAGTTCTCCCGGGGGAATGCTCGCCGCTAATTAAGCAGCAAGGAGTACTTTTTCGTTTTTGTCGTTTATTTTTATAAACCGTCCGTTTTATAGTGGTCAGACTCCACTACTCGCTTATCGCAGTTCAAAATCCCCGTCGAAATCCTTTCATCCCCGTATATATAATTATGAATGCGTAATTCGCAATTCGTAATTATTTGTTTTGAGTTTTAGTGATTGCTGTTAGAAGTTTCAACAGTTCTTGACAATCTTTGTATATACTTTCAAATTGCTCATTTGTAATGTATTCACTCTCGTAAAGAAGCTCAAGCCAATACTCTGTTTCGTTTGCTTCTTTGAGAGATATATTTAATTTAGAATAAAAATCTGCTTCGCTTTGAGCTCTTATGGCTTCTTTAACATTGGCTCCAATGCTTGTTCCGCTTTTTAAAATCTGTGTAGAAATAACACCGATTTTATGATTTGCATCAAGATACTTATACAATTTAATGATTCTCAAGGCAAAAGCTTTGCTTTTTTCAACAACTATATTTTCCATATTTTTAATTTCGAATTACGCATTACGAATTGCGAATTATCTTAAACGTTCTTTAATTGAACGCTCTATGGTGCGTTGGGCTTCTTTTTTAGCGGCAACATCTCTTTTATCGTAAAGTTTTTTACCTTTACAAAGACCAACTTGAACTTTCGCACGACCTTTTTTAAAGTAAATTGACAATGGAATAAGAGTTAATCCCTCTTGCTTTGTTGTGCCCAAAAGTCGCATAATCTCTTTTTTGTGCATTAAGAGTTTTCTGACTCTCATTGGGTCACGGTTGAAGATATTGCCGTGGTCATAGGGGCTTATGTGCATACCATTTACAAAGATTTCGCCTTCAACAATACTACACCAAGCATCTTTGAGGTTGCATTTGCCCTGACGGAGAGATTTAACCTCCGTACCAACAAGCTCAATACCTGCTTCAAAACTCTCAATTACGAAATAATCGTGGAGAGCTTTTTTATTTTGTGCAATTGTACTATTAGTATTTTTCTCTGCCATGATTATATACCATTAACTTTCTTAGTGTCATTCTGAGCGAAGCGAAGAATGACATATTGATTATAACAAACTTCTGCCTTGAAGTGCTCTGGAAAGTGTTACCTCATCTGCATATTCAAGGTCACTGCCAACGGGGATACCATAAGCAAGACGGCTCACTTTAATTCCCATTGGTTTTAAAAGACGGGCAATATACATTGCAGTTGCCTCACCCTCGGCAGTTGGATTAGTAGCCATAATAACTTCATTAACACTATCGTCAGCCATTCGCTGAATCAATTCCTTAATGCGGATTTTGTCAGGTCCAACACCATTCATAGGGGAGAGTACACCGTGCAAAACGTGGTATGTACCCTTATATTCGTGGGTGCGTTCAAATGCAGTAACATCCCTTGGATTTTCAACCACGCAGATTACTGAATTGTCACGGTTTGCATTACTGCAGATACCACATTTTTCACCCTCGGTAAGATTACAACAGATATTGCATGTGTGTATATTAGTATGGGCATCATTTATGGCATTAACAAGATTTTTTGTGCCTTCATCGTCAAGACCAAGAATATAATATGCCATTCTCTCCGCCGATTTTACACCGACAGAGGGCATTTTACGAAATTCTTCAATCAATTTTTCCAATGATACGATTGCCATAATGCCTATACTCCGAATTTGTTAGATAAATTAGAAACCTAAACCTGGAATGTTCATTCCACCTGTGATTTTACCCATTTCTCTTTCTGCAGTTTCGTCTGCTTTTCTCATTGCTTCGTTAACAGCAGCAACAAGCAAATCTTCAAGCATTTCTACATCTTCAGGGTCAACAACATCTGGCTGAATTTTGACTGAAACAACCTGATGTTTACCATTAACTGTAACGTCAATTGCTCCGCCACCTGCAGATGCGCAGTATTCTGCTTCTTCACATTCCTGCTGAACACGAGCCATATCTTCCTGCATCTGCTGAAGACGTTTCATCATATTTGCCTGTCCGCCCTGATTTGGGATTCTTGCTTTCATTTTTTATTCCTCCTCGATTTTTACGCCAAGACTTTTTGCCTTTGATACAAGGTCAGAAAGTGGATTTTTTTGTGTTTCTTCCTGCTTATTATTATAAACAGCAAGTGTATATGACCTGCCGGTTACTTCTGCAACGGCAGCTTTTATTGTTTTAGAATAGTCACCTGTTTTAAGACACATTTCCAATACGGGTGAACCTTTAATAAGTAAATATTTATCCTGATGGATAAATGCGCTTGAACCTGTAAGCATAGCAATCAGGCTCTTGTCCTGTGAGAAAAGTTTTTCAAGCACTTCAGGCCAACTGCCGAAAGGTACAGTTCCTGTGTTTTTAGGAACAATTCTTTCTTCCTGTGGGGCAGCTGGTGGCTCGGGAAGAGGAGTTTCTTCCTTTTCAGGCTCTTTCTTTTCTTCTGCAACAGGAGTTGGGGTTTCTACCACCTTTTCAGGTTTTGCTTCTGTTTGTATTGGTGCAGGAGCAGGAGCTTCTGTCTTAGCTGTTATTTTCCCTGACGCAACTGCACTTTCAAGTTCACTAAGTCTGCGAAGAACAGCATTCATATCTGCGTCAAGACTTGGTGTACAAAGACGGATAATGCAAAGCTCCGCACTTGTTCTTCTGTTTGCACCCTGTTTCATTGTTGATGCGGATGCAGTAAGTACGTCGATACAAGACATGATTGTCGCAAGAGTAGTTTTAGCACTCTGCTGACGAATGATTTCGATTTCTCCTTGTGAACAGATAATCATATCCTGAAAATTCTTAACAGCCTTTGAAACCATGAGATTTCTGAAATGGCTTGTAAGCTCGGTTATAAGTCTTTCCATATCGCAGGAGTCGTTATATAACTTATTTACAACTTCCAATGCCTTTGCAGCATCTTTTTCAAGAATACAGTCGCAGAGTTCAAAAATATGTTCTCTACCTGCAAGACCAGCACTATTTGCAACAACTACAGAGTCAATTAAACCTTCGTATGATGAGCAACGGTCCAAAAGCGAAAGAGCATCACGCATAGCACCGTCTGCAATTCGTGCAATAAGCATAGCACCATCATCGGAAATCTGAAGATTTTCTTTCTCGGCAACTTCTTTAAGTCTTCCTGCAATTGCTTCAGGAGGGATTCGCTTGAAATCAAATCTCTGGCAACGTGAAAGGATAGTTGAAGGTAATTTGTGTACTTCGGTAGTCGCAAGAATGAAAATTACGTGTGCAGGTGGCTCTTCAAGTGTTTTGAGAAGTGCATTGAAAGCACCGATTGAAAGCATATGCACTTCGTCGATGATATAAACTCTGTATTTTGCGTTTGCAGGAGTGAAATTTGCTTCCTCACGCAAATCACGGATATTATCAACACCATTATTTGATGCAGCGTCGATTTCGATTATATCAAGGATTGCACCCGAATCAATACCCTTACAGATTTCACAGTTATTGCAAGGATTACCGTCGTGGGAATCAATACAGTTAACGGCTTTTGCAAGGATTTTCGCACAGGAGGTTTTACCGGTTCCGCGAGAACCTGTAAAAAGATATGCATGACTTGTTTTGCCTGTTTTTACGGCATTTTCAAGTGTTTTTGTGATATGCTCCTGACCAACCACATCAGTAAAGGTTGAAGGACGATATTTTCGGTAAAAAGCACGATACATAACTTTTCCTCCTTTAGTATTAAAAATGCCTTAACTCAGTCATGTGTCGTGCAGGCAGACTGTGGCGCCCGATGCAAACCGTTTAATGCTGCTCGGTTCCCCGCCTGACATGGTTCACGGCGCTTCGCCGCACAGGACCCACACGGCACACGACTGAATTAAGGCAAATTTATTTAGTCAAGTAATTATACTATATATGTGTGACAATTTCAAGAGAAAAATATATACTATTTTTATTGTAGATAAAAAGATTTTGTGATAAAATCAATATGTATAAAATAAATTTGTATTTTACGGAGAAAAAATATGTTTAACATAATTCCACAACCGGTAAGCATACTTATAAATCAAAGTGAAAAAGGTTTTACCCTTCATACGGGTACAACTATTTCACCATACCCTTTTGCTGAAGATTTAATAAACTTTTCAAAGAAACAATTCGGTAAAAAAATTATTATGCATGAAGATACCGGGGAAGAAAGAAGTATTATTTTAAAGCTTGATGATAGTATTGAGCATGAAGAAGGATATACCATAAAGTGCGAAAATCGTAGAGTGTTCATAAATGCTAAAACTGAGTCAGGTCTTTTCTACGGTCAGCAAACCTTAAAACAGATGCTTTTGCAGACAGATGGTAAACTCCCTCACGTGGAAATAGTTGACTATCCTCGTTTTGCATATCGTGGATATATGCTTGACTGTGGAAGATATTTTTACACAGTTGACGAAATAAAACGGATAGTTGACCTTATGGCACTTCACAAATTGAATGTTCTTCATTGGCATTTAACAGAGGACCAAGGCTGGCGAGTTGAAATTAAGAAATATCCGTTGTTAACTGAAAAAGGCTCAAAGAGAAGTCATACAAACTTTAATCACAAACCCCATGGTGGATATTATACACAGGATGAGGTAAAAGAAGTTGTCGCATATTGTCATGAGAGAAAAATAAAGGTTATTCCTGAATTTGATGTGCCCGGTCATATGGTGGCTGCGATTTCTTGTTATCCGTATCTTTCGTGTTTTGACCGCGACCTACCGGTAGCAACGCATTGGGGCGTTAAACACGATATTCTTTGTGCAGGTAAAGAAAGTTCATATCAATTTGTCTATGATGTGCTTGATGAGCTTATGGAACTTTTCCCGGATAAGATTATTCATATCGGTGGTGACGAGGCAGTTAAAATGCGTTGGAAAAACTGTCCACACTGCCAAAAAACAATCGAAGAAAATGGACTTAAAGATGAAGATGATTTGCAGATGTTCTTTATGAGTAAGGTAAATGAATATCTTGAAAACAAGGGCTATTCCTCAATTATGTGGAATTATGATACCACGGGTGGCACAGAAAAATTAAGTACAAATATTGCTTGGAATGTATGTGGTATGGCAAAAGACGACCAGTTAATAAGGGAAGAACTTAAACGCGGACGAAAGATGATTAACACAAAATGTTATCCATACTATTTCGATTTTCCATATGGTTGGAATACTCTTAAAATGGTTTGTAACGACGATGGTGCATTGACAGAGAATGATGAAGAAACTCTCGGCATTGAGGCTCAGATGTGGACGGAATATGTTCCAAACATTAAACGCCTTGAATTCCTTACATTCCCTCGTCTTGGTGCTATGGCTGAAAATGCGTGGGCAGAAAAGGGATATCCATCATTTTCAACATTTGTCCATAAAGCGTCGGATTATTATAAATTGCTGGACTTTTATGAAGTGCAGTACGCACCACTCAAGAAAGCATGTCCGTCATTTATATATAAACACGCATCTTCACTTTGGTTTAAACGTAGAGTTTTCCATTGGGAAGGCTTGCATAATTTGTTTGATGATAAAAAAGCCGAAAGGGAAGCGGCTAATCTCAAAGCAAAATTAGAAAAAAACAAAAAGGGTTAAAAATATAGATTTAAGAGGTGTTATACGAAATGAAAAAATATGTTCTCGCATTAGACCAAGGAACAACAAGCTCACGTGCTATTCTTTTTGACAGAAAGGGAAACATCTGCTACAAGGCTCAGCATGAATTTACTCAGATTTATCCACACACAGGTTGGGTTGAGCATAATCCAATGGAAATTCTCTTTTCTCAGCTGCAGTCCGTAATGGAGGTTCTTGCAAAAAGTAAGGCAACTGTTGAGGATATTGCTTCAATTGGTATTACCAATCAGCGTGAAACAACAATTGTTTGGGACAAGTCAACAGGTAAGCCTGTTTACAATGCAATTGTTTGGCAGTGCAGAAGAACTGCTGATGTTTGCGAACAAATCAAGGCAGATGAAGAACTAACACAGTATATTAAAGACCATACAGGTCTTGTTGTGGATGCTTATTTCTCTGCAACAAAGATTAAATGGATTCTTGATAATGTTGAGGGTGCAAGAGATTTAGCAGAAAAAGGTCAACTTCTTTTCGGTACAGTTGAAACTTGGCTCATTTGGAATCTTACAGGTGGTGCAGTCCATATTACTGACTATTCAAACGCATCAAGAACAATGCTTTTTGATGTGGATAAGCTTTGCTGGGATGAGTATCTCTGTGAAAAACTCGGTATTCCTATGTCAATGCTCCCAACATGTGAACCATCAAGTAAAATTTATGGTAAAGTTGCAAAGAGTGTTATGGGTATTGAAGAATTGGCAGGTGTGCCAATTTCAGGTGCAATTGGTGACCAGCCCGCTGCTCTTTTCGGTCAGGGTTGCTTTGAAAAAGGTCAGGCAAAGAATACATATGGTACAGGCTGTTTCTTGCTTATGAACACAGGCGAAAAGAGAGTTGAATCAAAAAATAATCTCGTTACAGGTGTTGCGTGGGGACTTGACGGAAAAGTAACTTATGCAATTGAAGGTTCAGCATTCAATGCGGGTTCAGTTATCAAGTGGCTTCGTGATGATTTGCAGCTTATCCCATCTGCTCGTCGCTGTGATGAGCTTGCAGAAAGCGTTCCAAATGCAAATGGTGTGTATTTTGTTCCTGCTTTTACGGGTCTTGGCGCACCTTATTGGGATATGTATGCTCGTGGAACAATCGTAGGACTTACTCGTGGTGCTAATGCAGCTCATATTTGTCGTAGTGTTCTTGAGGCAATCGCATACCAGATGACAGACTTGCTTGAGGCTATGAAACAGGATTCCGACATTGAACTTGCTGAACTTCGTGTTGACGGTGGTGCATCTGTAAGCGATATTATGATGCAGATTCAGGCAGATATGATTAGAACAAATGTTAACAGACCAAAAATGGTTGAAACAACTGCAATCGGTGCAGCATATCTTGCAGGTCTTGCTGTTGGATTCTGGAAGGATACTGAAGAAATTCAGAAAATCCGTGAAGTAGATAAAGTTTTCGAGCCACAAATGGATATGGAAAAACGTGAAAAGAGATATCGTGGTTGGCTTCGAGCAGTTGAACGTTCAAGAGATTGGGTAGAACATTAATGGCAAAAATTTTGATGTTTCGTTCACCCGAAAAGATGATTGAGCATTTTTCTGAACACGGAAAAGAAACGGGATGTGATTCGGCAGAAGAGTATCTCATTAAAGCCAATGCGGTGATACAGAATCCAGAATCCCAATCCAAATATGAAACTGACGAAGGAGATAATGATAAAATCTATTATCTTTCACAAACAGGTGAGATAGTATTTGTGTCAACAGACGGATATATCAGAACATATTTTGCTACTGATGATGAATATTTTGAACGACAGTAATATGAAATAGTCTTATAAAAAACCTAAACCCCATCGGATTAAACCGATGGGGTTCCTTTTTCACCTGTCACACGGACAGGGTATAACCTATGTAAGACTTGTGTATAATATCACAAAACAAGCTTATTGTCAAACATACAGACAAAATTTATCTATCCTGCATTCTCCTCCAATGAAAAAGGTACTGTTGAGCAATACCTTCGGTGCCTTTTGTGCATTCGGGTAATCCGTTGGGATACATTTCTGCCATGATTCGTTTTACCCATACATCAACTGGAAAGGCATCAATTTTATGAAACCCGTAGAGCAAAGTGCACTCTGCAACCTTTGCGCCAACACCTTTGATTTTCTGCAGTTCTTCTCTGCCAAAATCAATCGGGCTTTCATTAATTCTTTTGAAATCAATTTCACCATTTGCAACTTTTTGTGCTGCGTCAATTATGTATTTTGCACGGAATCCTGCTCTCAAAGGTGCTAAATCTTCAACAGTAAGACGTGACAATTTTTCAGCGGATGGGAATGTCTTTTTGCCGGTTTCACCGTCACCGAATTCTTCACAAAGACGTTCAATAATTCCTTTAATTCTTGGAATATTGTTGTTCTGTGAAAGTATGAAAGAGCAAAGTGCTTCCCAAGGCTCCTGACGAAGAATTCGTATGCCGTCATATTCCTTAACAGCAAGTTTGAGGTGTTCATCGTTGTATGAAGACACGATTTTTTCGTAATCACATTGTAGGTCGAAATAATTTGCCCAAATATTTTTGAAATCTTCTTCTGTGCAATTGTAAAATATTATTTCTTTTTCTGTCTGTTCAATTTCTATATATTTCCCATAAGCCACACCTTGCCAACGGTTGTCCTTGTTAGTCCAACGGAAAGCCTGACCACAGTCAAGGCAAAGTG
The DNA here is from genome assembly GCA_017624735.1 of Clostridia bacterium. GTDB lineage: Bacteria > Bacillota > Clostridia > Oscillospirales > Acutalibacteraceae > Fimenecus. Next base: position 37,758 of record JAGAMK010000059.1, read on the forward strand.
AAAGATTGAATGTTTTGGGACGGGGGATACGATAAATATTATTCATAATAAAATCCTTTACAAAATAGACAAAAATAATAAAATTTTCTATTTAAAAATACTAATGTTAAATTGCACAAAAATTTTAGACAAAAACTGAATACGGTATGTTCCATTCTGTATAAAATGTCAAGCATTTACAACAAATTGTATTTGACAACTTTTTAACAAACTTTTTATTTGAATGTCGAAAAAGGGGTAAAACCCTACTCAAACATATGAAATCAAGGAAAGTTATAAACATTTTCAACAGAGTTTTCAACAAAAACGATGAAAAGTTATTTATACTATCCGTATAATTTTTGCTGTGATAATTTTTGGTGAAAATCCCATATTGACAATTTTTCCCGTGGAAAAGTGTACAAAATGCAGTATAAAAATGACTAAAAAACGAAAGATAAAACCATAATATTAACAGAAACTATGTGAGGATAAAATTATGGTAAAAGGTGTTAATCGTCAAGTGCTTGAAATTCACGAAACTGGATGCGAATATTTTGAAAAAGCATTGTTTTTTGTCAAACCCGAATTCAGTGGTGAAAGTGAAAGCAAGTTGAAATCAAAAGCAGTGATTTCTGCTTTTAAGTCTACCACTATTCCTAAAACAAGGCAACAGAAAATAAAAAGCCGAGTGCTGTATTTTCTGGAAATGGCAGCATCGGCAGGGGTTGGTGCAATTTTGACTGCACTTCTTATAAAATAATCAGTTCTTTTGGTGCATTGGTGAGATTTCTGCAACCATCAGCTGTGATATATGCCATATCTTCAATTCGTACACCAAATTTTTCAGGGATATATATTCCCGGCTCAACAGTTACGATATTTCCTATCTGCAAAATGCTGTCCGATGCTGGAGAAAGATTGGGGAATTCGTGAATTTCTACACCAACTCCGTGACCTGTTGAATGAGTGAAATATTGTCCGTAACCTGCGTCACGGATAACTGAGCGAGCAAACTCGTCACCGGTTTTACAAGGAACACCTGCCTTTATGTTATTAAGGCAGTTAATCTGTGCGTTAAGCACAGCATCATAAACATTTTTCATTTCATCGGTAGCAAAACCAACAGCAACAGTTCTTGTCATGTCGCTATGGTATCCGTTGATGAGTGTGCCAAAATCCATTGTGATAAAATCACCGTTTTCAACCTTTTTATTGCTTGGGACACCGTGAGGCATTGAAGAATTCTTACCACTTACCGCGATAGTTTCAAAGGAAAGTCCTTCGCCACCGTTACGTAGCATATAGAAATCAAGCTGGAGTGCAATTTCCTTTTCGGAAACACCAACTTTTATAAATTTAAGAATGTGATTAAAAGCATCTTCGGCAATTCTTTGTGCCTTGACGATACATTCAACTTCACTTTCTGTTTTTATTGAACGGAGTGTGTTGATAAGTGTATCAAGAGTAGTATCTGTCGAGATGCTTATGCTTTTAAGTACACCTTTAAGTGAATTGTATGTAGAAACTGTCATTCTTGTTGATTCAACAAGAAGATGCTTGCATTTCATTTCGCCTAAAATTTCCGCAATCTGGGGATAAGTCTTGCCCAAAAGCATAACTTCACTATTAGTGATTTGCTTTTCGGCAGCTTCAATATATCTTCCGTCAGTAATAAAAACTGAACGGTCTGCTGATATCAATAAAAAACCGTCAGAAGATTCAAAACCTGTAAAATATTTGCGATTTTCAGGCGAGATTATCAAGGCACAATATCCGATGCCTTTTTCTGCGATTAGTTTTTGTAAATCTTTAATCATAGTAACCATATCCATGTAATTTCTCAAATTCTTTAATGATTGGGATAGCCTTGCGACGACGAATTGCATAATAAACAGGGAATCGTGTTCGTCCCTTTAAGGCATCAACAAGAATGGCAATAGCACCACAATCATTTGCAGCCATAACGTCGGCAAAAATCTGGTCACCGACCATGGCAAATTCGTTTATTTTAACGCCCATCATTTCAGCACCCTGTATAAGTGTGTGGGATTTTGGCTTCTTTGCGCTAGCAATATATGGGAGTCCGAGAGCCTTTGAAACAATTTTTGGGCGACGAGGCATAGCGTTGGAAATTATCATAACTTTTATGCCTGACTCCTGCATTTTTTTTAGCCAAAGGTCAAGTCCGTCAATGCAATTTGTTTTTCCGTCATTACAGATTGTGTTGTCAATGTCAAGGGCTACCGCCTTTGCACCCATTTTCTGTAAATCTTCAACCGTAATATCAAGAACAGATTTGTATCTGTATTTAGGCATTGGTGAAACCATAAAATTCTCCTTCGAAATAATGAGATTTTGCTAGTAAAAAAATAGTGGGCAATCCGTCAATGGATGCCCACTTGCGTTTTTAAAACATAGCTCCGCAAAGCGAAAGATTATTTAAACTTACGCTTACGTGCAGCCTCAGACTTCTTCTTTCTCTTAACAGAAGGCTTTTCGTAATGCTCTCTTTTGCGTACTTCCTGAATTACGCCGTCACGAGATGTCTGTCTCTTAAATCTTCTGAGAGCACTTTCCAAGGACTCGTTTTCTTTAACTTTTACCTGACTCATTAAAAATCCCTCCCTTATACATTGGGATACATTGTGTATTATACAACACCAAATGTCAACTGTCAACAGTTTTTTTGGCATATTTTTTTGCAATGCTTCCTTACGAAAAAATCTGCTCAAAACTGACCTTGTCGTTTTTTTGATTGATTAGACAAATTTGAATTTGTCGGGCTCATCTGATTTCTTGTCTCCCCTGAAAGGGGAGATGTCACGAAGTGACAGAGGGGTTATAATAATGTGCAAATAAACCCCTCAGTCTTGCCTTCGGCAATCCAGCTCCCCTGACAAGGGGAGCCGAGAATAACTCAATTAAACCACTCGATAAACTCCAATTTATCGAATTCTTTTTACAGGGGACGCGATACGAATTACACTCCAATTACTCATTGATGAGTTTTATATCTTCTTTGTTAATTTTCCGTAAATAACACCAAGCTTTTTGCCGTAGAACTTTCTTTTCTTTTTATCTTCTTCAGAAAGTTCAGGCACAATAATTGGTTGCTTGAATCTTTCCATGTTGCCATCGTCAAGAATAAATGCCTGTGTCATACATATTCCACCGTTACCTTTGAGTTGTGCACGTACATAGCAGGAAATCTTATCACTATACTCACCAGGTGTGATAGTTGAAACGATTTCACCATCGTCTTCTCTTGTTTCGGTTTTGATTGTAACACCATCTGCAATCCAGTCAATTTCTTTACAATTAACACCCTTAATTGTGATTGTATCTTTTTCATCGTCAACAGTAATTTCCATTACTTTTGGAGTTGGACCGTATCCCACAAAATCTTCACCAAGTTCGTTTTTCGCATATCTTGCAATTGAGAAGAATGTGCCGGTTTCCATAGCGTTACGGAGTGTGGAGAGTGAATATTCTGGAAGAATAAAGTCCATAAATGCTGTGTCGATTTGGTCAACCTGATGAGCATCACTGTTAGCAAAACCAAAAACCTTGCGACCGTGTGGAGTGAGGAGTTTTAAAAGATTGTCCCAAAGAATTCTGTCGCAACGGTTTGGAATGTCTTTCATGTTAAGTACTTCAATACCCATACAGGACGGGTATTTGTTAATAAGATTTGCAAAGAAATGAATGTTTTCAGGCTTGTCAGCGCAATCAGGTCTATCCCATGAATGCAGTAAATCTGTTGGGTGGTTGATGTGAGAAATACCGCCACTCTTTTCTATTAAACCAAGTGGAATTTCGTAGTCAAATTCAATACCCTGAACACCTTCGTAAGCATTGTTCGTAAAATAACCATTAACGTGGTTTTTCATAATGGTAAACATATTACACTCAATAGCATTTGGCACGTCTTCGAGACCACGTTTTTTAGTTCTTAAATTATTTTCAGTTCTGTATGTACCATTTTTGATTGCTTTGTATTGTTCTTCAGTAAGATAACTGCGTTTTCCGTGCCAGAGATATTGGAAATTAAAAAATGGAATGTGAGTTGGCTCTTCGTTCCAAGGTTTACCTAAAATTCCGTGCTCTGCAAAGGCAACAATGTCAAAATCAAGGTCATAAAAGCCCTTAATCATATCGGTCATTGTATCGTTCGCATCGCTATATGTAGAATGTGTGTGCAAGTTTGTTTTATAGTGATTTTCTTCATTACCTAAAAGAGAAGTAACACTTTCATAAGGGTTATGGATTTTGTAGCTCATAAAAACACTCCGATTTTACAATATATTGTATATATTTTACTATATAAAATATAACATTTCAACACGATGTTGTCAAATGAGAGAAATTGTACTTATGAGGTTTGCTAAACAGATTGGAGTTTGTCGAATTGAGTGCAAAGTGCAAAACGCAGAGTGCAAAACGTTGGGTCCGCGACGCAAATTTAAATAAAGCCAATTTGGTGTATTGTAGGGGACGATGCCCACATCGTCCCGTTTTGGTTTATATATAAACTTATTGCGGGCGGATGTGGGCATCCGCCCCTACATTTAATCTCCCCAACAAATTCAAATTTGTATAACTAAACAAAAACAGCGAGGTTTAATACCTCGCTGAAAATCTGTATATTACTCTTTAGGTAAAGGCTTTACCGTGTTTGTAAAACCCAATATATATTCAGGACTTACATTATAAAATTTGCACAATGTAATTAAATGGTCTATCGGTAATGGTCTATGACCATTTTCATATTGTGCATAGTATGACTGTGTTGTATTTAATAGATTGGCAATATCGGTTTGAGTTAAATCTTTATCTTCTCTTAAATCTCGTATTCTTTGTGAATAAATCATTTTAAAACTCCTTTCAGTTTTATATTTCTAATTTTACAATAGTTCAAATCTAAACTATTGACAATAGTCGAAAATTCGACTATAATAAACGCGTAGTTAATATGTAAACTAAATTTTAAGAGAAAGGTTATAGGGAAATGTCAAATATAATTTCACAACTTTACAAGGGACAGCTTGACCCTGAAAGTCTTTTAGGTAATAGTAATGTTGAGTTAAGAAAAACTGAAGTGTTAATTGAAAAGAATTTTAATAAAATCAAAGAAAACCTTGACGAAGATACAGTTGAGGTATTGAATAAGTACAGGGATTGTATAAATGAATATATAGTTCTTTCAAATGAACAAGCATTTTGTGATGGGTTTTGCCTTGGGACAAGAATGGTATCTGAGGCAGTAGGCGGGGCAGAGAGAATATTATAAATATTTTCAAAATATTGTTGACAACTGGAATTTTTGTGTTATAATAACAGAGCAAAATAAAGCAGAACAGTAATTGTGTTCTCACCCGTCGGCTTCGAGTTGACCGGTCAATACTTTCTAAAAAAGTTTGATTTGTAATGGTGCGGGCAGAATTTCTGTCCGCATTTTTAAATTTCGCTAAAGAGGTGTTTATTTATCAGTACCAAAGAATTGCAAATCAATGAAGAGATTCGTGACAAAGAGGTCAGAGTTATTACCGAAAGCGGTGAACAACTTGGAATTATGTCTGCAAAGGATGCTTATAAAGAAGCAGAAAAACGCAGTCTTGACCTTGTAAAAATTGCCCCTAACGCACAGCCGCCAGTTTGTAAGATTATGGACTATGGTAAGTATCGTTTTGACCAGGCAAAGAAAGAAAAAGAAGCAAAGAAGAATCAGAAGGTTATTGAAACAAAAGAAATCAGACTTTCAGTAAACATTGACACTCATGACTTTGATACAAAGGTAAACCATGCCCTTAAATTCCTTAAAGCAGGTAACAAAGTAAAGGTTTCAATCCGTTTCAGAGGCCGTGAAATGGCTCACGCACATCTCGGTAATGGAATTATGGACAGATTCGCAGTTGCTGTTGAGGAATTAGGTAATGTTGATAAGCCTGCAAAACTTGAAGGACGTCAGATGCTTATGTTCCTTTCACCAAAAGGTGCGAAATAAGGTAGTATAATTTATTAGGAGGATATTATTATGCCAAAGATTAAAACACATAGCGGAGCTAAAAAAAGATTTAAGCTTTCAAAGAACGGCAAGCCAATCAGAGCACACGCTAACAAGTCTCACATCTTAACAAAGAAGAGCACAAAGAGAAAAAGAGGACTTCGTCAGACAGTTGTTGCTGATAAGACAAATACAGCACAGATTAAACGTCTTATTCCTTATAAATAAGAATATTGTTGTTTCACAATAAGAACCTGACCCATAACGAAATCAAAGATTTCTATGGGTGCCCCAGAACCTTGTTGCTTCGCAATAATCGTTTTGTAATAACTGGTTCGTATAAGCACAAAATCAATGTATCTACTATATCGGAGGTAAAGAGAAATGGCACGTGTTAAAGGTGCGATGATGACTCGCAAAAGAAGAAATAAAGTATTAAAACTCGCTAAGGGTTACTATGGTTCAAAGAGCAAACTTTTCAGAACTGCAAAACAGGCAGTTATGAAGAGCGGCAACTATGCTTACATCGGTAGAAAGCAGAAGAAACGTGATTTCAGAAAGCTCTGGATTACAAGAATTTCAGCTGCTTGCAAGATGAACGGTATGAACTACTCAACATTCATCAACGGTCTTAAAAAAGCTGGTATTGACCTTAACAGAAAAATGCTTTCAGAGATTGCAATCGCAGACCCTGCAGCATTCACAGCACTTACAGAAAAAGCAAAAGAAGCTCTTAAATAATTAACTAACCACGCCGAGAAAAATCTCTCGCGCGTGGTTTTTCCGTTTTTTGAATTATGTTTGATATTGTAATAAATGCTAAAAATAACCCGAAAATTAAAGAAACAAAAGCTCTTTTGACATCCTCAAAGGACAGAAAAAACAACGGACTTTTTGTAGTGGAAGGTGTCCGTTTGTGTCATGATGCCTTTTTGAGCGGATGCGAAATTCAAAGTGTTTTTTGTACTGAAAACTGTGCTGAAAAATTCCGGGAAGAAATTGCATCTTTAAAGGATAATTGCAAGGCTTTTTATACTGTCAGCAACGATGCTTTAAAAGCAATCAGCGATACAGTTACACCTCAAGGTGTTGTGTGCACAGTAAAGATGAAACAGAATAGTTTTGAGTATGAAAAAGGCAAAAAATATATTGCTCTTGACACTATCCAGAATCCCGACAATTTAGGTGCGATTTCCCGTACCGCTGAGGCATTGGGACTTGACGGAATGGTGATTTGTGGTGGTTGCGATATATATAATCCAAAGGCTTTGAGAGCATCCATGGGTGCACTTTTCAGATTGCCGATTTATATTTGTCAAAATCTTGAAGATGAGATTAAAAAATGCAAAGAATTGGGCATAAATACATTTGCAACTGTACCTGACAGAAATGCAGAAAATATTGTTACAGTTGATTTTTCAAATGGTGGAATGTGCATAATCGGTAATGAGGGAAACGGTGTTTCTAAGGAAGTTATTGAGAAAAGCGACCGCCGTATTACGATTAAAATGGATGGCAGGGCAGAGTCCTTGAATGCTTCTGCTGCTGCGTCAATAGTTATGTGGGAAATGGCACGATGAATTACGATTTGTATTGGATTTGGTTGTCTTGCGGACTTGGTGCAGGAGCATCTTGTCTTGATTTAGTTTCATATTATGAGTGGAATCCACAGGAAATCTATGGTTCAAGCTTTAATGAAATTTTCTCACTTGATGTGATTACAAAACGTCAGGTGGAGAAGCTCAAAGGTTTTTCTTTGGATGATGCACAGAAAATTCTTGATGAAGTAAACGCAAATGGATGGAAAATCATTACTCCTTCGAGTGAGTTCTATCCACACAATTTGCTTTCCTTGCAGGATTTACCCTTGGTTTTGTATGTTGATGGTGATGAAAGAGTGCTCACAAATGAACTTTCGGTTTCCGTTGTTGGTGCAAGAAAAGCATCTGATTACGGAAAAGCAGTGGCAAGAGCATTGTCATCAGCTTTAAGTGAAAAAGGCTTCACAATAGTTTCAGGTGGTGCATTGGGAGTCGACAGTGCAGCACATCAAGGTGCTCTTGATGAAAAGGGCAAAACGATTTGCGTATTGGGTTGTGGTCTTGGAACAAATTATCTTATGGACAACAAATCATTGAGAGATGAAATTGTGAAAAATGGTGCTTTGGTGACAGAGTTTCCACCATTCACACCTGCAAGTCGCAGAACATTCCCTATGAGGAATCGTATTATTTCGGGAATGTCTTTGGGCACTATCGTTGTTGAAGCAGGTGAGAGAAGTGGTTCGCTTATTACTGCAAGATGTGCCCTTGAACAAGGCAGGGATGTATTTGCCGTGCCTGGAGATTTAGTAAGTTCATCGTTTTTGGGAACAAATAATCTTATTCGTAATGGTGCAACTCCTGTCTTTTCGCCTAACGATATTCTTGAATCTTATTATTTCCGTTATCACAACGAGTTTAAGGATAAAGAACGTTTTGCAGATGACGAAATAATAAAAAGAGCGCAGAAATATCTCACAATTCAAGAAACACAAAAACCTGAAATAAAAGAACAACCAAAAGCGGTTACGGTGGCTGAAAGCGTCAAAAAAGATACACCTGACTACTTGACGGATAATGCTAAAAAAGTTTATGATTTCATAGGCAACGAGCCAATTCACATAGATGAGATTATAAAAATCAGCGGATTGACAACAGAGAAAACTCTTTCCGCAATAACAGAACTTGAAATTTACGGACTTGTCACACAATTAAGTGGCAGACGATACAAAATATAAAAAATAGGATGATGATATATGTCAAAACTTGTAATTGTTGAGTCGCCTTCAAAGGCAAAAAGCATTCAAAAATACCTTGGAAAAGACTACAATGTTGTATCTTCAAAGGGTCATATCCGTGACTTACCTGCTGCAAAGTTAAGCGTTGATGTAAAGAACGACTTTGCACCTAAATACGCAATAATCAAGGGTAAGGAAAAGCTTGTAAAAGAACTCAAAGAACTTGCAGATAAATCAGAAGCAGTTATTCTCGCAGCCGACCCTGACCGTGAAGGAGAGGCTATTTCCTGGCACCTTGCAACGCTTCTCGACCTTGATATGAACGATAATAATCGTGTAAAATTCAACGAAATTAATAAAACAAGTGTTACAAAGGGTATCGAGCACCCTGAAAAAATAGATTTGGATTTGGTTAATGCTCAACAGGCTCGTCGAATCCTTGACAGACTTGTGGGTTACACATTAAGTCCGTTCATTTCACAGAAAATCCGTCGAGGACTTTCTGCTGGACGTGTGCAGTCAGTTGCAGTCCGCCTTGTTGTTGACCGTGAAAATGAAATCAGAGCATTCAACCCTGAAGAATACTGGACTCTTGATGCTAAAATGCTTGCTCCATCATCAAAGAAAGCATTTAAGGCACAGTTTACAGGTGACGAAACAGGTAAAGTTAAAATCACAAATAAAGAGCAGAGTGATATGTATTTAGCACGTCTTGATGGTGCTGAATATACTGCAACATCCGTTAAAAAAGGTGTTCGTCGTCGTCAACCTGCACCACCTTTTACAACTTCAACAATGCAACAGGAAGCATCACGTAAGCTTAATTTCCAGGCAAGAAAAACAATGAAAGTTGCACAGGAACTTTACGAAGGTGTTGAAGTTAAGGGCTTTGGTTCAGTGGGTCTTATTACCTATATGAGAACGGACTCTCTCCGTATTTCGGAGGAATCAAGAGCTGCAGCAAATGATTATATCAAAAATACTTTTGGCGAAGAATATCTTCCTGAAAAGCCAAGATATTTCAAGACAAAGGCAAATGCTCAGGACGGTCACGAGGCTATTCGTCCAACTATGATGGCTATTACTCCTGAGGTTGCAAAATCAAGCCTTACATCTGACCAGTATAAGCTTTACAACCTTATTTGGAAACGCTTTGTTGCATCATTAATGGCAAACTGTGTTCAGGATACTGTTAAGGCAGAAATCACAGGTGCAAATGCAACTGATAAGGCAAACGGCAAGTTCGTAACATTCGTTGCAAACGGATATTCAGTCCGCTTTGATGGTTACACATGCCTTTATGAAACTGGTACTGATGAAGATGAGGAGGAAGAAGCAAAGCTTCCAAAAATTAACGAAGGCGATGCAATCAAGATGAAAGAACTTGTAGGAAATCAGCATTTCACACAGCCGCCTGCAAGATACACAGAAGCAGCTCTCATCAAAGCACTTGAAGAAACAGGTGTTGGTCGTCCCTCAACTTACGCATCGATTATTTCGACAATCACACAGAGAGAATATGTTATCCGTGAGCAGAAACAGTTGAAGCCAACAGAATTAGGTGAGGCAATTACTTCACTTCTCAAGGACAAATTCTCAAAGATTGTTAATGTTAAATTCACTGCAGGTATGGAATCACAGCTTGACATGGTTGAAAGTGGTGAAACTGACTACATCAAGATGCTCCACGAATTCTATGGTGACTTTATTGCAACTGTTGATAAAGCAAAGGCAGAAATGCATGGTCAGAAGATTAAGCTCAAAGAAGACGAAACTGATGTTAAGTGCGACAAATGTGGCAGAAACATGGTAATCAAATCCGGACGTTTCGGTAAGTTCCTTGCTTGTCCGGGATACCCTGACTGCAAAAATACAAAGCCATTAGTTGTTGAAACAAAGGCAACTTGCCCTGTTTGTGGGGGTAAGGTTATTGAAAAGAAATCTAAAAAAGGTTATGCATTCTATGGTTGTGGCAACTACCCTGAATGTAACTTTATGACTTGGGATAAACCAACTGATGACCTCTGTCCACAATGCGGAAAATCACTCTTTAAGCGTAAGGGTGGAATCATGGCTTGTCTTAACGAAGGTTGCGGTTTTGAGAAAAAGGCAGAAAGAAAAAGAAAGACAAAAGAGGAAGCATAAATGAAGGTTGCTGTTATTGGTGGCGGTCTTGCAGGCGTTGAATGTGCAAGCGCTTTGTCACGAAACGGGATAACGGTTGACTTGTATGAGATGAAACCTTCAAAAAAATCTCCTGCTCATAAATTGGATACCCTTGCAGAATTGGTGTGCTCAAACTCCTTAAAAGCAGAAAGACTTAATTCTGCAGCAGGACTTTTAAAACACGAAATGGCATATCTTAATTCAATTTGTGTTGAAACTGCTTATGAGTGTAAGGTTGAAGCAGGGGGAGCCTTGGCTGTTGACCGTCATGAATTTTCAAGAATCATTACTGAAAAAATCAAGAATGATAAAAATATAAATATTATCGAAAAAGAAGTTGCAACCTTGCCCGAGGGTTATGACGGCACAGTTATCTGTGCAGGACCTTTGGCGAGCGATGCTCTTTCTGAAACAATACGTCAGATGTGTGGCAATGGACTCTCTTTTTACGATGCAGCAGCACCCATTGTAAGTGCTGAAAGTATTGATATGGAATGTGCTTTCACACAGTCAAGATATGACCGTGGCGGGGATGCAGACTACATCAACTGTCCTATGAACAAGGAAGAATATGAGGCGTTTTACGAGGCTATTATAAATGCTGAAAGTGCCGAAGTTCATTCTTTTGATAAAAGAAAAGATGTCTATGAAGGTTGTATGCCAATTGAGGTTTTAGCATCCCGTGGCAAGGATACAATGAGATATGGACCATTGAAACCTGTTGGTCTTACAGACCCAAGAACAGGTCACAGACCATGGGCAAATCTCCAACTCCGTAAGGAGAACAAAGACGGAACAATGTATAATCTTGTGGGATTCCAGACAAACTTAAAATTTGGTGAGCAGAAAAGAGTTTTTAGTATGTTTCCTGCTCTTAAAAATGCTGAATTTTTGCGTTATGGTGTAATGCACAGAAATACGTTTATTGATTCCCCAAGACTTTTAAATGGTGATTTCAGTTTAAGAAGCAATCCCTTAATCTTCTTCGGTGGTCAAATCACAGGTGTTGAAGGGTATATGGAGTCAGCGGCAAGTGGTCTTATGGCGGGTATTAACTTAGCTCGCAGGCTTAAAGGTGAAGATACGGTTATTCTTCCCGTTGACACTATGATTGGTGCATTGAGCCGATACATAAGCGACGAAAGTGTTAAGAATTTTCAACCAATGGGTGCTAATTTCGGTGTTTTACCACCATTGGAAGAAAAGATTAGAGATAAACAAGAACGATATATGCAACTTGCAAATCGAGGAATGGAAAGTTTAAAAAACTTTTCAAAAAATTACAATTTAGGTGACTGAGAATGACTGATTTTGAACAGAAAATCGGATATGAATTTAAAGATAAGTCTTTGCTTTTAAGGGCATTGACTCACTCTTCCTATGCCAACGAAAAGGGAACAGGACTTGATAATGAACGCCTTGAATTTTTGGGTGACTCTGTTCTGGGCTTCATAACTGCCGAATACCTTTTTGAGCATTATAAAAACAAGCAGGAGGGTGAACTCACAAAGAAACGTGCCTATGCAGTTTGTGAAAAAACTCTTTTTGGATATGCAGAAAAGATAAGCTTAGGAGAGATGATTCTTTTAGGTCGTGGTGAGGAGCATACTGGTGGCAGACAGCGTCCATCAATTGTTTCTGATGCTTTTGAGGCAGTAATTGCTGCGATTTATCTTGACGGTGGAATCGAAGAAGCAAAGAAATTTGTTCTTCCATTCATTGAACTTTCATCAGAAGAACAGCCTGTTTTCAAGGACTATAAAAGCACTCTACAAGAGGTTTTACAACAGAATCCAACAGAAAAATTCGAGTATGTTGTTGTTGGCGAAAAAGGACCTGACCATAACAAGGAATTCATTGTTGAAATTCATATGAATAGTAATGTTATTGGTAGAGGTGTTGGAAAGAGCAAGAAAAAAGCAGAGCAGGAAGCAGCAAAATCTGCATTGGAGTTAATGGGACTATGAGTCATGCTAACATAAGCATTTTTGTGCCACACAAAGGTTGTCCAAATGATTGCAGTTTTTGTAACCAGAGAGCAATCAGTGGTCAAACAGTACCTGCAACAGCCACGGATGTGGAAAAAGCAGTGATTACTGCGTTAGAGTATAATATTGACCCGAGAAATACTGAAATTGCGTTTTTCGGTGGCAGTTTTACGGCGATTGAAAGGGAATATATGTGTTCTCTTTTAACCGCCGCAAAGCATTTTTTAGATACTCATTCTCTTGCCGGAATTAGAGTGTCAACTCGTCCAGATGCCATTGATAGAGAAATACTTGAGACCCTAGAAAACTATGGTGTAACAGCCATTGAATTAGGGGCACAGAGCATGGATGACGATGTACTTTTTGCCAACCGTAGGGGACATACTGCAGAAGATGTAAGACGAGCATCTGCCCTTATAAAAGAATATGGTTTTGAACTTGGTTTGCAGATGATGACGGGACTTTATAAAAGTGATTTTCAAAAAGACTTGCAAACTGCAAAGGAAATTATAAGGTTACAGCCTGACACAGTTAGAATTTATCCGACGGTTGTTCTTAAAAACACTCATCTTGGCAATCTCCATGAAAAAGGTGAGTATCTTGCCCCAACGGCAGAAGAATCTGTACCACTTTGCGCCGAACTGTTGCGGATGTTTGAAAATAAGGGCATAAAAGTTATTAAATTAGGTCTTCACAGCAGCGAAACTGTGGAAAGTGACATGATTGGTGGCGGGTATCATCCTGCATTCCGTGAACTTTGTGAAGGGTATATTTATCTCTCGAAAATCCTTGAAAAATTAGAAGGAAAAGACAAAAATCGTACATATTGCATTTATGTCCGAAATAAAGACCTTTCAAAGGCAAAAGGACAGCAGAAAAGAAACGAAAAAGCATTGAAAAATCAAGGATTTAGTTGTATAATAAAGGGTAAAGAAAATTTAGAAAGATATGAGATTGAGGTAACAGATTTAATATGATTTTAAAATCAATCACAATGCAGGGCTTTAAGTCCTGTCCTGACAAAACAGTACTTCAATTTAATAAGGGAATAACAGGTGTTGTTGGTCCTAATGGTAGTGGTAAGAGTAATATCTCTGACGCAGTCCGTTGGGTGCTTGGTGAACAGTCTACAAAGAGCCTTCGTGGTTCAAAAATGGAAGACGTTATTTTCAGTGGTACAAAACTTCGCAAGGCAACCGGTTTTGCGGAGGTAACTCTTTGTCTTGATAATACTGACAGAACACTTGGTAATGATAATGATGAAGTAAACATCACTCGTCGTTTCTATCGTAGTGGTGACAGCGAATATAAAATCAATGGTGAGAGTGTAAGACTTCGTGATATCAACGAATTGTTTATGGATACAGGTCTTGGTCGTGACGGTTATTCAATGGTCAGTCAGGGCAAGATTGCAGAACTCATTTCTTCAAAATCAGGTGAACGCCGTGAAATGTTTGAAGAAGCAGCAGGTATCTCACATTTCCGTTATAAGAGACACGATGCACTTAAAAGACTCTCTCAAGCAGAAGAAAATCTTGTTCGTTTAAGAGATATTTTAAGTGAACTTGAAAGCCGTGTTGGACCACTTAAAGTTCAAAGTGAAAAAGCACAAAAATTCTTAGTTCTTGCCGAGGAAAGAAAAAATCTTGAAATTGGAATCTGGCTCCATAATATTGAAAAAACACAGGAAAAATTAAAAGAGCAAGACAGAAAAATTGACATATCAACTGTTCAGTATAAAGATGCTCAAAAGCAACTTGAAGAAATTGAGCAGAAGATGAATGACATTGTTGAGAAAACTCACGAAATCAATGTGAAAATTGAAGAAGTGCGTTCATCAACATCTCATTTTGAAGAGCAGGCAAGTGAACTTGAAGCACAGGCAAAGGTTTACGAAAACTCAATTTTACATAACACAGAGTCTATTGAAAGACTCGAAAAGGATAAATTGCTTGCAAGCACTGATGATGCCGACCTTGATGAACAGATTGCCCAGACAGAAGAGCAAAAAACAAAATCACAGGTAAGCCTTCAGGATGCAAACAAGAAGTTGGAATCACAGATTGCAGAAATTGAAAAATTACAGGTTGAAAACAACGAGTTTGCAACTGTTGCGGCAGAACTTGCAAAAGAAATTTCGCTTCTTACAGTAAGCCTTGCAGATAATCGAGTTATCAGTGAAACTGCAAATTCACAGATTGAAGAAATCAAAACAAGAATTGCAACAATTGACGAGCTTTTAGGTAATCGTAAAGAAATCGTTTTGGCACTCCTAGAAAAGAAAAATAGTGCAAAGAAAGAACTTGACGATTGTGTTGAAAGAATTAACGAATATAAAAATGCGGTTGATGGCTACCGTATGAAGGTTGAAACAAGAACTGCAAAGAGCGAAAAGGTGAAAGAAGAGATTTCTGCTCTTGATAGTGAAATCGACCGTAAGAATGAACGAATCAGAATTCTTGATGACCTTGAAAAGAATATGGAGGGTTATCAGGGCTCTGTTCGTAGTGTTATGAAAGAAAGTAAGCGTGGAGCATTAAATGGTATCCACGGACCACTTTCACAGCTTATAACTGTTAAGGATAAGTATTCAGTTGCAGTTGAAACTGCTCTTGGCGTAGCAATTCAGAACATTGTTGTTGACAACGAAACTGACGCTAAACGAGCAATTTCATTCCTTAAAGAATCCCGTGGTGGTCGTGCTACATTCTTGCCACTTACTGCAATCAAATCAAGAAGCCTTGATGAAAAGGACCTTGACGACGCTTATGGATTTGTAAGTATAGCATCCGACCTTGTGGGCTCTGACAAACAGTATCGTGACATCATAGAAAATCTTCTTGGCAAAACAGTTGTTTGTGAGGATATGGATTCTGCCATCTCGATGGCAAAGAAATATAAAAACAGATTTAAAATCGTTACATTGGATGGTCAGGTTATTAATGCCGGCGGTTCAATGACAGGTGGTAGTAAGGCTCACGGAGTTGGAATGTTAAGTCGTTCTAATGAGATTGAAAAGCTTACAAAATCTGTAGATGATTTAAAGAGCAAGAAAGATTCACTCCTTATTCAGGAGAAAATGCTCAGTGAGGATTTGGCATCTGCTGTTGCTGACCTTAATGGTATTGAAGGTGATATTCTCTCTGCAAATGAAGAAAGAATCCGTCTTGAGGGTGAATTTAATCTCGCAGTAGAGCAGTATGAAACATCTTCAGGTGGAGTAAGTGAATTGCTCCAAGAAGAAAGAATACTTAATGAACGAATTGAAAAAATAAATGAAGACAGCCTTGTGGCAAAAAACAAAGTGGAAGAACTTACAAATGAAATTGCTGAAAAGGAAAAGAGTCTTGAAGCAGTCAGCGGTGACAGAGAAAGTCTTTCTCTTGTTCGTGAGGAATTGAGTGCAAAGGCTGAACAAATTCGACTTGAAATTCTCGGTTTTGAAAAGGATATCGAGTCAGCGGATGACAATATCCGTCGTCTTAACATTCTTAAAGGCTCACACTCTGACAGATTGAGTGAACTTGATGCCGAAATTGAAACATTCAAAAATAAGAACATTTGGCTTACAAAGGATATTGAAAGTCTTAGAGATTCCGCAAATGAACTCCGTAAACAATGTGGGGACGCAAAGACAAATGTTGATGAATTACTTGAATCCCGTGCACAGTTAGAAAAAGAAAGCACAGATTTACGTAATCTTGAAAAAGAAAAAGCATCCGAAAGAGAAAGAATCAGCGGTGAGCTTGTTCGTCTTGAAGAAAGAAAAGCAGCAATGCTTACAGAATATGAGGAATACAACTCAAAACTCTATGACGAATACCAGTTGACAAGACGTGAGGCTATTGCTTTGCAGATTGTTATTGAAAATATCGGTGATGCAAGAACAAGACTTTCAGCACTCAAGAATGAAATCAGAGGTCTTGGCTCAGTTAATGTTTCTGCTATTGACGAATATAAAGAAGTGTCCGAACGATACGAATTTATGTCCGAACAAATCGGAGATGTTGAAAAATCAAAAATGGAACTTATTAAACTCATTGACGAGTTAACAACAAAAATGAGTATTCAGTTCCGTGAACAGTTCCAAAAAATCAATGTTTCATTTGGCGAAACATTTGCTGAACTTTTCGGTGGCGGTAAGGCTGAATTAGTTCTTGAAGACGAAATGAATGTCCTTGAATGTGACATTGAAATCAAGGTTCAGCCACCTGGCAAGAATGTTCAGAACATCAACCTGCTTTCAGGTGGTGAAAAGGGACTTTCTGCTATTGCACTTCTCTTTGCAATTCTTAAAGTTACACCTGCGCCATTCGTAATCTTTGATGAGGTTGAGGCAGCGCTTGACGACGTTAACGTTGTTCGTTATGCTCAGTATGTAAGAAGAATGACAAAGAATACACAGTTCATTCTCATTACACATCGTCGTGGCACAATGGAAGAGGCAGATATGCTTTATGGTGTTACAATGCAAGAAGAAGGCGTATCAAAGATACTTGAACTAAAAACAGCCGAAATGGCTCGTAAATTAGGTCTCGCTTAATTTCACTCATCTTGCACTTTTTCGCGACGGTAACTCGTGTATCTTCATACACTTCGCCATCGCAAAAAAGCACAATATAAGCAAAATTTAAGCTACGACAACAGAAAGTAAAGATGATTTACAAATCATCTGAATTAGAAAAAGGAAATAACTATGGGAATTTTCAAAAAAATCAATTTTGGTCTTACAAAGACAAGAAATAAAATGGCGGGAGCTATTGACGATATGCTTGATAGCTTTGATGAAATTACTGACGACCTTTATACAGAACTTGAAGAAATTCTTGTAATGGGTGACGTTGGTGTTACGACTGCTGTTGAAATCACAGAAAGACTTCGTGACGAAGCAGCAAAAGGCAAAATCAAGGATGCTAACGAAATTCGTCAAAAGATTAAGGAAATCGTTGCTGAAATGCTTGATGGTGGAGAGGATATGGGACTCATTACTGTTCCGTCAATAATCCTTGTTATCGGTGTTAATGGTGTTGGTAAAACAACAACAATCGGTAAAATGGCTGCTATGTATAAAGCACAGGGTAAAAAGGTTATTTTAGGTGCTGCTGATACATTCCGTGCTGCTGCTATTGACCAGTTACAAATCTGGGCAGACCGTTCAGGCGTTGATATCATTAAGCACAAAGAAGGTGCTGACCCTGCGGCTGTTGTATTTGATACAATCAATGCTGCAAAGGCAAGGGACCACGAAATCATCATTATTGATACTGCAGGTCGTCTTCATAACAAAAAGAATCTTATGGACGAGCTTAATAAGATTTACAGAGTTATCGACCGTGAACTTCCATATTCTGACCGTGAAGTTTTGTTGGTGCTTGACGCAACAACAGGTCAGAATGCAGTTAATCAGGCTCGCGAATTTAAGTCAGTTGCTGATATTACAGGTATTGTGCTTACAAAACTTGATGGTACTGCTCGTGGCGGTGTTGTGTTGGCTATTAAGAATGAACTTGACATCGCAGTTAAATTTGTCGGTGTAGGCGAACAGATTGACGACCTTCAACCATTCAAGCCTTTGGCATTTGCTGATGGATTGTTTGACAGAATTGACTACAAGGATGAAGAAGACGAGCATATTCCTATTGCTGAAGAGGTTGTAGAAGAGCCTGTTGAAGAAGTAATAGAAGAAATTATTGAAGAAGTTGTTGAAGATATAGTTGAAGATGTTGCAGAGCCTGAGGCAGAAGATGAGCCACAGGAAGAAGAGCAACCTAAGAAGAAAGAAAAGAGGGGATTCTTTGGATTTTTTAATCGCCACTCATAATATGAAAAAACAGGCGGAATTGCAAAGAATTCTCGCCCCGTTAGGAATAAATGTTTTAACTGCTGAAATGGCGGGAATTGAACTTTCAGATGTTGATGAAACTGGCGAGACATTTGAAGAAAACGCATTTTTAAAAGCTGATAGCGGATGCAAAGAAAGTGGAATGGTTTGCGTGGCAGACGATTCAGGACTTATGGTTGACTTTCTTGATGGTGCTCCCGGAGTTTATTCAGCTCGTTTCGGTGGTGAGCACGGAAACGATGCAAAGAACAATGAAAAACTTTTAGGACTTATGAAAGATGTTCCTGACGAGGAGCGAACAGCACGATTTGTAAGTTGCGTTTGTTGCTGTTTCCCAGACGGAAGAAGTTTTACAGTTCGTGGTACTTGCGAAGGTGTAATTGCACACGAGGTACAGGGTAACGGTGGATTTGGTTACGACCCGGTATTCCTTGTAGGAGATAAAACATTTGGTGAACTTTCCGCAGAAGAAAAAGACAAGGTAAGTCACCGTGGAAACGCCCTTCGAAAATTTGTAGAAGAATTACCAAAATATTTAGGAGAATAATATGACAAGTAAAGAAAGAGCATATTGGAGAGGTCAGGCAAACTCACTTCCTGCATTATTCCAAGTTGGAAAAGGTGGTATTTCAGATGCACTTATTAAGCAGACTGACGATGCACTCAAAGCAAGAGAACTTATTAAGATTAAAGTTCTTTTAGAAACAAGCCCAGAAAAGCCAAAAGAAATTGCACAAAAACTTGCCGAGGCAACAAATAGCGATTGCGTTGGTGTTATTGGTGGCAGTATGATATTTTACAGATATAATCCCGAACTTCACAAAGACGAGAAAAAGAAGGGAAGAAAATAATGAAAATAGGTATTTTTGGCGGAACATTCAACCCACCTCATAAGGGGCATTCAAGAATGGTTGAAAAAATGGCGAAGGAACTTGAACTTGATAAAGTTATTATCATTCCTAACAAAGTTCCTACACATAAGCGTTGCGACGATTTGGCAGACAATCGTGACCGCCTTGCAATGTGTAAAATTGCATTCAAAAACCCAAAATATGAAATCAGCACTATGGAAATGGACCGTGAATCGGATAGCTACACCATTTACACGGTTGAAGATTTAAGAAAAAAATATCCTAACGACGACCTTTATCTCATTATCGGTTCAGATATGTTTCTTATCTTCCATAAATGGTATAAGCATAAGGAATTGCTTGAACAATGCACAATTTGTGTAGCATCACGTGATAATGCTGAGAATATTCAGAAACTCCGTGCGTATGCTTTTGACCAGTTGGGAGTATATATGCCTAAACTTGATGGTAAGCATATACATATTTCACTTTTGGATGCTTATGAGGTAAGTTCAAGCGAAATCAGGGAAAGAATAAATAATGACAAGAGCCTTTATGGACTTGTTGACCCTGAAATTATTGAATATATGGAGAGCCATAAATTATATGGATACAGAAAGAAATAAGGAATTTCTTGAGATTCTTAAAAACCGACTGACGGCACAGAGATTGTATCACTCTATTTGTGTTGCAGAAAAAGCACAGCATCTTGCTGATATTTTCGGTGGTGACAGGGAAAAATCATATACGGCAGGACTCATTCACGATATTATGCGATATGAACCAGCTGAAAAAATGATTAAAATGATTGAAAACGACGGTCAGACTCTTACTGAAAGTGAAAAGAATATAACTGTTACTCTGCACGCTATCGCAGGTGAAGTTTATTTGCGAAAAGAACTTGGTGTAACGGACGAAGAAATTCTTTCAGCCGTGAGATATCACACAACGGGCAAAGAAGATATGTCACTTCTCGAAAAAATCATTTATGTTGCAGATTTAACATCTGACGACCGAGAATATCCCGACGTAAAAGAAGTGAGAGAACTTGCAGAAAAGAGCCTTGATAAGACTTGCTTGCGTGGACTCTCATTCACCATTGAGGATAATGCAAGAAAATGCAGACCAATTCATATTGATACAGTTAAGGCTTATAACTATCTTGCAGAAAGGATTAAAAGATAAATGGAAAGAACAGAACTTATGAGAAATATTGTTGCTACTCTTGACAGCAAGAAGGCAACTGATATAAAATCACTTGAAATAACAGAACTTACTGCAGTTGCTGACTATTTCGTAATTGCAACGGGTACATCAGGTACACATATTCGTGCACTTTCCGATGAAGTTCAGGATGCACTTACAAAACAGGGTGTTGAGCCAAGAAATGTTGAAGGCAAATCAACAGGTTGGATTCTCCTTGACTACGGTACAGTTGTTGTTCACGTTTTCACTCCTGACCAGAGAGAACTTTATAGCTTAGAGCATCTTTGGGGCGATGCAAAACAAGTTGACATCAGTGATTTAATCACAGACTAAAACAGTAAAAAATATCTTTTAAAGAAGGTTATATATATGAATTACGATTTTAAAGCCACCGAACAAAAGTGGCAGGCAAAATGGGAAGAGGCAAAGGTTTTTGAGGCTCAGGATAATTCCGATAAGCCAAAATTCTATGGCCTTGTAGAGTTCCCATACCCATCAGGTGCAGGTATGCACGTTGGTCACATTAAGGCATACTCAGGTCTTGAAGTAGTATCAAGAAAAAGAAGACTTGAAGGCTACAATGTGCTTTTCCCAATCGGTTTTGATGCTTATGGTCTTCCAACAGAAAACTATGCTATTAAAACAGGTATTCATCCAAGAAAAGTTACTGATATGAACATCGAAAAGTTCACAAGTCAGTTAAAGAGAGTTGGTTTCTCATTCGACTATTCAAGAGTAGTTGACACAACTGACGACAAGTACTATAAATGGACACAGTGGATTTTCCTTAAAATGTTTGAAAACGGACTTGCTTTCCGTGATAAGACATTGGTTAACTATTGTCCATCTTGTAAGGTTGTTCTTTCAAATGAGGACTCACAGGGTGGTAAATGTGACATATGCCATAGCGACGTTGTTCAGAAATCAAAGGATGTTTGGTATTTAAGAATCACAGAGTATGCTGACAAACTCCTTGAGGGTCTTCAAGATGTTGATTATCTTCCAAATATCAAGCTCCAGCAGGTTAACTGGATTGGTAAGTCACGCGGTGCTTTCGTTAACTTCAATCTTAACGAAATTCCTGAAGAATTGAAGATTTATACAACTCGTCCCGATACTCTTTTCGGCGTAACATTTATGGTTATGGCGCCCGAGCATCCTATTATTGATAAGTATGCTGATAAGATTTCAAATATGGACGAAATCCTTGCATATCGTACAGAATGTGCAAAGAAAACAGAGTTTGAACGTACACAACTTGTAAAGGATAAGACAGGTATTAAGATTGCAGGTGTTACTGCTAAAAACCCAGTAAACGGTAAGGATATTCCAATCTACATATCTGACTATGTTATGATGGGATACGGTACAGGTGCTATTATGGCTGTTCCTGCACACGACGACCGTGACTACGATTTTGCAAAGAAATTCGGTATCGACATCATTGAGGTTATCAAGGGTGGAAATATTGAAGAGGCTGCTTACACAGGTGACGGCGAAATGGTTAACTCCGATTTCCTTAACGGTATGGATAACAAGAAGGATTCAATCGCAAAAATGATTGATGTTCTTCAGAAAAAAGGCATCGGCGAGGGCGGTGTTCAGTACAAGATGAAAGACTGGGCATTTAACCGTCAGCGTTATTGGGGTGAGCCGATTCCTATTGTTCATTGTGATAAATGCGGAATGGTTGCAGTTCCTTATGAGGAATTACCATTAAGACTTCCCGAGGTTGAAAACTTTGAACCGGGAACAGACGGCGAAAGCCCACTTGCAAAGATTGAGTCTTACGTAAACTGCAAATGTCCAAAATGTGGTGGCGATGCAAAGAGAGAAACTGATACAATGCCACAATGGGCAGGTTCATCCTGGTATTTCTTGCGATACATTGACCCACACAATGATGAGTGTCTTGCAGATATGGACAAACTCAACTATTGGCTTCCTGTTGACTGGTATAACGGCGGTATGGAACACGTTACTCGTCACTTGATTTACTCTCGTTTCTGGCATAAATTCCTTTATGACATCGGTGCAGTACCATGTGCCGAGCCGTATGCAAAGAGAACCGCTCAGGGACTTATTCTCGGACCTGACGGCGTTAAGATGAGTAAATCACGCGGAAATGTTATTGACCCTAATGAGGTTGTTGACGTATTCGGTGCTGACGTTCTTCGTACTTACGTACTCTTTATGGGTGACTATGAGCAGGCAGCTCCTTGGTCAGAAAATTCCGTTAAGGGTTGTAAGAGATTTGTTGACAGAATTTGGAATTTACAAGAAATTTTAGTTGATGGTGACGAATTCTCAAAAGACCTTTCATCTTCGTTCCACAAGACAATTAAAAAGGTAACAGAAGATATTGAAACTCTCAAATATAACACAGCTATTGCAGCTCTTATGACACTTCTCAATGCAATTTATGCAAAGGGTTCAATTAATAAGGCAGAACTTAAAGCGCTCCTTCTCCTTGTTAACCCATTTGCTCCTCACGTTACAGAAGAAATGTGGGAAGCTTGCGGTTATGGTAAAATGATGGCAGCAGACGGCGAATGGCCAACATATGATGAGGCAAAGTGCATTGATGATACTATTGAAATCGTTGTTCAGATTAACGGTAAAATCCGTGCAAAACTCAATGTGCCTGCTGATATTGAGCAAGCAGAGGCAGTATCCCTCGCAAAAGCAGACGAGAAAGTCCAAGCAGAACTTAACGGCAAGAATATTATTAAAGAAATCTACGTTAAGGGCAAACTTGTAAACATCGTTGCAAAATAAATTCAAATAACAGGACGGGTTAAAATCCCGTCCTTGTCATTCTGAGCGAAGCGAAGAACCTCTATTAAAGTAAATTTGCTGCTAACCGAGATTCTTCGTCGTTTTCACTCCTCAGAATGACACTATAAAACAGGTGATTTTATGTTCGTTTGTCCAATTTGCAAATCAAAACTGAATATTAATGGGAAATCATACGCCTGCGAAAATAATCATTCCTTTGATATAGCAAAACAAGGGTATGTGAACTTGTTGCCTGTAAACAAAAAACATTCCGATAATCCCGGAGATACAAAGGAAATGGTTTTATCCCGCAGAGCATTTCTTGAGAGTGGTTATTATGATTGTTTCACAGATAAACTATGCGAAATAATAAATTCTCTATTTGAGGGTAAAGAGCGAATCACTATTGCCGATTGTGGTTGCGGTGAAAGTTACTACGACGGAAAGTTAGAAAAACTCAATATGAATTTTAACCTTTTCGGTTTTGATATTTCTAAAGAGGCAGTAAAATCTGCATCAGGTAAATATAAAAAGTATAATTACGCAGTCGGTAGTTGCTTTAATATGCCATTAGCAGATAATTCATTTGACCTTGCAATTAATATTTTTGCACCAATGGTAGAAAGAGAAATGTCAAGGATTCTCAAAAAAGACGGCTACATGATTTATGCTGTACCGGGTAAAAGTCACTTGATGGGGCTTAAAAAACTTCTTTACGAAAACACATATGAAAACGCGGAAAAGCATACGGAATATGACGGCTTTGAATTTGTAAAAAGATATTCCGTAAAGGATGAAATCACTTTGAACGGTGAAATGGGTGTCAATCTTTTTAAAATGACACCGTATTATTTTAAAACTGAATTGGGTGCAGAAGAAAAAATTCAAAAAAATAACGGATTCACAACAGAAATCCATTTTGACTTTTTAATATACAAAAAAATTGTTATTTGAATAATAGTAAATATTACCACTTGACCCTAGCCGTATTTATTGATATACTGAATTTGTATAATAAATATAAAGGGTACAGAAGATGAAATACAGAAAAATTTACATTTTAATGACACAATACCCGGGCTTTGATGCTAAAATACTGCGTCTGCGCACACGATTTCCATACACTCACACATCAGTAGGACTTGAGGAGGATATGGACACTTTTTATACCTTTGTAAGTAAAGGTTACCTTGTAGAAAGTATTACCAGGTACGAAAAGCCCGGCAGACCTTCTTTCCCTTGTGCCTTGTATGAGGTTGTTGTAACTGACGAGGTGTATGAAAAAGTCAAGAAAATGGTACACGATTATAAAGCAAGAAAAACAATGCTTAAATATTCAACGCTTGGTTTGATAATGTGTTTTTTTAAAATACCTCTAAAGCGTCAAAATCGTTATTTTTGTTCACAGTTTGTAGCGGAAGTGTTAAACAAATGTAATGTTCTTAAACTAAAAAAACAAAGCACCTTATATTTTCCGAAAGATATATCCAAGCACAAAGAGTTAAAACTTATATTCACAGGCACACATCTTGGATTTGTTGAAAAATTTGTAAAAAAGAGAATAAAATAAAACCCTACCGAGTGTAGGGTTTTATTTTATTCATTTGCAATTTTATATGCTTCTTCTGTGGCTAAACTCAACTTTGTAACCATATATTTTTCTGTGGGAATACAGTAAATTGAGTCGTTTTTTGTAGGTACTTCAAAACAGTCTACACCCTTTAAATGTCCAAATTCATATTCAATGTGCAAACTGTAATGGGACTTAACTCCACGGCTGATTCTATAATTACTGCCGTTGTACTGCCCTGTAATAACAAAGCCATTGTCTAAATCATGGGTAACAGTTGCTTTACCAAGGTTGTAATACTTATCCACTCCGGGAAATCCATAAACTTGAACTTCATCGTAATATTTGTAATTGCCACTAAGAAGCTCGTTTCTCACATTTTCTCTTTGCCAAGCATACCAATCAGGTATGTGAGAAAATTCTGTTTCACCATTTACCGCAATAAGTTCACCAAGTTCGGTCATTTCCCAAGATTTTCCGCAAGCGTTACACATAAGTTGAGTCCCATTGCTTGTGGTCTTACCCTCAGCCATACAATGTGGGCATTGGTAAAGAATCTTATGTAATCCGTGAGCGCGATACTTTTCTGTAATCAGAATGTTGTTGTCTTTTTGCCATTTATATTCGTCATATTGAAATTCGTCACGAATGATTTGATTAATTTCCTCGACACTTAATTTTTGAATATCTTCAGCAGAAATTACTTGTTTTAAAGTGGCATAAAACGGCACTTTTCTGAACTTGTAGTGTGACCAGAATGGCTGGTTAAGAAAGTTTCCGTGATTTAACAGAATAACAACGGGGACATTATTCTTTTTTGCAAGTTTTCCTATTGCTTCGGGCAAAACAGATTGGGTACCGTCGGGAGTATATCTCGCCTCGGGGAACATTGCAAAAATGTCACCATAATCCTGTAAAACTCTATGGCAATTACGTACAAGACCAATATCAGTTGTGAATTTTCTTGTACACATACACCCCAATTTTTCTAACAAGGCATAGTCTTTGTAATATACGTGGTTTGCCGCCACCAAGTTAACTCTTTCGGGATATGTTGCATCGAACAGTACTGGAAAATCCATCCACTGCATATGATTCGAAAGCAAAATATAGGGTGGTTTTAGTCCGTCCATATTAATTTTTTCAATTTTATGACCTTCTCTAAGGAGCGGAAGCAACACTTTTGAAAACAGTCTTGTAAATCTTACTGCGGTTTTTGACTGCTTCACAGGTGGTTTAGATAAGTCATATTTTTTTACATTGTTCGGATAGCATATTTCTTCCGTGAAAACTTGATTGGTGTTTGTCATAATTCTTATTTAGCAGATTTCTCTTTAACAATTTTATATGCTTCTTCAGTTGCCAACATAAGTTTTGTAACAACATCTTTTTGTGATGGGATGCAATATAATGAATCGTCTTTAACCGAAACATCAAAGTTATCACTCATATTAAGTTTTTTGTAGGCAAATTCCATATGCAAGGTGAAAAGTGATTTTGTTGTACGCTGGATTCTGTAATCGTGACCGTTGTAATGACCTGTTACAATAAAACCGTTTTCAAGGTCGTGAGTAACTTTTCCCTCACCTAAGTCAATAAATTCTACTCCCGGCAAAGAGTAAATATGAACATTATCTTCATATTTATATGTACCATCAAGAAGTTCTTGACGAACCTTTTCTCTTTCCCACTCGTACCAGTCGGGAATATGTGAAAATTCGGTTTCACCCTCAAGTGCTTTCATTTCACCGAGTTCTGTCATTTCCCAGACTTTACCACATTCTTCGCAACTAAGATGAGTCCCTTTACCGACCATTTTACCCTCGGTCATACAGTGTGGGCATTTGTAAAGAATTTTGTTAAGTCCGTCCGCACGAAAATCTTCAGTAATTCTGATGTTGTTTTCTTTCTGCCATTTATAATCATCATATGACATTTCACGTTGAATTACTTCGTTAATTTCTTCAACGGACATTTCCTGAACCTGCTCTGCTGTGAGAACCTGTTTCATAGTAGCCTTAAAAGGAACTTTTCTGTACTGACGAAAATCCCAGAAAGGTGCGTTAAGATAATTTCCGTTATGAATCATTGTAACCAACGGAACTTTATTCTTTTTTACAAGTTTTGCAACAACGTCAGGAATAATAGCTGTTGTTCCAACATTTGTGTATCTTGCTTCGGGATACATATAAAGAATATCGCCGTAATCGTGAAGCACCTTGTGAACAGCACGGATAAGGCTGATGTCAGTTGTGAATTTGCGATGACAAGCACAACCTAATTTTTCCATAATTTTTGCCATTCCGACAAAGCCATCCAAAGTAGCAATATTGTTGAAATTATATGGGCGAGTTGCTCTGAAACTCACAATAAAATCAGCAAACTGTGTGTGGTTAGAAAGTACAATATATGGTGGCTTTAAACCATCCATATTCACTTTTTCGATTGTGCTTCCTGCACGAATTGCAAATTTTGAAACGAGCCAACAAATTGAAAATGCGAGGTTTTTGTAAAACTTATTTTGTTTTGCAGGCATCGTTGGCGGAACATATATTTCGATATTATCTGGATATACAATATAATCCTTTATCTCTGTCATAAAATCACCCTCAAAGTCGGTTAGAATTTTATCAAATGTAACCGATTTGTAACTATTTTACCATATATACAGTTTTTTTACAAGTGTGATTTATTTTACAAATTGTGCAATATCTTCCGGTAGTGGGGACTCAATCTCAATAATTTCATTGGTAATAGGATGAGTAAATTTGCAATAACAACAATGGAGTGCTTGTCGTGAAATATCCTCTCTTGGTGTACCATACATGGTGTCACCTGTAAGAGGTGTGCCAAGTGAAGAAAAATGCACTCGGATTTGATGGGTTCTTCCCGTAAAAAGGTGAATTCTTAACAACGTCCTTCCGTCTTTGTGAGAAATTGCTTTCCATTCAGTAATTGCAGTTTCTCCTCTTTCATCAACTGTACGAAAAGTCTTTATGGGGTCAGGACGATAAATAGGTCTGTCAATGACTCCTTCGCCTTCATAAACACCCTCACAAACCGCCATATATTCTTTGTAAATCTTGCCATTTAATACGCCTGTGACAAATCTGTTTAGTCCACAGACAACAATTCCCGATGTTCCACGGTCAAGTCTGCCGATTGAACGGAAAACTGCCGATTTGCCTTGCTTTTCAAGGTGGTAAGCAACTGCATTTGCAAGTGTGTCGCCTTGATGATTGTGTGAGGGGTGCAAGGGGAGTCCTGCAGGCTTGTCCACGATAAGCAAATCGTCATCTTCATAGAAAATTTTTAAATCATAAGGGAGTGGAGAAACAACAGCAGTTTTTTCTTCCATATCTGCGGGGACAGTAATTGAAAGAGTATCTCCTGCCTTTACAAAATCAACAGTTCTTATATGTTCACCATTAAGTAAAATACCCTCCGGGTCGTGCTTCAATTTGGTTATAAGTCTGGAAGATACATGCATTTCATTTTTCAGAACTTCCCATACTTTTTCACCATTGTTTTTCTTTTCAATTGTGAAATCTACTCGTCTTTTTGTATTCATAAAGATTTCACCTTTCACGCAAATTTTCTTCTTGAATTATACCATAAAAATAGTATAATATAAATATATAATTTTTAAAGTTTAAGTAGGGAGGATATTCTTATGCAAAATATTGAAGAGATTAAATTGCAAATATGCGATGTCTGCCATAAAATGTGGCAGTTGGGTTGGGTTGCTGCCAACGACGGTAACGTAAGTGCTCGACTCGAAGATGGCAGAGTTATTGCAACTCCAACAGGTATCAGCAAATCATTCATCACACCTGAAAAATTGGTTGTACTTGATATGGAAGGAAACGTTCTCGAAGCAAACGAGGGCTATCGTCCATCAAGTGAAATTAAAATGCATCTTAAATGTTACGAAAAAAGAGAAGATGTATTCAGCGTAATCCATGCACATCCACCAGGGGCAACAGGTTTCGCAGTTGCTCACAAACCAATGGATATGTACAATATGATTGAAGACGTTGCCGCTATTGGTGCTGTTCCACTTACACCTTATGGTACACCTTCAACAGCAGAAGTTCCTGCTGCTATTGAGCCATATCTTGAGGAGCATGATGTTATGCTTCTTACAAACCACGGTGCTTTGGCAGTTGGTAGTGATGTTCTTACTGCATTTTACAGAATGGAAAGCCTTGAACTTTGGGCAAAAATCACTATCAATGCAGTAATTCTCGGTGGTAGCTGTGATATCAGCGATGAGAATGTACAAAAACTTATCGATTTAAGAAGTTATTATAGAATTACAGGTCGCCACCCTGGTTATAAAGTGTTCAATCCTGATGATCAGTTGCTTCATAAGAAGGACTAAGGAGGAATAGTAATGTTAAAAGGTATTTCCCCAATTCTTTCACCTGAACTTTTAAAAGCACTTGCAGAAATGGGCCATGGTGATGAACTTGTTATTGCAGACGGCAATTTCCCTTGCCACAGCTACGGTAAAAACGCAATAGTAATCCGTGCAGATGGTCACGGTGTACCTGAAATTCTTGATGCAATTATGCAACTTCTTCCTCTTGATACATATGTCCCAAAACCGGTTGGTCTTATGGAGATTGTAAAGGGTGATACTTGCCCAACTCCACCAATCTGGGAAGAATATGAGAGAATTCTCAACAAATACGAGCCTGAACATCACGATATTGAGTACATTGAAAGATTTGCATTCTATGAAAGAGCAACAAAGGCATATCTCATTATCGCAACAGGTGAAAAAGCAATTTATGCGAACATTCTTCTTAAAAAGGGTGTTGTGAAATGAAAACTGTTTTAGCATTTGACTTTGGTGCATCAAGTGGCAGAGCCATAAAGGCTTTTTACGATGGTGAAAAGATTTCTTATGAAGAAATTCATCGTTTTGATAACATACCGGTAACAGTTGACGGTCACGTTTGCCACGATGTTGATATGATTAAAAGTGAGATTGACAAGGCTATCGAAAAAGCAGGTAAGGTTGATGCTCTTGCATTTGACACCTGGGGTGTTGACTATGGTCTTATTGATGAAAATGGCAAACTTATTCACGTCCCTTTTCATTACAGAGATGCAAGAACCGAAACTGCCGTTGAAAAAGCAAGTAAAAAGATGGATTTAGATGACCTTTATCT
Source organism: Clostridia bacterium (assembly GCA_017624735.1). Classification (GTDB taxonomy): domain Bacteria; phylum Bacillota; class Clostridia; order Oscillospirales; family Acutalibacteraceae; genus Fimenecus. Next base: position 68,104 of record JAGAMK010000059.1, read on the forward strand.
TGCAACAGGCAATCAGATTATGAGCCTAAACACTCTTTTCCAGTTGACTGTTGACGAGAATGTAAATAGGGCAGACAAAATACTCTTTATGCCGGACTTATTTTCATATATGCTCACAGGGAATAAAGTTTGTGAAATGAGTATTGCTTCCACTTCACAGATGTTGAATCCGTCAACAAAAACTTGGGATAAAGATGTGCTGAGCACATTTGAAATAAATGAAGATTTATTCCCGCAGTTAGTGGAGAGTGCAACCATTAATGGTGAGTACAACGGTGTTAAAGTTATCTCTGTTGCAGGTCATGACACTCAATGTGCAGTTGCTGCGATGAGTGTTACAGATAGCGATGCAGCATTTTTATCTTGTGGTACGTGGTCACTTATTGGTTGTGAGTTAGATGAGCCAATGCTTACTCTTGAAAGCAATCAAAAAGAGTTGTCCAACGAAATGGGTGCAAATGGTAAGGTGAATTACCTTAAAAATATCAGCGGATTGTGGCTCATTCAGGAAACTCGTCGAGATTTAGCGAAGCAAGGACAGAAATACAGTTATAATGACCTTGAAATGATGGCAAGGGATGCAAAACCTTTTAAATGTTTTGTTGACCCTGATGCTCCAATGCTTTCTGCACATGGTGACTTACCAAATAAAATTCGTAAATATTGTGAGAAAACAGGTCAGGAAATTCCTGAAACTGTGGGCGAAATCGTCCGTTGTATTTATGAAAGCCTCGCACTTAAATATCGTTATGCGCTTGAGCAGATTTCAGAGTGCACAGGTAAGAATTTCGGTGTGCTTAACATTTTAGGCGGTGGTACAAAGGATGGTTTCCTTTGCGAAATGGCTGCAAACAGTATAAATATTCCCGTTGTGGCAGGACCAATTGAAGCAACTGCCCTTGGTAATATTATTCTTCAGCTTAAAGCACTGGGGGAAATCGAAAGTGTTGACGAGGGAAGAAAACTCATAGCAAAAACCGAAAAAACAAAAAAATATATGCCACAGAGAAATGATGATTGGGATGGGGCATATAAAAATTATAAGGAATTATTAAATAGGGAGGAAAAATAAATGTTATATCCTAAAATTGGTATAAGACCTGTAATCGATGGCCGCTGGGGTGGCGTTCGTGAAAGTCTTGAAGTACAGACAATGGGTATGGCTAACTCAGCAAAAAAACTCATTGAAGAAACTCTTAGATATCCTGATGGTACACCTGTACAATGTGTAATAAGCAACACAACTATCGGTGGTGGTGCAGAGGCTGCAAAATGTGCAGACCAGTTTGCAACTGAAAATGTTGTTGCAACTCTTTCTGTTACACCTTGCTGGTGCTATGGTTCAGAAACATTTGATATGGACCCTAACACAATTAAGGCTGTTTGGGGCTTTAATGGTACAGAACGTCCTGGTGCAGTTTATCTTGCAGCAGTTATGGCTGCTCATGCGCAGAAAGGACTTCCTGCATTCTCAATCTACGGACACGATGTTCAAGATATGACTGATACATCAATTCCTGAAGATGTTGCAGAAAAAATTCTTCGTTTTGCTCGTTGCGCAGTTGCAGTTGGTTGGATGAAGAACAAGGCTTATGTAAACCTTGGTGGTGTTTCAATGGGTATTGCAGGTAGTTACTGTGATGCAGCAATGTTCCAGAAATACTTTGGTATCCGTCCTGAATGGGTTGACCTTACAGACATTCTTCGTCGTATCACTCTTGAGATTTATGATAAGGACGAATATGAAAAAGCATATAACTGGATTAAGGAAAACTGTCGTGAAGATTATGATGTAAACGCAGGTAAGAATTTACCTGAAATCATTACAAAGTCAAAGGTTGTTGCTCCTGATAAGGATTGGGAATTCATCGCTAAATTTTCAATTATCGTTAAGGACATTCTTTTCGGTAACAAGAAACTTGATGAACTTGGTTGGCACGAAGAAGCACTTGGTAAGAACGCAGTTGCAGGTGGTTTCCAAGGACAGAGAAACTGGACAGACTGGCTTCCTAATGCTGACTTTACAGAGGCTATTATGGCTTCAACATTTGACTGGAATGGTCCAAAAGCTCCTGTTCCATTTGCAACAGAAAATGATACACTTAATGGTGTTTCAATGATGATTGGTACTCTCCTTACAGGCACAGCACCTTGCTTCCACGATGTTCGTACATATTGGAGTCCTGATGCTACTGAAAGAGTTACAGGCAAACGCCCTGAAGGCAAGGCAAAAGATGGCTTTATCCATCTTATCAACTCTGGTGCAACTGCTCTTGACGGTAGCGGTGCTGCAAAGAATGAAAATGGCGAAGGCTGCATGAAACCATATTGGGAAATGACAGACGCTGATATCAAAGCATGTCTTGAAGCAACTGACTGGAGAAGAGCTAACTACGAATATTTCAGAGGCGGCGGATTCTCAAGCCACTTCCGTTGTAAGGCAGAAATGCCTGTTACAATGCTCCGTGTGAATATTATTGAAGGCATTGGACCTGTTATTCAAATTGCAGAAGGCTACACAGCAGATCTCCCAGACGATGTTCACGATAAGATTGACTGGAGAACTGACCCAACTTGGCCAACAACATGGTTTGCACCAAATCTTACAGGTAAGGGTGCATTCAAGGATGTTTACAGCGTAATGGCTAACTGGGGTGCTAACCACGGTGTAACAGTTTATGGTCATGTTGGTGCTGATATTATCACACTCGCATCAATGCTCCGTATTCCTGTTAATATGCATAATGTTGACGATGCTAAGATTTTCCGTCCACATTCTTGGGCAGCATTCGGTACAGAAGATGCTCAGGCAGCCGATTACAGAGCATGTCAGACATATGGTCCACTTTATAAATAAAACTTAATAAACATAAAACAAAAAGCTCGGTTTTACCGAGCTTTTTGCTTGGGTAGTTGTTAAAAGAATCTCAACGTATGTCGAACATTTTATATGGAAAGCTCCATACAAAGAAAACTTACTCATCTTGACATGATATAATATTTATGGTAGCATATTACTATAGATTTTAGGGAAAATATTGACTTCATAAAGGGAGAGATTGTTATGAAAAAAGTGAAAAGGAGTATAGCTATTCTTTTAGCATTAATGTCAATAATGTTAGCATTCACTTCTTGCGCAAAAAGTTTTGATTCTGAGGAATTTGTTGATGCTGACAGTACATGGGCAACATTAAAGCAGGTTCTTACAGGTAAAGTAGTAAATGAAGACCTTTCTGAGAATGCGGAGTTAGTTAAATTTATGGCTTTTGATTCTGCAACAAGCAAAGAGGTTGAAGTAAAGTGTGAACTTCCTAATAACATTGATTTTTCAGGCATAAAAAAAGCATTGGAAAACAAGGATAACAAGTACGTAATAAATCAGAAAGACGGACACAAGTTGGTTGAGGGACCTGGCTTTAAAGCAAATTATCTTGATAACGAAAAAGGTTTTAAGTTAGAAAACTTAAGACATGTAACATTGGGAGATAATAAATATTATAGTATAAAAGGCGAAATAATAGTAACTGTGACTACAGAAGCTGATGAGACAAAATATACTGTTTGGAATGGTTTTTATTGGGTAGAAAAAGCTGACGGAAGCAGCAAATTCTTCAACAACGAAGGTGTAGAAATCTCACAGGATGAATTCAATAGACTTACAGTGTACAAAAAAGGACATTCATTATTTGAAGAAAAATTCTTATTAAAGTAAAACAAAAAGCTCGGTTTTTACCGAGCTTTTTCAAGTTCTACCAATATTAGATTTTTATTTCTTGCCATAAAAATATCTATGTGTTAAAATTTTCATGAAAGGAAGATTCTTATGGCAAATTATGAACTGTCCAACAGAATATATGAATTAAGAACACAAAGGGGATTGTCACAAAAAGAACTTGGCGCGCTTCTTGGTGTTTCAAATAAGGCAGTTTCAAAATGGGAAACAGGTACAGCAATTCCAAAAACAGAAACGCTTATAAAACTTGCCGATATTTTTGAAATATCAACAGAGGAACTTTTGAATACAATACATCAGGAAGATTCTAAAGAAATAAATTCTGTGGTGAATTCAAATAATTCTACGGAAAATATATGTGAAGAAAAAATAATAGTTAACAAAATAGATGCTACTCAGGCAAACGCCAAAGAGGGAAAAACACTATTAGAGTTTCGTGCAGAAAGAGGATTATATATTAAAGATGTTGCCGAGAAGATTGGCATGGATGAATCAGAATTACAAGAAATTGAAAACTCTGGGTTGGTGCCTGATGAAATCGCAGAAAAACTGGTTGTTGCTTATGATTTGCCTTCAAATGATTTTGCAAAACCAATTATGAAATCGAAAAAAGAGATTAAAAAATATTTCACAAAGGTCGCATGCCTTTTTGAAATAATACTTCCTTTTATTGGGACTATTCCTATTGTAATCGGAACAGTTTTTGTTTTTATTGCCTCGATGTGTGATTCTGATACGATGTTTGATATCGCCGGATACATAGGGAATTTTTCAATATTATGGTATTTATTTGTCACAACTATTGGGTGTGTAAAACTTGGAGATTATCTGACAAAGAGGTCAGGGCTTCTTGGCGATTTCAATAAACATAAGTTTTTATATTATGTTATTCCAAGGGGTGCAACAGCTTTTATATCATCAATTTCCGATGCTATCGTATCGTATGGTAATAATGATGTAAGGTATGTTTCATACTGGATATGTAATGGTTTTGATATCCTACTTTCCTTGATTTCTATAGTTTTAACAGTTTTTGTATTGGTTGTTCTTATGCAAAACTCAAATGAACGTAACATTGTAAAAAGAAGAAAGACCTTCAAAACTATTGCGATAGTTGTAACGGTATCGGCTTTAGTTGCTTTTCTTTTTGATGGTCTGACTGATTACATAATCTATGGTTCATTCCTCTATTTTTCTCCGATACAAGAATTGCCTTTTTATATTGTTGATATTGTTATTGTGTGGTTGGTATATTTTTTGAAGGAAAGTAATCATAAAATGGAAAGGTTAGTGTTCGTAATTTTACCTATTATTAGTATTTGGAAAATCATAATTTCAGATATAATTACACTAATTTTTTAACAAAAGCTCGGTTTTTACCGAGCTTTTTCCATGTGCAACTGTCAGTTGCTAAATTTTAAAGGCAGGTTGGTGGATTCCTGAGAACATTTATGTTAGAATTTAGACATAAAAGGAGGGGATTTAATGAATCTCGGTGAAAGAATTTATGCATTAAGAAATGAAAAAAACTTATCCCAAGGAGATTTGGCAGACGCGTTAGATGTTTCTCGTCAATCGGTTTCAAAATGGGAAAACAATATGGCAGTTCCGGATTTAGACAAACTGATAAAACTTTGTGACGTTTTTGAAATATCGCTTGATGAAATTGTAGGCAGAGAGGCAACAGAAAAAACCATTGTCCATACTGTTTCAGAAAATTATGCACCAAAACCTAAAACAGCAGGTTTTGTTATGCTTGGAGTAACGATTTTAGGTTCAATAATTTTGTTTGTAGCTTCTCCACCCGCAGTTATGCTGGGCATTCCTTTAACCCTTTGCACAATTATTTGTTTCAAAGCAGAGAAATATTCTTGGTTTTGGTGCTTGTGGGCAGTTTATTTGTCGATTGAGTTTTACTTGAGTGTTGGAATTAAGCCAGGGGTAATGCATATTGCAAAGACTGTTTTCCTTGTAGTTATGACTTTATTGAACATTGTTTGTATAAGGGATACACCTGCATTACCTAAAAACAAAAGAATGATTATACTGATTATAAGTGAATTGCTTGTTTTTGCTTGCATTATAGGTGTTTCAACAATGTTTTATCTCAATACAGCAGGGATAGGTTACACAATAAACCCTTGGATTTATCGACCGATTTATACAGGGCTTACAGCATTAATTGGGATAAGCATTTATCAGATAATCGGATTTATCCGTGAAGCAATACAAAATAAAGGAAATTGATAAATTTGAATTTGTCGGGGTCATCTGATTTCTTGTCTCCCCTGAAAGGGGAGATGTCACGAAGTGACAGAGGGGTTATAATAATGTGCAAATAAACCCCTCAGTCTTGCCTTCGGCAATCCAGCTCCCCTTTCAGGGGAGC
>JAGAMK010000060.1 GCA_017624735.1 Clostridia bacterium
ATATGTCCTGTAAACCTTGAAGAAAAAGGCTGTTATGGTATAATATATATGTCAGCAGCTCCGCTTCTTTTTGCGAAGAAGGGAGTAAAAATTGAATCTTTTTGACGCAATTTATGCAAGACAATCGGTTGATAGGATAGACAGCATATCCGTTGAAAGTCAAATCGAGTTTTGCAAAAAGGAAGTGACAGGAGAAAGTTATAAAGTTTATACCGACAAGGGTTATAGTGGCAAAAACATAGACCGCCCTGCGTTTCAAGACCTGTTGCGTGATATTGAGGCAGGTAAAGTAAACCGTGTAATTGTTTACCGACTTGACCGTATAAGCCGTTCGGTGCTTGATTTCGCCAATTTAATCGAAGTGTTTCAAAAGAACCGTGTCGACTTTGTCAGCACAATGGAAAAATTTGATACTTCAACTCCTATTGGCAAGGCTATGCTGATGATCGTAATGATTTTCGCACAGCTTGAGCGTGAGACCATTCAGCAGCGTGTCATTGATGCCTATTCATCCCGTAGTAAACGTGGCTTTTATATGGGTGGCAGAGTGCCGTTTGGATTCGAATTGGTTGAAACAACTATAGACGGAATACGAACAAAAATGTATAAACCAATTGAGGAAGAAGCAGAAGTTATTAGATTGATTTTTTCAATGTATTCAAAGCCTCAAACCTCGTTCGGTGATGTAATGCGCTATTTGGAAGAGCACGGCATACGAAAGCGTGACGGAAAACTCTTTAATAGAAGCCGATTGCGTGATGTGGTAATCAACCCTGCGTATGTAAAAGCCGACTATCAGCTTTATGAGTTTTTTAAAGCGCAAGGCACAAACATTGTCAATACCCCAAGTGATTTTATCGGTATAAACGGAGCGTATCTTTATTCGGGCGACAATCTTAAACGAAAAACCATATCTTTAGTTGGACACACATTGGTTTTGGCTCCGCACGAGGGGCTTGTTGATTCGGCAACGTGGATTAAGTGCCGTTCCAAGTGCTTAAACAATCAAAGCGTTGCACGACCCATCAAGGCAAAAGCAACATGGCTTGCGGGAAAAATCAAATGTGCCAGCTGCGGATATGCTTTAACCGCTAAGATTTATAAGTGCAAAACCAAGTCCGATAACCGTTATTATCTCTGCACAAACAAATATCACGCCGGTGGATGTAACTTTGGCTCACTGGACGCTGATGTTGTAGATGATATTGTATTTAAGGAAATGCAGAAGAAATTAGCGGAATTTCAGACACTGTCAAAGAAAAAGCAGGACGGCTGTAACCTGCAAGTTATTAAACTTAAAACTCGCATAGAAGAAATTGACAAAGAAATATCCTCTTTGCTCGAAAAAATCTCTGCGGCAAATGATACGGTGATGCAGTACATAAACAACCGTGTTGCCGAACTTGATGCCGAGAAGAAAGAGCTTGGAGCCGAGATTGTTTCATTAGAGAGTAACCGCACAAATGATGTGGGTGAAATCAGTGGGTATTTTGAGCATTGGGATGAACTTTCGGTTAGCGACAAAATCACGGTGGTTGACTGCCTGATAGAGCGCATAACCGCCTCAAAAGAAAGCATTGAAATCAAGTGGAAAATATAAAATAAAAGACGTCGCAAAAGCATTTCACCATTGTTGTTCTGGTGAAGGGTTACAATTAGTAACGGATAAACTTGATAAGAAAAATTTCTATGCATTCAACCCAAGCTTTGATAAGCATTGTATGAAAAACTGTAAAAACAGAATGAAGTAATTTAGTAATAACAAAAAAATGCAACTCTGTTGAGCAAAGTAGCTTTATAGAGTTGCATTTTAATTTTTTTAAATTTTTGCTATTGTTTTCTCAGCCATTTCTCTCAGGCAGAAACCAGTAAGAATAGTGCCATCACTGTTGTATTTTTGGAGTGATTCCAAGAGCATATTTTTGTTTTCCTGGGTTGGATTTTCTTTTGCAGTATATATATCATCAAGCAAATCACAACACATTGCGAATTTCCTGACCCATTTCTGTAATTCAGCAAAAAGCGGAACATTTGTGTCACTAATAAGAGTTAAGCATTTTTTCATATCAGAAATATAAGAACATAAAAGCTTAAGTGATTCATCTTTTCTGTCACTTGCTTCAAGGAATGAAACCTTTGATAAAATTTCACCCATATATGAGGATGCATATCTTGAAAGGCATGAAACACAAAGATGGTCAGCGAATAGTGCAAAAATATCTGCATCATTTCCCAATATTTCCTGATGAGCATTTTTCAATGACTCATCCGGCTTGTATGCAATTGGATTCCATAAGAAGTCAGCAACTGTCATAAGAGGAATTTTTGAACATTCAGCATATTCCATAACGTTTGAGATTATACCTTCACTGTGCTTATAAAGTTCTTTATCTCTGCCAATATATGCACCCATGTGCATTTCCTGGAACATTTCGCAATCGTTGACAGGGTAGTTGTCCCAATAAAGCGGACGATGATTTGTTGCATAAGTAAACTCATCGGCCTCTCTAACAGTAATAACACGGGAACAGATTTCATCACCTGTCCAGAAAACGTCAACATCTGCAGGAATGTTGCAACCAAATTTTGTGATATAGTACTCGTTACAGTTACCGCTATATTGAGTTGGACAAACCGTCAACTTAATTGAGGAATCAATCTCTTTAAGAGCAGTATAAGTTTTGTTTACAAGGAAGATGTGTGCATCAACAACGGAGTCAAAAGCATTTTTGTCATCCTCATATTGGAAATCCCAAGGAATATCGTCAAGTAAAAGACCAAAATTGCGAACGCCAATATCATATACACTTTTGATTTTGTTAATAAGTTGTGTAAAATCTTCGTCAGATGTGTATTTATATGTAAGTCCGGGACCAATTGTCCAATGGAAATCAAAATAATTTTCACAAGCATAGTCAAAAAGGTTTTTTAACTGTGTAAGCTCATTTTCAGGGTATAATTCTCTCCATTTTTCTCTGTGATAAATATCGTCCTTTGGAGCATAGAAAAAAGTGTTCATTCCGTATGATGCCATAAGCTTCATAACAGAAAGTCGTTTACTGTTTTCCCATGTATGACCATAAAATCCTTCAATATAACCACGAGTTTTAAAAAGAGGGTAGTCGATGAGCGTACCTTCTTTAAGTTCGTTCTTTACAATGAGTTTTGCAAGGGTGTGCGCACCTCTGAAAGCACCTTTTTCGCAAGAAGCCTTAACAATAACTTCATTTTCAGAAACAATAATTATATACTTTTCGTCAGTAAGTCGTGCAGTATCATCACAATAGGTTGTATCCTTGCTGTTTTCATATTTAAAAACAACATTCAAACCATTGATGCAATTAATTGCATAATCTTTAAAGACTCTTTCTGCAATTTCTTTGAATTCGCCTGAAATAGAAACAGATTTAACAATAATTTCTTTTCCATTAAGCTCATATTTTTGTGGTATAGGATAAATCAAGGGAGCTAACCTCCTTATATAACAATTTCGTAAGTTATAATAGAATTATAACACAATAAAAATTTAATACAAGAAATTTAAATGATTTCGTATGGAGATAAACTGGAATTTGCAAGATTGCTTAACTAATAATTGAATTTTATGAAAATATATGTTATATTAAAAATGCTAAACCAAATTAATATGATGAAATTATTACGATTTCCCGAAGCAGAGTTTTATTTTGTAAAAAATACAAACTCTTTTTTAACTATATTTTGGGAAATTACATAATTAATTGGTTTAGCAGCTGAGAACTATGTATTTTTAGGTGCGTAGCTTCGGCTGCGCACTTTTTTGTTTTATAGAAAATTTTGCGTAGTGGCAGGCTTCCATGCCTGCGAAGTCATTCTGAGCAACGCGAAGAATCTTATAAAACATAATGAATATCTTTGGAGATGGTGAAAATGAAGAAAAAAATTATTCAAGCGTTGTCTGTAATGTTAGCAGTAGTGCTTACTTTTACAGCCGCACCATTGAGTGGCTTCGTGGGACTCGAACTCCCTGCTTGGTTCAATTTCTCAATCAACTCAAGTGCCGCAGCAACCTCAGGTACTTGCGGTGATTATGCTTATTGGAATTTTGATGAATCAAATGGCACTTTAACGATTTCTGGTTCGGGTGCTATGAAAAATTATGTCTCTTATAATACTCCCTGGCACAAATATCGTGAGAAGATTGTTTCTGTAATTATTAATGGCACCATAACAAGCATTGGTAAATGCGCATTTTATGGTTGCAGTTCATTAGAAGGCATTACAGTTTGCGCCACAATAACATTAATTGAAGAGCATGCTTTCTATTCCTGTTCAGCACTTAAAAGTATAAATATACCTAACAAAGTTTCGATGATAGGAAGTCATGCGTTTTGTGGTTGTAAATCACTTGATTATATTGTGATACCTGATAATATAACAACCATCGGAGAAAACGCATTTTATGGTTGTACTTCACTTAAAAGAGCAGAAATTGGTGATGGTGTGACATCAATTGGTGATGGTGCGTTTTATCAGTGTGAATCACTCATAGGTGTAACCATCCCAGACAGTGTGATATCAATTGGTGAAGATGCATTTACTTGTTGTACTTCTCTTACAAGTGTAAAAATCGGCGACAGTGTAACGACAGTCGGTAATAACGCATTTTCTTATTGCACTTCGCTTAAAAACGTAAGAATTGGAGAGAGTTTATCGATAATTGGTGATGGAGCATTTTATTGTTGTTCGTCTCTTACTAGTGTAAAAATCCCTGATAGTGTAACGATAATAGGTGATAGGGCATTTCTTGAATGCGAATCACTCACAAGTGTAACAGTTCCTAGCAGTGTAAATATAATTGGGAATTATGCCTTTTCTGGTTGCCATTTACTCACAAGTCTAACAATTGAAAATGGTGTAATGGTAATTGGTGAAGATGCATTTTCTCATTCTGCAATAGAAAGTGTTATCATTCCTGACAGTGTAACAACAATTGGTGATAGTGCTTTTTATTGTTGCACTTCGCTTACGAGTGTGATGATATCGAGCGGAGTAACAAGAATCGGTTCTTACACATTTGGCGATTGTATTTCATTAATAAATGTAACGATTCCAGATGGTGTATCAATAATTGATGAGCGTGCATTTTATAATTGTACCTCACTTACAAATGTAACAATTCCAGAGAGTGTAACAATAATCGAAGAAGGAGCATTTTATTATTGTCGCTCTCTTAAAGATGTTTATTTTTACGGCACTGAAAATCAATGGGATAATATCAAAATTGAAGGCGAAAACTCAATGGGAGGTGATAATTATTGTTTATTAAATGCAACCATTCACTTTAATTGCAAAAAGCAATATAAAATCTACTTTTCGCAAAACACAGCTGATTGGCGTGTTGGTGATTCTATACTGATTGGTGTAAGTAAAACTAAGGGTTGTTATACCGGTGATTATTATCCGGGAAATATTCGCTGGGAAATAAGTAATCCAGGTGTTCTTGAATTAGAGAAAATGTTGGATAAAAATCAAACAGGAGCATATTTTAAGTTTTTATCCCACGGTGATTGCGAATTGAGTTTGTATTTAGATGATGTGTTGGTTGCTTCAATAATTCTTTCACTAAAAATTAGTGAAGAGGAATTGTTAAACGACTATTCTGACTACTTATACAATTCTTCTGCTTTTTCTGTTTTGGAAACAGCAAGAGATACATGTCATGATATAAACTTTAGCTATAGCAAAATAGAAAAAACGATATCAGCATTTTTCTACTCGCTTGAGAATGGTCTTGGTGTAGATGTGATTGCGGGAGAAGCACTTGCAGCGGCAGGACTTAACAGAAGCATGTCAGATAAAGCTGCTGACAAGGCTATGGAAAATGTAATCGTGGAACTAATGGGCATAGAAGACTTTGTTGGAGATGGTGTAAGTAAGTCAAAAAAAATTTATAAATTCATTAAAACTTGTGGGAATTATTTGTCAATTGAATATTATGACGACTACTATAAATCGCTTGCGGAGGCAACAGGTTACACGATAGAGCAAATAAAAGCAACAAGCGAAGAATTCAGTACTTTCAAAAAAGACTTTGATTTAACCTTTGATGTGCTTGAAATTACAGCTGCTGCTGTTATATATACAACATTTAATCGTGATGTAGTAAAAGATATGATGGGGGCAACGGCATATAATAGTGCACCATACCAATCTCTGAACAGAATTTATCAAAGAACATGTGATGTTGAGAAGTATATTGCAACAGAATTCTTGAGTGTTCAAGGTGTTAATTTGCTTTCGGATTTAGCAGGAACATTGTTCAAGTCAATTGGTGGTCCGACTTATGATGTTAGTAAAATAGTTGCGGATTTTGCTTGCAGGGTCTATAAAGCAATGGGTGGACTTGAAGCTGACAAATACTTGGTCGCATTAAATTCATGGGGATATGCTGGCTATTTTTATAACTACTCTATTAAAGAAAATGCTACATCTCAAAATTTTGATAAATATTTTTCATATTATGTTGCTGCGACTAAAGCAGCATTAAACGATGCAATCGAGATTTCTAAGAGTACTTATCTTACCAATAAAGCAAATAACTTATATTCATATATAAATGCAAATATATGCTATGAAGATTATTTAGCATCAATCCGAAATGACTTGCAAAACGGAAATAATATTTTTGTATCAAACATTACTAATTCATTCGGATATGCTGGTAGTGGCGGTGGAGGTATTCGGTCATCGTCAACATATAGTAGCAGAGCAAGTTCTTATGTAGCAAGTGATAATGTGTTGAGTATACCTGCGTATATTGACGGAACCGAAATTATTGGTATTGCAGATTATGGCTTTAAAGACATAACAGATTATCAAAACATTATACTACCTCAAACAATAAAAACTATTGGCAATTATGCTTTTTCAGGTTGCGATGATGTAGTTTACATAAGTTTGAATAATGGGTTAACGCAGATAGGTGAAGGTGCCTTCTACAACTGTAATTCTCTTGAGATTTTATCCATACCATTATCTGTAACAAAGATAGGAAATAGAGTTTTTGCAGAGTGCTTAAGTCTTGAGCACATATCATTCCGTAAAAATGTGGTCTCTATAGGTAATGAAGCGTTTAAAAACTGTGTAGCACTAAAAGAAATTTGTTTTGAAAATAAAGATACGATTATTCCATTAGATGCATTCACGGGTTGTGAAAATGTTACAATTTACGGCTACTCAGGAAGTACAGCTCAAGCTGTTGCCGAAGAATTGGGATTTGACTTTGTAAAGCTTGATAAAATTGTTGAGAAAATGGAAATTGTTACTCCTGCAAACAAACTTTTATTTAACCTTGGTGATGTTATTTCTACTGATGGATTAACTATTAAGGTAACTTATGCCGATAATTCAACAGAAATAATTAGTACAGGTTGGTCAGTTGCTTGTAATACATCTCTTGTAGGTGAACAACAAGTATACATCTGTTTTAGTGATGAAATAATTTCATATTCTGTAACTGTCAATGATATTGATGATAAAAATCTTGTGCTATCAGATTCAGAGATTACGTTATTTATAAGTGATTCATATCAGCTTATTGCAACTTGTGATATTCCCGCTGTTTTGGATAATTTAGTATGGAGTAGTAATAATACCAATGTTGCTACCGTTAGTGACGAGGGATATGTTTCCACAAAAAAATGTGGTACCGCGGTTGTTACAGTATCCACAAAAGATGACAAGGATTCAGTTAGCTGTAAGATAATTGTTGTTAATAATGAAATTTTAACGACAACAGCAGGAAAAGTTATTAGTTCTTTATTTTCACCATCAAAGTCGGGATGTTATTGTTTCAACACAACAGGAAGTATCGGTAATATTACAGCAACACTTTGTAATATATATGGTGATGTGATTTGCACTTCAAGTGGAATTAATATATCTTTTTCTTCGTGGCTTATTACTGACGAAACATATTATGTTGAATTTGAAACAACAGAAAGTAATTCCTTCACATTCAGCATAAGCGAAGAAGATATTGGGTTACATACACATGAGTACAATAGTTTTGTTGTGCAGAATGCAACGTGCACAGAAAAGGGTATAATTAGTTGGGTTTGCGATTGCGGAGAGTCCTACGTTGAAACACTTCCAATACTCGGTCACAATTTCGTTGATGGTTCATGTAAAGTTTGTGGTGAAGTTGACCCGAATTGTATTCCAAATGAACAAGATTATTCGTTCAGCATTCAAATTCCTTCACGTACTGAAATCCGCAACAAGGACGGTATAATTCTTCATGCAAATGTTGAGGGTATTGCTCCAAAGGGTTATTATGTGAAATGGGAATCAAGTAATGGTAATTTTGATGAAACTGTAGATGGTAATAATCTTGAAATTATCGCAGAAAACAAGGGCTATACAGTATTCACAGCAATTCTTTGCGATGCTGACGGTAATGAGTTAGCTCGTGATAGTGTTGAAATGTACTCAAAATCAGGCTTCTTTGATAAAATCGGTGGTTTCTTCCGTATGCTTTTCGGCAGCACGAAGATTTACGATAAATAAAACATTTTATTAGGGCGGATGTTTGCATCCGTCCTTGCTTTTTTCTAATAAATTGTGATTTAGTCAAAAATTTAACAATTTCTCATTGACACTTGGAGTTATTAAGAGTAAACTATAAAATGTTAATAAATTATTAAAGAGGTGCTTAACATGGCAATGCAACTTACAGCCGAACAGCAGGCTATGCTCAACGGCGAACAAGGCGAAGTTATGGCTAAAGTTATGAAAACACTTGTTATGTACGGTGAAACATTCGGTGCTGAAAGAATGGTTCCTGTTACAAGTGACAAAGGACATCTTGTTACAAGTTTTGGTCTTAAAATGATGACTCCTGTTTTTGATTTAATGGACCAGCTCCTTAATGCCGGAGTTAAATCAAAGCAGAAATTCTCTGTTGACCCAAAACCTTTTGACCCAAATGTTCCATCAGATTTCTTAAAGAACTTTGTTTTCAAAAAGTTTATGTACTCAAAGCAGGATTCATATAACGAACAGCTTCGTAAAATGGGTCTTCTTGACGATAATGCATACACTTGTGCTTGCTATCTTGATGAAGTAGGCAACACACCTAAAAAAGGCGATATTCTTTCTTGGGCAGAATCAAGTGCTGTTGCATACGCAAACTCTGTTATTGGTGCTCGTTGTAACCGTAACTCAGGTATTATTGAAATGATGGGCTCAATCGCAGGCTTTGTTCCTGATTTCGGTCTTCTTACAGACGAAGGCAGAAAAGCAACTTGGATTATCGAAGTTAAATGCCAAAAGAAACCTGAAGCACAGATTCTCGGTTCTGCAATCGGTATGAAAGTTATGGAAGATGTTCCTTATGTAAAGGGCATGAACGAATGGCTTGGCAACGAACTTAATGCTGATAATAAAGCATATCTTAAAGACTTTGGTGCTGCTTGTGCATCAAACGGTGCAGTTGGTCTTTATCATATTGCAGGTCTTACTCCTGAAGCAGTTGAAATGGGTGAGTCACTCATCACAGAAAATGCACAGGTTTATGTTATTGATGATGCTGAACTTGAAAGAGTAAAGAAATCATATCCTGTTATGTGGAAAAATCCTGATGCAACTCCAAAACTCTGCTTTGTTGGTTGCCCACACATGACAATGGCACAGCTTAAAGAATGGACAAACGATGTTTACGAAGGACTTAAAAAGAACGGTAGAAGCAAAGTTTCAATTCCTACTGTATTTACAGCTCCTCCTGCAGTTTGTGACGAATTTAAGAAGACTGATTTGTATGCAAAACTTCAGTCAACAGGTGTTGTTCTCAGCTATATTTGCCCACTTATGTATATGAACAACCCACTTGCAAAGAAAATGCCTGTAATTACAAACTCAAACAAGCTTCGTACATATACAACATCTCGTTACTATACAAGCGAAGAAATTCTTGACATCATTACAAAGGAGGCAAAATAAAATGCAAACTTTTAAAGGTCGTCCCGTAGTACCGGGCAAGACAACAGCAACAGCTCTTGTTTCACACGGCGGTTTCAATACACTTGCTTCCTTCCAGGGTGCACTTCAGTTTGGTGACAAACAGGCTAAATGTGGTGACCAGAACAACGCTGACATCTACGAAAAACCAATGGTAGGCACAGCACTTTGTCTTCCACAGACAATCGGCTCAACAACAGGTGGTCTTGTTCTCTACTGTGCAAAGGTTATGGAAAGATGTCCTGCTTGTATGCTTTTCTCAGAGCATATTGACTCACTTGCAGCCGCAGGTGCAATTATCGGTTCAGTTTGGACAGATACTCCAATGCCAACAGTTGACTGCCTTGGAGAAGAGTTCCTTAACACAGTTAAAACAGGTGACAAAATCACAGTTTACGAAGACGGAACAGTTACAGTTGAGTAATTAAAAATTCCTTATGGGGTTGTCGAAAGATAACCCCATATTTTTCATAAAAACACTTGATTTTGCAGAAATTATCTTATATAATATTGAAATGTTGACACGGAGAGTTGTCCGAGCTGGTCGAAGGAGCACGATTGGAAATCGTGTAAACTGCTAAAACGGTTTCGAGGGTTCGAATCCCTTGCTCTCCGCCAAAAATAATACCGATACCCTTGTGGTGTCGGTATTATTTTTTGATAAGATTAGCAGCAAGGGATTCGAACAAGGAGGGAGCAAATCTATGATTTGCGGAAGAAAACAGTTCGGTGAACTGTTTTCACCGACGTGGCAACGAGCGGAGCGAGGCGATAGGCACGGTAGTGCCGAGACAAAATCCCTTGCTCTTTTTCTTTAAAGTTAGATTTATTGACTTTTTATTTAACATAATATATAATTTCAAAATATATGTTTTAGGGGGTATGTTATGTTTGAACAAATAATAAATACAGTTAATGATGCGTTATATAGTTACATACTCATCATAATTCTTGTACTCGGTGGTTTATATTTTACTTTGCGGACAAAATTTGTTCAGTTCAGACTTTTGAAAGAACAGTTTCATGCCGTTATGGAAAAGCCAAAAGACGGAAAAGGTGTTTCTTCATTCCAAGCACTTATGGTTTCAACTGCATCACGTGTAGGTACAGGTAATATTATTGGCGTTTCAACTGCACTATGTCTTGGTGGTTTTGGCTCTGTATTTTGGATGTGGATAATTGCCATCGTTGGTAGTGCATCTGCGTTTATTGAAAGTACCCTTGCCCAGATTTATAAACGTAAAGGTCCTGACGGAAGTTATGGTGGACCTGCTTATTACATTGAAACTGCTTTGCATAGCAAACCATTGGCAATTGTCTTTTCAATTTTGCTCATTATCACTTATGGCTTTGGATTTAATATGCTTGCATCATATAACTTACAATCAACGTTTTCAGGTTATAGTTTTTATAATGCAGAAATTACCCCTTGGATAATCGGTCTTGTTGTTGCTGTTATAGTTGGTTATTGCCTTTTTGGTGGCGGTAAACGTGTGATAAAGGTTACAAGTACGCTTGTACCATTTATGGGAGTTGCATATATTCTAGTTGCACTTATAATTGTGTTTATGAATATCGGCATGTTGCCTAACATTTTCAAGACGATTTTTGCAGAAGCATTTAATTTTGAAGCAATCTTCGGCGGATTTAGCGGTTCTTGTGTAATGTTTGGCATTAAACGTGGTCTTTTCAGTAATGAAGCCGGTGTTGGTTCTGCACCAAATGCATCAGCATCAGCAGAGGTTAATCACCCTGTAAAACAAGGTCTTGTACAGGTTCTTTCTGTATTTATTGATACAGTTCTTATTTGTTCTGCAACAGCCTTTATGTGTATGAGTTCAGGTGTTGAGCCAAGTGCAGAACTTTCAGGTGCACCTTATGTTCAAGAGGCACTTGCACAAACTCTTGGTGATTTCGGTCCGATTTTTATAACCATAGCAATGATTTTGTTCGCATTCACAACACTTATCGGCAATCTTTTTTATGTAGATAAATGTATTTTCCATATCTTTGGTAAGAAACCAAGCAAAGTATTTATGAGCATCTATTATATTGTCGCATCGGTTGTAATTTTTGTTGGTGCAGGACTTAGCGCAGACTTGCTCTGGGGTATTGCAGACGTAACAATGGGTGCTATGACACTTATAAATATGCCTGTAATTCTTTTGTTAGGTAAATACGCATACAGAGCTTTAAAAGATTACGAAAAACAACGAAAAGAAGGCATTGAACCGGTGTTCAAGGCAAAGAATATTGACTTACCGCATAGTACAGATTATTGGAACTAAAAATTTAGCACTGACTTTAAAAAGTCGGTGCTTTTTTTATTGAATAACTGATTTTTGTATGATAGAATTAATTTATAGAAAGGGGATTGGCTATGAAAAAGAAAGGTATAAAAATATTTGCAATTGTTTTGACAATTTTTATTGTTTTGCTAATTTGTGTTTTTACATATTTGTTTTTAAATGGTTACTCAGGACTTCATATACGAAAAGATGCACAGGAGAATCAAATTAAAGTTGCTTGTGTTGGAGATAGCATTACATATGGTCACGGGATAAGTAGTTGGCATAAAAATAATTATCCAGCAGTTTTACAAACTATTTTGGGGGATAAATATAATGTACAAAATTTTGGTGTAAGTGGTGCAACAGTGCAAAAGACAGCTGATAAACCCTATGAAGAAACCAATTCATATGTTTCAAGCATTGAATATAATGCAGATGTTCTCATTTTTATGTTAGGTACTAATGATTCAAAACCTTATAATTGGCAGGGGGCTGAATCTTTTAAAAAACAATATATTGAATTACTTGATACATATATAACTGACGATGATAAACCTGACATATATCTTTGTACGGTTGCAAAAGTGTTTTATGATGATGAATCACAAGAATCAGGACCCTCAAACTTTGATATTCAAGGTGATAAAGTCGAAGAAATTAATAAAATAATTAAAGAAATTGCATCAGAAAGAAACTACAAATATATTGATGTTTATGAACTTACAGCCCAGCATCCAGAATGGTTTAATGATAATATTCATCCCAACTCAGACGGTGCAAAGGCAATTGCAAATATAATGCATGAGCATATAAAGGACTTTGACATTGAAACTGGTAATAAAGATGTTGAAAATCAAATAAAGTTAATTGCTAAAGAATTTGATGAATGGAATATTGAATATACTGATGTCAATAAGGGCTATTGTGTTACTGACTTAAACCGCAATGGTTTACTTGAAATTATTGCTAGTTGTAATCAAGGAACTGGATTATATTCTTTAAATAAAATTTTTGAAGTAAATGAAGAAGTTAACGGTTTGATTGAATACAAAATAGATGATAAAAGTGAAACACAACCCGATTTGTTGTTTCCCAATTACGTAAATTGTTATAATAAAGATAATAGATATCATTATGTTTTCAATGATAACATTAAAGTAAGTGCCGCTGAGTATTGGACATTTGTTTTTGATGTTAATTTGGAAGATAATCAATTTAATTGTAATTTAATTGCTTGCGAAGAAATACTGTGGAGTGATAATGAAAACTTCACTGCAACATATAAAAACGCAAACTGTGAAAAAATAACCAAAAATGAATATGATAATACAGAAAAAGAATATTTTAATGATTATAAACATGAAATAGTAAAATTAGGTTGGTGTAAAGATTCAACTAATGATAACTCTTCATTGCTTAATAAAACAAATGAAGAGTTAATAACAATACTCACACAATCATACAATACTTTTATTGGTAATTAAACTTAAATCACTCCTTGCATAGAATGTATGGGAGTGATTTTTTATGCGTAGTTTTGAATATAACAGAAATAATGCAGTTGAATATGCTAAAAGATGGGCATTATCAAGAAATCCGCAGTATTATGATTTTCACGGAATAGGTGGGGACTGCACGAATTTTGCATCCCAATGTATTTATGCAGGTGCTGGAGTAATGAATTTCACAAAGGATTATGGTTGGTATTACATTTCACCTGATGAACGTGCGGCTGCTTGGTCGGGAGTTGAGTATTTATATAGATTCCTAACAAGTAATGAAAGCGTAGGTCCTGTTGGCAGAGATGCAAATTTAAGTGAAATTAAGTTAGGTGACATAATCTTTTTAAATAATGGTCAAAGACTCTATCATACTATTGTTGTAACAGGCTTTGACGCAGATGGTGAAATATTGATTTGTGCTCACACAGTTGATTCATATATGCGACGATTAGACAGTTATAGGTATCATTCATTAAGTCCTGTGCATATTGATAGGGTAAATACTTGGTAAAAGAAAAAGGATTGGTTTTCGCCAATCCTTTTGATATTACATTTGCTCTAAAATATAATTCTTAATATCCTCTAATTTACTTTCTTTCCATTTGCCTTCTTCTGCTTTTTCAGCAAGGGGACAGATAATATAAAAATCAAGTGTTTCACCGGGCACTCTGCCTGTTCTCAAAGGTTCGGCAAAATGCTCCTTCCATTTTTCTTCACTTGCTCCCTTGAATTCTTCAGGCTTTAAGTAGGTCATTTGACGCTTTGTGGCTGCAATAAGCATCTTTGCTGATAAAGGTGCTAAAAGCTCGTATTCGTCCTTTTGAACATCAACAAATATACGTGGTAACTCGTCTTTAACAATTCGTTCCTCACCACGGAGAATTTTAAGTCCCATTGGCTCAAAACTAAACTCATTTTCAGTGAAGTTAAGTTTAATAATCAAGCCTATATCAGTATTAAACTGTGAACGTTGATAATCGGTGTCAAAAATGAAATTACCCAGTGAATAGAAAATAACTTTATCGCCAACGGTTTCATAATTCATTGGTACATGTGGGTGATGAGCAACAACAATGTCCGCACCCATTTCGAGATATTTGTGATATCTTTCTCTTGTATATGGTGAGGGGAGTGGAGTAAATTCTTCGCCTGCATGAGCTACAACAATGCACCAGCGACAAGTCTTTTTAATTTCATCAATTGACTTTTGGATAGCATCTAAATCGCTCCAACTGTAACAACCGGGTTTATCAATATCTGCTTTACGACAAGCACGCTGATAACCTACTCCAAACATACCAATTCCACCAGCCTCGTTAAGAATAACAGGCTTTCTTGCCTCGTCAATATTCATTCCTGCGCCGATAGTTTGCACATTATTTTCTTTAGCAATTTTTAATGTGCTTTCAATACCGTAATGCCCCGCATCCATAATATGATTATTGCAGATATTCCAGATATCCGATTTCATATCATTAAGAACTTTTACAGCTTGTGGGTCAATTGTATGTAACAACTGTTGAACACCACTTTGAGTAGTATTCTGTTCTGCAACAGCAACAGGACCTTCAACATTAGTTATAACGTGGTCGGCACTATGTAAAAAGTCAAGAATTTCTTGCGATATTAAATTTTCATCATCCCATTTACCGTACATATATCGGTCAAAACCAATATCACCGGTAAAAACTAATGAAGTAGATTTTTTCATAAAAATAAACCTTTCAAAAAATATATAAGAATTATACCATTCTTATAATCTTATTTCAAGTAAATAAAAACAGCAGTCTCGACAAAAGTTGAAACCTCTTATTTGGTGCGGGTAGCAGGGGTCGAACCTGTACACCTCTCGGCACAAGATCCTAAATCTTGCGTGTCTGCCAATTCCACCATACCCGCAAATATCTTTTGTATTATATCAAAGAATTTTTCAAAATTCAATAGACAAATGGTTAATTATGTTATAAAATATATTTGATTATTATGCCTTATTAGGCTCGTTTTAGTTGGAGGTAAAAATATTATGGGATTTATGAAAACTCGTTGGACAGATTTAGTTGACAGAAATAATCCGTTACCTGAATATCCTCGTCCACAAATGGAACGTGAAAACTGGATGTCAATGAATGGTGTATATGATTATGCTATTGTTGATTCATCAGTTGAATGGGTTGATGATTTCCAAGGTGAAATCGTTGTTCCTTTTGCTGTTGAAAGTATGCTTTCAGGAGTAGAAAAACCATTGAAACCTGACCAGAAACTCTGGTACAAAAAAATATTTACTATTCCTGAAAATATGAAAGGCAAGAATATTCTTCTCAACTTTGCTGCTGTTGACTGGGAATGTAAAGTATATGTTAATAAGGAAATTGCAGGAACTCACAGAGGTGGTTATGCAACTTTCTCAATTGATATAACAAGATTACTTGAAGATGGAGAAAACGAACTTGTTGTAAGTGTTTTTGACCCAACTGAAAGTGGATGGCAACAAAGAGGTAAACAGGTTAATGATACACACGGTTTCTGGTATGTTGCTACATCAGGTATTTGGCAGAGCGTTTGGCTTGAAGCAGTTGAACCATGCCATATCCTTAAATTAAAAATGACACCTGATATTGACAATAAAACTCTTGCATTTAAAACATTTGCAAACGATGATAATTGTCAAGTTAAAGTAACTGTATTTGATGGCGAAACAGTTGTATCTCAAAATATGCTTTCTATGGATGATATGATAAAATTTGATGATGTTAAACTTTGGTCACCTGAAAATCCATTCCTTTATGACCTTAAAGTTGAACTTATCAAGGACGGACAAGTCGTTGATACTGTTAAGAGTTATGTTGGTATGCGTAAATACTCTATCGGGAAGGATGAAAAAGGGTATCCACGTTTTTATCTCAACAATGAACCATATTTCCAGAGAGGTCTTCTTGACCAGGGCTATTGGTCAGATGGTGGCATGACACCTGCAACCGATGAAGCAATGATTTATGATATCGCAACAATGAAACGCCTTGGTTTCAATATGCTCCGTAAACACATTAAAGTTGAACTTGACCGTTGGTATTACCATTGTGACCGTCTTGGTATGCTTGTATGGCAGGATATGGTTAGTGGTGGTGAATATATTGGTCAATTCCTTGCAGGTGTATTACCACTTGTTGCAATTCATGTTAAGGATGATAAATATAAGGCATTCAAACGTGGCGAAAAAGAGTGGCGCGATGAGTTTGAACGTGAACTCAACGAAATGCTTAACCAACTTTATAACCACACTTGTATTTCTTGTTGGGTACCATTCAATGAAGGATGGGGACAGTTTGACTCTGTGAGAATTTCCAATGATATTAAGAAATTTGACCCAACACGAATTGTTGACCATGCAAGCGGATGGCATGACCAAGGCGCAGGTGACCTTAACAGTATGCATAGATATATTGCTCCAATCAATCCTCGCAGAAATGATGGCCGTATCTTTGCAATTACAGAGTTTGGTGGTTATAGCCACATTGATAGAGGACACACATGGGATGAGTCAAAGAGTTTCGGATATATGATGTTCCCGACGAAGAAAAGCTTATCAAAGGCATATAAACTTCTTCACGATACACAGGTTATTCCTCTTATTAAACTTGGTCTTTCAGCAACAGTATATACACAGGTTAGCGACGTTGAAAACGAAGTAAATGGTATTTTAACTTACGACCGTGAAAACATTAAAATTGATGAGAATATTCTTATTGAAACCAATAAGAAACTTACATTATAATTGCTATGAAAAATCCATCAGTACAAAAGCTAAGATTACTTTATATTGTTGACATTCTTTCAAGAAAATCCGATGAAGACCATCCTTTATCTGCTACAGATATTATGGATTTTCTACGTAAGGATTATGGAATTGAGTGCGAGAGAAAAACGGTATACGATTGTATTGAAAATCTCAATAATTATGGCTATGAAATAATAAAATCACAATCTCCACGTGGATATTTTATGACACCATATTATTTTGAGCTGGCAGAGTTAAGATTGCTTATTGATGCCGTACAGTCTGCGGACTTTATATCCGCCAAGAAGACAAAGTCACTTATAAAGAAATTTTCTTCATTTGCAAGCGAATATCAGTACAAAAAACTCGAAAAACAAGTTTATATTGACAATCGTAACAAATGTGCCAATGAGAATTTGTTTATTGTGATTGATACTATTGATTCGGCAATTCTCTCAAAAAAACAAATTGAAGTTGTTTATCGCAAAAGAAAAATTGTCGATGGTAAAACAGCAAGATACGAGGAAAAGACAATGGTTATTAATCCATATGCTCTTATCTGGTCAGATGACCATTATTATCTTGTAGGCAATTACAGTAAGTACAACAATCTTATCCATCTTCGTATTGATAGGCTTAAGAGTGTGAATGTTCTTGATACATACGCAAGACATTTTTCGGAAGTTTCACCATATAAGACATATTTTGATATTGCAGATTACAGTAATAAGCATTTATCAATGTTTTCAGGGGATATTAAGCCTGTTGAGATGATTTGTAATAACTCTATAATTGAACATTTTGTTGACCAATTTGGTGAAAAGGTTATTATGCGTCCGTACGATGAGGAAAACTTTATTGTCAAAGTTGATGTTGCTGTAACCGATGGACTTGTTGCATGGATAATGCAATATGGTAATAAAGTTAGGGTTAAATCGCCAAAAGAGTTAAAAAATATGATTATAGACAAAACAAATTCTATTTTGGAACTCTATAATGTATGAAATGATAAATTTTTAACAAATATAATTTATCTATTGAAATATAATTTTTTTTGTTATATTATATTATGTGGTAAAAATTACAAATTATATCTTTTGAAAGGATGTTATTTAAATGAGCAGTGCATTAAACAAAAAAACTGTTGAAGATTTACAGGTAGCTGGCAAGAAAGTTCTTGTTCGTTGCGACTTCAACGTAAAAATGGAAAATGGCGTAATTACAAGTGACAAGAGAATTGTTGCTTCATTGCCAACAATCAAATATCTTATTGCTAATGGCGCAAAGGTTATTCTTTGCTCACACCTTGGTCGTCCAAAGGGTGAAGTTGTTCCTGAATTCTCACTTGCACCGGTTGCTGCAAGACTTTCTGAACTTCTTGGTCAGGAAGTTAAAATGGCAAAAGACGTTGTAGGAGAAAGTGCACAGGCACTCGCTGCTGACCTTAAAGATGGCGAAGTTCTTCTTCTCGAAAACGTTCGTTATGAAAAAGGCGAAACAAAGAATGATCCAGAACTCAGCAAGAAATTTGCAGACCTTGCAGAACTTTATGTAAATGATGCTTTCGGTTCAGCTCACAGAGCTCATTCTTCAACTGCTGGTGTTGCAGAACACCTCCCTGCAGCTTGTGGTTACCTCATCCAGAAAGAAATCGAATTCATCGGTGGCGCTCTTGAAAATCCAAAGAGACCTTTAGTTGCTATCCTTGGTGGTGCAAAAGTATCTGATAAAATCGGCGTTATCACAAACCTTATTGACAAGTGTGATACACTTATCATCGGTGGTGGTATGGCTTACACATTTATGAAATCACTTGGTTACAACATCGGTACTTCTCTTCTTGAAGCTGATAAGGTTGAACTTGCTGCTGAAATGATGAAGAAAGCTGAAGAAAAAGGTGTTAAATTCCTTATTCCTGTTGATAACAAGGTTGGTAAGGAATATGCTCCTGATACAGAAGCTATGATTGTTGATTCTGACAATATTCCTGATGGCTGGATGGGTCTTGACATTGGTCCTAAGACACAGGCTATCTTTGCTGATGCAGTTAAAGATGCAGGTACAGTAATTTGGAACGGACCTATGGGTGTTTCTGAATGGGAAGCATTTGCATCAGGTACAGTTGCAGTTGCAACAGCCATTGCTGACAGTGATGCTATTTCTATTATTGGTGGTGGTGACTCAGCTGCTGCTATCCAAAAACTTGGTTTCGCAGACAAGATGTCACACATTTCAACAGGTGGCGGTGCATCACTTGAATACCTTGAAGGTAAAGTTCTTCCAGGTATTGCAGCTCTTAATGAGAAATAATTAAAAATATTTATGGGAGGGCTATATGCTCTCCCAAAATTTGCGATAAGGAGAAAACATAATGAAAAAAGATTTACGTAAAGCAGTTATTGCAGGTAACTGGAAAATGAATAAAACTCCTGCAGAAGCAAAGGCTCTTATTGAAGAGATGAAACCACTTGTTGCTGGTGCAGATTGTGATGTTGTTCTTTGCGTACCATTTATTGATATTCCTGCTGCAATTGAAGCTGCTGCAGATTCAAATATTAAAATTGGTGCTGAAAATGTACACTTTAAGTCATCAGGTGCTTATACAGGCGAAATTTCTGCTGAAATGCTTAAAGAAGCAGGCGTTGAATACGTTGTAGTTGGCCATAGCGAAAGAAGACAGTACTTTGGTGAAACAGACCAGACTGTTAACCTTCGTTCACTTGCTGCACTTAATGCAGGTCTTAAACCAATTATTTGTGTTGGTGAAACACTTGAACAGCGTTCACTTGGTTACACAGAAACTCTTCTTAAATTCCAGACAAAGATGGCTCTTACAAATGTAACAAAAGAACAGCTTAAGAATGTTATTATTGCTTACGAACCAGTTTGGGCTATTGGTACAGGTGTTACAGCAACTGCTGACCAGGCTGATGAAGGTAACGGATATGTTCGTGAAGCTATTGCTGAAGTATATGGTGGCGATGTTGCTGCAACTGTTACAATTCAGTATGGTGGTTCAATGAACGCTGCAAATGCTGATGAACTTGTTGCAAAACACAATGTTGACGGTGGTCTTATTGGTGGTGCATCACTTAAAGCAGCAGATTTTGCAAAGATTGTTGCTGCTGCATCAAAATAATTAAAAGGTGAACTGAATGAAAAAACCTGTAGTTTTATGTATTATGGATGGTTTTGGATATAATCCAAGTGATTATGGTAATGCAATCACAGCGGCTAAAACACCAAGACTTGACGAAATTTTTAAGAATAATCCAATGACATATATCGGTGCATCCGGTATGGATGTTGGTCTTCCTGACGGACAAATGGGTAACTCTGAAGTTGGCCACACAAATATCGGTGCTGGTCGTGTTGTGTATCAGGAACTCACAAGAATCACAAAGTCAATTATGGATGGTGATTTCTTCACAAATGATGTATTTATGGGTGCTATTGAGAATTGTAAGAAGAACAACTCTGCACTTCACCTTATCGGTCTTCTTTCAGACGGTGGTGTTCATAGCCATAACACTCATTTGTATGCACTTGTTGAACTTGCAAAGAAAAACGGTCTTGATAAAGTATATGTTCACGCATTACTTGACGGCCGCGATGTTCCACCAAGTTCAGGTGTTGATTTTGTTAAAGAGCTTGAAGACAAACTTGCAGAAATCGGTGTAGGTAAGATTGCTACTGTTATGGGTAGATTCTATGCTATGGACCGTGACAATATGTGGGATAGAGTTGGTATGGCTTACAATGCGATGGTTAATCGTGAAGGTATTGCAACTGATTCTGCTCTCGATGCAGTTAAAAAGTCATATGAAACAATAGATGAAGATGGTAAGTATCTTACAGACGAATTTGTTATGCCAACAGTTGTTAATGGTGCAGATGCAATTTCAGAAAATGATTCTGTAATTTTCTTTAATTTCCGTCCTGACCGTGCAAGAGAAATCACAAGAACATTTGTTGACCCTGATTTCACAGGATTCGAGAGAAAAGCATTCTTCCCACTTTATTATGTTTGTATGACACAGTATGATGCTGAAATGCCTAATGTTAATGTTGCATATAAGCCTCAGACCCTTACAAATACAATGGGTGAGTACCTTTCAAAACTTGGTAAAACTCAACTTCGTATTGCTGAAACACAGAAGTATGCTCACGTAACCTTCTTCTATAACGGTGGCGAAGAAAAGGTTTATCCTGGTGAAGACAGAGTTCTTATTGACTCTCCAAAGATTTCTACATTTGACTTAAAACCCGAAATGAGTGCTTACGAAGTTTGTGATGCTGCTTGTGAACAGATTTTAAGTGGTAAATATGATGTTGTAATTCTTAACTACGCTAACTGCGATATGGTTGGACATACTGGTATTTTTGATGCCGCTGTTAAGGCTGTTGAAGCAGTTGACGAATGTGTTGGCAAACTTGTTGATGCAACTATGAAGATGGACGGTGTTATCCTTATTACTGCTGACCATGGTAATGCTGACAAGATGTATGAAGATGATGGCTCTCCATTCACAGCTCATACAACAAATCCGGTTCCACTTGTAGTAGTTGGTAAAGAATGTGCTCTTAAGCAGGAGGGTGGCAAACTTTGCGACCTTTCACCAACAATGCTTGATATTATGGGACTTGATACTCCAGCAGAAATGAGTGGCGTATCACTTATTGAGAAATAAAAAAAGATTCGGCGAAGCTATATAGCTTCGCCGTTTTCATATTATGTCAATTAAAGTTAAAACATTGTCAATGACCTTAAATTTAATTTGATAAATACTGTAACTCATACCATAAATTCTTTCGCTATCATCCTGATATGATGGTCTAGGGTCATGCTTTAATGTTTCAAATAAACCATCAACCATATTAGATGAGATTTTCTTTAGAACTTCATCACTACATTTAACATCAAGTAAACCTTCTGTGTTATCTAATGCAAATCCATTTGTTGCATCAGGATGACTGTCTGTATAAGATAAATATGGTTTTATATCAAAAATTGGTGTGCCGTTCATTAAATCGGCACCACTAACGTAAATAACTGTCCCCAATTTTTTATCAAAATCAATTTTTTCAATTTTTACTGAAGAAATACCAATATGATTTGGTCTGAATGGCGAACGTGTTGCAAATACTCCAATCCGTTCGTTTCCACCAAGTTTTGGGGGTCTTACAGTAGGTGTAATTTCTTTATCTGTGGTTTCGGAAAATTGCCATAGAAGCCAGATGTGTGTAAATTGTTCCAGTCCTTTAAAATATGATTTATTGGAATACTTTTTATCAAAAACAATCTTTGAAATAACGCTTTTTGTTAGACAACTCTGTCGAGGTATTCCAAATTTTTCTTTATAGTCATTATAAATGTGACCAATAATTTCAATTTCGTGTTTTTTAAGCATAAAATCACCTCTAATACTATAACATAATTTTTATAAAAATTGTTGTATTTTTTCAAAAATATGGTAGAATAATATTAATAAAAATAAGGAGTGATTTTAATGGAACTTAAGGGTTCAAGAACCGAAGCTAATCTTATGAGTGCATTTGCAGGTGAGTCACAGGCAAGAAATAAATACACATATTATGCATCTAAAGCAAAAAAAGATGGATATGTTCAGATTGCACAGATTTTTGAAGAAACTGCAAATAACGAAAAAGAACATGCAAAAATCTGGTTTAAAATTCTTCATGATGGTGGAATACCATCTACAATTGAAAATCTTAAAGATGCTGCCGCAGGTGAAAATTACGAGTGGACAGAAATGTACGCTGAATTTGCTGTTGTAGCAAAGGAAGAGGGCTTTGACCATATTGCTGCTCTTTTTGAAATGGTTGCTAAAATTGAAAAAGACCATGAAGAAAGATATAAGAAATTACTCGCTAATATCGAAGGTGGACTTGTTTTCTCTCGTGACGGCGATATGATGTGGGTTTGTTCTAACTGTGGTCATGTTCATTTTGGTAAAGAAGCACCTGAACTTTGTCCTGTTTGTGCTCATCCAAAAGCATATTTTATGGTTAAGGCAGAAAATTATTAAAATCAACAAAAAGTGGAGTGTAAACACTCCACTTTTTTACATATATTGTGCTTTGATTTTGTTGACATATTATGTCTAAATATGATATTATTTTATATGCTAGAATTTTGCATTTATGGGTGATAAAATGAAACAGTTAATTAAAAATGCAACAATTTTTTATGAGTTACAATTCGTAAAAAAAGATATTTTGATTGACGACGGAATTATTGCCGAAATTTCTGAATGTATAGCGCCCGAATGCGCTGATTTTCTCTACAATTTTAAAGATTATTATGTATTTCCCGGTTTTACAGATGTGCATGTTCATCTGCGTGAGCCGGGTTTTTCTTATAAAGAAACAATTAAGAGTGGTACAATGGCTTCTGCTCGAGGTGGATATACATCAGTTTGTTCAATGCCAAACTTAAACCCTGTACCAGACTCAATCCCACATTTACAAGAACAAATTGACATAATTAACAAAGATGCTGTTATCAATGTTTATCCCTACGCATCAATTTCTGTTAATCAAATGGGTGAAGAACTTTCTGACCTTTCAGGTATGTCTGATATGTGTATAGCTTATTCAGACGATGGCAGGGGAGTTCAAAGTGATGAAATGATGTATAATGCTATGGAAATAGCAAAAGAGCATAATAAAATGATTGTTGCACATTGTGAAGTGAATGATTTACTTGAAGGTGGATATATTCACAAGGGTAAGTATGCAGAAGAGCATAATCATAAAGGCATTTGTTCTGAAAGTGAATGGAAACAGATTGAAAGAGATATAGAACTTGCCAAGCGAACTGGATGTGCATATCATGTCTGTCACATTTCAACAAAAGAAAGTGTTGAACTCATAAGACAAGCTAAAAAAGACGGTGTTGACATAACGTGTGAAACAGGTCCTCACTATCTTGTTCTTTCTGATAAAGACTTACAAGAACACGGTAGATTTAAAATGAATCCGCCACTTCGTGATGAAAGTGATAAAGAAGCATTGATTCAAGGAGTTCTTGATGGCACAATTGATATGATTGCAACAGACCACGCACCACATAGTGCTGAAGAAAAGAGTAAAGGTCTTGAAAAGAGTAATATGGGTGTTGTTGGTATTGAAACAGCATTTCCTGTTATGTACACAAATTTTGTTAAGCCAAATATCATTACACTTGAAAAACTTGTTGAATTGCTTTCAATAAATGCTAATAAGAGATTTAATATAGGTAGCGAAATTCAAGTTGGTAAGAAAGCAGATTTAACTGTTTTTGACTTGAATGATAAATATGTAGTTAATCCCGATGATTTCCTTTCAATGGGCAAAAGTACACCATTTGAAGGTGCAGAGGTTTATGGTAAATGTAAAATGACATTTTGCAACGGCAAAATTGTTTGGGAGGATAAATAATGTATCAGGGTTTTTATGAAATTAAATCCAACAAAAAATTGACTGACAGCATTTTTGAAATGGTTCTTATTGGCGATACAAGTTCAATTACTGCACCTGGTCAATTTATTAATATAAAACTTGATGGTTTCTATCTTCGCAGACCAATTTCAATTTGTGATTATGATGACTCAACTATCACAATAATTTACAAAGTAGTTGGTGAAGGTACAGAAGTTATGAGCAAAATGAACGCGGGTGAAAAACTGGATGTTCTTTGTGGCTTGGGTAACGGTTTTAATACATCAAAATCATTGGATAAGCCTGTCCTTGTTGGCGGTGGCGTAGGTGTTCCACCAATGTACAACCTTTGTAAAAAACTTATTGCTGAAGGTAAAAAAGTTACTGTGATTCTTGGTTTTAACAAAAAAGATGAAATCTTCTATGAAGATGAATTTAAAAAACTTGGTGCTGATGTTAAAGTAACAACAGTTGATGGCTCTTATGGCATCAAAGGCTTTGTTACTGATGCTCTTAAAGAAACGGAATACTCATATTTCTTCACTTGTGGACCAATGCCAATGTTTAAAGCAATTGAATCAACAGCAACAACAAGCGGACAATATAGTTTTGAAGAAAGAATGGGTTGTGGCTTTGGTGCATGTATGGGATGTTCATGTAAAACAAAATACGGTAACAAGAGAATTTGTAAAGATGGACCAGTACTTGAGAGGGAGGAGATAATATGGTAAATACAAAAGTTAATCTTCTCGGAATTGAAATTGATAACCCAATTATACCAGCAAGTGGTACTTATGGATTTGGCTATGAATTTGCAGAACTTTACGATATAAATATTCTTGGTACATTCTCATTTAAAGGAACAACAAAGGAACCGCGTTTTGGTAATCCAACACCTAGAATTGCTGAATGTACTGCAGGTATGATTAATTCTGTCGGTCTTCAAAATCCAGGTGTTGAAAAAGTAATTAGTGAAGAGTTACCTAAACTTGCAAAAGTTTTCAATAAACCTGTAATGGCAAACGTAAGTGGCTTTTCAGTTGAAGAATATGCTTATACTTGTGAAAAAATCAATGCTTGCGAACAAGTGGGTTGGATTGAAGTAAATGTTTCATGCCCAAATGTTCATAATGGTGGTATGAGTTTTGGTACTGAGCCATCAGCAGTTGAAAAAGTTGTTAAAGCTGTTAAAGCTGTCACTACAAAACCAATTATCATTAAGCTTTCGCCAAACGTTACTGATATTGTATCAATTGCAAAGGCAGCAGAAGCAGCAGGCGCTGATGGTATTAGTTTAATTAATACACTTCTTGGTATGAGAATTGATATTAAACGTCGTCAGCCTGTAATCGCTAATAAAATGGGTGGTTTTTCAGGTTCCGCAATATTCCCAGTGGCAGTTAGAATGGTTTATCAGGTTTATGATGCAGTTAAGATTCCGATAATCGGCATGGGTGGTGTTTCAACAGCCAAAGACGTAATTGAAATGATGATGGCAGGTGCAACTGCAGTACAAGTAGGGGCTGCAAATCTTGTTGACCCATTTGCTTGTAAGACTATTATCAAAGACTTGCCAAAAGAACTCGCAAAACTTAATATTAATGATATAAATGAAATTATAGGAGGCGCACACTAATGGGTAAGGACGTAATTATTGCTTGCGACTTTTCAAGTAAAGCAGATGTTATGGCATTTCTTGATAAGTTCACAGACGTAAAACCATTTGTAAAAATCGGTATGGAACTTTATTATGCAGAAGGTCCATCAATTGTAAAAGAAATCAAGGCAAGAGGACATAAGATTTTCCTCGACCTTAAACTTCATGATATTCCAAATACAGTAAAAAAATCAATGGCTGTTCTTTCAAATCTTGATGTTGATATGACTAATCTTCATGCTGGTGGTGCTATTCCTATGATGGAAGGTGCTCTTGAAGGATTAACACGCGCCGATGGTACAAGACCAATTCTTATTGCCGTTACACAGTTGACATCTACAAGTCAAGAAGTGATGGAAAGAGATTTACTTATTAAAGAACCTATTGATGAAGTTGTTATGCACTACGCACACAACGCAAAAATGGCAGGTCTTGACGGTGTTGTATGTTCACCACTAGAAGCAGATAAGGTTCACAACAGATGTGGCAAGGATTTTGTTACAGTAACACCGGGAATCCGTTTTGCAGATGGTGAAATAGGTGACCAGGTTCGTGTTATGACACCTGAAAAAGCAAAAGAAGCAGGTTCAGATTATATTGTTGTTGGCAGACCAATCACTGCAGCAGCTGACCCTGTTGCTGCATACAAGAGATGCGTTGCAGAGTTTGTAGGATAAGGAGAATACAAAATGGAAGCTTACAAAAGAGAGTTTATACAGTTTTTAGAAGGTGCTGGCGTTCTTAAATTCGGTGATTTTACTGCTAAAAGTGGTAGAAAAATTCCTTATTTTGTTAACGCTGGTATGATTAAAACCGGTGACCAGATTACAAAGATGGGTGAATTCTATGCAAAGGCTTACTTTTATAAGCTTGGCAAGAAAGAAGCTGTGCTTTATGGACCTGCTTATAAAGGCATTTCCTTATCAATTTCAGCAGCCGTTGCTCTTTCAAAGAATGGCCTTAATGTTCCATTCTTCTTTAACCGTAAGGAAGTTAAGGACCACGGGGAAGGTGGCACATTTGTTGGATATATTCCTGAAGCTGGTGAAGAAATCGTTATAATTGAGGATGTAATTACTGCAGGTACTGCAATTCGTGAATCAATGGAGATTCTTAAGCATCTTGATGGCACAAAGGTTATTGCTACATTTATTATGGTTGACCGTAAGGAAAAGGGACAGTCTGAAAAAGGTGCTATGCAGGAAATTGAAGAACAGTTTGGTTTCCCTGTATATTCTGTTGTTGACGTTTATGATATCATTGAGTATCTTGAAGAAGATGAAGCAAATCGTGAGAATGTTGAAAGAATCAAAAAGTACCTTGAAGTTAATGGTGCTAAGTAATAAGGAAGTATATTATGAGAAGTCTTATTGATATTCGTGAGCTTTCAGTTGAAGAAATTGATGAGCTTGTGAAAGTAGCAAATGATATTATTGATAATCCTGCTAAATATAGCGAAAAATGTAAGGGGAAAATTCTTGCAACACTGTTCTTTGAACCATCAACAAGAACAAGACTCAGTTTTGAGTCTGCAATGTTAAATCTTGGTGGTAATGTAATTGGATTTTCTGATTCACAAAATTCATCTGCATCAAAAGGTGAAAGTGTTGCTGATACAACAAAAATTGTTAGCGGATACGCTGATATTATTGCAATGCGTCATCCCAAAGAAGGTGCACCTCTTGTTGCATCAATGAATACTGATATTCCTGTAATCAATGCAGGTGATGGTGGTCATAATCATCCAACTCAGACTCTTACTGATTTGTTAACAATTAACCGAGAAAAAGGCGGCTTTAATAATTTAACTATTGGTTTGTGTGGAGACTTAAAATTTGGTAGAACAGTTCATTCACTTATCAGTGCAATGTCAAGGTATGATAATATCAAATTTATTTTGATTTCACCTGATGAATTAAAAATTCCTGACTATATTAAGAAGAATGAGCTTGAAGCAAAGAATCTCGAATATGTTGAAACAACATCGCTTGAGGATGTTATTGGTGAGTTGGATATTTTGTATATGACTCGTGTTCAAGGTGAAAGATTCTTTAATGAGCAAGACTACATCCGTTTGAGGGATAGTTATATTCTCACACCAAAAAAACTTGAAGCCGCAAAAGAAGATTTAATAATTATGCATCCGTTGCCAAGAGTTAATGAAATTTCAGTTGCAGTTGATAATGACCCTCGTGCTTGTTATTTCAAACAAGCAAGATATGGTAAGTTTGTCAGAATGGCACTTATAATGAAGTTGTTGGAGGTTGAGTAATTATGATTATTGGACAGATTAAAGATGGAATTGTACTTGACCATATTACAGCTGGTAACGGTATGATACTTTATAATCTTCTTGGACTTGATAATCTTGATTGTCAAGTTGCACTTATCCAGAATGCTGAAAGTGTTAAAATGGGAAGAAAAGATATCATTAAAGTTGATAGAGTTATAGATATTAATTTCGACGCATTAGGATATGTTGACCCAGGCGTTACAGTTAATATTATCAAGGATGGTAAACTTGCTAAAAGACAAAATATTGATATTCCTGAAAGAATTGAAAACGTGATTAAATGTAAAAATCCAAGATGTATTACTACAGTTGAGCAGGAATTACCTAATATTTTTGTTTTAACAGAAAAAGAAGAAAGAGTTTACAGATGTCTTTACTGTGAAAGTAAAGCTGAATAAAAAATACACAAAAATGTATTGAATTATTTAATTATTTTTGTGATATGAATAATTTGCATTTTAAGGTTATTTAATTGACATAATTCTACAAAAAATATATAATATTTATGTGATTTTTATAACCGTGTGACTGACGGAATTATGTGGAGCACCACAGAGGAGCACGGTGAGATTATATTTTTGCCGGCCGTCTGGGCAGTTCTACTTGATTAATTCAGGATAGGACTGTCTTTTTATGTTTTTTGGAGGTAGTTATGAAAAAAGTTGGTATTCTTATGGGAAGCGATAGTGACCTTCCTATTATCAAAAAAGCAACAGCTGTTTTGGATGATTTAGGTATTCCATATACAGTTAATATTTATTCAGCACACAGAACACCTGAGCAGGCTCGTGATTTTTCACTTAATGCTAGAGCAAATGGTTATGGTGCACTTATTGCAGCTGCTGGAATGGCTGCTCATCTTGCTGGTGCAGTTGCTGCAAACACAACATTACCGGTTATCGGTATCCCTTGTGCTTCACAATATCTTGATGGTATGGATGCACTTCTTTCAACAGTACAGATGCCATCAGGTATTCCTGTTGCAACTGTTGCAATTAACGGTGGTGCTAATGCAGCCTTACTTGCTGCTCAGATTATTGCTGTTGAAGATAAAGAACTTGCTGATAAGCTTGATAAAATGAGAAAAGATGCTGCAGAAGTAGTTCTTAAAAAAGATGCAGACGTTATGTCTAAATTAAATTCATAAATTATTTATTCAAATAAAGGAGTTATAACCATGGAAAAAATTTATACAGGTAAAACAAAGGACGTATTTAAACTTGATAATGGCAACTGTCTTCTTAAATTTAAAGACGATTGTACAGGTAAAGATGGAGTTTTTGACCCAGGCGAAAATTCAGTAGGTCTTACAATCGATGGTGTTGGTGATGTTAACCTTCGTATGTCAATTTACTTCTTCGAAAAGGTTAATGCAGCTGGTATCAAAACTCACTATGTAAATGCAAATCTTGAAGATACAACAATGGAAGTTCTTCCAGCAAAGGTATTTGGTCATGGTCTTGAAGTTATTTGCCGTCATAAGGCAGTTGGTAGCTTTATCCGTCGTTATGGTGATTACATTGAAGAAGGTGCTGACCTTCCTGCATATGTTGAAATGACATTCAAAAATGACGCAAAAGGTGACCCACTTGTAATTAAAGATGCTCTTGTTGCTCTTGGTGTTATGACTGATAAGCAGTATGATGATATTAAAGAAATGACACAGAAGATTACTCAGATTGTTGCTGATGACCTTAAAGAAAAAGGACTTGTTCTTTATGACATCAAATTTGAGTTTGGTTATAATGCTGATGGTGATGTAATGCTTATCGATGAAATCGCATCAGGTAATATGCGTGTTTATAAAGATGGCAAGTATATTGACCCAATGACACTTTCAGAGCTTTTCTTTGCATAAGGAGTAAATAAATGGGTGGTTTTTTTGGTGCAGTCAGTAAGAATGATACTGTTTTAGATGTATTTTTCGGTACTGACTATCACTCTCATCTTGGTACTCGTCGTGGCGGTATGGCTGCTTACGATGCTGTGCTTGGGTTACAAAGAAAAATTCATAAAATTGAAAATTCACCGTTCAGAACAAAGTTTGAGAATATTTCAAACCAGATGAAAGGTATTGCTGCAATAGGTTGCATTAGTGATTCTGATGCACAACCTTTGCTTGTACGTTCTAAACTTGGTTTGTATGCAATTTGTATTATTGGTTTAATAAACAATAAAGAAAAGCTTGTTGAGGACTATCTTTTTTCAAATGGTGGTCATTTTGGTGCTATGACTAATGATGGTATTAACTCTACAGAATTAGTTGCAGCAATGATTAACCAAAAAGATAGTTTTGCTGATGGAATTGCTTACGCACAGAGTTTAATTGATGGTTCCGCTTCTATTCTTATTTTGACAAACCGTGGCTCTATTATTGCTGCTCGTGATAGGTTAGGCAGAATGCCGGTGCTTGTTGGTTCTAATGATGATGGCTATTGCGTTTCATTTGAAGACTTTGCATATAAAAAACTAGGCTATGCTGATTATAAAGAACTTGGACCAGGTGAAATTGTTGAATTTAATGCTACTTCTTTTAATGTTTTAAAAGAAGCGGGAAATGAAACAAAAATTTGTGCTTTTCTTTGGTCATATTATGGTTATTCTACATCTTGTTATGAAGGAATTAATGTTGAAGTAATGAGATATAGAAATGGTAAAATAATGGCTCAAAACGACAGAGAAAACAATATCGCACAAGATATAGACTATGTAAGTGGTGTTCCTGATTCTGGTACACCTCATGCTATTGGATATGCAAATGAAAGTGGTATTCAGTTTGCACGACCTTTTATTAAATATACCCCAACATGGGCAAGAAGTTTTACTCCATCAAATCAAAGTGAAAGAAATCGTGTTGCAAAAATGAAGCAGATTCCCGTTCACGATTTGATTAAAGATAAGAAATTGCTTTTCGTTGACGATAGTATTGTTCGAGGTACTCAGCTTCGTGAGACTGTTGAGTTTCTTTATGAAAATGGTGCAAAAGAGGTACACATTCGTTCAGCATGTCCTCCAATTATGTATAGTTGTAAATATCTTAATTTCTCAAGAGCAACTTCTGAAATGGAATTAATTGCAAGAAGTACAATTGCAGAAATTGAAGGTGAAGAAGGATTTAAGTATATTGATGAGTATATTGATTCTTCAACTGAACGTGGTAAAAGATTAAGAAGTGCTATTTGTGACAAATTGCACTTTACATCTCTTGAATTCCAGTCAATTGATGGAATAATTAAAGCTATTGGTCTTCCGGCTGACAAGGTATGTACCTATTGTTGGACAGGAAAAGAATAAAAAAATATAGGAGAATGTAATATGGAACATAAAAATTCTTTCTCTGCTAGCTATGCAGCTGCAGGCGTAGATATTACTGCTGGTTATAAATCAGTAGAACTTATGAAGAAACACGTTGCAAGAACTCGTAACGAGGGTTCCGTTGATGATGTAGGTGGTTTCGGCGGATGCTTTGACCTTAGCTGTGTTGCTGGCATGGAACATCCTATTTCTGTTTCTGGTACTGACGGTTGTGGAACAAAGGTTAAACTTGCTATTCTTATGGATAAGCACGACACAATCGGTATTGATGCAGTTGCTATGTGTGTAAACGACATTATTTGTGTTGGTGCAAAACCATTATACTTCCTTGACTATATTGCTTGTGGCAAAAATGTCCCTGAGAAGATTGCAGAAATCGTTGGTGGCGTTGCTGAAGGTTGCGTTCAGTCTGGTTGTGCTCTTATAGGTGGTGAAACTGCAGAGCATCCTGGTCTTATGCCTGAAGAAGACTACGACCTTGCAGGTTTTGCAGTAGGTGTTGTCGATAAGCCAAAAATGATTGATAACAATAAAATGGCTGTTGGTGATGTTGTTATTGCTCTTCCATCAACTGGTATTCACTCAAACGGTTTTAGCTTGTGCCGTAAAGTTTTTGATATTGACAACAATAATCCAGAACTTTATGTTCCTCGTGAAGAATTAAATGGAAAGAGTATTGCTGAAGCATTACTTGTCCCTACAAAGATTTATGTTAAACCTGTTCTTGCTCTCCTTGAAAAGGTAAATGTAAAGGGTATTTCTCATATTACAGGTGGAGGTTTCTACGAAAATATTCCACGTTCAATTCCTGATGGACTTTGCGCAAAGATTGATAAATCTGCTGTTAAAGTACTCCCAATCTTTGATGTCATTGCAAAATGGGGAAATATTCCAGAACGTGATATGTATAATACCTATAATATGGGTGTAGGTATGAGCATTGTAGTTCCTGCTAATGAGGTAGAACTTTCTCTTTCTATTCTTAAAGAAAACGGCATCGACGCCTATGTAATTGGTGAAATTATTGAGGGCGACGAGAAGGTGCTTTTATAATGTGTAAGAGAATTGTAGTTCTTGTATCCGGTGGTGGCACAAACCTTCAGGCACTTATTGACGCTGAAAAAAGGGGAGAGCTTGGTAACGGAAAAATTACTTGTGTAATTGCTTCTAAAGCCGATGCATATGCTCTTACTCGTGCTGAAAACAATGGAATTAAAACAAGAACACTTATTAGAAAAGAATATGCAGATATTGCATCATATAGTTGTGCTATGAGAGATATTCTCATTGAAGAAAAAGCAGATTTGATTGTATACGCTGGTTTTATGACTATTCTTGATGAAAATGTTTGTGATGCTTTTCAAAATAAAATGATAAATGTGCATCCCGCTCTTATTCCATCTTTTTGTGGAAAAGGGTTCTATGGATTACATGTTCATGAAGAAGCATTGAAAAAAGGTGTTAAAATATCCGGTGCAACAGTTCATTTTGTTACTGCTGAGTGCGATGCAGGTCCTATTATTTTGCAAAAAGCAGTTGAAGTTATGGATGACGATACACCTGAAGTATTACAGAAAAGAATTATGGAACAGGTTGAATGGAAGATTCTTCCAAAGGCTGTACAACTTTTTTGTGATGATAAAATAGTTATTAAAAACGGAAAAACATATATTAAATAAACGGAGGTTATTCAAATGGAAATCAAGTCACTTGAATGCGAACTTAATTCACTTCCTTACCATGGTAGAGGTATTATTATTGGTAAAAGTGCTGATGGTAAAAAGGCTGTTACAGCATACTTCATTATGGGTAGAAGCGTAAATAGCCGTAATAGAGTTTTTGTTGCTGAAGGCGATGCAATGCGTACAAAAGCTTTCGATGAATCAAAGATGACTGACCCTCATCTTATTATCTATTATCCTGTAAGAGTTCTTGGTAACAAAACAATTGTTACAAATGGCGACCAGACTGATACAATTTATGAGCTTATGGATAAACAGATGACATTTGAACAGGCTCTTCGTACACGTGAGTTTGAAGATGATGCTCCAAACTATACACCTCGTATTTCAGGTATTATCAGACTTGAAAATGGTGATATGAATTATGCTATGTCAATCTTGAAGTCAGCAGATGGTGATGGTTCTTCTTGTCAGAGATACAATTTTGCATATTCAAATCCTATTGCAGGTAAGGCTAAGTTTATCCATACATATAAGTGCGACGGCAACCCACTTCCAAGTTTTGAGGGTGAACCAAAGACACTTGAACTTCCAGATGTTGATATTGACACATTGACTGATATCATTTGGAAAAATCTTAACGAAGATAATAAAGTTTCTCTTTTTGTAAGATATATTGACCTTGAATCAGGTAAATTTGATTCAAGAATTGTAAACAAGAATGTATAAGGAGAATTAAAATGAAAGAATTTGAACTTAAATATGGTTGTAATCCAAACCAGAAACCATCAAAAATATTTATGGAAGATGGTTCAGAGCTTCCAATTGAAATTTTAAACGGAAGACCAGGATTTATTAATTTCCTTGATGCATTCAACTCATGGCAGCTTGTAAAAGAAATCAAAGATATCCTTCACATGCCTGCTGCAACATCATTTAAGCATGTAAGCCCAACATCTGCTGCAGTTGGTGTTAAACTTCCAGATTCACTTAAAAAAGCTTGTTTTGTTGATGATATTGAAGGACTTGATGATTCTCCACTTGCTTGTGCATATGCTCGTGCTCGTGGTACTGACAGAATGTCATCATTTGGTGACTGGATTGCCCTCAGTGATGAATGTGATGCAACAACTGCAAAACTTGTCGCTCGTGAAGTTTCTGATGGTATTATTGCACCAGGATATTCAGATGAAGCTCTTGAAATCCTTAAGGGTAAGAGAAATGGTAACTATAATATCGTGAGAATTGATGCAAATTACGTTCCTGCTGTTCAGGAAAAGAAACAAGTTTTCGGTATTACATTTGAGCAGGGAAGAAATAACTTCAGAATTGACGAAGAACTTCTTTCAAACATGGTTACTGAAAATAAAGAATTCCCTGAGGAAGCAAAACGCGACCTTATAATTGCATTGATTACTCTTAAATATACACAGTCAAACTCTGTTTGCTATGCTTATGATGGACAAGCTATCGGTGTTGGTGCAGGTCAGCAGTCAAGAATTCATTGTACCAGACTTGCAGGCACAAAGGCTGACACATGGCATCTTCGTCAGCATCCAAAAGTACTTTCACTTCCATTCCGTGATGATATTCGTCGTCCAGACAGAGATAATGTTATTGATGGTTATATAAATATGAATGAAGAAGATGTTTGTGCAGATGGAATTTGGCAGAAATACTTCAAGACACAGCCTGAACCACTTACTGCAGAAGAAGCAAGAGCATATCTTGATACAATCACAGGTGTTTCAGTTGGCTCAGATGCTTTCTTCCCATTCAGCGACAACATTGAAAGAGCTCGTAAGAGTGGTGTTTCTTACATCGCGGAGCCGGGCGGTTCAATTCGTGATGATGTTGTTATTGATTGTTGTAATAAGTATGGTATCGCAATGGCATTCACAGGAATGCGTTTATTCCACCACTAATTTTTGAGGTTTAATATGAAAATAATGGTTGTAGGTGGTGGCGGTAGAGAACACGCTATCATCAAAAAAATAAAAGAAAATAAAGATGTTACGGAAATTTTTGCATTGCCAGGTAATGGTGGTATAGCAGCAGATGCTACTTGTATAGATATCGGTGCTACTGATATTGATAAGATTGTATCTTTCGCAGTAGAAAACAAAATTGATTATGCAGTTGTTGCACCTGATGACCCATTAGTTTTAGGTTGTGTTGATTCTCTTGAAGAAAAGGGTATTCCATGTTTTGGACCAAGAGCAAATGCAGCAATTATCGAAGGTAGCAAAGTTTTCTCAAAAAACTTAATGAAAAAATATAATATTCCAACTGCTACATACGAAGTTTTCGAAGATATGGAAGCTGCTCTCAATTACCTTGAAACTGCTCCTATTCCAACAGTTATCAAAGCAGATGGTCTTGCACTTGGTAAGGGTGTTATTATTGCACAGACTCGCGATGAAGCCAAAACTGCTGTACGTGATATGATGGAAGGCGGTATTTTCGGTAAATCAGGTTCTCGTGTTGTTATCGAAGAATTCCTTACAGGTCCTGAAGTATCAGTTCTTGCTTTTACTGATGGTAATGTTGTTAAGCCAATGGTTTCTTCAATGGACCACAAACGTATCGGTGATAATGATACTGGTCTTAATACTGGCGGTATGGGTACTGTAGCACCAAACCCATATTATACAAAGGCAGTAGCTGATGAGTGTATGGAGACAATATTTCTTCCTACAATCAATGCTATGAATGCAGAAGGACGTACATTTAAAGGATGTCTATACTTTGGTCTTATGCTTACACCAAATGGACCAAAAGTTATCGAATATAACTGCCGTTTTGGTGACCCTGAAACACAAGTTGTTCTTCCACTTCTTGAAAGTGATTTGCTTACTGTTATGAAAGCAACAACAAATGGAACTTTAGCTGATACAGAAGTTAAATTTGCTGACAAGCACGCTTGTTGTGTTATATTAGCTTCAAACGGTTATCCAACTGCTTATAAAAAAGGCTTTGAAATGAGCTTTACAGATGAAGCACTTGCAGCTACTTATGTAGCAGGTGCAAAAATTGAAAATGGAAAGCTTGTAACTGCAGGTGGTCGTGTCACTGGTACAACTGCTATTGCTGATTCCCTTGTAGAAGCAATTAAAGAAGCTTATCGTCTTTCAGACGGTGTAAAGTTTGAAGGTGCTTATCGCAGAACAGATATTGGTCAAAGAGCACTTCAGGCTTTAAACTAAGTTATATTGGAGGATAAATATCGTATGGTATATCGTATATTTGTTGAAAAGAAGATAGGATTAGATAACGAAGCAAAAGGTCTTCTTAATGAAGCAAAAAACTTGCTCGGCATTGAAAATTTAGAAGACATTCGTCTTTTTAATCGCTATGATGCAGAAAACATTACAAAAGAATTATTTGACTATTCTGTAAAAACGGTTTTCTCAGAGCCACAGCTAGACAATGTGTCAAATAGTGTTGAAATCCCTGATGCATTTGTTTTTGCAGTAGAAGCTCTTCCGGGACAGTTTGACCAGAGAGCAGACTCCGCTGCTCAGTGTATTCAGATTATTTCTCAGGGCGAGCGTCCACTTATCCGCACAGCAAAAGTTTATGCTCTTTATGGTGCTTTAACAGATGCTGATATTGTTGCTTTCAAAAATCACGTAATCAATGCTGTTGAAAGTCGTGAAGCAGCTCTTGAATTACCTGAAACACTTGTTGCTGAATATGCTGCTCCTGAAACAGTTGCTACAGTTGATGGCTTTATTGCTATGGATGAAGCAGGACTCAGTGAGCTTCTTGATGATAAAGGACTTGCAATGGACCTTGATGACCTTAAGTTCTTACAAGCATATTTCAAGGATACAGAGCACAGAGACCCTACAATTACCGAAATACGTGTTGTTGACACATATTGGTCCGACCATTGTCGTCATACAACATTCTCTACACATCTTGACAATGTTCGCATTGATGACCCTGCAGTACAAGAAGCTTATGAGCGTTACCTTGCAGCAAGAGTTGAAGTTTATGGTGAAGAAAGGGCTGCATCACGTCCACAGACTTTGATGGACATTGCTACTATTGGTACAAAGACACTTAAAAAGCGTGGTCTTCTTCCTGAACTTGATGAAAGTGAAGAAATCAATGCTTGCTCAATTCATGTTACAGCAACTGTAAATGGTGAAGACCAGGATTGGCTTCTTATGTTTAAGAATGAAACTCACAACCATCCAACAGAAATTGAACCATTTGGTGGTGCTGCTACATGTATCGGAGGTTGTATCCGTGACCCACTTTCAGGTCGTGCTTATGTTCATCAAGCAATGCGTGTAACTGGTGCGGGCGACCCAAGAAAGACCATTGCAGAGACTTTAGAGGGTAAGCTTCCTCAGCGTAAAATCTGTCAGACTGCAGCAGCAGGTTATTCTTCTTACGGTAACCAGATTGGTCTTGCTACAGGTCACGTTGTAGAAATATATCATGAAGGCTTTGTTGCAAAACGTATGGAGTGCGGTGCTGTAGTTGCTGCTGCTCCTGCTTATAATGTACGCCGTGAGCGTCCAGCACCTGGTGACGTAATTGTTCTTCTCGGTGGTCGTACAGGC
This sequence comes from Clostridia bacterium, assembly GCA_017624735.1. GTDB lineage: Bacteria > Bacillota > Clostridia > Oscillospirales > Acutalibacteraceae > Fimenecus. The sequence continues at coordinate 38,535 of JAGAMK010000060.1, forward strand.
CGTGACGGTATCGGTGGTGCTACAGGTTCATCAAAGAGCCATAATATGAAATCTCTTACAACTATGGCTTCTGAAGTTCAGAAGGGTAATGCTCCTGAAGAAAGAAAAATTCAGAGACTTTTCCGTAATGCAGAGGTTACTCGTTTAATTAAGCGCTGTAATGACTTTGGTGCAGGTGGTGTATCTGTTGCTATAGGTGAACTTGCTCCTGGTCTTCAGATTGACCTTGATGCAGTTCGTAAAAAATATGAAGGTCTTGACGGAACAGAAATTGCTATTTCTGAATCACAAGAACGTATGGCTGTTGTTGTTGCAGCTGAAGATGCAGATAAATTTATTGCATTTGCTCAAGAAGAAAACCTTGAAGCATACCGTGTTGCTGTTGTTACTGAAGAAGAACGCATGGTAATGAAATGGAAGGGTAATATCATCGCCAACCTTAGCCGTGAATTCCTTGATACAAACGGTGCAATTAAGCACATGGATGTTACAGTTACAAAAAAAGACCTTTCAGTATTAAGTAAAGCAATGTATGGCTCATTACGTGAAATGGCTTCTGACCTTCGTACAGCAAGCCAGAGAGGTCTTGTTGAACGCTTTGACTCAACTATTGGCGCAGGTAGCGTTGTAATGCCTTATGGCGGTAAGCGTCAGCTTACTCCTGCACAGTCAATGGCTGCAGTATTGCCGGTGCTTCCGGGTCAAGAAACAGACCAGGCAAGCGTATTCAGCTGGGGATGTGACCCTGACCACCTTTCAGTTGACCCTTATACAGGTGCTCATGCATCAATTTACAACTCTGTTGCGAAGCTTGTTGCTGCAGGTTGTGACTATAAACTTGCATATCTCACATTACAGGAATTTTTCGAAAGACTTAAAACAGAACCAGAACGTTGGGGTAAGCCTTTTGCTGCTCTTCTCGGTGCATTTGATGCTCAGTTAGAATTGAATGCTGCTGCTATTGGTGGTAAGGACTCAATGTCAGGTACTTTCCTTGATTTGGATGTTCCACCAACACTTATTTCATTTGCTATTGCTCCTATCAAGAAACAGGATGTTATTAGTCCTGAATTTAAAGAAGCAAATCATCCAGTATATCTCTTTGGTGCAACTGATGAGAGTGCCGAAAGCCTTAAAGCTACATGGGAAGCATTCCATGCTCTTTGCAAAGAGGGTAAAGTGAAGGCTGCTTGGGCAGTTGAACATGGTATCGGTGAAGCAGTTATGAAGATGTCATTCGGTAACAATATTGGTTTCACTTCATCTGCAGACCTTAAGGATAACTGGCATCTTAGCATGTGGGGCTTCCTTGTTGCTGAACTTACTGACGACGTTGATATTCCAGGTGTAATGAAGCTTGGCACAACTACTGAAGAACCAGTAATTAAGCTCCAAGATGATGTTGCAACAATTACAGAACTTTACGAATTGCATGCTGCAACGCTTGAGGATGTATATCCAACAAAAGCGAAAGAAGATAAGGGGGAAATTCCTACATATTCTTTTGAAGGAAAGTGCGAAGCTTCTCCAGCAAATAAAGTTGCTAAACCTAAAGTGCTTATTCCTGTATTCCCAGGCACTAACTGTGAGTATGATTCTGCTCGTGCAGTTGAAAAAGCAGGTGGTGAGGCAGAAATCTTCGTAATCAGAAATCTTACTGCTGAAGATGTTGCAAGAAGTGTTGAAGGCTTCTCAGCAAAGGTAAGAGAAAGCCAGATTATTTTCATTCCTGGTGGTTTCTCAGGTGGTGATGAACCAGATGGTTCAGCTAAGTTCATTACTGCATTCTTCCGTAATCCTGCAGTTAAGGAAGCAGTTACAGACCTTCTTGATAACCGCGATGGTCTTATGTGCGGTATTTGCAATGGTTTCCAAGCTCTTATCAAACTCGGTCTTGTTCCTTACGGAAAGATTATTGACACTGATGAAAATTGTCCTACACTTACGTTTAATAACATCAGTCGTCACCAGAGTAGAATTGTTCACACAAGAATTGCATCAACAAAATCTCCATGGCTTAGCCTTATGAATGTTGGTGACGTTGTGAATGTTCCTATTTCTCATGGTGAGGGAAAATTCCTTGCTTCACAAGAACTTATTGCAGAACTTGCTGCTAATGGACAGATTGCTACACAATACGTTGACCTTGATGGTAATGCTACTTCAAATATTGATTTCAATCCAAATGGTTCATTATGTGCAATTGAAGGTATTACTTCACCTGATGGCCGTGTATTCGGAAAGATGGGACACAGTGAACGTATTGGTGATGGTCTTTATAAGAATGTTCCTGGTGAATATGATATCCGTATGTTTGAGGCAGCGGTTAAATATTTTAATAAATAATATTACATTATAAATATAACCCGAGGCATAATGCTTCGGGTTGTTGCTTTTCTTAAAAACATATAATATAATTAGTGAGAGGTGAATAATATGGCTGTCAGATTAAATGAAAATAAAGAATTAGTCGCAAAAATCCAAGAAGGACTCAAAAAGCGTGATGGTTACTGTCCTTGTAGACTTCCTAAAATTGAAGAATATAAATGTATCTGTGACGAGTTCAGGAAACAGATTGCTGACCCTGACTTTGAGGGGTATTGTCATTGTAAATTATATTATAAATCAAGAGATGAAAAACAAGGCTAATGAGATTTCATTAGCCTTGTTTTTTTATTCAATATTGCTTACATGATAACTTAATGTCATTAAACTATCACTTAAATGTACATTTTCAACTGCAACATTAGGAAAATCAGCAGCTATATCATAGTGACTGAAATTCCAGAAGCCCTTAATTCCCGATTCAACAAGTTGTGGTGCTAATTCTTTTGCAGCAGCACTTGGAATGCAGAGAACAGCTACGGTAGGGGAGTTGTCTTTACAAAAATTGTATATACCATCTGTATGACGTATTGGTAATCCGCGAAGCATTTGACCTGAAAGTGCTTTGTTTCTATCGAAAACACCAATTATATTAAAGCCTCGTTCTTCAAAAGACATATGTAATGCAACTGCTTTACCGAGATTGCCTGCACCGATTAAAATAGCTTTTCTGTTTTTATTAACACCAAGTATAGTACCGATTTCGTTATAAAGGCTTTCAATATTGTAGCCATAACCTTGTTGACCAAAACCACCAAAGCAGTTTAAATCCTGTCTGATTTGAGATGCAGTAAATCCCATTTTTTGAGATAAATCTTTTGACGAAATTCTAACTACACCGTTTTCTTTTAATTCACCTAAAAATCTATAATATCTTGGAAGACGCTTTATGACAGAATTTGAAACACCATCATATTTAGTCATATTTTTTTACCTCTTATGAAAGTTTTTTTACTGTTTCCATTACGTAGTCACCGAAGGCACTACATGTTGCACCGTCCTCACGACCTGTAATAGTAAGTTTCTTTTCTTCAAACATACAAATATCAAGTGCTCTTTCAAGTAAATCAGCCTCTTTCTGTTTGCCGATGTGTGAAAGAAGCATTACAGTTGCTCTAAGCATTGAGCATGGGTCAGCATATTGACCTCTGCCTTCACGCATCATACGTGGAGCTGAGCCGTGAATTGCCTCAAACATAGCGTATCTCTTACCAAGGTTTGCACTACCGGCAGTACCAACACCACCTTGAAATTCGGCAGCTTCATCGGTGAGAATGTCGCCATAAAGGTTAGGAAGTATAAATACTTTAAAGTCTTTTCTTCTCTTTTCGTCGATAAGTTTAGCTGTTGTAATGTCAATGTACCACTCGTCTGTAATGATTTCAGGGTATTCCTTACCAATTTCTTTACAAATTCTCAAGAATTTACCGTCAGTTGTTTTGATAACGTTGGCCTTATTGATAATAGAAACTCTTTCTTTTCCGTTTCTTCTTGCATAGTCATAAGCAATACGTGCAATTCTTTCAGTACCTTCAGTTGTTGTTACAACAAAGTCCATTGAGAGTTCATCAGTAACATTAACACCCTTTGAACCAACAGCATAAGCACCTTCTGTATTTTCACGGAAGAAAGTCCAGTCAATACCTTGTTCTGCAACTTTAACAGGACGTACGTTAGCAAAAAGGTCGAGTTCTTTACGCATAGCAACATTCGCACTTTCAATGTTTGGCCATGGGTCTCCAGCCTGTGGCGTTGTTGTTGGTCCTTTAAGAATTACGTGACATTCTTTAAGCTCAGCAAGAACGTCATCAGGAATTGCTTTCATAACAGCAACACGATTTTCAATTGTAAGTCCATCAATTACTTTGAACTCAATTTTACCTGCTTTAACGTCATCAGCAAGCATATATTCAAGCACTCTTGCTGATTCTTTTGTGATGATAGGTCCAATACCATCGCCACCACAAACACCGATAATGATTTTATCAAGATTATCAAAATCAACAAAGTCTTTTTGAGCTTTAATTTTTTCGTTTCTTGCGAGTTGTTCTCTTATAAGAGCTTCAAACTTAGCAAGTGCTTCTGAAATTTGTTTTTCCATATCCATAAATCTCCTTAGAATGATTCCTTAGTATAATTTAATAATCCACCAGCGAGAATAATATCCTTCTGACGCTGTGAAAGGTCATAATTAATCGAATATTCTTCATTTTTCGTAAGGTTTACAAGAACTGCTGGTTCATTATTGATGATAGCTTTTTTGATACCTTTAAGGCTTAATTCATCTCCTTGAGTAATCTTATTATAATCATCTGCATTAGAAAATGTAAGTGGTAAAATACCTGCGTTGATAAGGTTAGCACAGTGAATACGAGCAAATGATTTTGTAATTACTGCTTTAACACCAAGATAAAGTGGAACAAGAGCAGCATGTTCACGCGATGAGCCTTGACCGTAATTAGCACCGCCAATTACAATACCTTTTCCTTCTGCTTTAATTCTTTCAGGGAATGTCTTATCACAAACACCAAAGCAATATTGTGAAAGGAAAGGAATATTTGAACGATAGGGGAGAATCTTAGCACCTGCAGGCATAATGTGGTCAGTTGTAATATCGTCACCCACTTTAAGGACTGCTTTAGCAGTAATATCGTCACCCATAGGTTCACTTGTTGGGAATGGTTTAATATTAGGACCGTACATTACTTCGACATCTTTTGCTTCTTCAGGAGTTGCAGGCATAGCAACCATATTATCATTAATAATAAATTCGTCAGGAAGAGTTATTTCTGGGAATTCACCTAAATCTCGTGGGTCAGTGAGATATCCTGTGATAGCAGATGCTGCTGCAACTTCAGGACTAACAAGGTAAATACCTGCATCAGCAGTGCCTGAGCGGCCCTCAAAGTTTCTGTTGAATGTTCTAAGCGAAACACCAGCAGAGTTAGGGGATTGTCCCATACCAATGCAAGGACCACAAGCACTTTCAAGAATACGAGCACCAGCATCAATCATATCAGAGAGTGCACCATTCTGTGAAATCATATTAAGAACTTGCTTTGAACCTGGCGCAATTGAAAGGCTAACTGCAGGATGAACTGTTTTTCCTTTAAGAATTGCTGCAACTTTCATCATATCTAGAAGAGATGAATTAGTACATGAACCGATACAAACTTGGTCAACCTTGATTTTGCCTATTTCTGTAACAGATTTAACTCGGTCAGGCATGTGAGGACAAGCAGCCATTGGAGCAAGTAAAGATAAATCAATGTCAACAACTTCGTCATAAACTGCATCTTCGTCTGCTTTGAGTTCAACCCAATCTTCTTCACGACCTTGTGCCTTTAAGAATGCTTTTGTAACATCATCAGAAGGGAATACTGATGTTGTTGCACCAAGTTCAGCACCCATATTTGTAATTGTAGCTCTTTCTGGAACTGAAAGAGTTGCAACTCCTTCGCCACCATATTCAATTATTTTACCAACGCCACCCTTAACGGTCATAATTCTTAATACTTCAAGAATTACGTCTTTAGCAGCAACCCATGGACTGAGTTTTCCTGTAAGATTAACCCTTACCATTTTAGGCATTGTGATATAATATGTACCGCCACCCATAGCAACAGCAACGTCAAGACCGCCAGCACCCATAGCGAGCATACCAATGCCGCCACCAGTTGGTGTATGGCTGTCTGAACCAATCAATGTTTTGCCGGGTTTACCAAATCTTTCAAGGTGAACCTGATGGCAGATACCATTACCGGGTCTTGAAAAACGGATGCCACGTTTTTTTGCAACACTTTGAATAAATCTGTGGTCATCAGCATTTTCAAAGCCTGTTTGTAATGTGTTATGGTCAATATATGCAACTGAAAGTTCAGTTTTTACCTGTTCAATGCCCATAGCTTCAAGTTCGAGATATGCCATTGTTCCTGTTGCATCTTGAGTTAATGTCTGGTCAATTTTAAGCCCAACCTCACTACCCGGTGTCATATCACCACTAACAAGGTGAGATTTAATGAGTTTTTGTCCGATTGTCATACCCATTTTGAATCACTCCTTAGACTTTTTCATTTTTTTAACAATCTTTTATAATTTTATTATATTGACATTATTTTGTCAATAAGTTTTATATATATTAAAATTAAATTTAAACAAAATATTGATATTGTCTTTTTGGTATGATACAATATTTTGGATAAAAAGCAAATATTAATTGCTTATTTGGAAATAATACAGATATTATTTCCAAGGTGGTTAATATATGTGCTATAATACAAATAATTGTGACAAACAGCAGAATGACGATTCACTTAGTTCTGAAATGGTTGATAATGGTGGATTTTCAGTTAATAAGAACGGAATGAGTATCCACTGTTTAACTATTATTGGTCAGATTGAAGGACATTATTTGCTTCCACCCACTGACAAAACTACAAAGTATGAACATGTTATTCCTCAACTGATTTCTGTTGATGAAGATGATAGTATTGATGGTTTACTAGTGGTTTTAAATACAGTTGGTGGTGATATTGAAGCGGGGCTTGCGATTTCTGAATTAATTTCAGGAATCAAGAAACCAACAGCTTCATTAGTGCTTGGTGGTGGACATTCAATTGGTGTCCCTTTGGCTGTATCAACAAATCGTTCATTTATTGTGCCAAGTGCTACAATGACCATTCATCCGGTAAGAACAAATGGGCTTGTGCTTGGTGTCCCTCAGACACTTTCTAATTTAATAAAAATGCAAGAACGAATCGTAAACTTTGTTTGTAGTAATTCAAATATTACTCCAAAACGTTTCAGAGAATTGATGCTCTCAACAGGTGAACTTGTTATGGATGTTGGTACAATTCTTGATGGTAAAAATGCAGTCCAAGAAGGTTTAATTGATTGTGTTGGAAATTTAAATGATGCAATGTCATATTTATATTTTGAAATTAATAAACGGAGATGATTTTATGTCAATTATTAAAGCAATAATATTAGGTGCAGTTCAGGGTATTACTGAATTTCTTCCTATATCGAGCAGTGGACACCTTTCATTGTTTCAACATTTCTTAGGTGTTGGCGGGGAAGGCTCATTACTGTTTTCTGTTCTTTTGCATTTAGGTACATTAATTGCAGTTTTCATTGTTTTCCATAAAACGATATTTGAATTAGTTGTTGAATTCTTTGGACATATTAAGGATATATTTACTGGTAATTTTAAATTCAAAGAGCTCAATGGGAAAAAGAAAATGCTTGTAATGTTCGTTTTCTCATGTGTTCCACTCTTGCTTTTGTTACTTCCAATTGGAAATGATATGAAATTGATGGATTGGCTTAGTGGATTCTCAGAAGATGATAGTATTTTACTTGAGGGTTTTTGTTTCTTGTTTACAGGCTGTTTATTGCTTACATCTACATACATTTCAAAAAAGAAGACACTTACAAGAGAAGTTAATACTGTAGATTCATTTGCAGTTGGTTTAGCACAGGTTTTTGCAGCAGCTTTTCCTGGTATTTCACGTTCAGGTTCAACAATTTCAACAGGTATGATTTGTGGTGTGTCAAAAGAATATATGGTTGAGTATTCTTTTATATTAGGTATTCCAGCAATTCTTGTTGCAAATGTTGTTGAACTTAAGGATGCGGTTGATGCAGGTGCTCAACTCGAACTTCTACCAACAATTATCGGCGTTATCGTTGCTGCTGTTGTGGGTGTTGCATGTATCAAACTTTTACAATGGATTTTGAAAAAAGATATGTGGAAATATTTTGGTTTCTATTGTTTAGTTATTGGTGTAGTAACAATAATTTGTAGTGCATTAGGTTTATAATAATTTTGGAGATGTTAAAATGGCTCAAAAGAAAAGAAAAAAGAGTGCTGTGAAAAAGACAAATAAAAAATCTTCTTTCGGTTCTTTTAAAATGAATAAGCAACTGACTTCAATTATTTTATTTGCAGTTGGCATATTATCTTTCTGTCTTGCTGTGATTGATGCAGAAGGACTTTGGGGAGCATTAAGAACATTAACTTTTGGCGTATTTGGATTTTGTTCTTTTATTTTCCCATTATTCATACTCGCAATCTCTGCAATTATAGCTCTTGACAAAACTGACGAAAAAACAATAGTCAAATTAGTTGAAGCATTTGTATTGATTACTATGTTTACATCGATTGTACATATTTTCCAATGCAATTCATCTTCATATTTTGAAGCAATTGAAGATGCATATAATATGTACAAAATAGACGGTAGTATGCTTGGTGGTGGAGTTTGGGGTGCACTTTTTGGTGGACTTATTCTTTTAATTACCGGTAGTAACAAACTTGCTGCTCTTATTATTGCATTTTTAATTCTTTTTGTTGTTGTAATGATTTTATTAAATATCACATTGGGTAATCTTTTTAGAAGTATTTCAAAACCAGTTAAAAAGATTGGCGAATATACAGGTGATAAAATAACTGAATACGGAGAAAAGATAGAACAAAAGAATGCGGAAAGAGAAAGAAGAAAGAGAGAGTTTAATCCTGATGTTCCTTTAGGACCAGAGCCGGAAAAAATTACTGAAGATATTGAAGAAGATGACTTAGTACCATACAAGGAAATTAAGGGAGAAGAAATTGATAATACACAGGTTGATACTGTAAAAAAAGAAGATGAAGTAAAAGAAAAAGTAATCAATCTTGATGATATTATTAAAAAGAGTTCTGTTTCAAAAAATGATGATACAGAACCTAAAGAGCAACTTAAAATTAAAGATGTTGAAGAAACTGCAGAAGATGATTTTGACGATGAAGAAACTAAACCATACATTCTTCCTTCCTTGGACTGTCTTAACTTGCCTAAAAACAATAACACTGCTGGTTTTGAAAACGAACTTAAACAGAATGCTAACAAGCTTGTAGAAACACTTAAAAGTTTTGGTGTTGAAACAAGAATTGTTGACATTGCTCGTGGTCCATCAGTTACTAGATATGAGATTCAACCTGCTGCTGGTGTGAAAATTAGTAAAATAACTAATCTTTCTGATGATATTGCTTTAAATCTGGCTGCATCAGGTGTTCGTATTGAAGCACCTATTCCAAATAAGGCAGCAGTTGGTATCGAAATTCCAAATAAAAACAGACAATCCGTTACATTAAGAGAAGTTATTGACACTCCTGCATATAAAAATGCTAAGTCAAAACTTACAGTAGCGTTAGGTAAAGATATTACTGGTGAGTTTGTTTATTCTGACTTAGTAAAAATGCCACACTTACTTATTGCCGGCACAACTGGTTCAGGTAAATCAGTTTGTCTTAATTCTATGATTGTAAGTATTCTTTACAACGCAAGTCCGGATGAGGTTAAGCTTTTAATGATTGACCCGAAACAAGTTGAATTTACTATTTATAATGGAATTCCTCATTTGTTGGTGCCTGTTGTTTCTGACCCAAGAAAAGCATCTGGTGCACTTGCTTGGGCAGTAACAGAAATGCTCACAAGATATAAAACATTCTCAGAAAATTCTGTTCGTGATATTTCGGGCTATAATAGCATTTGCGAAAGTCAAGGCAAAAAGAAAATGCCACAAATCGTTATATTTATCGATGAGTTGTCCGACCTTATGATGGCAGCTCCTAATGAGGTTGAGGATTCGATTTGTCGTCTTGCGCAAATGGCTCGTGCTGCCGGTATGCATCTTGTAATTGCAACACAACGACCATCAGTTGATGTTATCACAGGTATAATTAAAGCTAATATTCCAAGTAGAATTTCACTTTCAGTTTCATCACAGGTTGACTCAAGAACAATTATTGATTCAGTTGGTGCTGAAAAATTACTTGGTAACGGTGATATGCTTTATTATCCTGTTGGTATACCAAAACCTATCCGTGTTCAAGGTTGTTATCTTTCAGATAAAGAAGTAGAAAATGTTGTTACATTTATAAAGAATCAGGAACAATCTGTTTATGATGATGCTGTTATGAAAGAAATTGACCGTCAGGCAGCAAACACAGGTGCAAAGAAAAAAGATGTTTCATCATCAGAAGGTGACGAAGATAGCCCTGCAGATGAGATGCTTCCTAAAGCTATTGAAGCAGTTATTGAAGCACAATCTGCATCTACAACATTACTACAAAGAAAACTAAAATTAGGCTATGCTCGTGCTGCAAGAATTATTGATGAGCTTGAAACCCGTGGCATAATAGGTCCTTATGAGGGTGCTAAACCAAGAAAAGTTCTTATTTCAAAACAACAATGGTATGAAATGAATGCACTTGCACAAGGTGGCGCAGATAAATCATACGGAGAAGATGAAGAGAATAACAATGAAGAATAATTCGTTTTTACCCGTCTCAAAAAATGATATGATTTCCCGAGGCTGGGATGAAGTAGATTTTGTTTATGTATCAGGTGATGCATACGTCGACCATCCCAGCTTCGGTGTGTCTATAATTACAAGAGTCCTTGAAAATGAAGGATATAAAGTGGGAATCATTTCTCAACCTGACTGGAAGAAAAATGATTCATTTAAGATTTTTGGAAAACCTAGACTTGGTTTCTTTGTTTCTTCCGGAAATATTGATTCAATGGTGGCACACTACACTGTTGCAAAGAAAAAAAGGAGCACAGATGCTTATTCACCAGGTGGCAAAATGGGGTTAAGACCTGATAGAGCCGTTATAGTTTACTGTCAGAAAATAAGAGAAATATATGGGGATATTCCAATTGTTATTGGTGGGCTAGAGGCATCACTTCGTCGTTTTGCCCATTATGACTATTGGGATGATAAAATAAGACCATCCATTCTTTTTGATTCAGGTGCGGATTTGATATCATTTGGAATGGGCGAAAGACAAACCGTACAAATTGCAAACAGATTAAATAATGGTGAGAGCATTAAATCATTAACAGATATTAAAGGTACTTGCTATTCTGTACCAGTTACGGAAACACCATATAAAGGTGTTGAGTGTCCTTCCTTTGAAAATGTTGTTAGTTCAAAAAAGGAATATGCAATTTCCTGTCGTATTCAACAAGATGAGCAAGACCACATTCGCGGTAAAATAATTAAACAACGTCATGGAAAAATGATGCTCGTACAGAATGAGCCAATGGAACCCTTGACAACAGAAGAACTTGACGAGGTTTATGCACTTCCATATATGCGAACATATCATCCAATGTATGAGAAGGATGGGGGAGTTCCCGGCATTCTTGAAGTTGAGTTTTCCATTACACATAATCGTGGTTGTTTTGGTGCATGTAATTTCTGCTCAATTGCATTCCATCAAGGTAGATATGTAACATGCAGAAGTAAAGAATCAATAATCAATGAAGCAAAACTATTAACACAGTTAAAAGGATTTAAGGGTTATATTCATGATGTTGGTGGTCCAACAGCAAACTTTAGACGAACTTCTTGTGATGTTCAATTAAAAAAAGGTCTTTGTAAAGGCAAAAAGTGCCTTGCACCAAATCCTTGTCCTGCATTGATTTCAACTCATGAAGAATACCTTGATATACTTCGTGAAATTCGTAACATACCAAAGGTAAAAAAAGTATTTATCCGTTCAGGTATTCGATATGACTATATGCTGTGCGATGATAATGATACATTTTTTAAAGAACTTGTTAAGCATCATGTTAGTGGGCAGTTAAAAGTTGCTCCTGAACATTGTTCAGCTACTGTTCTCGATAAAATGGGTAAACCACATATCAAAGCATATAAGGAATTTTCAAAAAAATACTTTAACTATACTAAATCAATTGGTAAAGAGCAGTATCTTGTTCCTTATCTTATGTCGTCGCATCCGGGAGCAACATTAAAAGATGCTGTTGAACTTGCTGAGTTTATTAGGGATGAAAAGCTCCATCCGGAACAAGTTCAGGATTACTATCCAACTCCGGGTACAATTTCTACTGCTATGTATTACACAGAGCTTGACCCGTATACATTGGAAAAAGTGTATGTTGCAAAAACTCCTCATGATAAGGCATTACAACGTGCTTTAATGCAGTATTTTAATCCTAAAAACTATGATTTGGTTTATGAGGCATTGAAAAAAGCAGGTAGAAATGATTTGATTGGTACTTCGCCAAAATGCTTAATTAAACCAAAACAAAATGATAGAATGAATGTTAGTAAGAAAAAAGGGTATGACGGAAAGAGAAAAACAAATATACAAAAGCGGAAGAAAAAATCCTAATGGTTATAAAAATACTCCGTTTATTTTCACTATTAAATATAATAAAAAAATTCTTGCAATAACTATTTTAATTTTTCTTATTTGTATTGCTATAAACTTTATAATAGGATTTAATCTTGTACCCAAAAGTGATTTTTATGTTAAACTTGGAATCATTGATGGTATAGAAAAACAAGATTCTGATTTTGCGGTTTATTTTCTTGACGTCGGTCAAAGTGATTGTTCAATTGTTGTCTGTGATGATAAAGTTATGATGATTGATACGGGAACAAAAAGCCGAAACATTAAAATAAGAGGTGCTTTGTTAGTATTAGGTATTGATAAAATTGATTATCTCGTTGTTACACATCCTCACGATGACCATATGGGAAATGCAGCAGATATAATTAAGAGATATAATGTTGAAAATATTATTATGCCTAAAATAGCAACAGATAATCAGGTTAATACACTCACTTTTAATCATTTAATTAATTCTATTGCAAAATATGAAGTTAATCCTATGACGATTAATTCTGGAGACAGAATAAGCATTGGGTGTGCAAAAGTTGATTTTCTTGCACCATTTGAACAAAATGACAATTTAAATAATATGTCTATTGTTCTCAAAGTGAGTTTCGGTGATACATCTTTTCTTTTTCAGGGTGATGCAGAGGATACTATTGAAAAGAAACTATTAAGTAGTGATACTGATATTTCTGCCGATGTAATTAAAGTCGGTCATCATGGAAGCAATACATCAACAGGTGATGAATATTTAGATAGAGTAAATCCTTCTATTGCTGTTGTTTCATGCGGTGCCGATAATACATATAAACACCCAAATAAACAAACAATAGACACACTTGAAAATGAAGACATTAAAACATATATTACTGCATATGATGGAAATATTGTCATTACTTCAGATGGTAAATCTATCAATGTTATATGTGAAAATAAAAATGCATAAAATTTACAAAAAACTATTGCATTAATAGTTTTGTTGTGATATAATTTTTCAGCAATTCGCATGTGCGGTGATTTTGACGGAATTGCATTACTAATGTCCCGCCAAAAGTTGACCCGTACAGAGGATAAAATAAGGAGGAAAAAAATCATGTCAGTAGTATCTATGAAACAGTTACTCGAGGCAGGTGTTCACTTTGGACACCAGACAAGAAGATGGAACCCTAAAATGGCTGAATACATCTTCACTGAAAGAAATGGTATTTATATCATTGACCTTCAGAAAACAGTAAAGAAACTTGAAGAGGCTTACAAAGTAATCAAAGAAGTTGCTGAAAATGGCGGCGAAGTTCTTTTTGTAGGCACAAAGAAGCAGGCTCAGAGCTCAGTTAAAGAAGAGGCTATGCGTTGTGGCATGCCTTTCGTTAATGCACGTTGGCTTGGTGGTATGCTTACAAACTTCTCAACAATTAAGCAGAGAATCAAGAGACTTGCTCAGCTTAAAGCTATGAAAGAAGATGGCACATTTGACCTTCTTCCTAAAAAAGAAGTTGCTAAGTATGAACTTGAAATTGAAAAACTTGAAAAATACATTGGTGGTATCACAGAAATGAAAAAGCAGCCAGCTGCTATGTTCATTGTTGACCCAAGAAAAGAAAAGATTGCAGTTGCAGAAGCTAAGAAACTTGGTATTCCTGTAATCGCTATCGTTGACACAAACTGTGACCCAGACGATGTTGATTATGTTATCCCTGGTAATGATGATGCTATCCGTGCTGTAAAACTTATTGCAGGTGCTATGGCTGATGCTATTATCGAAGGCAGACAGGGCGAGCAGATGGAAGTTGCTGTTGAAGAAACAGTAGCAGAAGAAGTTGCTGAATAATTAAACTCTTTATAGCCCGTGGCAAATAGTTACGGGCTGTTTTCAAAAATATCGTAATATTGGAGGAAAAGAAAATGGCATTTATTGCAAAAGACGTTCAGGCTCTTCGTGAGAAGACAGGCGTTGGTATGATGGATTGTAAAAAGGCTCTTGTTGAAACAGATGGCGATATGGAGAAAGCTATCGATATTCTTAGAGAAAAAGGTCTTGCTTCTGCTGCTAAGAAAGCAAGCCGTGTAGCTGCTGAAGGTGTTGTTGCTGCTTATAGTGACGCTAATGCAGGTGCGCTTGTTGAAATTAACTGTGAAACAGACTTCGTTGCTAAAGGTGAACCATTTGTAAACCTTGCTGCTAAAGTTGTTAAGACTGTTGTTGCTGCAAAGCCTGCTGATGTTGAAGCTCTTCTTGCTACAAAGGCAGTCGATTCTGACAAAACAGTTGAAGAAGAAGTTCAAGAAGTTTTCCTTGCTCTTCGTGAAAACATGAAAGTTCGTAGATTTGCTCTTGTTGAAGGTCATACAGCAACATATATCCACGCAGGTGGTACTGTTGGTGTTATCGTTGCATTTGATACTGATGATGCAACAGCAGCAAAAGCAGAATTTGACGCAATGGGCAAAAACGTTGCAATGCAGATTGCAGCTATGAACCCAGAATATTTAGGCAAATCAGATATTTCTGATGAAGAACTTGCAAAGATGAAGTCAATTACAGTTGACAGTGCACTCAATAAGCCTGATTCACTTCCTGTTCCAATTCTTAACAGTATTATTGCAGAAGCAATCAATGATAAGAAATGGAGCGACGAAGACGCTAACATTTACAATGGTCTTGACCAGAAACAGAGAAAGAACTTCGTTAACTTCATTTCAAAAGAAGCTTATGCTACAATGGCTGAAATCGCAGTTTCACACAAAGCAGAAATCTCTGAAAACAAAATCTTCGTTGGTCTTGTACAGGGTCGTCTTGCAAAACAGATTAAAGAAGTTTGTCTTCTTGAACAGACATTCGTTCGTTCTGACCTCTTTGATGGTGCAGTTAGCGGTTATGTAGATTCAGTTGCTAAAGAACTTGGTGCTGACATCAAGGTAACAAGCTTTGTTCGTTTTGAAAAAGGCGAAGGCATTGAAAAGAAAGAAGAAAACTTTGCTGCAGAAATCGCAAGCATGATGTAATTTCAATATAAAGTCCATTAAAGCGTACAGTTTGTACTGTGCGCTTTATTTTTTTGCTTGTAAATTAATAAATCTTAATGTAAAATTATATTATTATATTTTAACCCATATAATTTATGGGTGATTACTGTGAAAAAATATACTTCTATTTTATTATCAGCAGTTGTTATAATATTAAGTCTTTTATTCTGTAAAATTCAAAAAACCTCATCAGACAATATTATATTAAATGAAATGCCTGTAATAATTATAGATGCAGGTCATGGTGGAGAAGATGGGGGAGCTGTTGCGGATGATGGTACATTAGAAAAAGACCTAAATTTAGATATTGCCTTAAAACTAAATAATATTTTATCTGTAATGGGTTATAAAACTTATCTTATTCGTACAACTGATACAGCAATTCATACATCTGGCGATACAATACGTCAAAGAAAAATATCAGACATAAAAAATCGTTTTGCTATAATGAATAAATATGATAATTGTCTTTATATCAGTATTCATCAAAACAAATTTAACGATAAAAGTGTACACGGTGCACAAACTTTTTATTCACCTAACAACAATGAAAGCAAAGTTTTAGCTGATTTTGTTCAAAAATCAATTTCAAGTCAATTACAGACAGAAAATAAACGACTTATCAAGAAATCAGGAACAGATATATATATCCTTTACAATGCAACAAAACCAACGATTATGGTTGAATGTGGATTTGTATCAAATGATAATGAACTAAAAAAGCTCAAAGACAGTGTCTATCAAAACAAAATGGCAATTTCTATTGCTTTTGGAATTATAAATTATAATGTTTCGGAGGTCAAAAATGGCTCAGAAATCTAAATCAATATACATTTGCAGTGAGTGTGGCTATGAAACTCCACGTTGGCTCGGTCAATGTCCGGGATGTAGTGAGTGGAACACTTTGAATGAAGAAATTAGAACTGTTGTAAAGGATAAACCTGCATCAAAAATCCTCATAGGTTCAAATCGTAGCAGAGCATATCCGCTTACAGAAATTACTGCAGACACAGGCCACAGATATAATACCGGATTAAAAGAACTCAACAGAGTGCTCGGCGGTGGTCTTGTTAAAGGTTCGGTTGTACTTTTAAGTGGTGACCCAGGGATTGGTAAATCAACAATTCTTTTGCAAATTTGTGAATATTTAGGTGAAGGCTTAAAGATTTTGTATGTTTCAGGAGAAGAATCTGCTCATCAAATAAAACTTCGTGCTTCAAGACTTAAAGTTGCAACAGAAAATCTTTCAATACTTTGTGAAACTGATGCACAGTATATTTGTGAATATATTCAGTCCGAAAAGCCTGATATTGTCATCGTTGATTCAATTCAGACAATGGAAATAGGGGAGTTAAATTCATCTCCGGGAAGCGTTACACAGGTTCGCGAATCTACAAATTTATTTACAAGAACAGCAAAGGCATCAAATATTCCGATTTTCCTTGTTGGCCATGTTAATAAAGATGGTAATATTGCAGGTCCTAAAGTACTTGAACATATTGTTGACTGTGTTCTCTACTTTGAGGGTGATAGAAATACATCATATCGAATTTTACGAGCAGTTAAAAACCGTTATGGTTCTACTAATGAAATAGGTGTGTTTGAAATGCTTGATAACGGACTTTGTGAAGTTGAAAATCCGTCTATGATGCTAATTTCCGGTAAACCAAAAAATGTATCAGGAACTTGTGTTGCATGTCTTATGGAAGGTTCCCGCCCTATCCTTGCTGAAGTTCAAAGTCTTGTGACTCCAAGTGGTTTTGGTAATCCACGCAGAATGGCGACAGGTATTGATTACGGCAGAATGGCAATGCTTATCGCTGTACTTGAAAAAAGATGCGGATATTTCCTTGGAAATATGGATTGCTACACTAATGTTATTGGTGGACTCCGCATTGACGAAACAGCAGCCGATTTGTCAATAGCTCTTGCAATCGTTTCAAGTTTAAAGGATGTTGTTGTACCTGACAAAACACTTGCATTCGGTGAAATAGGCTTGGCAGGAGAAATCCGTTCAGTTAATAATTGTGAACAAAGAATAAAAGAAGCATCAAAATTAGGATTTGAAAAATGCGTTATTCCGTATCATAACTATTCAAAACTTCCTAAATACTTATTTAATGAAATAGAAATTGTTCCTGCCAAAAATATTAGACAAGCATTTGAGGCGATTATGAATTGAATGAAAGATTTTTAATAAATTCCAATCTTCCCGAAAACAAAGTTACAACCATATTCGCAAACATTGACGATATTGCACTTAAAAACGTTTTTGATAAATTATTGATAAAAGTTGTTAATACTACTCAAAATGCTTTTTTAGACACTCCTGTGAGCCAACACGCTGATATTTTGTTAAATCATGTTGGGAAATCAGCTTTTTTGGTAGATGCAAATCAAAAAGAACTTTGTAGTTTTATTGAAAATAATGGCGGGAAAACTATTATTATAGATAATATAAAATCACCATATCCAAATGATTGCTTGCTGAACTTTGCAGATATTGGTGATTATATAATATGTAACCACTCAATTTTGACAAAAGAAATTGTTGATTTATTACCAAAAAAACAGATTATTGATGTTAAACAGGGATATTCAAAATGTTCTGTATGCATTTGCAAACACAACACCATCATAACTGACGATATTTCGATTTATAACGCGGTTTCACAGTATGATGATATAAAATCATTACTGGTGGAAAAGGGAAGCGTACACATAGATAAATACGATTACGGCTTTATAGGTGGTTGTTGCGGTTTGGTAGATAAGGATATATTATTCTTTAATGGTGATTTATCAACACATTCAAACTTTGACAAAATCAAAAATTTCTTGTATGATAATGGTATAAATTACATTGATATTAAAGGTAAGCCTTTAACAGATATAGGAAGTATTATTCCGATAATGGAAAAAGATGGTGAATAGAATGAAAAAAGGATATTTTATAACTTATCTGGGTGCTGCTGCAACAATGGGAATTGTTCTCTCAAAGGCAAGCAAAATGACAAAAAAATACGGCCAACCATTAAAAGAAAAGAAGAAAATGTCAGTTGATAAATTAGCTAAAACTGCCGAAAAAGGTGTTAATTTATTGTTTGACAAAGTTATTAAATAATTGTATTTAATTATTCAAAGCATCTCTTCTTTATAGAGGTGCTTTATATATTTTGGTGTTAATTATGAATAAAGTAATTATAATTGGTTGTCCTGGTTCGGGTAAAACAACCTTTGCAGAAAAACTGCATAAATGTACTGAAATACCATTGTATTATCTTGATGCGATATGGCATAAACCTGACAAAACGCATATTTCAAGAGAAGATTTTGACGAAAGAATACAAGAAATATTTAATAAAGATAAGTGGATAATTGATGGCAATTATAAAAGAACAATAGAAATAAGAGTTAAAGAATGTGATACGGTTTTTCTCTTTGATTTACCAACAGAAGTTTGTTTGCAAGGTGCAACAGAAAGAATTGGTAAAGGACGTTACGATTTGCCTTGGATAGAAACAGAGTTAGACCTTGAATTTAAGCAATTTATAGAAGGATTTTCAGAAAAAACATTACCATATATTTATGAGTTAATTGATAAATACAAGTCAGAAAAAAACGTCATAATCTTCAAATCAAGAAAAGATGCAGATGAATATATTAGCAATTTGAAATAATTTTCATATTCTTTTAGACACTTTTTATTCTTTGTCCGTCTTATATAGTGAAAGGTGGTAAAAACTATGTTTAAAAACATTTTTAAGAAAAAACAATCTATCCATGCACAATCTGTCGTTGATTTGAGAGATTACACTCCACAAGCTTTAAACAACATTAAAGTTATTGAAGCTGTTGCTTTATTAATTCTTCCCGAAAATCCAAGTAATGAATTTATTGAGGCTTTTTCGAAAATAAAACTTGATGCAGTTGGATTCAAGTTGAATTTGCCAATAGATAAAAAGGTTGCTATGTTTAATGGTGTTACATCGCTTTCAAGTGTAAAGTTGGCTGACAATACGGTGGGAGTTTTCAATGGAATTGTAATTATAGGACAAATGATTGAAAACAAAAATGCACAATACATTGTTAATGGAATTGTACTGAAAAAAATCGGACTTCAAAACAATAGTCAATGTCTTATGGAAAATGGTTTGATATTTGAAATGGATTTTGATGAAAATAAAGTGAAACTGTTTTCAAATAAAATTGAAATTGATGCGTCGTTTATTCGCAATATACAAGATGGTACACTTATTGCAGCAGGTGACACTATAGTTTTTAATAATGATATTACCGAAGAAATAATTGTTGAAAAGAATGTTCAATTTTTTGCAGGGAATAAAATTAAATGTAATAAAGATATTAAAGGCTGCGTTCAGGCAAGGTCTTGTGTTGGTAACAAAATTGTAGTTGAATAAACGATATGAATAAAACAATTCAAATACTATATGAAAAATATTTTTCTGCTGTTTACAAGTATTTCTGCAAAAAGACCAATCAGGATGATGCCGAAGACCTTGCACAACAGACTTTTTTAAAACTAATTACATATATATCCTGTATTGATAAAATTCACTCACCAAAATCATTAGTGTTTACAGTTGCAAAAAGTGTTTTATCTGACTATTACAGAAATAAGAAAACAATTGAAATTGCTATCTCATTTGATGAGTTATGTGATTATACTGATAATTATGATTTTACAGACGAAATTGAATCTACAGATTTTCTTAATAAACTCACAAAACGAGAACATCAAATAGTAGATTTGAAAGTTCAGGGTTATACCAGCAAGGAAATCGGTGAAAAACTTGGTGTGTCAGGTTCGACAGTTCGGACATATCTTGAAAATATCAGGAAAAAGATTAGATAACAATGTGATTGAAAGGAACAGTATTATGGTTAGAAAAGCAACAATCGATGATATATCTGCAATAGCAGAATTATATCGTGAACAATTCAAAGAAATGTCAAAACTGATTCCTGATTTCATAAAAGAAGGGGACCAAAGTATAGAGTTTCTTGAAAAAACTATTTCAAATGATGATTCTGATATTCTTGTTTATGAAAATTGTGGTAGTGTTGTAGGTTTTATTTTACTTCAAGCAAAACAAAGACCTGATTTTCAGTTTATTGTTTCCGGAAAGCATTGTTTTATAATGGATTTAATTGTTACTGAAAATCAACGTGGTAAAGGTTTTGGTACTGCTCTTATGAATTCTGCAAAAAATTGGGCAAAAGTGCATAATTGTAATATTGTTAGTCTTGACGTACTTTCAAATAATCCCAAAGCAATCGATTTATACGAGAAACTTGGTTTTATCCCCAAAGCACAAGAAATGTACTTTAGAATTGAATGTGAGAAATAACTATGCCACAACATCCATTTCCACCCTTATGTGATAAAAATTCAAAAATACTTATTTTAGGTAGTTTTCCGTCTGTGAAATCACGTGAGCAGATGTTTTTCTACGGTCATCCGCAAAACAGATTTTGGAAAGTTCTTTCAGCTGTTATGGGTGATGAAACTCCAGTAACAATTGAAGAAAAAAGAAACTTTTTACTCTCAAACAGCATAGCCTTATGGGATGTAATTGCATCTTGCGATATTACAGGTAGTTCTGACAGTTCAATAAAAAATGTTGTTGTAAATGATTTGAGTGAAATTTTTGATAATGCAGATATAAAACAAATCTTTGTAAACGGCAAAACAGCAGAAAAGTATTATAATAAGTACATTCGAGATGTTATCAAAAGAGAGGCAATTTGCCTGCCGTCGACTTCACCTGCTAACGCGGGATGGAATGTTGACAAGCTTATTATCGAGTGGAAAACCATTAAATTATATTTAGGTGACAATAATGAATGAAAAATTAATAGAGTATATAGAAACAAATATTTTTCCTGAATATTCAAAAAATGATGACGGTCATGGAATCGAGCATATAAACTATGTAATTGAGCGTTCTTTTCGTTTCGCCGAGCAATTTGAAAATATAGATTTAAATATGCTTTATGCAATTGCATCCTTTCACGACATAGCACATCATATTGATAAAAACAATCACGAGAAACTGTCAGCACAAATTTTTTACGAAAATGAAGATATGAAATCATTTTTCACGGATGACCAACGAATTGTTATTAAAGAGGCAATAGAAGACCACAGAGCATCTGCAAATCATCTGCCACGTAGTGATTACGGTAAAATTATTTCTTCTGCAGACCGTTCAACCAGTATTAAAGAATTCTTAACAAGAACTCATTCTTTTACATTAAATCATCACCCAGACTTAACAATAGAACAAATTATTGAAAGGGGATATAGCCACACAAAAGATAAATACGGATTTGACGGCTATGCTAAAAGCTTTGTATATGATGTTGAATATATTGATTTTTTAAATAAAATAAATGAGCTGTTAAGCGACTATGAAAAATATGAAATCATGTACAGACAAATAAATAATATTTAAAAAGGACCTTGCATAAAGAATGCAGAGTCCTTTTTTGATGTGTTATTATTCCTGTTGTTTATCGTCTGTATTTTCAGTTGATTCATTAATGTTTTCTACAATTTCTTCAGGTAATTCTCCTTCAGAACGTTGCCATAAATTATCTTTTTTATTCTTAAAGATTAGAAGTTTCTTCTTGTTAAATATATAAGAAGAAATCAGTATTAAAGTAAATGCAATTGATACAATACAGGCTGTGTTCATATATGGTATTGAGTATTCAAATGTAATGTTATGGTTACCTTTGCTAACTTTTATACCAATTAGAGCATCAGAAATCATAATGATATCTTTCTCTGACACTGTTTCTCCATCTAAAATAATGTTCCATCCTTTATCATATGGAATAGATGTATAGAGAATTTCATTTTCATCTGCTCCAAAAGTACCGCTAATTTTCGTTTCGTTAAAATCTGTTATTTCCATTTGACCGGATTTTAATGTTTCATAACCTTTGACGAATTTTTCACTATCTATTGTAAACACATAAAACTGAACATTAGCAGTTTCTTCGTCTTCTTTCAATGGCATTTTAATATTAATTTTGTCGCCCACATTATAATATCCCAAGTCTAAAATGTAGCCATCTTTCACATCCATTTTAGTTGAAATAATATCTGAATCAACAGACACTTCATCCAACTGTCTTGAATAAAGATAGATGTAAATATTATCATTTTTCTTTGCTGTTATATCAACTGAAAGACTTGCACTTGACTTAACATCAGTTTTTGAAAGGGGTAGTTCACCTAATGCTTTTTGATAAAGTCCTACTTCTTTAAGATTATCAAATGTTAAGCTATAATCAAAATCTTTAACATATATATTCTCTTCACCACAAGCATAATAGAAAAATTCTTCCTGTGCATCTACAGGATTTGAATAATCATAAGCACTCCAAGATGATAATAAATTGGAAACAGGATATGCTAAGCCTAAATGATATTTGTTTTCATACACATTGTAAGAATCATTTTCAGCTACCTTTGTGTAATAAGTCCCATTATTAACTAAATTTCTTCTGTCATAAATATATTTTACAGAAAACATTGCATTATAAACAGGGGAGTTTGGATTGTATGTGAAACTATTGATTTTGTTTCCATATAAACCTATTGCTTTTTGATAATTCGCAACCCTTTCATAAGCCATTGATGAGAATACGGACACACCATTATAATCATACCAACAAGGGTCCATTCGTGTTCTAAGATAAGATAATTCCTCGCGATAGAATAAGTCTGTATCGTTCTTATGAATATCATTTTGAATATCTTTAAAATCGTCATAGTCAATTGTAAATGATGATTTTTTTTGATTAGCAACATAGTGTTTTGTACTACATACAATTGTTTCAGCAACAACTGAGCAAACAAGTAGAATTGTTAATGCATATATTTGATTTTGTTTTTTTGATAATAAAACCAAAACAAGTACGAGGAGTATAACAAATGTAATACTCAATACAACTGTCAAAAGACTAACGTTTTTTGAACCAATTTTATAAACAGCAAGGGTAAATATTACAAGACAAGCACCAATTCCAATTAGATATTTTTTGTTGAAATCTGTTATAGTTTTAAATGCTTTATGAGCCATAACAACTAACATAAAACTATACATAAAAGACTGTCTGTATGGTAAGTCATTTGGAAAATGCAATCCATGCCATACAAAGTTGAAAATGTTGATATTAAAGCTAAAATACATTACTGTGAGCAACACAACAGAAGCAACTTTTTCTTTTGAAGATATTTTCTTTGAAAGTAAAAAAACGGGAATAAGTATAAGAGTTAATATCCCGCAATAAATGTTTGGTAGTACATCTTCTCCACTACTACGGATAGTTGGTTCAAGGCTTGCAAGATGATTAGCCAAAAAGTCAAAGAAGTCAAAATAACTTTTTGAGGTGGTTGGGAATGTACTTGATGTTGCAGAAGATGAACTTAAAACATATGCAACAGGAATTAACATGCCACAAAGAATAATCGCTGCTGCAAATGATGAAAATGCAAATCTTATTCCACTATTTAACAAGAAAGAATTCTTTATTTTGTTATCTTTTTCTTCCTTGTATTTTATAATTTTATGTCTTTTATCAAAATTATCAAGAGAACAGTAATAGTAATAAAGGAAATAAATGCAAGAAAAAATGCAAATCATAAATCCAATATAATAGTTGCAATAAATTGACAATGCAAGTGCTACGATATAATTAGCACATTTTCCTGTATTAATTATTTTTTCTATACCTAAAATTACAAATGGTAAGAGATACATTGCATCAATCCACATAACGTTCCAATAATATGCAATAAAATATCCAGAAAAAGCATACATAATACCAAAAGCAATAATTTCAGGACCATTTGAATTGTGAGATTTTTTTAGATAATAGGACATTGACATTGAACTTAAAACAGCTTTGCATGCAATCATAGCTGCAATTGCTTCAAAAGTGTTTTCATGGCCAAAAATTAACACAATAACAGCAAATGGACTTGATAGATAGTTGAAAAAATTACCTATAAAAGAACTACCTATACCTGAATTCCAAGAATAAAGAAGAGATTCTCCTGAAGTAATTCTGTCATACAGTTCAGAGAATAGTGGTCCATATTGATGATATAAATCCATTCGATATATCGTTCTATCTCCAAATGGAATTATCGAATAGCAAAAGTAGACGAACAGAATAATAAATGTTGCTGTTAGTCCAGAAAATAATATATATTTGTTATCAACTAAAAATGATTTAATTCTATTTTTCATCATATACACCTTTCAAAGAACATATATTTAAGTATAACATACACAATGTACCATTTCAAGAAAGTTTTGTAATATCAAAGGACAAGTAATCATAATTATTAAAGAGGTGAAAAAAATGGAACAACTGAACAAAGATTATAACTACATTATTTCTTTCATATCTCCACGGTTACACATGTATCTTTCAAAGATTAGTGATTCAATATTAAAGGATTTACAAGAAATTAGATTAAGAGCGGACAGACCTGTTGTGTTAGTAACTAATTCAGGTTCTTGTTTTCTAACTACTTCTGGTAAAACAAGCTTTATTCTTTCTTCTAACTGTGTTTATTCATATAAAAATGAAATTAGTGATACTGTTAATAAAATGTGCGACTATTCAATGCACAGTCATTATGAAGATTTGTTAAATGGATATTTGACATTACCCAATGGCTCAAGGGTAGGCTTATGTGGAACTGCAGTATATGAAAAGGACAAGGTAAAAGGTGTTAAAGATTTTTCGTGTATTAACATAAGAATACCAAGAAATGTTATTGGCATATCAGAAAAAATAATGAACGACATATTTAAGTATGGTCTAGACGATTTGCTTATCGTCGGTGCACCATCATCTGGTAAAACAACAATGCTTAAAGATATTGCTTATCAACTATCCTCTGGCAGATTAGGTAAGTTTTATAAAGTCTGTGTCGTAGATGAACGGAAAGAGATTTTTCCTGAAAAAACAAATTTAAGTTTAATAGGACCTAATACGGATGTTTTATCTGGGTATCCAAAAGCACAAGGGATAATGATGGCAGTTAGAACATTGTCTCCTGATGTTATTATCTGTGATGAGATTGGTCAAAAGTCAGAAATTGATGAGATGTTGATAGGTATGAATTCGGGAGTCAGATTTGTACTATCAGTACACGCTTCATCATATGATGAGTTAAAAAGAAAATCTATTTATAAGAGTTTATTCATGAAATCAAGCTTTAAAAATATCGTCTTTCTGTCTGGTAGCAATAACCCATGTGTTATATCAAAAATATTTAATTTTAATGATGAAGAAAATATTTGTAGTATTAATTCTGATTATATCGATAATGTCAGTTATATTTGCAGTAAGGCAAATTAAAAGACACACTAATGCAATAAGACAATGTCTTCTTATGATAGAAAACATTGAAATATATCTGGCATACAACAATATGACTATCAGTGAGGTTTTTCGAATTCTAGACAAGTCTTGTTTATATAATGAATTGTGTTTTATACCCACAATATTGTCAAATGATAAAAACGGCTCTTTCGAAACAATTTTAAATGTTACTACATTGTGCAGAATAGACTCATCTATTATATTTGATGCAAATGATAAAGAATACATAAAAGGTTTTTTATCCATGCTTGGAAAATCTGATATTAATGGGCAAATTTTAAATTGCAAAATGTATAAAGATATATTTAAAAAGAAATTAAAAATACTTGAGGATAAAGAACAAGAAAGTTGTAAAAGTATTTCAACTATAATTCTAGGTTTTGGTATCCTTCTTGCAATAATTATAATTTGATGGAGTTATCATGGATATAATTTTCTTATTTAAAATTGCTGGAATTGGCTTAATTGTTGCAATATTACAACAAATGTTATCGAAATCTGGTCGTGATGAATTTGCAACGTTAACAGTAATCACTGGAATTATTGTTATTATTGCTATGTTAATACCACAGATTATAATGATATTTGATGATATTGGTTCTATATTTGATTTATGAATATAATAATTAAAATAGGAGTAATTTCATTAATTTATATTATATCTGCTTTATTATTAAAATCATACAGACCTGAATTTGTATTCCTATTAAGAGTGTTCTGTGTAGTATTTGTTATTTCGTTGGTTTCCGGCTATATCAGTTCATTTCTTAGCGATTTGTTATCGATATTTACGGTTTTTAATATCGAATCAATACATATATCACTTTTGTTTAAGGTTGTTGCAATTACTATTATTAGTGATTTAATTTCGGATTCTTTGAATGACGCGGGAGAAGCTACTGTTTCTAACATTGTTGTTTTAATATCAAAGTTTATTATCCTTTTTATGACAATGCCACTTATTAATTCACTGATTATTTTTTGTTTAAAATTAATTGAATAATATGAAAAAATTCATTATAACAGCTATAGTTTCACTTCTTTTGATTATGAATTTTAATGTGAATTCATGTGCAATTGATTATACGGATTTATGGGATGATATTGATGACCAGACAATTGAATATCTTGAGGATATTGGTATAAATGAGTTATCTTTTGATGAGTTGTTTAACGTAACCCCATCGAGAGTTATTAAGTTTATTTTTAAGCTGGTTTTTGAAAAAGGTATTTCTATAATTCCTGATATTATAAAAATAATAGTTGTAATCATTATCTTTTCAATTGGTTTATCATTTTTGAAAGAAAGAAACAATCTGACGAATTTAATTACAATAATTACAACTCTGATAATATTATCATTGATAATTGTTCCAATTAGCAGAATGTTGACAGATGTAATTACCGGTGTAAAAGTATCAAATGTTTTCATCAATTCATATTTACCAATTATGACTTCAATAATAATTGCTTCAAAGAATCCAACATTAGCAATTACATATAATTCATTTTCTTTGTTTTTATCATCTATAATTACAAACGTTGCAAATTCGCTTTTAATTCCAGTTATTAGTGGAATGTTATCTTTTAACATGATTTCTTCAATATCTTTTGATAATTATAAGAGCAAAATATTTAAAATTATTAGAAAATCTGTTGTAATTTTACTTTCACTTTTTTCTACTGTGTTTACAGGTGTTTTGACAACACAGAGTATATTATCTTACTCATCTGATAGTCTTGTTATGAAAGGAATTAGGTTTGTTTCAGGAACATTTATTCCGGTTGTAGGTTCTAATGTCGGTGATGCGATTTCTTCAGTATTAAGTAGTTTTGTAATTATGAAGAATACTTTAGGGGTTTTTATTATTATTGTCATTATATTAATAAATCTTCCAATTATTGTTGAAATGTTAATTATGTACTTTATTCTTGAATTCCTTTCAATTATTTCATCTATGCTTGGGTTGGATTCAATTTCAGAGATTTTTGATAATATTTCATCAATTATATCTCTTTTAAATATTATAATGTTTTTTATAACATTTCTTTTGGTTATATCAACTGGAATAATAATAGTAATGGGAAAATAAAATGGAATCATTTAAAGCCTGGATACTTTCTATTTGTGGAGCAACTTTGGTCACATCATTATGTAAAGTAATCCTTTCAAATTCAAAAATTCAAAAGATGACAAATGTATTTTTATCCATATTTGTTTTGCTATATACAATACTGCCTATTAAAAATATTAATCTTAGTTTTAACAGCTTTCAAAATGAAATTATAGATGAGGATTCATATGATTTGTATTATCAAGAAGGTTATAAAACTATCGTTTTGGAATCGATAAAAAATATTTGTGAAAAGCATGAGATAAACGTAATATCGATTGAAATGGATTCATACATTGATGATGAAAATAACTTTGTAGTGGATAATTTAGTAGTCGACATTGAAGATGATTCGCGAATAAATGAGGCTATTGATTTAATAAAAAATAGTCTGAAATATGAGGTAAATGTAATTTGAAAAAAATCAAAGAATATATAAAAAACTTAAAAATTGATAAAAAAACTATATTTGTATTTGTAGCAGGAATTCTAGGGATTGTAATTATCTTTTTATCAGAAATTGATTTTAATGTTAATAAAGAAAGTGAAAAAGAAGATGATAACATAGATAATGATTATTGTTTACAACTTGAAAAGAAAATGGAAGATTTTATCGAAAATATTGATGGGGCAGGGAAGACAAGAGTTATAATCACTTTGTCGGAAACTACGGAATATATTTACGCAAAAGATGGAAAAGAAGTTAGAAAAAATAATGAAAAAAACGATGATGAAACATTGGAAAATGAATATGTAATCATTGAAAATAACAATATAAATTCAGGTTTATTGATAAAAACAATTGAGCCTAAAATACGAGGAATTGCAATATCCTGTGAAGGTGGAGACAATATAAAAGTTCAACAACAGATATATTCTGCCGTTGGTGCAGTGTTAAACATAAACACATCTAGAATTTCAATATCAAAATTATCATCGTTGGAGGTTGTAAATGAAAAGTAGAATAATAGGAAAAAAACAGTTATTAATTATCACGTTAGTCGGTGCATTAGGATTGTCTGTTTTCATTAATTGGTATTATTCAAATCCTAAACAAGAGATTACTGAACCTGAATTAACTGAAAAAAGTAACTTAGGTGAGGCACAATATGTTAATTCAAGTTCAATTACAGATTCTAATGAATTTTATAATAATGCTAATATAAACAGAACTAAAGCACATGATTTAGCTAAAGAAAATCTTAATGAAATAATTAATAATCCTGATTCAACCAAAGAAACTGTTTCATTGGCACGTGAACGTTTATTTAAATTGTCAGAACAAATTAAATTAGAAACAGACATTGAAAACATCATTAAATCTCAAACTAGTTCTCAATGTCTTGTTACACTTAGTGATAAAAACATAGAGATAATTGTTCCAAAGGATTCAATTAATGAAACATCCATTGTGAAAATTAAAAGTATTATTCTGTCAAAAACTGAACTTTCTTCCGAACAAATATCTATTATTGAGATTTAACAATGTATATACAATAAAAATATACATTTTCTATTGAAATTACGTGTACGTAGTGATATAATTAAATCAAATATATTATATCAACATTCGTACCGCAGAAAAATGAAAACACTCCCTGTCATTTTTTCGGCGGGGAGTGTATTTTTTAGGAGGATATTATGACTCGTAAGGAAGAAAGAGAACTTGCTTTTACACTTGTTTTTGAAAAGATTTTTAACGACGAACTTTCCATTGAAGAAATCGTTAATAACGCTGTAGAAGCACGCTTAATTGAAGAAAATACCTTTGCATTTTCGCTTGCTCAATTAACATACGAAAATTGTGAAGAAATTGATAGAATAATAAACGAAAACTCAGTTGGTTGGAAAGTTGAAAGATTACCAAAGGTAACACTTGCAATTATGCGTCTTGCTCTTTGTGAGATTCTTTATGTTCCATCAATTCCAAGCGGTGTTTCAATCAATGAAGCTGTTGAACTTGCAAAGAAGTTCTCATCACAAGAAGATGCATCATTTATCAATGGTGTTCTCGGAAAATATGTTAGAGAGAATGTTGCAGAATGAGTTTCTTTCTTGGAATAGATACAAGTAATTACACAACATCCGTTGCATTATATAATTCAGATAATAACGAAATCGTAAGTAAGAAAAAACTCCTTCCAGTTAAATCGGGAGAAAAGGGAATTCGTCAAAGTGATGCTGTGTTTCATCATACAGTTCAATTACCGGAACTTATCGATGAACTTTTTGACGGAAAAAGATTTGATATTGCTGGTGTAGGTGTTTCGGTAAAACCCTGCAACGAGGAAGGCTCATATATGCCATGTTTTTTAACTGGCATTTCTGTTGCTGTTTCAATCTCAAATGCACTTAATGTACCATTATATCGTTTTTCTCATCAGGATGGTCATATTGTTGCAGCGTTATATTCTGCGGATAAAATCAATATGGTAACAGAAAAGTTTTTAGCTTTTCATATTTCAGGTGGAACATCACAAGCTCTTTTGGTTGAGCCGGACGAATCATATTTTAAAACTACTATTATTTCCGACTCTCTCGATTTAAAAGCCGGACAAGCTGTTGATAGAGTAGGCATTTCCCTTGGCTTAAAATTTCCTTGTGGACCGGAACTTGAAAAACTTGCATTAAATAGTAATAAAAAATTACAGAAGATAAAAGTTTTTCGTAGAGATGGGAATTTTAGTTTATCTGGTGTTGAAAACAAGTGTAAAAAAATGCTTGATAAGGGCGAATCATCAGAAGATATTTCAATGTTCTGCTTAAGTTATATATATTCAGCAATTGATGATACCATCAATGAAATACTTGCAAATTATGGTAATTTACCAATTGTATTTTCTGGTGGTGTAATGTCTAATTCAATTATTCGAAATGAATTACAAGAAAAATATAATTCATATTTTGCCGAGCCATATTATTCATCTGATAATGCTTGCGGTATTGCTATTCTTGCTTCAATCTGTAATAAAAGGAAATAAAATATGTATGACTCTGTTATATTGACTGTAACACAATTAAATCAATATGCTAAATCAATTATTGAGGACGATGTTAACCTCAGTAATGTTTATGTCATGGGTGAAATTTCAAATTTTGTTGACCATTACAGAAGTGGACATTTATACATGAGCATAAAAGATGCTCAGTCAGTAATAAGTGCAGTAATGTTTGCAGGTAATGCATCGAGACTCAAATTTAAACCTGAAAATGGTATGTCAGTTATAATTCGTGGACGAGTTTCAATTTATGAGCGAGATGGTAAATACCAACTTTATATTGATGATATGCAACCTGACGGAATTGGTTCACTTGCTCTTGCTTTTGAACAACGAAAAGAAAAACTTGCTAAATTAGGTTTGTTTGATATTGAACATAAAAAATCGATACCTGAAATCCCACAAAAAATAGGTGTAATTTCATCACCAACAGGCGCTGCTGTCCAAGATGTTTTAAATGTTTTAGGTAGAAGATTTTCACTTGCAGAAATTGTTTTTGCCGGTGTACAAGTACAGGGGGATGGTGCTGCACCATCTATTATAAAAGCAATTTATGAACTAAATACTACGGATGTAGATACAATTATTATTGCTCGTGGTGGTGGTTCTGTAGAAGATTTATGGCCCTTTAACGATGAAAACCTTGCGTTAGCAATTTATAATTCAGATATTCCAATTATCTCAGGCGTTGGACATGAAACTGATTTTACAATTTGTGATTTTGTCGCAGATTTACGTGCTCCTACTCCATCAGCTGCCGCTGAATTAGCAGTTCCAGATATAAGAGAAGAAATCCACTATATAACATCTTTAAAAAATACACTTGATACAGAATTTGAACGATTGATTATAGATAAACAATATAAAATTGAAAAGCTGATTAATTCGCAAGTCCTTAAAAATCCTGAAAAAATTATCGAGAATTGTGAATTGTATCTTGATATATTAAATACAAGAATTAACGATTCATATAAAGAAATGTTGAATAATTATTCAACAAGTTTTTATTCTCTTTGTTCTAAACTTGATTCATTAAGTCCGTTGAAAGTACTTTCAAGAGGATATTCAATAATTAAAAAAGATAAGAGTATTATTTCAAATTCTAATGAATTATCTGTTGGAGATAATATTTCAATCCGCTTTACTGATAATGAAGTAAGTGCAAAAATTACTGAGGTGTAATTATGAAAATGACATATGAGCAAGCCGAAAAAAGACTTGAAGAGATAGTATTAAAACTTGAAGAGGGTTCTATACCTCTTGAAGAATCAATGAAACTATATGAAGAAGGAATCAAACTTTCTGAGTTTTGTATGAGTCAGTTAAAAAATGCAAAACAAAAGATATTAGACATCAACGAGGTAAAAAACAATGACTGATATTAAATCTTATATAGAAAATCAAGCGAGTTTGATATCTACACGTCTTGAACAAGTTCTTGATATTAACGTTGATAATGTTGTAACTGATGCAATGAAATATAGTGTAAAAAATGGTGGCAAGAGAATAAGACCATTTTTGACTTTAGAATTTGCGAAAGCCTGTAACGGTAATTTGAATGTTGCGCTTGATTTTGGTTGTGCAGTTGAAATGATTCACACTTATTCGCTCATTCACGACGATTTACCTTGTATGGATAATGATGATATGCGTCGAGGAAAGCCATCTTGTCATAAAGCCTTTGGTGAGGCGAATGCGCTTTTAGCAGGTGATGCTTTATTAACAGAGGCTTTTGCACTTTTGATTGAGAGTAATTGTGATAATGACATTCCTAATGAGAATATTGTGAATGCCGTTTGGTTTTTATCGCAACTATCAGGTATTAGTGGTATGATTGGAGGTCAGACACTTGATTTAGAGTTTGAAGAAACAAAACCAACTGTTGAACAGATTCTCAAAATGTATACATTAAAAACTGGTGCATTAATTGCTTCATCCTGTGTTTTAGGTTGTTTAAGCGCCAAAGAATATAATCAACAAAAAATCGATAGTGCAACAAAATATGCAGAAAATCTCGGTCTTGCTTTTCAAATTCAGGATGATATTCTTGATATTACAAGTGACGAAGTAACACTTGGTAAACCAGTCGGTAGTGACGAAAAGAATGATAAATCGACCATTGTCAAATTTTTCGGATTAGAAAAAGCCAAAGAAATGGTAAACGAATATACACAAAAAGCAATTGATGCATTGGATGGTATTGATGGTGATACCACAACACTAAAGGAATTTGCTTTATATATGGCAAACAGAACACATTGATTGGAGATAATGTTTTGGATAATTTTAAGTTTTTAAATAATATCAACTCACCAGAAGATTTAAAAAAACTTAATATTGACGAATTAGAAATACTAGCTACTGAAATTAGAAGTTTTATGGTTGATTCAGTTTCAAAAACAGGTGGACATCTTTCTTCTAATCTCGGTGTAGTTGAGTTATCTATTGCCATGCATAAATGTTTCAATTCACCCGATGATAAATTTGTTTGGGATGTTGGACACCAGATATATACACATAAAATCCTTACAGGTAGACTTAATGAATTCCATACATTAAGAACTGAAAATGGTATTTCAGGCTTTTGCGCACCTAACGAAAGTGAACACGATGTTTTTTATAGTGGCCATTCAAGCACATCTATTTCTGCTGCATTGGGTATTGCTGAAGCAAATAAAATACAAGGCAAAAAAGACTATACAGTTGCTGTAATAGGCGATGGAGCTTTAACAGGTGGTATGGCTTATGAGGCGTTGAACAACGCTGGTCGTTCAGGAACAAGGCTTATTGTCGTTTTAAACGATAATGAAATGTCAATATCTGAAAATGTAGGTTCAATGGCGAGATATTTGGCTGTTGTACGTGCAAAACCTCAATATAACAAACTGAAAGCACGAACAGAAAGAGCTTTAAATAAAATTCCTTTAATCGGTTCTCCAATTGCAAGTTTAATTTCAAAAGTTAAAACTAACATTAAGAATTCTATGTATGAAAGTACATTTTTTGAAGACTTGGGTTTTAATTATATGGGTCCTATTGATGGTCATAATCTTGAACATCTGTGTGAGGCATTTGATTCTGCTAAGCTTGCAAATGAGCCTGTTTTGTTACATATCAGTACGATAAAAGGCAAGGGCTATGATTTTGCAGAAAAATCGCCAAGTAAATATCATGGAATCTCAAAATTTGATGTGAATAGTGGAGAATATATTGAGTCTTCAACTAATTTTTCAAGCGAGTTTGGTAAAAAACTTTGTGAATTGGCTGAAAGCAACAATAAAGTTTGTGCAGTTACAGCTGCTATGTCTTTAGGAACCGGATTAAAAGAGTTTTCTGAGAAATATAAGAATCGTTTTTATGATGTTGGAATTGCAGAACAACATGCTGTAACATTTGCCTCTGGACTTGCAAAAGGTGGAATGATTCCTGTTTTTGCTGTTTATTCAACATTCTTGCAGAGAGCTTATGACCAATTGGTTCATGATGGAACATTGCAGAAACAAAAGGTAATTATTGGTCTTGATAGAGCAGGTTTTGTAGGTGAAGATGGTGTAACTCATCAAGGAGTTTTGGATGTTTCCTTCCTTAATAGTATTCCAGATGTGACCGTTTATTCTCCATTTACTTATGACAGACTTAAATTTGACCTTGAAAATTCAGTTAATAATGCAACAAATCTAACTGTTGTTAGATATCCACGTGGTAGCGAATATCAATTGCCTGAAAACTATAAGGTTTCTAATAGTGATTATGATTATTTTGAAAATGATAATGAGATTTTGTTTGTTACTTACGGAAGAATTAGCATAAACATCTTGAATGCAATTAATGAATTAAAGAAAAAAGGTATAAACGCTTCTGTAATTATTCTTCATAAAATCAAACCAATAAACAAAGATGTAATATCAATTGCTATGAATTACAAATCTATTTATTTTTATGAAGAATCAGTTCAATCCGGTAGTGTAGGCGAATCATTTGCAGATTTATTACTGATAAACGGATTTGAAAAAAAATACTCTCATATTGCGGTTAAAGATGAATTTGTACCTCATGCATCTGTTGATTCTTTAATGAAAAAATATGGTTTAGATACTGAAAGTATAGTTAAAAACATTATGGAGAATTTAAATGGCTGAAAAGAAAAGACTTGATACCGTTGTTGTTGACCTAGGATTTGCAGAAACACGCTCAAAAGCATCTGCGATTATTATGTCCGGCGAAATATATGTCAATGGACAAAAAGAAACTAAAGCAGGATATGCTGTAAAAGATGCGGATAAAATTGAATTTAAAGGTAAAAAGATGCCTTTTGTCAGTCGTGGCGGATATAAACTTGAAAAAGCTATGAAATCGTTTGGTATCTCATTAAATGACTGCATTTGCATGGATATCGGTGCATCTACTGGTGGCTTTACGGATTGTATGCTTCAATGTGGTGCTACAAAGGTGTACTCTATTGATGTTGGTTACGGTCAGCTTGCATGGAAATTACGTACTGATGAAAGAGTTGTAAATCTAGAAAGAACAAATTTCAGATATCTTACAAAAGAAACAGTAACAGAAGATATTGACTTTGCAAGTATTGATGTATCATTTATCTCTTTAAAGAAAATTTTACCTGTACTTTTTAGTTTTCTTAAACTAAACGGTGAAACAGTTGCATTAATTAAACCACAGTTTGAAGCAGGCAAAGAAAAAGTAGGTAAAAAAGGTGTTGTAAGAGATATTAACACACATAAAGAAGTTATATATAATATTGTTGATTTTGCATTTAACGAGGGTTTTTCTGTTTTAAATCTCGATTTTTCTCCCATAAGAGGACCTGAGGGAAATATTGAATATTTAGTTTATCTTTCAAAAGAAACTGAAAAACAGTTATGTGTTACAAATGAAAAAATTGATAATATTGTTGAAAAATCTCACTCAGTTTTAAGTGGTGAATAAAATGAAAGTTGGTATTATCCCTAATTTTACAAGAGAAAAGACTCTTGATGTTTTTAAAGATGTTATTTGTAATCTTGAAAAATTTAATATTGAATACTGTTTTGATTCAGAAAGTTTAAGGACTTTTCCAATTTCAATTGATGCTTCCAAAGGCTGTTCAGATTTATACGAAACATCAGATTTAATTATTGTTATTGGTGGGGATGGTTCATTTATACATGCAGCAAAAGATGCAGCAGTTCATAAAAAACCCGTTCTTTGCATCAATGCCGGCAATTTGGCGTTTTTAGCGGGCCTTGAAGGTAACGAGCTTGATTTATTGAAAAACCTTATTTCAGGCGATTATGTTCAAGATAGACGCATGATGCTAGAAGTAGTTCTTAAAACAGATTCCAAAGAAAAACTTCTTGGATATTGTCTTAATGATGTTGTAATCGCTCGTTATGGTGATATAAAGCTTATTGATTTAGATGTTTTCTGTAATGGACGAAAAATTAATAATTATCGTGGTGACGGAGTTGTCATTTCAACTCCTACTGGTTCAACAGCCTATGCTTGGTCTGCAGGAGGTCCTGTAATTGACCCGGATTTAAAATGCATTACAGTAACTCCGATTTGTACGCATTCACCACTTAACAGAACACTTGTTTTCAACGAAGAATCTGTTATAACAGTAAAAGCATCTAATAATTTACAAAGAATTTGTCTTTCAACTGATGGTGATAAATCATTAGAATTAAACGATAGTTTTGAAATTATTGTCAAAGAATCTAATTACTATGCTGAATTTATTCGTATTAAATCTGATGAATTCTTTGATATATTAAATAGTAAATTGACTCAAAGGAGAATATAATCCATGAAAAAATCAAGACATGAGCTTATTCTCAGTTATATAAAAAATAATAATGTATCTCGACAGGAAGATATTATTAAAATGCTTTCTGAAAATGGTTATAACGTTACACAAGCTACTATTTCCAGAGATATAAAAGAATTAAAAATCATTAAAGAGCATTTTGGTAAAAATGATATAAGATATGCAGTGAGTGAAAAAATTGATAATGAAGATAATTATAAAATGATTTTTACTCGCTCAGCAATTTCAGCAAATGCTGCTATGAACATCATTGTTGTAAAATGTTATTCAGGTACTGCAAATGCAGCATGTATTGCACTTGACAGCATGAACCTTTCTGGGCTTGTTGGCACAATAGCAGGGGATGACACTATATTTGTTGCTTGTAAGGATATTGAAGCAACAACACATATTATACATACAATTAATTCGTTACTTAAAGGCTGATTATTATGCTTTCAAACCTTAAAATCTCAAACATAGCAATTATCAAAGAGGCTGTTGTTGATTTTGACAACGGCTTAAATGTTTTGACTGGAGAAACTGGTGCAGGTAAATCAATTATCATTGATGCTATAAATGCAATTTTAGGCGAGAGAACATCGCGTGAACTAATTAGAACAGGTTGCGATAGCGCAGAGGTTTCCGCTTTTTTTGACGATTTAAATGATAGTGTGAAACTAATTTTGAATGAATTGGGAATTGATTGCGAAGATGAATCATTAGCTATTTCAAGAAAAATTGCGATTGATGGCAAAAACATCTGTAAAGTCAATGGTGTTTCTGTTACGGTGTCAATGCTAAAGAAAATCGGTCAATCTCTAATAAATGTCCATGGTCAACTTGATAATCATAATCTTTTAAATGAGGAGTTACATTATACATATATTGACAGTTTCGCAGAAAACAACGATATTCTTGAAGAATACTTTAATGCTTATAACGATTATTGTACTTGCAAAAAAAGATTTGATAACTTAATTGTGAATGAAAATGAAAAGGCAAGAAAAATTGACCTTTTATCTTATCAGATTAAAGAAATTGAAGACGCTTGTGTTAAAATAGGTGAATGGGAAGAACTTGAAAAGCGTAAAAAGGTTTTACAAAACGCTGAACAACTTCTTAACCTTGTTAACAATGCTGTTGAGATTATTAATGGTAACGATAATTTTTCAGGCGTTGCAGATATGCTAAATACTGTTTCAAATTCACTTATAAAGGCATCTGCTTATGATGAAACACTTAATAATGTGTCTAATACCATTTCTGAAATGTCATACAGCATTGCTGACTGTGCAAGAGAACTTAACAGTTTTTTGTATTCTCTTGATGTTGACCCAAACGAACTTGATATCATTGAGGAAAGACTTGATGTTTTATTCCGACTTTCTAAAAAATATGGTCCGAACGAGACAGAAATTTTAGAATTTCTTGAGAAAGCACAAAAAGAATTAGAAGAAATTACTTTCTCCGACAAACTTAAGGACCAACTTGAAATTGAGCTTAATCAAAAATATGAGGTGTTGGATAGAATTAACAGAAAGTTGTCTGCAAACCGTCAAAAATACGGCAAAATATTCATTGATAAAGTTAAAAATGAATTAACATTTCTTGATATGGCGTCAATTTCATTTAAAATTGTTCAGAACAGAAAATCATTCGACGAAACTGGTGCTGATGAAATATATTTCTTGATTTCTGCCAATGTTGGTGAAGAACCAAAACCACTTTCAAAGATTGCTTCGGGCGGTGAGTTGTCAAGAATTATGCTTGCAATTAAGAATGTTTTAGCATCAAAAGACAATATTCAAACTCTTATTTTTGATGAAGTTGATACAGGTGTTAGCGGTCGTGCCGCACAGAAGATTGGAATTAAACTTAAAGAGGTTTCAAAAAATCGTCAAGTGCTTTGTGTAACTCATTTGGCACAGATTGCTTGTTTTGCAGATAATCATTTCTTAATTTCAAAATCTGAAAGCGAAAACAAAACATATACAAAAGTTGAAAACCTTGATAAAGAGGGTAAAATTCGGGAATTGGCAAGAATTATCGGTGGAATTGAAGCTACTCAGTTATCACTAGATACTGCTGCAGAAATGATTGAAAATGCAAAGAAATATTAACTTGACAATTTTCATAAATTGTGTATAATAAACACAATGACTTTGAAGCGAAGAAGTAATAAGACCTTTGCAGTTACAGAGAGCGTCTGTTCGGTGTAAAGACGTACGCAAAACTTATGAAATACATCGTGGAGTTGCACTATTGAAACAATAGTAGATAGTGTCGGGTGTACCCGTTATAGTACAGAGTAATGATAGTTACTCGTTAAGGTCATTATCGTGAGGTAATGATAAACTGAGGTGGTAACACGAAATTTTTTCGTCCTCTGCTTTATGCAGGGGACTTTATTTATTTTTAAGGAGTAGTAAAATGAAAGTTTATGAAGAACTCGTTGCTCGTGGTCTTATTGCACAGGTAACAAATGAAGAAGAAATCAAAAATCTTGTAAATGAAGGTAAAGCAGTATTCTATATCGGTTTTGACCCTACTGCTGATAGCTTACACGTTGGTCACTTTATGGCACTTTGCCTTATGAAGAGATTACAGATGGCAGGAAATAAGCCAATTGCACTTATCGGTGGCGGTACTGCTATGATTGGTGACCCATCAGGACGAAGCGATATGCGTCAAATGATGACAAAGGAAACAATTCAACACAACTGCGATTGCTTTAAGAAACAGATGAGCAGATTTATTGACTTTTCTGAAGGTAAAGCTCTTATGGTTAATAATGCGGATTGGCTTCTTGACCTTAACTATATTGAGGTTCTTCGTGAGGTTGGTGCTTGCTTTAGCGTTAACAGAATGCTTGCTGCAGAGTGTTATAAACAGAGAATGGAAAAAGGTCTTTCATTCCTTGAATTTAACTATATGATTATGCAGAGCTATGACTTCTATGAACTTTTCCAGAAATATGGTTGTAATATGCAGTTTGGCGGTGACGACCAGTGGAGCAATATGCTTGGTGGTACAGAGCTTATCAGAAGAAAACTTGGTAAAGATGCTCATGCAATGACAATTACACTTCTTCTTAATTCAGAAGGCAAGAAGATGGGTAAAACACAGTCAGGTGCAGTTTGGCTTGACCCTAACAAGACATCACCATTTGATTTCTATCAGTACTGGAGAAACGTTGACGATGCTGACGTTCTTAAATGTATCAGAATGCTTACATTCTTACCAATGGAAGAAATTGAAGAGATGGATAGTTGGGAAGGTAGTCAGTTAAATACTGCTAAAGAAATTCTTGCATTTGAACTTACAAAGCTTGTTCATGGTGAAGAAGAGGCAAATAAGGCTCAAGAAGGCGCCAGAGCACTTTTCTCAGGTAAGGGTAATACAGATAATATGCCAACAGTAGAACTCACTTCAGACGATTTTAACGATGATAGCGTGCTTGTTTCTGATATTATGATTAAAGCAGGTATTGCAAAGTCAAAAGGTGAGTGCCGTCGTCTTATTGAGCAGGGTGGCGTATCTGTTGATGATGAAAAGGTTATAGAGCCATTCAAAGCACTTACAAAAGATGATTTTGAAAAAGGATATGTAATCATTAAGAAAGGTAAAAAAGTCTTCTACAAGGCAGTTTTAGCTTAATAACAATATATAAAGTTTAAGGCTTACTGACATTAATCAGTAAGCCTTAAAAATTTGTATTATTTATGAGTTAAGTGCTGCATAAACAGCATCACCATCATGACTGTAAACAAGAACTGAAATGTCAACTTCAGAAGTTGTAA
Source organism: Clostridia bacterium (assembly GCA_017624735.1). Taxonomy (GTDB): domain Bacteria; phylum Bacillota; class Clostridia; order Oscillospirales; family Acutalibacteraceae; genus Fimenecus. Next base: position 79,292 of record JAGAMK010000060.1, read on the forward strand.
TCATTCTTACCTCAACATCTGCTGATGCAATAGCAGAGAATACTTTTGAAGCAACACCGGGGCAATTTCTCATTCCTTCACCAAAAACTGAAATCTTTGTGTTACCACTGCTTATAGCAAGTTTGAGTTCAGGATGAAGTTCACGAAGTTTAGATGCAGTTTCAAATACTTTACCTAAATCTTCATCATTAACCGTGAATGAAAGGTTAGATGTTTTACCTTGTGGAGGATTTTGTGAAATCATATCAACATCAATTCCCGCATTTGAAAGCATTTCAAAAATCTGTGCAACAACTTTGAAATCAGCAGGGGAGTCATTAATTGAAATAAGAGTTACATTTTCAATCATTGTAATATTATCAATATTTTTCATTATTTTCCCTCCTTAGTTTTCATTAACTAAATCTTTCATTGAGTAAAATCCCGGTTCTTTACCAACAAGGAACAAGCCTGCATTAACAGAACCATTGGCAAAAAGTTGTTTTGAATAAGCTGAATGTGAAATCTTGATTACTTCATCAGGACCTGCAAAGATTATTTCGTGTTCACCAACAATTGTTCCGCCACGAACAGCATGAATTCCGATTTCATTCTTAGTTCTCTTCATTCTCTTTGAATGACGGTCAAATTCATATATTGGCTTTTCTTGGAGTGCTTCTGATATTGAATCAGCAAGCATCAATGCAGTTCCGCTTGGTGCGTCAATTTTCTGGTTATGATGTGCCTCAACAATCTCAATATCAAAACTACCCTGAAGTACTTTAGCAGCTTTTTTAGCAAGTTCTGAAACAAGACTCACACCAATTGACATATTTGCGGAGAAGAAAAGGGGAACGTCATTTGAAGCAAGTTTAATATCGTCAATTTGTTGTTCATTAAGACCCGTTGTAGCAATTACAGCAGGAATTTTCTTTTCTTTTGCAAAACTTAATAAATCATTAAGAACTGATGGATGTGAAAAATCAATGATAACATCAGCATCAATGTTTACATCGTTAAATGATTTAAAAATTGGAAAAGAACTTTCTTCATTTGCTAAATCAACACCTGCAACAATTTCACAGTCATTTCTATTTTCAACACAATTTGTAATTGCTTTGCCCATTTTTCCAAGAGCACCGCTTAAAATAATCCTTGTCATTTTTTCACGTCCAACAATATAATTATATTAATTCATATTTTTTGAGAATCGACTCAAGTTTTGCAGTTTTAGCATCTTCCATTTCACAAAGTGGCATACGGAGTGGACCAACATCAAAGCCCATCATTCTCATCGCTACTTTTACAGGAATTGGATTAACGTCCATAAACATTGCATTAATAAGGTCAAGATATTTAAGCTGAAGTTCAGCACTTTCCTTAACTTTACCTTCAAGATAAAGAGTTGGAATATCATGTGCAAGTTTAGGGCAGATGTTTGAAAGAACAGAAATGACACCTTTACCGCCAAGTGACATTAAAGGAACAATCTGGTCATCGTTACCTGAGTATACATCAAGTTTATCTCCACAAAGAGCGATTGTTTCAGCAATCTGTGAAATGTTTCCGCTTGCTTCTTTTGTTGCAATTATGTTTTTATGCTCACAAAGTTCAGCATAAGTAGATGGAAGAACATTAACACCTGTTCTACTTGGAACATTATAAATAATAATTGGTTTTGATGTATTATCAGCAATAGCATTATAGTGCTTTACAAGACCTCTTTGAGAGCATTTATTGTAATATGGTGTAACAACAAGCATCGCGTCTGCGCCAGCTTTTTCAGCATCGTTAGAAAGTTCGATAGCATAAGCAGTTTCATTACTACCAGTACCTGCGATAACAGGAATTCTGTGATTAACAACATCACAAGTAAACTTAATTACATCAGAATGTTCTTTTGGTGTAAGAGTTGCACTTTCACCTGTGGTACCACAAATTACGATTGAATCAGTTCCATTTGCAATGTGATACTCAAGAAGATTTTCAAGTGATTTGTAGTTAACACTTAAATCTTCATTAAATGGTGTTACAATTGCAACACCACAACCTGTAAAAATAGGATTGTTACTCATAATTCATTCTCCTTTAACGGAATATTAGTCCATATAGCCTTCTGCACAAAGAAGTTCAGCCATAAGAACAGCACCACCTGCAGCACCGCGAAGTGTATTGTGTGAAAGACATACAAATTTGTAGTCATACTGTGTATCTTCACGAAGACGACCGACAGAAATAGCCATACCACCTTCAAGGTCACGATTAAGCTTTGTCTGTGGCATATTATCTTCTTCAAAATAGTTAAGGAACTGCTTTGGTGCGTGTGGAAGGTCTAATTCTTGTGCACGACCAGCAAAATCCTTCCATATATTTAATATTTCTTCTTTTGATGGTTTATTCTCAAATCTTACGAAAACTGCACCCATATGGCCATTTGAAACAGGAACACGAATACACTGTGCAGTAAAGTTAGGCGAATCAGCATCAACGATAACATCGCCTTCAACCTTACCCCAAATCTTGAGAGGTTCTTTTTCACTCTTTTCTTCTTCGCCACCAATGAATGGAATTACATTGTCATTCATTTCTGGCCATGTGTCAAATGTTTTACCTGCACCTGAAATTGCCTGATATGTGCAAACAAGAACATCTTTAATACCAAACTTTGAGAGAGGGAAGAGAGCAGGAACATAACTCTGGAGTGAGCAGTTTGATTTAACTGCAATAAAGCCACGTTTTGTTCCAAGTCTCTTTCTCTGAGCAGGAATGATTGCAGCGTGGTCTGCATTGAGTTCAGGAACAATCATTGGAACATCAGGAGTATGTCTATGTGCACTATTGTTTGAAATTACAGGACATTCTGCCTTTGCGTAAGCTTCTTCAAGAGCCTTGATTTCATCTTTTTTCATGTCAACAGCACAGAATACAAAATCAACCTGTGATGCGATTTTTTCAATATCTGCAGTTGCGTCCATAACAACAATGTCTTTCATTGCTTCTGGAATTTCAACATCCATGCACCATTTAGCACCTACTGCATCAGAATATTTCTTTCCAGCTGAACGTGGACTTGCTGCTAATACTTTAACATCAAACCAAGGATGGTTGTCTAAAAGAGTCATAAAACGTTGACCAACCATACCTGTTGCACCAATTACACCAACATTATACTTTTTCACTTGAAATTACCTCCAAAAAATGATAATATATCTTTCGTTATAAAAAATCAGTAATGATTATATCACCATTACTGATAAAAATACATAAGTATTATGATTTTTCATAATACGAAAGCACTCCATCAAATAATGATGACAGTCATATTACTGTTAATAATACAACCAGAAAAAACAAATCCCAAGCCCCGTTTTTCTTCGGCAACAAACCCTTTCACATTTAATCAACAACTCTTGGGAGTTTCAAAAATGCTACTGATTTTTATTGCGCCTCAATCGCTATAATATAATAGCACTTTAAAGCATTTGTGTCAAACATTTTTATCAATTTCTATATATTTACGGAGAAACATAATGAAAAAGTCTGATTTTTACTACGATTTGCCCAAAGAATTAATTGCTCAAACGCCAGTAGAACCTAGAGACCATTCCAGAATGATGGTTTTATCAAGAAAAAATAATTCAATTGAGCATAAACACTTTTATGATTTTATTGACTATTTGAATCCAGGCGATTGTCTTATACTTAATAACACAAGAGTTTTACCAGCTCGTATGTATGGTGTTAAGAAAGAAACTGGTGCAATTGTCGAATTCTTACTTCTTAATAACCTTGGCAATGACCGTTGGGAAACAATCACAGGACCGGGAAAAAAAGCAAAAGTTGATGCTGAGTTCACTTTTGGTGATGGAATTTTAACCTGTAAAATTGAAAAAGTTCTTGATAACGGAAACAGAATTGCAAAATTCAGTTATGAGGCTTCGAATATTTATGAAGTTTTAGACAAGGTTGGTGAAATGCCTTTACCACACTACATTACTGAAAAACTTGAAGATAAAGAACGATATCAAACAGTATATTCTAAGGAATTAGGCTCTGCAGCTGCACCAACAGCCGGACTCCATTTTACTGATGAAATAATAGCTAAAATTCGAGAAAAGGGTATAAAAATCGGATATGTTACACTGCATGTAGGTATCGGTACATTTAGACCCGTTAAAGCTGAAAATATTGAAGACCATGAAATGCATTCTGAACATTATCAAATTCCTAAAGAAACTGCTGATTTAATCAATGAAACCAAAAAAAATGGTGGTAGGGTAGTTGCAGTAGGAACAACTTGTTGCAGAACTCTTGAAAGTGTAATGCAAAGTCAAGGTGAAATGAAAGAGTTTGATGACTGGACAAGTATTTTTATTTATCCTGGTTATAAATTTAAGTGCATCGATGCACTTTTAACTAATTTTCATCTGCCCGAAAGTACACTTATAATGCTTGTTTCAGCGTTGTATAATCGAGAAAGTATTTTGGATGCTTATAATATTGCAGTTAAAGAAAAATACAGATTCTTCAGTTTTGGCGACTGTATGTTTATCAATTAAGGAGATTTTATGTATAAACTTATTAAGAAAAACGGAAATGCACGACGTGGAGAATTCCATACAGTTCATGGTACTGTGCAGACACCTGCATTTATGAATGTTGCAACACAAGGTGCAATAAAAGGTGGAGTTTCTGCCTATGATTTGAAAGATATTAATTGTCAAGTTCAATTATGTAATACATACCATTTACATTTAAGACCAACAGATACTCTTATTAAAGAAATGGGTGGTCTTCATAAGTTCACTGGTTGGAATGGCCCTATACTTACTGATAGTGGAGGATTTCAAGTTTTTTCACTTTCATCATTAAGAAGAATCAAAGAAGAAGGTGTATATTTTTCTTCACACATTGATGGTCATAAAATTTTTATGGGACCTGAAGAAAGTATGCAAATTCAATCTAATCTTGGCTCAACAATTGCAATGGCGTTTGATGAGTGCGTTGAAAATCCTGCAAAATATGAATATTCAAAGCAGTCTTGCGAAAGAACTACAAGATGGTTGCATCGTTGTAAAGCTGAAATGGATAGATTAAATTCATTACCTGACACAATCAACAAAAATCAAATGCTTTTCGGTATAAACCAAGGTTGCACATTTGATGATTTACGTATTGAACACATGAAAGAAATTGCAAAACTTGACTTAGATGGTTATGCTATTGGTGGTCTTGCAGTTGGAGAGCCTAAAGAAGATATGTACCGTATCATCTCAGCAGTCGAACCATATATGCCTGCTGAAAAACCAAGATATTTGATGGGTGTTGGTACTCCCGGTAATATTCTAGAGGGCGTTAAAAGGGGAATTGACCTTTTTGACTGTGTTATGCCAAGCAGAAATGCCCGCCATGGTCATCTATTTACTGATGCGGGAATAATTAATATTAATAATAAAAAATATGAAAAAGATGATTTGCCGATTGACCCTGAATGTAATTGTCCAACTTGTCAGAAACATTCAAGAGCATATATAAGACATTTATTTAAAGCACAAGAAATGTTAGCAATGCGACTTTGTGTAATGCACAATTTGTATTTTTATAATAATCTCTTGGCAAAAATTAGAGATGCATTAGATAATGATACTTTTGAAGAATTCTACAACAAATATGTTGATAGATTAGACACAAGAATATAATTATTAGGTAAATATTTGAAATACACTTGAAAAATATAAATTTATTATGTATAATATCAAAGTTGTATTTAATTTGATTTGGAGGAAAATAAAAATGACAGACTTTTTAACATTTGCGATGATGGGTGCGACTAGTACAACTCAGCAAGGTGGTTTAAAAGATACAATGCCAATGATTATAATGATGGCTGCACTTTTTGGTGCAATGTATTTCTTTACAATCAGACCACAGAAAAAACAGCAGAAAATGGAACAAGAAATTCGTGAGAATACACAGATTGGTGATGAAATCACAACAATCGGTGGTATTTGCGGTAAAGTTGTTTCAGTAAAAGATGACACAATCGTTATAGAAACAGGTTCTGATAGAGTTAAGATTAAATTTAAAAAGTACGCAATTCAGACCAACCACACTGCTAATGAAAAGATTCAGGCACAGCGTGAAGCAGCAAAAGCAGCTATGATGGAAAAGAAAGCAAAGAAATCTAAAAAAGATAAAGATGCTGAATAATTATCATAAATAATTCAAACCCCTCATATTCTTAAATGAATGCGAGGGGTTTTTCTATGTCAAAAAAAAGAAATATTAATCTGTCAAATCCTACGAAGAACATATTAGGTGTTGTTTTATCGTCATTTGCAGGTATTGCATTGAGTATAACATTAACATTTATTATATCCTACATTATTTCAAAAACATCAGTTTTATCTATTCATTTAAAAATATATTTTTCTGTTTGTGTTGGTTTAGGAAGCATTTTTGGTGGATTTATATCATCAAAAAAATGTAATTTTAAAGGATTGTTATCAGGATTTTTAAGTTCAATACCAAACTCATTAATTGTGATTGTTTTTATGGTGATTTTCTCTAACGGTCAATTAAAAGAAAGTACTGTTATTATATTTTTACTGATTATTATTTGTTCAACATTAGGTGGAATAATTGGGGCAAATACAAAAAGAAGAAAATAGAATTTATAAGGATTTGACAATATGACAAAGGTAATTAATCTAAGAAAATATACAAAAACCAGGCTAAATAAAAGGAAAAAAGATGATGTTAAAACATCAATAAGAGAGGAAAAATATAAAGTATTACTATTAGTAATCTCTATTTTTTCAATTCTTATGGGTTGCATAATATTTAAATATAATAAAGAATATGGCAACATTATTTTTAATGGATTTTTTACTACACTAAAAAGTGGTAATTTTGTGCAAGTATTATTAAATCTAATAAGATTAGATTTGTGTTTTTTTATATTAGTTTTCCTTATTGGTACGAGTTTCATAGGTAAAATATTAGTATTTATTCCACCTATGCTAAAATCTATAATTATAGGATATATTAGTAGTTTTATGTATTACGAATATAAAACAAATGGAATTATGTTTTGTTTAATTGTTTTATATCCCTATCTTGCAATTACAACATCATCATTAATTTTTGCAGTTAATGAAAGTGCTTTTATGAGCAATTATGTACGAAGTGTTATTACACATAAAAATACAGCTGATGATACATCCATCAAGCTGTATTTTATGAGATATTTAATATTGATTGGAATAAACATAATTTGTGCGTTTATAAATACGTTATTTATTATATACTTTGTACCCAAATTTAATCTTGTGTAGATTTATTTATTTTTATCTGAGCTAATGGATTTGATTCTGATGCCTTTTTCAATTGTTCATCAACTATATGGGTATAAATTTCTGTCGTTCCTAAATTTTCATGGCCTAAAATATCTTTTAAAACAAGAACATCTACATTACCATGTTGATACATAAGTGTTGCTGCAGTATGTCTTAATTTATGCACAGAATAGCCTTCTAAACCACATTTTTCAAGCGCTTCGTAAACAATGTGTTGAACGGTTTTAGGACTGATTCTCTTATTCCTTCCACTTAAAAAAAGTGCATTTCTATCATTTGCAGGTACACCGTCAACCGGACGTACAGCCATATACTGTGCAAACGCATCTAAGCATGAGTCATTTAAATAAATTGTACGTTCTTTATTACCTTTACCTGTAACTCTTAATGTGTGGTCATCTCTTATATCGTTATAATTTAAACTTACAAGTTCAGACAAACGCAAACCACAGTTCAAAAAGAAAACTAAAATACAATAATCACGTTCTTTGTGTTTACCATCAACGGATTTTAAAAGTTTGATACTCTCTTCAAGTGTAAGGTACTTGGGGAGAGCTTTTTTTAGTTTAGGAGAATCGAGAACTTCCATTGGATTATTGTCAATTATGTTCTTCTGTTTATCAAGATACTTAAAGAATGTTCGTAAACAAGATACTTTTCTTGCTCTAGCTGCTTCTTGATTTTCTCGTTCATTTTTACAATAAGAGAGAAAAGCATAAGCATCATTTAATGTAACACTTTTAACAAAATCCTCGTCAATGTCAAGAATGTCTATCTCATCAAATTCAATAGAGGAGGGGATAAGCCCTCTATAATACTTTAAAAATTTAAAGAAAAGTTTTAAATCGGAACTGTATTCTTCAATTGTGAGTGATGATTTGTTTTTAATAACATCAAGATACACTAAAAAATCTTTAATAATAATTGGTAAACCTGTAAAATTTATTTTTTTCATAAAATAGCCCTCCTTGCGTGAAACCGTTTCACAGCAACGCAATAAACATTAATTAATTAAAATATTATAAAAAAATCACAAAAGCCATTGTTGCACAGAATTTAAATAAAATGATGTGCCTGAGGCATAGGTTAAGAATATATAATTCAAAATAATAATTTAAACTAAATTAGAAACAACTAATATACCATTATGGATTAATATTACATTCTAATTAATTAATAATACATTATAAAAAATAAAATAATTAAATAAAAATCGAAATATAAATCGAATAATAATTTTAAAAATGATAGAATGTTCAATCAAAATAATATAATCAGATTTATAATTAAAAAAATATAAGATTGGGATTATAAATGAATTAAATTATAATTGAAAAAAACAGTATACAAAGAAAAATCTAAAAAAGCTTTAATAATCGATACATATATCCTAAACAATAATATTTTAGCTTAAATTACACTATTTCCCGTATTTTGTATAATTTTTCTTCCCCTATTTGATACAAAATATTTATTTTGTATAATTATATCATAACTTTTCAACATTGTCAACAATTAGCTTAAGTTTTCAACACCCTACTTATATTTAATTTCAAACAAAAAACAGAGTATCAAAATTATTAAATGATACTCTGTTAATAAAATATAAAAATTTAAAAAAAGTTTTTATTTTAGCGACTAAAATTATTTTTTATTTAAAATCTTTTTTAAATATTGTCCTGTATATGATTTTTTATTTTTTAAAATTTCTTCAGGAGTGCCTTCTACAACAATTTTTCCACCCTTATCTCCCCCTTCAGGTCCAAGGTCAATAATGTGGTCAGCAGTCTTAATAACATCAAGATTATGCTCAATAACTACAACACTATTTCCGTTATCAACAAGCTTTTGCAAAACCTCAATAAGTTTATGCACATCTGCTGTATGAAGCCCAGTTGTAGGTTCGTCAAGAATATATATAGTTTTTCCTGTGGAACGTTTTGAAAGTTCTGTAGAAAGCTTAACTCGTTGTGCTTCACCACCTGATAATGTTGTTGCAGATTGACCTAGTTTTATATAACCTAATCCAACATCATGTAATGTTTCAAGTTTTCTTTTAATTTTTGGAATGCTTTCAAAGAAAACTAATGCTTCTTCAACAGTCATTTCAAGAACATCACTAATTGTTTTACCTTTATATTTAACATCAAGTGTTTCACGATTATATCTTGAACCTTTACAAACATCACATGGCACATAAACATCCGCAAGAAAGTGCATCTCAATTTTTATTATTCCATCACCTTGACAAGCTTCACAACGACCACCTTTAACATTGAATGAAAATCTACCTGCATTATATCCTCTTATCTTAGCATCTTGTGTTTGAGCAAATAATTCACGAATATCGGTAAAAACTCCAGTATATGTTGCAGGATTTGAACGAGGTGTTCTCCCTATTGGTGATTGGTCAATATTAATTACTTTATCGAGATGTTCAATTCCAATAAATTCATTAAATTTACCAACCGGCTTTTTAGCACCATTAAGTTCATTTGCAAGATATTTATAAAGTATTTCATTAACAAGAGATGATTTACCTGAGCCTGAAACACCTGTAATACAGATAAAACAACCTAACGGGAAGTCAACATCTATGTTTTTGAGGTTATTCTCACAAGCACCTTTTATAGTAAGAACACTTCCATTACCTTGTCTCCTCTTTACAGGAATAGGTATTTTCCTCTCACCCGAAAGATATGCACCGGTAATTGAATCTTTACAATTGATTATATCATTTATCGAGCCGGAGCAAACAACTTCACCACCGTGCACACCAGCACCAGGGCCAACATCAACGATATGGTCAGCACAGCGCATAGTATCTTCGTCGTGTTCAACAACTATAAGAGTATTTCCTAAATCTCTAAGATGCTTTAATGTTTCTATAAGTTTATCATTATCTCTTTGATGAAGACCGATACTAGGCTCATCGAGAATATAGACAACTCCCATTAACATAGAACCAATCTGTGTAGCAAGTCGAATTCTTTGACTTTCACCGCCAGAAAGTGTTCCGGAAGAGCGAGAAAGAGTTAAATAATCAAGACCAACACTCTTTAAAAAGTTAAGTCTGTTTTTTATTTCCTTAAGAATTGATTCTGCTATAAATCTGTCTTTTTCGCTTAAGTCAAGCGAATCAATATAATCAATTGCTTGTGTAATTGACATATCACAAAATTCACTTATATTTTTATTTCCGACTGTAATTGAAAGAATCTCTGGTTTAAGACGAGTTCCATTACAATCTGGACATTTACTGGCAGTCATAACCTGCTCTATTTCCCATCTGGACCATTCACTTGTAGTTTCTTTATATCTTCTTTCAAGATTATTTACAATTCCTTCAAACTCGGACATATACGTTCCAGAACCATAAAATGTTGAACGAGTCATTTTCATTTTGCGGTTTGTTCCATATAAAATTACATTCAATCCGTCTTCAGAAATATCTTTTATAGGCGTTTTTAAGTTAAAACCATATTCTTTACCAATAGCATTGTAATACATAGCAGCAATTGACCCTGAATCAGCTTTTCCCCATCCCGAAGCACAGATTGCACCCTCACTAATTGAAAGGTTTTTATTGGGTATTACGAGGTCAGGATTGACCTTTAAAAACGTACCAAGACCAGTACAAGTAGGACATGCGCCATAAGGATTATTAAATGAGAACATTCTTGGGGATAATTCATCAATACTTATACCATGTTCAGGACAAGCATAATTTAATGAATATAAGTATTCCTTATCACCTATAACATCAATAATTACATTACCACCGGAATGCTGTGTTGCAGTTTCAATTGAATCAGCAAGTCGTGTTCTTATACTTTCTTTAACCACTAAACGGTCAACAATTATTTCAATAGTATGCTTATAGGTTTTAGGAAGTTTCATATCTTCGTACAACTCTGCAACTTCGCCATCAATCCTTGCTCGAATAAAACCTGATTTCAAAGCATTCGCTAATTCTTTAGCATGCTCCCCTTTTTTACCTCTTACAACCGGTGATAATATCTGAAACTTTGTACCTTCAGGTAAGTTTAATACAGTATCAACAATCTGGTCAACTGTTTGCTGTTTTATCTCTCTACCACAAATCGGACAATGAGGCACACCAATTCTTGCATACAAAAGACGTAGATAATCGTATATTTCGGTTACAGTACCAACTGTTGAACGTGGATTTTTAGAGGTTGTCTTCTGGTCAATTGAGATTGCAGGAGAAAGTCCTTCAATAGACTCAACATTTGGTTTCTCCATCTGCCCTAAAAACATACGAGCATAAGAAGATAAAGACTCAATATATCGTCTCTGTCCTTCAGCATAAATTGTATCAAATGCTAATGATGATTTACCAGAGCCGGACACACCCGTTAAAACAACAAGTTTATCTCTTGGAATTTCTATATCAATGTTTTTTAAATTATTCTCTTTTGCACCTTTAATAATAATTTTATCGTGTAACATTTTTTATCCCCTTCTCACGAAGATACTCTGTTAAACCATCTTTTCCCTCTGAAGTCACAGGTTTAATCCATTTCATTGATTTATAATATTTTATACAAATAATAGACTTAATATAATCCTCAAATATATACATAACTGCAAAAGCAACTGTAAAAGGTACATTCAGTACATACACAGCAATTATTGTAGCTGGAATGGAGAGTCCCCATAGAGTAAGTAAATCATATTTTACACCCGTAACTGTGTCTCCACCTGAACGGAAAATACCAACAATCATTAAGAACGGAACTTGTCTTATTGTAAATTCAAACGCATAAAAAGCCATAATAGACATTGCAGAATTTAATGTAACTTCACTGATATTATTTCCCATGTTAAATATACCAATAAATTCAGCTCTGAAAATATAAATAATGACAGCAATAATAATGGAAATCACCGGAAAAATAATTAAAAAACGTTTTGTATCTTGAATGCCACGTTCAATTTTTCCTTTACCGACTGATTTACCAACCATAATGCTACATGCATTGCAAATTCCGATTATAAATACAAATGCAATGTTTTCAAAACTTCTAAGTATTGTAATTGCAGCAAAATATTCGTGACCCATATGTCCAAAAATGATATTGAAAACAAAAGTACCTGCGCCCCACATAGTCTCATTAAAAATTACTGGAAGTGCTTTTTTATAAAACAATTTGATGTCGAACCATTTGAATCCAAAAGTATTTTTTATCGGTGCGAATAATATATTCTTTGTTACAAAGGAAACCAAAAGTATAAGAAAAACGCCTACCCAAGCGGAAATAGATGTTGCAAGTGCAGCACCTTTTATTCCCATTTTCTCGAATCCAAATTTACCAAAAATCATTCCATAATCTAAGAATATGTTAAGAATTGTAGTTATTACAGAAACATAGGTAGGCAACTTAACTAACTCTACTGAGCGTAGAACAGACGAAAGAATATTTGTTATCGCAATTGCAGGATATGAAATGCAAACAATTAATAGATACGATGTTCCCTCAGTGACAACATCAGGATTATTATTAAAAATATTAACAACTGTGGATGGAAATAGCAAACTAAATGCTGTAAACAATCCTGAAATCAAAATTGCAGATACAGTTGCAATTCCACAAGTCATATTTATTTTCTTAATTTCTTTTATCCCCCAATATTGTGCAATAAAGACAGACGTACCGGAACTGATTCCTATTAACACCATGTTAAGTAGCCATCCCCACTGACCAATCATACCTACTGCAGATAAGGATACGTCACCTAATTGGCTCACAAAAAGGGTATCTGCTAATGTGAATGAACTTATCAATATATTTTGTAATACTATTGGCGTTGTAAGTCTTAATGTAGTTTTCCAAAAACCTTTATCATTTAGTAATTTTAACATTTATTTCTCCGATTTAAGTTTTTCAATTTTATCACGTAAATAAGCCGCATGTTCAAATTCAAGTATTTTTGCAGCTGATTTCATTTCTTCAGTTAATTGAGCAATTAATTTTTGTTTTTCATCCCTACTCATCTTACGTTTTCCTGATTTATCTTTTGTTGATATTTCCAAAATTTCACGAACATCTTTTGTTATTGTTTTTGGCACGATGCTATGCTCATTATTATATGCAATCTGAATTTCACGACGTCTGTATGTTTCACTGATAGCTCGTTCCATTGAGTTCGTAACACTATCTGCATACATTATAACATGTCCGTTTGCATTACGAGCAGCACGACCAATAATCTGAATAAGTGATGTTTCTGAACGTAAAAAACCTTCTTTATCAGCATCAAGAATTGCAATTAAAGATACTTCGGGAATATCCAATCCTTCACGTAGCAAATTAATACCAACAAGTACATCAAATTCGCCCAAACGTAAATCACGTATAAGTTCCATTCTCTCAATAGTATCAATATCATAGTGCATGTATCTTACTTTAATACCATGTTGAGAAAGATAATCCGTAAGATTTTCTGCCATCTTTTTAGTAAGTGTAGTTACAAGAACTCGTTCCTTCTTTTCAACCCTTATATTTATTTCGGAAATCAAATCATCAATCTGCCCATTTGTTCCGCGGACAGAAATTTCAGGGTCTAAAAGACCTGTTGGTCGAATAACCTGTTCAGCAGTCTGAACACTTTTTTCCGCTTCAAAAGGTCCCGGTGTAGCACTTACAAATATTTTTTGTCTTGTTTTTTTGTAAAACTCATCAAAGGTCAATGGTCTGTTATCATAGGCAGAAGGTAAACGGAAACCAAAATTGATAAGACTATCTTTTCTGGAACGGTCTCCGCCATACATACCTCTTACCTGAGGTAATGTAACGTGTGATTCATCTACAAAAAGCACATAATCATCAGGAAAATAATCAAGCAAAGTAAAAGGTGGTTCGCCAGGTTTTCTGCCAGACATTATTGCAGAATAATTCTCAATACCTTTGCAAAAGCCTGTTTCACGAAGCATTTCCATATCATACTCAGTTCTTTGACGTATTCTTTGAGCCTCAATAAGTTTTCCTTGTTTCTCAAATTCTGCAACCTGTTTTTCCATTTCGTCGTTTATTTGTTTTAAAGCATCTTCCATTTTTTCAGGAGAAACAACATAGTGAGATGCAGGATATATAGCAACATGTGACACTACATTTTTAACCGCACCTGTCAATGGGTTGATTTCACATATTCTGTCAATTTCATCACCAAAGAATTCTACTCTTATTGCAGTATCATTTGAGTAAACCGGGAAAATTTCAACAATATCCCCTCTTACTCTAAATTTATTTCTTATAAAATTAATATCATTTCTTTCATACTGGATTTCAACAAGTTTTTTTATAAAATCATCACGACTTTTTTCCATTCCAGTACGTAACGAAATAACCATTGATTTATAATCTATTGGGTCACCAAGAGAATATATACACGAAACACTTGCAACGATTATAACATCTCGTCTTTCGGATAATGCAGATGTAGCCGAGTGACGCAATTTATCAATCTCTTCGTTTATTGCAGAATCTTTTTCAATATAAGTATCTGTTGTTGCAATATAAGCTTCGGGTTGATAATAATCGTAATAAGAAACAAAATACTCAACAGCATTTTCTGGAAAAAATTCTTTAAACTCTGCGCAAAGTTGTCCGGCAAGAGTTTTGTTATGAGCGAGAACAAGAGTGGGTCTGTTTAATTTAGCAATAATATTAGCCATAGTGAATGTCTTACCGGAGCCTGTCACACCCAGCAATGTTTGTTCGTTATAACCTTTTTCAATACCTTCAACGAGCATATCTATTGCTTGTGGCTGGTCACCAGTTGGCTGATAATTACTGACTAATTTAAACATAAAACACCTCACGTACATTTGTTCTTCAATTATACAATATTGTATAATTATAATCAACTAAAATTTTAAATAAATACAAAAAGACGGAGTAAAAAACTCCGTCTATAATGTTATCTTTCTGTCTTTAAAATAAAATTCTTTATCGTAGTCATTAATCTCTCGTAATACTCTGCAAGGATTTCCAACTGCAACAACATTTGCAGGAATATCCTTTGTAACAATGCTCCCTGCGCCAATAACTGAATTGTCACCAATAGTAATTCCCGGTAAAACAATTACACCTGCACCCAACCAACAATTTTTACCAATGTGAATAGGCATATTATATTGATATGCTAATGGACGTAATTCAGGTAATATTGGATGTCCCGCTGTTGCTAAAACAACGTTAGGTCCAATCATTGTGTAATCACCAACGTAAATATGGGTGTCATCAACAAGTGTTAAATTGAAATTAGCATAAACACCTTTACCAAAATGAACATGTCTTCCTCCCCAATTTGAGTGTAGTGGCGGTTCTATGTAACAATCCTCACCGATTTCTGCAAACATATTTTTTAGCATTTCAGTTCTTTTTTCAAGCTCTAATGGTCTTGTTGCATTGAAATCGTATAACTTATCAAGATATGTCAGTTGCTCATTAAACAGCTCACTGTCCATTGATAAATACAAATCACCACTATGCATTTTTTCATAGATTTTCATCTGATTACCACCTACCATAAATAAAGTTTTTGCAATCTGTACTTATTTCAAATTTTCTTCGTGTATTTTTTCTTGGTAGAACCCCTGATTCAATAAACGAAATATTTTCCGCATGACGCACGTATATTCCGTATGCATTAATATTCCTGAAACGATTGCATTCCGGATACTCTTTTTCTTGTTCAGGTATCTTAAATCTGAAATCGAAATAATCTTTACCTTCAGCATATCTTAAATCGAAATTTTTAAGAATAACATCACAAATTTTTTGATTAGGTATTCCCATAATCATAATTGGTATTTCAATATTGTTCGCTTTAACATTATTTACAGAAATATTAGTTATTTCTCCCCTACCATCAAGTTCAGGTTTATTGTCACCATTTCTGTTACAAAGTCTGATAAATAACGGACAAGCCATTGAATCCATTTCAATATTCGAAATACTTACATTATTGACCTTTGCACCATCACAGGACTCAATGGATATGCCACTGACACCTGCAGGATATATATCGGTTAAATAGAATTTACAGTTTTCAACAGTAACATCACTGATGTCAAGCGACGTTTCACTGCCGATTTTAAAAGCATTTGTGCAAGAGACAACTTCACAATCATGAATGTAAATATTACTCATGCCTTTTCTGCAAGCAACATCAAGATTATTTTTTATTCTTAGCCCATCATCACCTGATGTTGAAACACTCATATTATTTTTTAATGCAATTCCGTCATCGGCAGTTGAAATAAAACAATCTTTAATAATAACATTGGATGAACCACAGATATCAATACCGTCAGTATTTGCAACATGACGATTATTATTAATAACTATATTTGAAACATCAACGTTATTACACGAATTAATGTTTACTGTCCACATTGCAGAATTTTCAAGAATTAAATTATAAAGTTTAATATTATTACAATTCTTTAAAAACATTAAATAACCATATTTACTTTTATGGGGAAAACGAATTCTTTTACGATATTCCTGACGCAAATCCCAAACATCAAGCGTTTTTGAAAAAGGTTCGATTTTAGGTGGATAGTATGGTTTTAAAGAGAAAAAATTACCTTCTCCACAAATTTTCCCCGGACCGGTAACATCAGTGTTTTCACAATTTTCTGCATATATTAATGCATTCTCAGTAAAATCATCTATACTGTGAGAAGCAACGATGGATGAATCTTTTTCAATATATAATATAACATTACTTTTCAGATATACAGTACCGCAAGTGTAGTTACCGCCACTTACCACTACTACTCCTCCGCCATTTTCATAACTATTAGTAATTGCTGAATTTATATAATCAGCATTATTTATATTCGAATCATCAGGAATTGCACCAAAATCTTTGATATAAATGGCATTATAAAGTTGATAAGATACGTTACTATTTACATATTTTTCATATGGAATATTTTCAAAAAAATCACCATCATAAACATTTGGAAATGTATCACCATTATATATTTTAAAATCCTTTTGAAATTTAGAAAAAAAAGAGCCAATATGATTAATAAATCGTGACACATAATCACCTCTAAATTATATTATCATATTAAAAACAAAAAATAAATATAATAAATGAATTTTTATTAAATACAAACATATTCTATTATGAAACTAATAAGATGAGGTGATAATACATGTGTGGTATTGCAGGAGAAATATCGTTTACACATTCCGTAATAGATAATAAAGATTCCTTTTTAAATATGCAAAAAGTGCTTGCTCCACGAGGTCCTGACCAAAATGGTATGTATATCAGAGATAATGTTGCACTTATACACTCAAGACTTGCTATTATTGATATTGAAAACGGAATACAACCTATGACGTGTAAATACGGTAATAAAGAATATACAATAGTTTATAATGGTGAACTATATAACACTGAAGAAATAAGAAATGAACTTTTATTATTTGGCTATAATTTTTCAGGACACTCAGATACGGAAGTAATTTTAAAATCTTTTGTTCATTGGAAAGAAGATTGTATAAATAAGTTCAATGGCATTTTCGCATTTGCTATTTGGGATAATTTTGAAAAGAGATTATTTTTTGCAAGAGATAGAATGGGTGTTAAACCATTTTTCTATACAAGAATAAATAATTCATTTATTTTCGGTTCTGAGATTAAAGCACTACTTAATCATAAATATGTTGAACCTGTTATAAATGAAAACTCTATCGCAGAAATCATGTTCATTGGACCTGGACGAACTCCGGGTTGTGGCGTTTTTAAAGATATTTATGAACTAAAACCTGCATGTTGGGGAAGTTATTCAAAAAATGGCATCAGAGTAAGAAAATATTGGACATTGAAAGACAGAGAACATAAAGAAACTTTTAATGAGACCGTTGAACACGTAAATTATTTGGTTAAAGACGCAATAACACGTCAATTGATATCTGACGTGCCTGTAGGTACATTTTTATCAGGTGGATTAGATTCCAGTATAATCTCAAGTGTTGCGAATAAATCAATGTTAGAAAAAGGGTTAAAATTAAAAACATTTTCAATTACTTATGAAAATAATGATAAATACTTTAAATCAAGTAAATTTCAACCAAATAGTGATACGGAATATATAAAAAAGATGGTTGAATATCTTAGTTGTGAACATCATTTGATAACACTAAATAATCAATCCCTTGCAAATGCTTTAACTGATGCTGTAGACGCAAGAGATTTGCCTGGAATGGCTGATGTAGACTCATCCTTACTATTATTTTGCAAAGAAATAAAAAAACATTGTTCGGTTGCTTTATCAGGAGAATGTGCAGATGAAATTTTTGGAGGTTATCCATGGTTTAGAGATAAAAAAATAAGAGCAATCAATGGATTTCCATGGTCTCAATCAACTAAATACAGAAAATCATTCGTAAGAGATGATATAAAACTTCAAAACCATGAAGAATACATTTTATCAAGGTATAAAGATTCTATAATAAACACATCAAAAAATGATGGAATTTCGCCTCTTGAATCTAGAATGAAAGAGATGATGAAATTAAATATTGATTGGTTTATGCAGACCTTACTAGATAGAAAAGACCGTATGAGTATGTATAGTGGACTTGAAGTAAGAGTCCCATTTTGCGACTATAGAATTGCAGAATATTTATATTCTGTTCCTTGGGAATATAAAGAGTACAATTCATATGAAAAAGGTTTGTTAAGAGAAGCTATGAAAGATTTCTTACCTGATGAAGTATTATGGAGAAAGAAAAGTCCATATCCAAAAACTCATAATCCTGAATATCTAAAAATTGTATCAAATATGTTGCATGAAATATTATGTTGTAGTTCATCCCCTATTTTATCATTCATAAAAAAATCCGAATTGGAAAAACTAATTCATACAGAAGTGAATGAACCTTGGTATGGTCAGTTGATGACAACACCACAAACAATTGCTTATTTTGTTCAGATTAATTATTGGCTTAAAAAGTATAAAATAAGAATTATATAAGGATGAATCAAATGAAAAAATCAGATTTGAAAAAAGTTGCACTTATTGGAACAGGTTTTGTTGGTATGAGTTTTGCTTATGCATTATTAAATAGTGGTGAATGCGACCAACTTGTCCTCATAGATATAAACAAGGTAAAAGCACACGGAGAATCAATGGATTTAAATCACGGACTCCCCTTCGCTAAAAGAAATATGTTGATATATGATGGAGAATATTCGGATTGTTGTGATGCCGATATTGTCGTAATTGCAGCTGGTGTTAATCAAAAAGAAGGAGAAAGTCGAATTGAACTTTTAAATCGCAATTACGAGGTATTTAAATCAATCATAACTCCTGTTGTTAATAGTGGATTTGATGGAATTTTTCTTGTAGCCACAAATCCAGTTGACATTATGACAAAAATAACTCTTGACCTTTCTGGATTTGAAAGTACAAGAGTTATTGGTAGTGGTACAACACTGGATACTGCAAGATTAAGATATTTGCTTGGAGATTATTTTAAAATAGACCCTAGAAATGTTCATGCGTATGTAATTGGTGAACATGGGGATAGTGAGATAATACCATGGTCACAAGCATATATAACAACAAAAAACATATATGACATTATTGATTCTTCAAATGGATTATTCAAATTTGAAGATTTATATAAAATCAGTAAAAATGTTACAAATGCAGCTCAAGAAATTATCAGAGCAAAAAATGCGACATATTATGGAATCGGAATGGCACTTGTAAGAATTGTTAGAGCAATATTTGGTGATGAAAAAAGTGCATTAACAGTTTCAGTTTTCTTAAACGGACAATATGGTGTAAATGGAATTTATGCTGGCCTGCCGGCAATAATTGGTAGAAACGGTGTAAAAGATGTTATAGTCTTAGATTTAAAAGAAAATGAAAGAACTGCATTTTTGTCATCTTGTAAATTCTTGGAAGAATGTGCAACATCTTTAAAGCATTAAAAAACCACCCAGTTGGGGTCTCTCAATTAGGGATTTAACAGCCTTAAATCAATGATTTTGGCACAAAACTTCGTTAAAATGCTTGAAATCCGTCAGGATTCCTTCGCATTTATGCCTTGTTTTGCACTCAAACTTATAAGATTTAAGGTGC
>JAGAMK010000010.1 GCA_017624735.1 Clostridia bacterium
AGTGTCAATTATGCAATTGAATTTATTGACAACTATTTTGTTGAGGAGATTCCTCAAAAGTTTAAGTTTGCATATCTTCAGTATTACTATCTTTGTGATTTTATCAAAGAGTTAAATGCCGCAAACGGTACGTCTTTTTACATCAATGATTCATTGAAAGATAGAGTCTTTAGAAATTGTCTTGCACATTATGGATTGGGGCAATATCTATCCGAAAGTGATTTGATTGATGGTGACATATTAAAAGGCTTGACAAACAAAGCATTTAATATGAATTACTCGGATGCGAAAGATAAATTATATTTTTATCTCACTGAGTTGACAAATCAGATCGAAGCAGAAATCTTTCTTCTTACTAATGAAAAAAGATAAGTCGTTATTGTAATTAAATCGGGACATAGGAGTGCAAAATGAGTTTAGATAAAAAAATATGGCGTAATCAATTAGACGATTATCCGGAAGTGGAAGATTGTATTAGACAATCCAAATCACCAACTGATGCGCTACCATCATATGAATATTTATATGCTTTTAAAGATAGAATTCCAAAAGAGTTGTATGCTTATTTCCTTCGACGACTATTGCAATTCAATACAGCTAATGTGCCAGTTGATTTTCGCTTGAAGATGCTACAAGGAGTTGATCGTAATGATCTGATGTATCAAGAGGAACTTGATGCAATTTATAAGTTTGGGCAGAGCGTTATTGTTTATCGTGGTACATCAAAGGACGAAATGCAACCGGGGCTTTCTTGGACTCTTCGACGAGATATTGCAGAAAGCAGCGACTTTTATAAAGGGCGATTGTTTATAGCTGAAATACCTTCGGCTTCAATTCTGCTTTATCTGTCAAAGGAAGAGGACGAAGAAGAGATTGTTGCGCAAGTGACCGATAATTATACGATGATTGACAATTAACCTCTTCTAAACACACAATTCAAAGACACTTGAATTTTTGATCATAATTTATTATAATATCTATGTCAGTCTGACAACACACTGACAACAAAAATCTTGATAGTCCGTATTTTACGGATAATCTGAACACTCCCGATAATATGAGTAAAAATACCCATACAAAATTGTTTAAGTTACAGTTTTCGGGAGCGAGTGGGAATAATTAAATCAACTTTTCAGGCGGTAAGATTTTTACTTACCGCCTTTTTCATTATATTTATATTTTTGTTGTTTCTGTTGGAAAATTGTGATATTATTGGCTTATAAAGGAGATGGTCTTATGAAAAAGAAGATTTTAATTATTGCTTTGACGATTGTTTTAGTGGGTGCGATTGTTGCGTCTGCTATTTTAATTCCAAAAATGGAGTATGCAAAGGATTCTAATGATACCGAAGAATTATTCAGACAGAATGTTGCTTTAGTTGGTTATGAAAACACTATTGAAACTGCTATTCCGCAAACTGAACTTTATAACATGATTAAAAATCATTTTAACTCCCCTCTTGCTGACGGTAAAACTGAGAAAAAAGCAATTATTATCGGTTATGACGGATGTCGTGCAGATGTGCTTACAGAAATGCAGGATGAAAACAGTGCAATTTCTGCATTGCTTAATGACGGGGCTTCAATCAATCTTGCATATTGTGGTGGTGTTAACTTCCCTGTCCCCAATACTCAAGACACTTCAACTGCTCCCGGTTGGTGCTCAATTCTCACAGGTGTATGGGCGGATGAACACGGTATTACGGGAAACGATATTACTAAATCTCTTGAACACAAGACACTCCTCACAACACTTGTTGAAGAAAATGTAATTGACAGTTCTTCTTTCATTACAAAGTGGAAAGGTCATTTTGACAGAAATAATGCCACATATCTTGAAGAAAAAGATTATTGTGAAAAAAATAATCTTAATGTTTCTTTCAACAGATGTAAAAATGATGAAGCATCACACGAATACACCTTGAGTGAAGTAGGCAAGAAGGACTGTGCAGATTTCATTTTTGTTATTTATGAGCCAACTGACTCAACAGGTCATAATTATGGCTTTACAATTAATAATCCGAGATATAAAGAAGCATTCAAGACTGCTGACAACTACGGATTTGAAACTATTAACGCAATTAAGCAGAGAGAAACTTATAATACAGAAGACTGGTTGATTATTATAACATCTGACCATGGCGGAATTGGTACTGAACATGGTGACGCAAGCATTCAGGAAAGAATGACTTTTATTGCTTCAAATAAATAAAACAGATTAAACATATGTAAAGGCAAGGAAATTCCTTGTCTTTATTTTTTGTAAAAATTTTATATGAAAGCGTATTCTTTTTAGATTTTAAAGTTTTAATGTCTAAAAATAATCAACATATTGTTCGTTATCTGCAACAAAAATTTATTATTTTTTTTAAAATTTTTATACAACTTGACAAAACCCAATGACAGGGCTAAAATAGATTTGGGCTTTAGGAAAGCACATGACAAACTTTCATAAATATCTTGTCGCTTTTCGCTAAAACAATATTATTTAGGAGGAATGATATATGAAAAAAAGATTTTCTGCTATAACTCTCGTGGTGATTCTTATTTTCAGCTTCGTTCTTGCCGTTCCTGTGTCAGCTCAACAGGTAACAGCAATTACTAATGGTTTTACAAACGTTGAATTCTCAAACGGATACTTTGGTTATTGTATAGACCGTGATTTACATGGTGCATACATTAATGATGTATTCAACACGTCTGACACATCAATTGCCAAGAGTAATATTGACAATAGCGATATTTCTCAATATTTGAAAATCTTATTCACTCAGCATTTTAATGATTTATTTGTCTCCGATGGCAATGGTGGGTATGTTTTAGATAACAACAAGAAGGACACTGTTCTTCCACAGGCAATTTACAACCTTTCGGATGGACAATATATCTGGGGTGACTCAAAGAACCTTATAAATTCAGTCAAAGCTTATAATGGTTCTGCAATTCCTGATGAAGGATACAGTATTACACTCAACAATGGTGATGTTATTACCTTCTATTTTATGGCTTTGGAACCCGAAAATAATGACCAGCAGACTTTCTTTGCATATAAGATTACAGTAAACGAACAACCTACTCACGTTCACGACTATGATGAAGATAACTGGGAATCTGACGATGATAACCACTGGCATGAATGTGATTGTGGTGATAAGAAAGATGTTGCTGAACACAATGGTAATACTCCTGACTGTATTCACCCATCAATCTGTGAAGATTGTGGTAAGGAATTAGAAGGTGTTAACCCTGATAATCATACAGGCAATACAGAAATAAGAAACCAGAAGCCTGCTACTGAATTTGAAGATGGTTACACTGGTGACAAGTACTGTAAGGATTGTGACGAACTTCTTGAAAAAGGTACTGTAATTCCTGCTACTCACGTTCACGACTATGATGAAGATAACTGGGAATCTGACGATGATAACCACTGGCATGAATGTGATTGTGGTGACAAGAAAGATGTTGCTGAACACAATGGTAATACTCCTGACTGTATTCACCCATC
>JAGAMK010000061.1 GCA_017624735.1 Clostridia bacterium
AGTTTTAATCCATATAATTTTCGTTTAGACAAAATGACAAAAACCTCACTAGGCTGACGCCTTGTGAGGTTTTTTCGTGAAGTATTAACGGAAAGGATAGGATTAAAACCTATTAAATCCCTAATTGAGAGACCCCTTCGGTGCCCTTAATTTTATGTATTAGGTTTTATTTAACCCATTTCTTAACTGCTGTTTCAACAAGCTCAACAACCTTGTCAACGATAACTTCATCGCCATCTTGGAGATTAAGGAGTGGTTCTCTTACGCCACCGAGCTGGAGTCCTGCTCTCTTTTTAAGTGCAGCCTTTGCAGTTGCGTACATGTTACCCTTTGTTGAGCACATTGTGTAAATGACTTCGTTGATGTCGTCCTGTAATTTATATGCTTCCTTAACATCACCGGCTTTAATCATGTTGTTAAGTGTAACGAAAAGTTCAGGCATAACACCATATGTACCACCGATACCACCTTCAGCACCAATCATACGACCACCGATAAACTGTTCGTCAGGACCATTGAAAATAACAACATCACGATTATTGAGTTTTGCCTGACGACGGAACATCTGGATGTCCTGAATTGGCATTGATGAGTTCTTAACACCAACTACTCTTGGATTTTTAAGCATTTCGTCAAACAATGGCATTGTAAGTGCAACACCTGCAAGTTGTGGAATGTTGTAAATAACATAATCTGTGTTTGGAGCTGCTGCAGAAATATCGTTCCAATATTTTGCGATTGCTTTTTCAGGAAGACGGAAATAAATTGGTGGGATTGTAGCGATTGCATCAACACCGAGTGCTTCAGCATGACGAGCAAGCTCACAACTATCCTTTGTATTGTTGCAAGCAACGTGAGCAATAATTGTAATTCTGCCCTTGTTTGCTTCCATAACTGCTTCAAGTGTCTTTTTTCTGTCTTCAACACTTAAATAAATACATTCACCTGATGAACCGCCAACATAAAGACCGTCAACACCTTTTTCAATAAGGAATTCAACTAATGCCTTTGTGCCATCAACTGAAACATCACCGTTTTCATCATAACAAGCATAGAATGCTGGGATAACACCCTTATATTTTTCAAGACTCATTTTTATTAACCTCTTTCTTCAATTTCTTTCATCATCTGGTCAAGCATAATAAGACATCTCGGCACGTGGAATGGTCCTTTGAATGTTGAACCGATACAAGCAGGAAGTGTAGGGTTTCCATCACGACGGAGATAACCGTACCATTCACCACAAGGTGCTACTGCGAAATGGTCTTTTGTGTAGTTGAACAACTGATTAAAGATTTTAAGATATTTTTCATCGTTTGTATCTCTGTAAATCATCAAAGATGCAATAAGGGCTTCATTATGTGGCCACCAGAGTTTCATGTCGTGTTCATAAGCCTCAGGTGGGTTGCCAAGACAGTCGAAGAAATAGAGAATTCCGCCGAATTCCTTGTCCCAGCCTTTCTGGAATGCCATATCAAAGATTTCAATAGCCTTTGCGTGCAATTCTTTGTCACCAGTTTCATTTGCTCTTTCCATAAGGAACCAGCTACATTCAATATCGTGACCTGGGTTTACAACTCTGCCTTCTGTGATGTTAAGGCGAGGAGTACCGTCAAGAGAAACGCTTTCAAGAGTGCATCCTAAATCCTTTTTAACGTGATACTTGAAAATATCTTCAACACATTCGTCAGCACGTTTGTTGTAAAGGTCGGCATTTTCAGGGTCAACACGAAGCATAACGGAAGTAACGTTGAGAATAATCATTGGAATACCAAGTGCACGTCCTGTACGAGTTGCAGGTTCAGTCTTTGGACCAAGACCTGTTGGGTCAGGCATACCGTGGTTGAGATTCCAGTACATGTCGTATGCTTTTCTTGCTCGATGGAGATGCTCTTTTTCACCTGTAATGCCGTAGTATTCAGCATTAGCGATGCAGTAAAATGCTTCAGAATAGCAGTATCTACGTTGGCGAAGTGGCTGACCATCTTCTGTAACTGTGAAATAAAGTCTGCCGTCTGCATTTTTGTTTACACAGTAGTTTTCAAGGAAATCAAGACAACTCTTTGAAGCATCAAGCCATTCCTGTTTTACACCGTAAACGTGGCAGAGATAAGCAAAAGTCCAACCACATCTGCCCTGCATCCATACACTCTTGTCTGTTGAAAAGACTTTTCCGTCCTTGTCAAGACATGTGTAAACACCGCCGTGAACTTTGTCCATACCGTTTTTAAGCCAGAATTCAGCAACGCTGTTGAGCTCATCAAGAACCCATTGTCTTTGTTCTTTAAGGTTCATTTGTTTTCACCTCATAAAATATAAAAATACAAAGAAATTGTAGCACATAAAATATGCTTTGTAAAGAAAACAAATGTAAAAATAATGATTTTCAGCCTTGTAATAAAATTTTTCAAAAAGAAAAAAATATTTGTAAAAATATGTTGACAAAATTAAAGTCTTATATTATAATAACAAAGCCGTCAAAACGGCGGCTACATGGCGGCATAGCTTAGTTGGCTAGAGCGTCCGGTTCATACCCGGAAGGTCACAGGTTCAAGTCCCGTTGCCGCTACCAATATTTGGCCCGGTGGTCAAGCGGTTAAGACACCGCCCTTTCACGGCGGTAACACGGGTTCGATTCCCGTCCGGGTCACCAAAAAAAGAAAAGTCGCACGATAGTGTGGCTTTTATTTTTTTTATTATTCATTATTCAATTTTCATTCTTCACTATTCATTTCTGCGACTTTTCTATAATGAATAATGAATAGAGAAGTCGCTATGCTAATGAATAATTGAATTTGCATTGCTTCTATGCTAAAATAAATAATCGAAACATAAAAACTATATGAGGTACTCCTATGAATTTTACAGAAATAGCAAAAAACAGATATTCTTGTCGTAGCTATGATACAACAAGAAAGGTTGAAGACGAAAAAATCAAGGCAATTTTAGAAAGTGCGATTCTCTCCCCATCTGCATGTAACAGTCAGCCATATCATTTTACTGTTTGCAAGGGTGAAAAGGCTAAAGAGGTTGCAAAAGCTACTCAAAGTATGGGTATGAATAAATTTGCAAGTGATGCACCTGTTATGATTGTAATTTCCGAGGGTAATTATAATAAAACTGCAAGTATTGGTGCGAAAATGAAGGGTAACGATTATCGTTCAATTGATATTGGTATCGCAACAGCATACTTAACTGCCGAAGCATCTGCACAAGGTCTTGGTACTTGTATTCTTGGTTGGTTTGATGATAAGAAAATCCGTAAAATTTGTGGTCTTGATAGTGCGGTACGACTTGTTATTTCTCTCGGCTATGCAAAAGAGGGTGGCGTTGTGCCAACTAAAAAGAGAAAAGCATACGATGAGCTTGTAAGTGAGGTATAATATGACGCAGTGTGAGAATTGTGCAAACTTTTATTATGATGACGAATTACAGGAATATTGTTGTGATATCAACCTTGATGAGGATGAAATGATGCGTTTCCTTTCTTCCCCAAATTATCGATGTCCATATTTCAGACTCGATGATGAGTATGGAATTGTCAAAAAACAGAACTGATTTTTGTATATTATTAATCTTGAAATATGAGGGAATTTTAAAGTATAATAACAATAAGGGAATCTTTACCAATTTGGGGGATTGGTTATGTATCAATATATTTATGCAACTGCTGTTATTGTTGGTCTTATAGTAACGGTGTCATTTCTGATTTTACGTGTTATGCGTGGCGGTGTTGCTGCAATGTTTTTAAAGGCAGGAGCATCCATTTGCTTTATCGGAACTGCTTTTTCTGCATTTGCGTACAATCAGGAAAGTTTTGAATACGGAATTCTTGTTATTATGGGTCTTATATTCGGACTTTTAGGTGATGTGTGGCTGGATATGAAATATGTTTATAAGCAACACAATCATATTTATACATACGCAGGAATTATCTGCTTTATTGCGAACCATGTTTTCTATATCCCTGCCGTGGCATTTAAATATGGCGAAGGCAAGTTTGAATGGTGGTATGGTGTAATCAACATTATTGCCTGTGTTATATTTGCAGCTGTTACACTTGCTCTTGAAAAACCAATGAAGGTAAAATACGGAAGATACAAGAAAATTCTTTTCTTATATGGAATGCTTCTTTCTTGTACAATGTTTACAGCAATTAACGGTATTTTCTTTGTGGGCTTCTCAAAGGATTTAATTATGCTTTCAATTGCATCCGTACTTTTCACTTTTTCCGATTTGGTGCTTTCAAACATCTACTTCAAAGAGGGTGGAAACACAAAGCCCAATGTTATAATTAATCATCTTCTTTATTATGCAGCACAGTTTACTTTCGCAAGTACATTATTGCTTAAATAGTCACAGTGTTTAAAAATTAAATAGTAATTTTGGTTATACTGATAGTTGTAAATCTTTGCAATTATTGGTATAATTTTTTGTGTGAATTTTATAAGGGGAGGAGTAATTTGCAGATGCTTAATATTCTGTATATTGCCTTGCTCGTAGCATTTGTTTTTTGTGTTATTGCATTTCTCGTAGTAAGGGTAAAGCAGGGTGGAGTCAAAGCCTTGTTTTTAAAAACAATATCGGCAGTATTGTTCATCCTTTCGTCTTTCGTGGCACTTTCAATTAAGCCTGAAAACTACTATTATGGTGTTTTCATTGTAATCGGTCTTGTGTTTGGTATGTTAGGTGACATTTGGCTTGACTTGAAATATGTACATAAAGATTTTGATACACCTTACACTTTTGCCGGAATGATTAGTTTTTTAATCGGACACATTTTTTATGTGGTAGGTATTCTTGCAGCATATCCCGAGTTTATAGGCTGGCAGATTGCTCTTGCAATTTTCAGCGCAGTTGCGGTAACATTGATTGTTCGTCTGGCATCAAAGAAAATGGGGTTTGAATACGGGAAGTTCAGTCTTTTAACTTTGATTTATTCCGTTGTTACAATGTTGACGGTAACCTTTGCTCTTAATGCTGTAAATGCTTTTGGCTGGTTGCCAATTCTCGCAGGAGCCCCAACGCCTGAAATTATGCCAAGGCTTTTATGTATGAATATTGGAACAGTAATGTTCGCACTTTCTGATTTAGTGCTTTCATTTGTATTCTTTAAAAAAGGTGGAAATACAAGCCGTAATGTGGTTTTAAACCACTCAGTATATTTTACATCACAATTCATTTTAGCGTTATCAATTCTTATGTAATTATAGTTAAGTAAATAATCCTATAAAAGGAGAAAAATATATGGAACAGAAAAAGTTTGTTAAGAAAAACGAAATGACTGCTTTTTGCGTTGCAGGTTTAGGTCAGGGTATGATTTACGCTCTTATGTCAAGTTATATCAGCGACTACTATCTCAACGTTTTGCAGTTAACACCGATGTTTGTGCTTTTGCTTATGCTTTTGGCACGTGTTTGGGACGCAATTAATGACCCGCTTATGGGTATGATTGTTGACAGAAGCAATCTTAAAAGTGGTAAAATGCTTCCGTTTATTCGCTTTGCATTGATTCCAATCGCAGTTGTAACATTACTTATGTATTTAAGCCCAAATCTCGGTAAAACAGAGTTGATGATTTATTCAGCAATCGTTTATGTTGCTTGGGGTATGATATACACAGTTGGCGACGTTTCATTCTGGGGACTTCCAAATGTAATGACTCCTGATTCTGAAGAGCGAAGCTCTGTTATTTCAGTAAGTAAGATTTTCAACTCAATCGGTTCTGCAGTTCCTGAAGTTCTTTTCCTTGTAGTTGGTTTTGCAATTGCTGCCTGGGCAGAAAACTCAAATGTAACAGATTTCCTTACAATTCAGAAGAGAAAATATCTCATAATGGCAATTATAACGGTTGGTTTAGGTACAATCCTTTATGCCCGTGCTTGTACAGGTGTTAAGGAACACGTGAAAATGCCTGTTAAAAAGCGTCAAAAGGGTGAACCCTCACAACTTGCACGTGTATTCAAGTGCAAGCCTCTTGTTCTTGTTCTCTTAATGGGTGTCCTTTCAAGTGGTCGTTATATGGTTTCTGCGGCGGCTATTCACGTTGCGCGTTACTCCTTCTATATAGGTCCTGACCTTGCAACGCTTGCGGATGAGGCTGCAAGAAATGCTGCAATTGAATCAAGTATCTCAACAGTTAAAACAGTATTCCAGATTAGCTCAATCGTTGGTCTTTTTGGTGCAACACTCTTTATGCCAAAGCTTATGAAGAAGTTTGACTATAAGAAGCTTGTTATCACAACCTGTCTTGCAGGTTTTGTAGCAAGTATTGTTACAACAATTGTCGGTTGGTTTACAATGAACCTTTATGCTTGTATCCCATTCATTATTATTTCTTGTGTTCCACTTGGTGTTATCAATACAGTTACTCTTGCAATGATTGGTGACTGTCTTGACTATATGGAACTTAAAACAGGCTTCCGTGACAATGCACTCGGTGCTGCATGTCAGGGCTTTATTAACAAAATCGGTAATGCATTTGCAACATCAGGCATTGTTATTATGTATATGGTAATCGGTCTTGACCCTGCACAGATGTATTCTTCAACTGCGGTTGTATCTGCACTTGATATGCCACCTGAAATGAGATTTGCAATGTTCTCGCTTGTTTCAATCGTTCCCGGTATCAGTATGCTTCTCTGCGCACTTCCAATGTTCTTCTACAAAATTGCAGGTAAAGAGAAGAAAGATATGATTACAGCTCTTCAGGCAAAGCGAGAAGCAGAAGGCTTGGTAGTAGAATAAAAGTTTATAACCGCTGATTGCAATCTTATGCAAAATTCTCAGCGGTTATTTTTATAGGAGAATATTATGAATGGTTTTAAATTTTTAGTTTTAACTGACCCGCATTTTTTTGATACTGATTTAGGTTGTAGTGGTCCTGATTATGATGATTTTATGCATTATGAGCAAAAATGCTTTGCAGAAACTGAAAGTATCAATAATGCTGTGTTCAAATATTTGGGTGAAACTGATTTAGCCGATACAGTTCTTATCGTTGGTGATTTAACTCAAAACGGTGAGCGAAAAAGTCACGAAAAGTTTATAAAACTTCTTTATGATATAAAGGCAAAGGGTAAAAAGGTTTATCTTATTACTGCTGACCACGACTGGAAAGGCGACCCCTTTGCATTTGGCGAAAACGGAAGATATATGCCCGAGCCAACAGCAAAAGAAGACCTTATTAAACTCTATAATGATTTTGGCTTTGCCGATGCAATCGCAGTTGACGAGGAACATCTTTCCTATGTGGCACAATTGAGTGATGGTGTAAGACTTCTTGCAATAAATGCCGATATTAAAACAAAAGGTCAGTTCAGTTTGACTGAAAAACAAGTTGAATGGATTAAGGAACAGACTAAAAAGGCAAGGGAAGAAAATCAGACAATGTTTGCAATTTGTCACTATCCCGTTTTGCCAATTCAACCAATCTTCTCAATTATCAAATCCTCTTTGATGTATGACTATAAATCAGTTGCAACACTACTTGCCGACGAGGGTGTTCATATGGTTTTCACAGGCCATATGCATAATCAAAGCATCAATGAGTTTGTGACAGAAAAGGGCAATAAACTTTATGATATAACAACGGGTTCAATTATTGCTGACCCATCATACATAAGACTTGTGACATTAAATGAAGAATCAGC
Source organism: Clostridia bacterium (assembly GCA_017624735.1). Lineage (GTDB taxonomy): Bacteria > Bacillota > Clostridia > Oscillospirales > Acutalibacteraceae > Fimenecus. The sequence continues at coordinate 7,653 of JAGAMK010000061.1, forward strand.
ACAAATCGAAAGTATCGCAACCCCTGATTTTGATTACGACACAAAGGGTATGACTTGCAAGGAATATCTCACATCAGTTTTTGATGCAATGATTAGAAATATTCTTCTCGACTTGCGTGACGACACAACACGCGCTATGCGTAAATTCCATATAAAAGAAAGCAAAGGTCTTGTTTTTGCACTCCGTATGGCAGGAAAGCTTCTTTGCTCAATAAAACTCGGCACTCTTGCAAAAATGCTCTTTATCAAGTGCGATAAGAGTATTAAAAAGGTTAAACTGATTGACTATGCAACAGTTCTTGTGCGAAATGTATTCCGCGGTAATCAGACTTATAATGCGGGTACTCCTGAGGGTGATGTTTTCATCGCTTTCTTAAACAGAATCAAACCGATTCTTAAGAAAATCAGCGTGAAAGACCCATACGGTGAAAAGGTTGATTTGGCAGAACTTCTTAAAAACACAGCAGGGAATTATGGTTACGACGACTATAACGAAACAATAGAATGGTAAAATGTAGGGCGGGGATGCCTCCCTTGTCAAAGGGAGGGGGACCGCTTGCGGTGGAGGGATTCACTCTCCGCCGTATTTTTTTCATTTCCCTATTGCAATTTCATGCTTTACTGTGATAGAATAACTCTAATCTTTTTTAGAAAGAAGTAATTTCTATGGTAACACTTGATAAAATCTATCATGCATCATTTGTTTTAAAGGACATTATCCGTAAAACAGATATGATTTATGCACCAAAAATTCGTAAGGACTGTGAGGTTTATCTTAAAACAGAAAACTTGCAGGTAACAGGTTCGTTCAAAGTTCGTGGTGCAGCTTATAAAATCAGCCAATTGTCAGCTGAAGAAAAGGCAAAAGGCGTTATTGCTTGTTCAGCGGGTAACCACGCACAAGGTGTGGCTCTTGCAGCTACAAAAAACGGCATTAAATCCCTTATCTGTCTTCCTGACGGTGCGCCTATCTCAAAAGTTGAAGCAACAAAAAGCTATGGTGCCGACATTTGTCTGGTTGAAGGTGTTTATGACGATGCATATAATAAAGCATTACAGTTGAGAGATGAAAAGGGTTATACCTTCGTACATCCTTTTGACGACGACGATGTAATCGCAGGTCAGGGTACAATAGGTCTTGAAATCCTTGACCAGATTGCAGATGCAGATGCAGTTGTAGTTCCAATCGGTGGTGGTGGACTCATCAGCGGTGTTTCATTTGCTATCAAAGCACTTAATCCAAAGGTTAAGGTTTATGGTGTTCAGGCAAAAGGTGCACCGAGTATGTATAACTCAATCAAGGACGATAAAATTGAACGTCTTGACAATGTTTCAACTATTGCTGACGGTATCGCAGTTAAAGAGCCGGGTGCTAATACATTTGAATATGTAAAGAAATATGTTGATGAAGTTGTAACAGTTTCCGACGACGAAATAGCAACTGCAATTCTTACTCTTATTGAACAGCAAAAACTTGTTACAGAGGGTGCAGGTGCAGTTTCTGTTGCAGCAGTAATGTTTAACAAGATTCCTGTTGAGGGCAAAAAGGTAGTTTGCCTTGTTTCAGGTGGTAATATCGACGTTACAATTCTTTCACGTGTAATTAAACGTGGTTTGCTCACAAGTGGTCGTACATATTCACTTACAATTGAACTTGTTGACAAACCGGGTCAGCTTAAAGGTGTTTCAAATATTATTGCAGATTTGGGCGGTAACGTTATTTCAATTCACCACGAAAGAGCATCAGAAAACTCTGAAATCAACGGTTGTTATCTTCGTATCTTGTTAGAAACTCGAAACTTTGAGCATATTGAATTGATTAGAAATGAATTGACAAGCCAAGGCTACAAATTAGTATAAGGAGAAATGATTATGATTAAAACAATCAGTACAGATAAAGCACCTGCAGCAATCGGACCATATTCACAGGCAAAAGTAGTCGGCAATTTTGTTTTCACATCAGGACAAATTGCAATTAACCCTGCAAATGGCGAAATTGAAGCAGTAACAATTGAGGAACAGACAAAACAGGTTTGTGAGAATATCAAAAATCTTCTCGAAGCCGCAGGAAGCGACCTTGAGAATGTTGTTAAAACAACTTGCTTCCTTAAAAATATGGAAGATTTCGGGGCTTTCAATGCTATCTATGCAGAATATTTCACTTCAAAACCTGCACGTTCATGCGTAGCAGCAAAACAATTACCAAAAGATGTACTTGTTGAAGTAGAAACTATTGCTGTTGTCAAATAATTATTTTCTGTTGGAGAAATAATATGGATGAAAGAAAGGAACTTTTAGAAGAGTTCGCTCAAAAATTTCTTGACTTAGGAAAATTTTTAGATTTTTCTAAATATGAAATCAAAACGGAGTGTCAAAGTTCAAGCATTTACTTATTAAAAGATAGTAATAATAAATATTCATTGCAGTTAGAAATTGAGTGGCGTGAATGTGATTGTTTTTTGTATCTTGTACGATTGGAAAATGGCAAAATTCCAAAAGATTTCTTTTATGCATATAAAAACGGAGAATGGTGCAGAAAGTATATTGAAGATATATATTCAAAAAAGAATTCAGTTTATATAGAGAAAAGTAGTATGAGATACACAAAGGAATTTCTTGAATGCAAATTCGAATTTTACGCTCATTTAATCCAAAATAATCCAAAACCAATTAGAAAGATAATAGAAGAATAAAATGTAGGGGCGATTCACGAATCGCCCTTTTTTCGCCTCCCTCTGACGAGGGAGGTGGCACGAGCATAGCGAGTGACGGAGGGAGAGATAGGTTTATCAGTCACTAAATCTCTCCCCCAGTCATTTTTGACAAAATGACAGCCCCCTCGTCAGAGGGGGCCATTTTTTGTTTTATTATAACTTATTTAATCGGTGACATACGGAATGTGTAAGTATAAACCTTATTAGGTTTCAACTGATATTTTTCTCTAACTTGTGCGTCACCCGGCATATCGCCACCAACACCGATTTGATTCAAGTCAACATTGAATGTTGTGATGTCATAGTGTGGTAATTCGTGAATATGCTTTGCAAGTTGTAACTGGTCCTGTGTGTAGTGCCATGCACTGAAGCAGATTGGTGTGTCACCCATAGCCTCAAAACGAAGACCTTTATTTTCTTTGTTTCTGATTTCAACCCATCTAACATCAGTACGGTTACCGTTTTCCTGTGGTCTCATATAGTGATGTTCAAGGTCTGCGACACTCTTTTCGTGGAGAGTAATCTTACCACCTGTCTTACGGTCAAAATATGTTTCCTGTGGGCCACGACCATACCATTTAACCTGGTCAAATTCACGAAGAAGTCCCATCTTTGTACCAAAACGGAGAAGATTGAAATTCTTTGGTGTGCCTGTATGAGTAACCTCAATGCTTCCGTCAGGACTGATTACGAATTTTGATGTAACACCTGAGAAGAATTGAACACTCCAGTTAATTTCCACAACAACCTGACCGAGAGAATTCTTTGCAACTGATTTAAGTGTGCCCTTTGCAGAATTTGTTGCTCTCTGCCAGTTGAAATATGGGTGGAATGGAATAAGGAATGGCACAAAGTTTGTGTTTGAAAGGTCGTTGTCAGTTACTGCACGGAAATAGTTAGGTGTAACCGCTGCTTTAAGATATTCTTTGCCATCATATTTAAGTGATGTGATTTTACCACCGTCAATTTTAACAGAGAATCCGTCGCTGTTAGCAAATACCATGTTACCATTCTTAACATAGGTAATCTGACCATCGATGAATGTCTTTTCTGCTGGTTTAACAGTTTTCACAACAAATTGGTCAAAGCCTTGTTCATAACCTGCTTCACACCAAGGATGTGAAGTTTTGTTAAGGAATGAAACAATAAGTACACATTCTTTTTCAGGGAGATTTGTCAAATCATATGGGATTGTGAAATCAACTTGTGATTGTGGTCCGCAGTTAATGTCAACAACACCACTCTGAATTTCAACACCCTCTGCCTGCAAACTCCACTTGAATTCGAAATCTGAAAGGTCGGTAAAGAGCTTCTTGTTAATAAGAGTGAATTCGCCCTTGCTTAAATCCTTTTCCTTAACCTTAATTTCACAGTAAACTTTTTTAACCTCGAAGTATGATGGGTGAGGTTTTCTGTCCGCTGTGATAATACCGTTAGCATTAAAGTATGTATTAGAGCCTGTCATAGCAGTTGTGTTAGGAATATGTGTATATCTGCCAGGTTCATAAGGCTCAAAGTCCGTACCGTAAAGCCATTGGTCACCTTTGTCTGTCTTTTTACGGATTGCCTGGTCAACAAAGTCCCAGATATAACCGCCACACATGTGCTCGTGTGCTTCAAAGTCATCCATATATTCCTGGAAATTACCAAGACTGTTTTCCATAGCGTGAGCATATTCACAAAGAAGAACAGGTCTGCAGTAATCTTCCTTTTTGATTGGCTTTGAGTCAGCAGCAAGAGCGTTAGCAATATTGTCGTAAAGTGAGATTTCAATAGGCTCTTTGTTGCAAAGCTTTTTCATAACACTCTCAACAGGATACATTCTTGAAATAACATCGCTCTTTGTAAAGTTAAAGTCACCTTCATAGTGGAACTGACGAGTGCTGTCTAATTTAAGGGCAGCCTTTTTCATTTCCATAAAGTTGCTACCGTCACCAGCCTCGTTACCCAAGGACCACATAAATACACAAGCATGGTTTCTGTCGCGAAGTACCATTCTTTCCATTCTGTCAACAACTGCCGCAGTCCACATTGGGTTGTCACCGGGAACACCCTTGCGACGTACACCATGAGTTTCAAGGTCACATTCGTCCATAACATAGAAACCATATTCGTCACAGAGTTCATAGAAATATGGGTCATCAGGATAGTGGGATGTACGAATAGAGTTAATATTCGCATTTTTCATAAAGTTTAAGTCCTGATGATATCTTTCAGTCGGAACTGCCCAACCATTGTCAGGGTCAAAGTCGTGACGGTTAACACCACGAAGCATAAGTGGTTTGCCATTGAAAAGGAATTTATCTCCGATGATTTCAACCTTCTTGAAACCAAAACGGATTGACTTGTATGTTGTTTTGCCGTCAGCGGTGATGCTGATAAGTAATTTATAAAGGTATGGAGATTCAGCGGACCATTTTTCTGGGTTTTCAATCAATTTGTTAAATGTGATTTTACCGCCGTCAGTTTCTGCTTCACCAAGGAGAATTCTCTTGTCTCCGTCAATGATTTCTGCTTTAACTTTTGCAGTACCATTTTTATCGTAATTATTTACCTGAATTTCAAGTGTTGTATTACTGTTTTTGTATTCAGCGTCTAAATCAGTAGTAATGAAGAAATCACGAACACATTTTTTAGGCTCTGCAAATACGTAAACCTCTCTGTAAAGACCGCAAAGAAGCCACATATCCTGATTTTCAAGATAAGCACCGTCAGAGAAACGGTAAACCTTAACTGCAACTCTGTTTGAGCCTTTACGAGCAAATTTTGTGATGTTGAATTCGTGAGGGGTCATTGAACCCTGTGAATAACCAACAAATTCACCATTGAGATAAATCTCAATTGCAGATTTTGCTGCACCAAAGTGTAAGAAAATTTCCTGACCGTCAAAACTTTCAGGCATATCGAAATCTCTTACATAAATACCGATTTCCTGCATGTCGTGGTCGATTGAAGGAATTTTATTTTTACTTCTGCTGATTGCACGGCAATATGTAGATGCGTAGTAGTAAGGATAACTTTCAGTATCCTGACCAATCTGCCAAACTGACGGAACATCAATATCACGCCAGAAGGAAGGGTCAAAACTGTCAAGATAAAAATCTGTCGGACAGTTGTTAAGTCCTCTTTGCCAATGGAATTTCCATTTGCCGTTAAGTGTCATTTTTGTGGCAGGAGTTGCTCTGTTTAAAGCATCTGCTTCGTTGTCATAAGAAAAAGCAATAACGTGACCGTCTTCCTTGTTTCTCTTAAAGATTGCTGGGTTTTCCCAATCATAAGTATAACTTCTCATATTTCCCTCCAAATATATCTTTACTCACTTTTTGAAGCAAGATATTCAATGAATTGTTTTGCTGTTCTTGGACTTCTTCCACCGTTGCGAATTGCAAATGCTTCGGCTGCTAAATCCAACTCGTTTTTGTCCATACTAATATTATACTGTATAGAAAGATTTTCTACAATAGATAAATACAAATCTTTATTCGGTTTAGAGAATGTAACTTTAAGACCAAAACGAGCAGAAAGACTCATAACCTCTTGAATTGTGTCCTGAAGGTGAATGTCATCACCGTTTCTGTCGTTGAAATTCTCTTTAACAAGATTTCGTCTGTTGCTTGTGGCATAAATCGCAATGTTTTCAGTCTTACCTGAAACACCACCCTCAAGAATTGCTTTTAACGCACCGAAATCATTGTCATTTGTTGAAAAACTTAAATCGTCAATAAAGATAATGAATTTCAATGGATTGTCTGCCAACTGTTCAATAACATCGGGTAAAGAGTATAACTGATTTTTCTTGATTTCAATAAGTCGTAACCCTTGTTGCCAATATTCATTGACAATGGCTTTGATTGTACTGCTCTTACCACTACCTGCATCGCCGTAGAGAAGCACATTGTTGCAGGGTTTACCCTGAATGAGTGCCATTGTGTTGTCAATAACCTTTTGTCTTTCCAATTCATAACCACTCATTTGTGAAAGACGCTGTGGGTCAGGAAATTTAACAGGAATAATCTTTTCATCCTTATATAAAAACATATGGTGTGTAGCATAAATGCCATAACCCGTGGTTTTGATTGATGAAATCTTCTTGATGTATTCGTCTTTTATTGAAAGGTTACCATTTTTCCACTGTGGTAAATATATATTAGTATTGCAGATTGCTTTTACGTCATCACAACTGAGTTGAGAAAGCTTCTGGAATAAATCCAACTCATTTTCAACTGCATTTTGCATAAAAGGGGATGCAATACCCTTTGCAGATTCCTTTACATATATATTTTCGTCATTCTGTAAAAGTAAATTGATGTATTCACACAAATCATCACTTTTTTCGTAAAGTGCAGAAACAAAGTCGGAATAGAGTGAAATAAACTCGTTTTCGTTTGTACCGTCACATTCAATGAGTTTTAAAAATGACGAAATACACTTGTCCTTTAATATGTTTTTAAAAATGACAACTGCCTTTGCAGAGAGTGTTAAATTGCTGAAATTTTTCATATTTTGTCTTCCTTAAAAATTTTTCCATTTTTGGAAAATTAACTATTGACATATTGACTTGACATGTATATAATAGTAAATTGCTATTAAAATGGAATTGTATACGCTGGAGCATTTTTCGTAAAATGAATTTTACCATAATTTGCTACGAAAATCAAGGCGTAAAACAACTTTAATTTAATAATCTCCACGCCTTATATACTATGTATATAGATATGGGGCTCAGGAATAAAAAAACGAACGGAGAGTGATAAGCCCTATGGTAAATGTCAAACCGGTAAAACTTGGCAGAAATACCCGTATGAGTTTCTCAAAGATTAATGAGGTTATGCAGATGCCTAATCTTATTGAGGTGCAGAAGAATTCATACAAGTGGTTCCTTGAAACAGGACTTAAAGAGGTGTTCCGTGATATCGATGCAATCACCGATTACACAGGAAATCTCGAATTGACTTTTGTGGACTATCGTATGGACGATAAGCCAAAGTACACAGTCAAAGAGTGTAAAGAAAGAGATGCAACTTATGCAGCTCCACTCCGAGTTACCGCACGTCTTTTCAATAAGGAGACAGGTGAGGTCAAGGAAAACGAAGTTTATATGGGCGATTTCCCACTGATGACAGACAGTGGTACATTTGTTATTAATGGTGCAGAGCGTGTTATTATTTCACAGCTTGTTCGTTCACCAAGTGTGTACTACGGAATGACTCATGACAAGACAGGTAAGGAACTTTACACAACAACTGTAATCCCTAACCGTGGTGCTTGGCTTGAATATGAGACAGACCAGAATGACCTTTTCTATGTAAGAATTGATAAAAACAGAAAGATTTTTATCACAACATTTATCCGTGCATTGGGTCTTAGTTCAAATGCTGAAATTATGGATTTCTTCGGCTATGACGACAGAATCGTTGCAACTCTTGATAAGGATACTACTGTTAATACAGAACAGGCTCTTATTGAAGTTTACAAGAAACTCCGTCCGGGTGAACCACCAGCACTTGAAACAGCTCAGGCACATCTTGATGGTCTCTTCTTTGACGCACATCGTTATGATATGTCAAGAGTTGGCCGTTATAAGTACAATAAGAAACTTGCTATTTCTTCTCGTATTGCAGGTAAAACAGTTAAAGAACCTGTTATCAGTAAACTCACAGGTGAGATTATGGCTGACACAGGCGACGTAATCAGCGAAGAACTTGCTTACAGAATGGAACAGGAAGGCGTTGACACTGTTATCCTTGACGTTGATGGTAAAGAAGTAAAGGTTTACTCCAACGGTATGGTTGATATCGGTGAATATGTTCCTATGTTCACAGAAGACGAGCTTGAAGCAATCGGCATCAACGAAAAAGTTCGCTTTGATGTTCTTATGGAAGTTCTTGATAAATGTGGTGACGATAAGGATGCACTCACAGAAGAAATGAGCCTCCGTGCAGACGACCTTATTCCAAAGCACATTATTAAAGAAGATATCTTTGCAACAATCAACTACCTTAACGGCTTGGCATCAGGTATTGGTGAAACAGACGACATTGACCATCTTGGTAACCGTCGTATCCGTTCAGTTGGTGAACTTCTTCAGAACCAGTTCAGAATTGGTTTTGCAAGAATGGAAAGAGTTGTTAAAGAAAGAATGACACTTCAGGGTCAGGAACCTGATAAAGTTACTCCTGTTGCCCTTATCAATATCCGTCCTGTAATGGCTGCTATTAAAGAGTTCTTTGGTTCTTCTCCACTTTCTCAGTTCATGGACCAGACAAACCCATTGGCAGAACTTACACACAAGAGAAGACTTTCAGCCCTCGGTCCTGGCGGTCTTTCCCGTGACCGTGCAGGTTTCGAAGTTCGTGACGTTCACTATTCACACTACGGAAGAATGTGTCCTATCGAAACTCCTGAAGGTCCTAACATCGGTCTTATCTCTTACCTTGCAACATTCTCAAGAATTAATAAGTACGGTTTTATCGAAGCTCCTTTCAGAAGAATCGATAAAGAAACAGGTACAGTTCTTTCTGAAGTTGAATATATGACTGCTGACGTTGAGGATAACTACATCGTTGCTCAGGCTAACGAACCACTCGACGAAAACGGCAGATTCATCAATGCAAAACTTACTGCTCGTCATAAAGAAAACTTCCTTGAAGTTGCTACAACAGAAGCTGACTACATGGACGTTTCTCCAAGAATGCTTGTTTCAGTTGCTACTGCAATGATTCCATTCCTTGAAAACGACGACGCTAACCGTGCTTTGATGGGTTCAAACATGCAGCGTCAGGCTGTTCCACTTCTTAAAACAGAATCTCCTATCGTTGGTACTGGTATGGAATACAAGGCAGCTGTTGACTCAGGTACAGTTGTTCTTGCAAAACGTGCAGGTACAGTTACTCAGATGGACGCAAAGACAATCGCAATCACAACTGCTGAAGGCGAAGTTGATACTTATGAACTTATTAAGTTTATGCGTTCTAACCAGGGTACATGTATCAACCAACGTCCAATCGTTGCTATCGGTCAGGAAGTAGAAGAAGGCGAAGTTATTGCTGACGGTCCTGCAACATCAAACGGTGAAATCTCCCTTGGTAAGAATGCCCTTATCGGCTTTATGACATGGGAAGGTTATAACTACGAAGACGCCGTTCTCATTAACGAAAAACTCGTTAGAGAAGACGTTTATACATCAGTTCATATTGAAGAATATGAAATCGAAGCTCGTGACACTAAACTCGGACCGGAAGACATCACAAGAGACATTCCAAACGTTGGTGAAGATGCTCTTAAAGACCTTGATGAAAATGGTATTATCCGTGTTGGTGCTGAGGTTCACTCAGGCGACATTCTCGTTGGTAAAGTTACACCTAAGGGTGAAACAGACGTTGCAACTGCAGAAGAAAGAATTCTTCGTGCTATCTTTGGTGAAAAAGCTAAAGAAGTTCGTGACACATCTCTTCGTGTTCCTCATGGTGAATATGGTATCGTTGTTGACGTTGAAGTCTTTACAAGAGAAAACAGCGATGAATTAAGCCCGGGTGTAAATAAGATTGTTCGTTGCTATATTGCACAGAAGAGAAAGCTCTCTGTTGGTGACAAGATGGCTGGTCGTCATGGTAACAAGGGTGTTGTTTCCCGTATTCTTCCACAGGAAGATATGCCTTTCCTTGATGACGGTACTCCACTTGATATCGTTCTTAACCCATTGGGCGTTCCTTCTCGTATGAACATCGGTCAGGTTCTTGAAGTGCATCTTGGTTTTGCATACAGAAAACTTGGCCAGAAGATTGCAACTCCTGTATTTGACGGTGCTCACGAAGCAGATATCCGTGAAGCATTGAAAGAAGCAGGTTACCGTGAAGATGGTAAATCAATTCTTACTGACGGACGTACAGGTCAGAAGTTTGATAATCCTGTAACAGTTGGTGTTATGTACTATCTTAAACTTCACCACCTTGTTGATGATAAGATTCACGCACGTTCAATCGGTCCATATGCTCTCGTTACACAGCAGCCACTCGGCGGTAAAGCACAGTTTGGTGGTCAGCGTTTCGGTGAAATGGAAGTTTGGGCACTTGAAGCTTACGGTGCAGCTTATACTCTTCAAGAAATCCTTACAGTTAAGTCAGACGACCTTACAGGTAGAAGAAAGACTTATGAGGCTATCGTTAAAGGCCTTAATATTCCGAAACCCGGTGTTCCCGAGTCATTCAAGGTTCTCATCAAAGAACTTCAGGCTCTTGCTCTTGATGTTCGTGTTCTTGATGAAGACGGTGAAGAAATCGACATTAAGAATGGTTTCGACAACGACGAATTCGATTTCGTTCCTGTTGCTGAATCTGAAGTTGAGTTTGAAAATGTTAATGACGCAACTTATGACAACGGCTTCATTCTTGATAATGAAGACGCAAGTGAATTAGATGAAGATGATGATTCTGATTTCTATAAAGAAGTTGGTTTTGACTTTGATTCAGACGATATGATGGACGACGAAGATTATTGATTGACTCATCTATAATAGATAAAGGAAGAAGGGCTAAATTTAATGGAAAAGAAACCATTTGAAGCAATAAAAATCGGTCTTGCCTCTCCCGACCAGATAAGAGAATGGTCATATGGTGAGGTTAAAAAGCCCGAAACTATAAATTACCGTACACTCAAGCCCGAGAAAGACGGACTTTACTGCGAAAGAATTTTTGGACCTCAGAAGGACCTTGAATGTCATTGTGGTAAGTATAAGAAAATCCGTTACAAGGGTAAGGTTTGTGAACGTTGTGGCGTTGAGGTTACTAAGAAAGAGGTACGTCGTGAGAGAATGGGTCATATTGAACTCGTTTCTCCTGTATCTCACATCTGGTATTTCAAGGGTATCCCATCAAGAATGGGACTTATCCTTGACTTATCTCCTCGTGACCTTGAAAAAGTTCTTTACTTTGCAAGATACATCGTTACAGACCCGGGTGATACAGAACTTGAAAAAAATCAGATTCTCACAGAAAAAGAGTATGCTGATTATGTAGAAAAATACGACGACGATTTCAAAGCATCAATGGGTGCGGAAGCAATTAAAGAGCTTCTTTGCGAAATCGATGTTGATGAACTTTGCAAAGAACTTCGTGAAGAGCTTAAGGATGCAACAGGACAGAAGAGAACAAGAATTCTCAAGCGTCTTGAGGTTGCCGAAGCTTTCAAGCAGTCAGGCAATCGTCCTGAATGGATGATTATGGATGTTATCCCTGTTATTCCACCGGATATCCGTCCAATGGTTCAGCTTGACGGTGGTAGATTTGCAACATCTGACCTTAATGACCTTTACAGACGTGTTATCAACAGAAATAACCGTCTTAAGAGACTCTTAGAACTCAGTGCTCCTGAAATTATCGTTCGTAATGAAAAGAGAATGCTTCAGGAAGCTGTTGACGCACTTATCGACAATGGTCGTCGTGGCAGACCTGTTACAGGTCCTAACAACAGAGCACTTAAATCACTTTCAGATATGCTTAAAGGTAAGCAAGGACGTTTCCGTCAGAACCTTCTTGGTAAGCGTGTTGACTACTCCGGACGTTCAGTTATCGTTGTTGGTCCTGAACTTAAACTTTACCAGTGCGGTCTTCCAAAGGAAATGGCACTTGAACTCTTTAAACCATTTGTTATGAAGAGCCTTGTTGAAACAGGTGTTTCAAACAATATGAAATCTGCAAAGAAGATGGTAGAAAGAGCAAAGACAGAGGTTTGGGATGCACTCGAAAAAGTTATCAAAGACCATCCTGTTATGCTTAACCGTGCTCCTACACTTCACAGACTTGGTATTCAGGCATTTGAACCTGTACTTGTTGAAGGTAGAGCTATTAAACTTCACCCACTCGTTTGTACAGCTTTCAATGCTGACTTCGACGGTGACCAGATGGCTGTTCACGTACCACTTTCTGCAGAAGCACAGGCTGAAGCAAGACTTCTTATGCTTGCTGCTAACAACCTTCTTAAACCATCAGACGGTAAACCGGTTGCAGTTCCTACACAGGATATGATTCTTGGTTCATACTATCTTACAATGGTTAAGGAAGGCGAACCAGGCGAAGGCAAAGTGTTCCGTGATGTTAATGAAGCAACAATGGCTTATGATGAAGGGGACATCACCCTTCACGCAAAAATTAAGATTCGTATGACTAAAGAAGTTGAAGGTGAGATGGTAACAACTCTCCTCGAAACAACTCTTGGTCGTGTTATTTTCAATAATCCAATTCCACAGGATTTAGGATTTGTTGACAGAACTGACCCTGCAAATGCATTTAAACTTGAAGTTGACTTCCTCGTTAAGAAGGGCGGTCTTGGAAAGATTATTGATAAATGTATTAAAGTTCACGGTGTAACAGTTGCTGCTGAAATGCTTGATAAGATTAAGGCTCAGGGTCTTAAATATTCAACACGAAGCGGTATTACAGTTGCTGTTTGCGACGCAAAGATTCCTGAAGAAAAGAAAGACTTACTCGCAAGTGCTGAAGCACAGGTTGATGTTATTTCTGATTATTACAACATGGGTCTTTACAGTGCAGAGGAGCGTTCAAGAGCAGTTATCAAGGTTTGGGAAGATACAACAAATGCTGTTTCATCAGGTATCCTTGAAGGACTTGGCGAAACAAACCCAATCTATATGATGGTTGACTCTGGTGCCCGTGGTTCTAAGGCTCAGCTCCGTCAGCTTGCTGGTATGCGTGGTCTTATTGCTAATACATCAGGTAAAACAATCGAAGTTCCAATTCGTGCTAACTACCGTGAAGGTCTTAATGTTCTTGAATACTTCATTTCTTCTCGTGGTGCTCGTAAAGGTCTTGCCGATACAGCTCTTCGTACAGCTGACTCTGGTTACCTTACACGTCGTCTTGTTGACGTTTCACAGGATGTTATTATCCGTGAAGAAGATTGTCATTGCCACGATGGTATCGAAGTTTACGATATTACAGACGGCAAGGAAATGATTGAAAAACTCAGTGAAAGACTTACAGGCAGATATCTTCTTGAAGACTTCTGCGATGCAGACGGAAATCTTGTTGCATCTAAAGATGAAATGCTTACAGAAGATAAAGCTCAGGTTGTTGCTGATATGGTTAACGCAAGAGAAAATCCGGATGACCGTAAGATTAAGATTCGTTCACTTCTTACTTGCGATTCAGCTCACGGTGTATGTATCAAGTGTTACGGTGCTAACCTTGCAACAGGTACTCCTGTTACAGTTGGTGAAGCAGTTGGTATTATCGCTGCTCAGTCAATCGGTGAACCTGGTACACAGTTGACTATGAGAACTTTCCATACCGGTGGTGTTGCTACAGGACAGGATATCACACAGGGTCTTCCTCGTGTTGAAGAATTGTTCGAAGCAAGAAAACCAAAAGTTCTTGCAATCCTTTCAGAAATTGATGGTGTTCTTTCATTCCGTGAAATCAAGGGTAACGAGCATATCGTTATTACTGACCATGAAAACGGTGATGAACGTGCATATATGATTCCTTATGGCTTCCATAAGAGATTCAACTCAGAAACAGACGAAAATGGTAACCCAATCTTCATTAAGAAGGGTACTGCTCTTACAGACGGTTCACCTAATCCTAATGATATCCTTGCTATCAACGGTGTTGATGCTGTTCATGATTACCTTATCAAGGAAGTTCAGAGAACATACCGTAACCAAGGTGTTGATATCAACGATAAGCATATCGAAGTTATTGTTCGTCAGATGATGAGAAAACTTAAAGTTGCTGAAGCAGGTACAACAGACCTTCTTCCGGGTGCAACAACAGATAAACGTGAATTTGCAGAAGCAAATGAAACAGCTCGTCTTCGTGCTGAAGAAACCGGTGAATTGTTTGTTCCGGCAACATGCACACCTGTTCTTCTCGGTATCACAAAGGCTTCTCTTGCAACAGACTCATTCTTGTCAGCAGCATCATTCCAGGAAACAACAAGAGTTCTTACAGATGCAGCTATTAAGGGTAAGATTGACCCACTTATGGGACTTAAAGAGAATGTTATTATCGGTAAACTTCTTCCATCTGGTACTGGTATGAAGTGCTATTCCGAAGCAGAGCTTAAAAAGACAATTTCAGACGTAGTTGTAACTGAATAATAACAAAAATGAGGACTGAGAAATCAGTCCTCTTATTTTTAATGAATAATGAATAATTAAGGGGTGCGGGCATCCGGTGGATGCCGAATTAGCACTGTCTGAGCCTGCAGGCGAGTAGTTGCGACGCAGATGTAACAATTCGTAATGGTTAATGAATGGACTTTGTGCCTGTATTTTTATCATATAACCCTTTCATAATGTGAAAGACACCCTTTCATAATGTGAAAGACACCCCTTCATAATGTGAAAGACACCCTTTCATAATGTGAAACCAATAAATAATAATATAAATAAGAATATAATTAATATGATAAGATGTTGTCATTCTGAGTGTAGCGAAGAATCTCAACATAATTATTGATTTTTATTTAAATGCATGGTAAACTAAATTTGCCAAACATAATTTTATAGTATTTTGTCCAAGATAAGTGTGTGTATTTTTGTTTCGGTAAAAATACAGATGCTCTGTTTTGCATACACGCACATTGCTTGGATTGTAAAATTATGTTTGGCGACAGTTGGAGCTATGTATTTTTCGTGCGTTGGCTTCGGCTGACGCACTTTTTTGTTTATATGGGCCTTATTATTTTAAACAAACTTGCCAAGGTATATTTTTAATATTTATCTCTTTTTTTGACGAAAAAATCTGCAATTTTGCATTTGGAGTTTAAGTAAGATATATAAATATATTAGAATAAAATAAAAAAGAACGGCAGGTATTTACCGTTCCTTTTCATCACTTAAACCTAAGATATAATCCGATGTAACATTATAAAATTTTGCAAGAGCAATTATTCTGTCAGCAGTAATTTCTGTTGTACCTTTTTCAATTCTGCTGTAATGTTGTTGAGTTGTGTTAAGGAGTTTTGCAACATCTTTTTGCAAAATGTCGTTGTCTTCTCGGAGTTCACGAATTCGTTTATAATACATTTTT
Source organism: Clostridia bacterium (assembly GCA_017624735.1). GTDB lineage: Bacteria > Bacillota > Clostridia > Oscillospirales > Acutalibacteraceae > Fimenecus. The sequence goes on from JAGAMK010000061.1 coordinate 23,416, forward strand.
ATCACCAAAACAATTTTATCGTACATCTAAAATGTGTATTGACATATACATCTAAAATGTGTATTATTAAATTAGGCGAAATATACTTTATTAAAAAATAGGAGGGAAGTTGAATATAAGTCAATAACATTATCGGCGATTAATACAAAAATTATATTATTTCTTGAAAATTATAGTTGATTATGATAATATCAAATTATAAAAAATAGGAGAGGGTTTTATGCGAAGAATACAGAAAATTTTATCAGTTATCTTGGCAATTATGATGGTTATTTCCATCGTACCTATTACTGCAAGTGCTGCACCTGACCCATATTCAGGTGTTTGTGGTGATAACTTAACATGGTCTTACGATGAGGCCACAGGTACATTAACAATTTCAGGCGAAGGAGCCATGTATGATTATCCATACGATGATTCTGAATGGTTTGACCTCAAATCTGAAATTACAAATGTAGTTATTGAAGATGGAGTTACATCAATTGGAAGCAGTGCATTCGAATTGTTTGTAAATCTCAAGAGTGTTACAATTCCTGAAAGTGTAACAGTTATTGGAGCGTATGCATTCGGTGAGTGTGATAGCATTACAAAGATTGTTTTACACGAAGGTGTTACAAAAATCGGTGACGGTGCTTTTTCCAACTGCGATTACCTTGATACAGTTGTAATTCCGGGTACTGTAACAGAATTTGGCGATTATGTATTCGCACACTGTGACAGACTTGCAAATGTAACGCTTTGTGATGGCTTGACAGATATAGGACTTGATACATTTGCCCATTGCACAAGTCTTACAGATATTGTAATTCCGGAGGGTGTTACAAGCCTTCGCGGTGAGAATTTCGCAGGTTGCGTAAATCTTAAAAGCATTACTTTTCCTGTTAGCATAACAGGTGTTGGTTATGGTGTTTTTGGCGATTGTGTCAACCTTCAGGATGTTTATTATACAGGAACTGAAGAAGATATTTTAAAGCTTCATCCTAATGCTTACAATGAACCATTGTTAGCAGCAAACATTCATTGTGAAAGCACAGTACATAGACATAACTATGCTAAAACAGGCGAATATGTAGCAGAATTCTGCGATGAAGATGGCTACACAACATATTCTTGCGAATGTGGTCACACATATAATGGTGATTATGTAAAAGCAACAGAACATAGCTATGATAACGGTGTAGTAACAACAAAACCAACTTGTGACGCTGATGGTGTTAAGACATTCACTTGTACAGCTTGTGGAGATACATACACAGAAGCAGTTCCAAAAACAGGTCACAGCTACGACGACGGTGTAGTAACAACAGACCCTACTTGTACAACTGAGGGTGTTAAAACATTTACTTGTACAATCTGTGGAGATACATATACAGAATCAGTTGATAAAGTAAAAGAACACGATTATCAGTTAGTAGTTAACACATCAACAGGATGCGTTAAGACATACAAATGCTCAATTTGTGGTGACACATATACTGAAACTGTCGGCACAACGCATACTCAGGTTATAACACCTGAATTTGCTCCAACAGAAACAAAACCTGGTCTTACTGCAGGTATAGCATGTTCAGGCTGTGGTGCGATTCTTTTAGAACAAGAAATTATTCCTGCTCTTGGCACAACAGAGGATAGTTCTGTAATCGTTTCAGGTACTTGTGGAGCCAATGCAACTTGGACTTATAATACAGAAACAGGTGCTTTGATTATTTCCGGCATAGGTGCTATGGAAAGATATAAATCTGTCCAAAATAAGCCATGGGAAAGGTATGAAGACGATATTAAATCAGTTGTTATAAATGATGGTATAACAAAAATTGATAACTATACATTTGATTCTTGTTCATCCCTTATGTATGTGTCAATTCCTGATAGTGTAACAGCAATTGGTTCTAATGTATTTAAGAACTGTACAAGTTTAAGAAGTGTAGTAATTCCTGATAGTGTAACTTCACTTAGTTTAAATGTGTTTACTAATTGTAGTAAGCTCATAGATGTAACATTAAGTAAGAATATATCAACCATCGAAGATGAATTGTTCAAGGGTTGTTCTTCTCTTACTCATGTAACAGTTCCTGACAGTGTATATTATATATATACATCAGCCTTTGAGAATTGTTCTAATCTCAAGAGCATTACAATCGGTAAAAATGTAACAACAATTAGCAACAATGCATTTAACGGATGTACTTCTCTTACAGATGTTTATTATACAGGTACTGAAGAGCAGTGGAAAACTATTTCAATCGGTACAGGTAACGACCCACTCCTTAAAGCAACCAACCGTTATGATGGTGCAGGTGGAGACATTCTTTCAGGTCATAATAATCATAAAAACACTATCACAACAATAGAACCAACTTGTACAGAATCAGGTTATACAAAATTTGTATGTGAATGTGGATACGAGTACACAGTGAATTATGATGCCCTTGGTCATAGTGAGGAAGAAATTCCTGTAATTCTTCCAACATCTTCAAGTGTAGGATATACAAGAGGTAAAAAATGTACAACATGTGGCGAAACATTCGTTGAACCTGTAGTTGTTCCTATAATTAGTGAAACAGCAAGAGCAGGGGATGCAGGTGGTTCAATTATCTGGGTTTATAATGAAGCAACTTTGACTATGGAATTCTATGGTAAGGGTTATATGAAATATTATGACCCTATTGTAAGAGCATCTAATGAATCAGATGAACGCCCTTGGGCTGTTTATTATTATTCAAAAATTCAAAATGTTGTTATTCATGAAGGTATCAAAGGTATTAATGCCCAAAATTTCTATCGCTTTACCGGCCTTAAGATGGTAAACCTCCCTTCAACTCTTGAACGAATTGTTGACGATGCTTTTGAGGGCTGTGAGGACTTCTACGTTAAATATAATGGCACAAGGGAAGATTGGGATAAGATTGACGGTCATTTAACAAATTATGACAGAATAATTTTCAATGATTACAGTGGTGTAACAGCTTCCGGTACACATGGTGATAACCTCAGTTGGAATTTTGATGCCACAACATTTACTCTTACAATTTATGGCACTGGTCCTATGGAAAGCGTTGAATATAACAAATATCCATGGTATGAATATATTCCTGTAATTGAGAATATCGTCATTAAAGAAGGCGTAACAACAATTGGAGAAAGTGCATTTTATGAGTGCGGTTTTGTAAATATAACAATACCTAATACTGTAACAACAATCGGAGCAGGTGCTTTCAGGGATTGTGATAATTTTAAAAGTATTACCATTCCAAGTAGTGTTACAACAATAGGGGATATGGCATTTTTCTATACTGGTTTTAGTTTTACAATTGAGGATGTTTATTACTTAGGTACAGAAGAAATGTGGAATAACATTTCTGTGGGTCAATTTGGTACTTACATATTCCAATACGCAACAATGCATTTTATAGAGTATTCAGGCTATTGTGGTAATAACATTACATATACTTTTGACGGCTCAACCTTAATTCTTACAGGCACAGGGGATATGTGCGAGTTTGAAATGGAATGGGACGAACATGTCTATTCTCCATGGGAAGATTGGGCACTTGAAATTGAGCATATTGTCATTGGTGATGGCATAACAAGTATCAGTGAAAATGCATTTCATGCTTGCGGCAGCAAACTTCAAACTGTAACATTTGGTAGTGATGTCAAAAAGATTGGTGCTTATGCATTCTATTGGTGTAAATCTCTCACTGAAATTATATTCCCCGAAGGTCTGACAGTAATTGGCAAATATGCTTTCTACAATTCCACTTCAATTAAATCTATCGTATTGCCAGATAGTATAGAAGAAATCGGATATTGTGCATTTGGCGATTGCACGGGTATTACAGATGTTCATTATCAAGGCACAGAAAGTCAATGGAATGAAATTAAAATTGACAGCAACAATAAAGAATTAATTAATGCAAGAATTCATTATAACAGTAAAGAAGTACATGACCATAGCTTTGATGCAGTTGTAACTCCACCAACTTGTATGGAGGGAGGCTACACAACATACACTTGTGCTTGTGGCGACACTTATGTTGACGATTACGTTTACAAAACAGGTCATACAGACAGTGATAATGATGTGTATTGTGATGTATGTGGAAATTATATTTACATAGCAACAGGTGTCTGCGGTGATAATCTTACATGGACATTTAATGAGTCAACCGACACCTTGACTATTTCCGGTACAGGTGATATGTATGATTACCAAGGTAACACTGCTCCGTGGCAGGATTATAAACCAAGCATCAAAAAGGTTGTAATCAGTGATGGCGTAACATCAATTGGTGAGTCTGCATTTACAGCGTGTAAAAACCTTGAAAGTGTAACAATAGGTAATGATGTAACTGAAATTGGTTTAAATGCGTTTAATTCTTGCGAAAATCTTAAAACTGTAGTATTGGGCGATAGTGTTGAAACTATAGGTGAACAAGCATTTTTCTATTGCGAAAGTCTTACAAGCATAATAATCCCTGACAGTGTAACAAGAATTGGTGACAGTGCGTTTATGTATTGCGGTGCACTTGAAACTGTAACAATGGGCAGTGGTGTAGAAAAAGTTGGTCACGATGCATTCTATCTTTGCAAGAAGCTTAAGGATGTATATTACAACGGCTCAGAAGCAGATTGGCAAAACATTTACTTCCTCTTTGGTATGGATAGCTTCTTGGCAAACGCAACAATTCATTATAACTACAGCAAACCATTCACAGGCATAAAAGATAATCATTTCTACAAAGAAGATGTAATGCAAAAGGCATATCAGCTTGTAGAATTTGACGGTGATTTCTATTTCATCGGTGACAGACATGAAATTGTTAAAGACAAGAAGGTTTCACTCACCGAAGTAAGAATCAATGGTCTTACTTATGCGGATGGTTCACCAATTTTACCTGGTTCTTATAATTTTGATGAAGACGGTAAAATGATAATCTTAAATGGTGTAGTCGGAAAGAATATTTATAAGAATAATACCAAATTAAAGGCATATCAGCTCGTTGAGGTTGATGGTGAGTTCTACTTCATTGGTGACAGACACGAAATTGTCAAGAACCAGAAGGTTAATCTTACTGATGCAAGAATCAATGGTCTTACTTATGCAGATGGCACACCAATTTTAGCAGGTGCTTACGAATTTGATGAGAATGGTAAAATGATAATGCGTGAAGGCATTGTTGGTAACTATGTTTACAAAAACAATGTTCAGCAAAAGGCATATCAGCTTGTTGAGGTTGACGGTGACTTCTACTTCATTGGCGACAGACACGAAATTATCAAAGGAAGAAAAGTTTATCTCAGTGAAGAAAAAATCAACGGTCTTACATATGCAGATGGAACACCAATTGCAGTTGGGTCTTACGACTTTGACGAAAATGGTAAGATGATTATTTTAAATGGTGTTGTTGGTAATAACGTTTACAAGAATAATACCAAATTAAAGGCATACCAACTTGTTGAGGTTGACGGTGATTTCTACTTCATTGGTGACAGACACGAAATCGTTAAAAACAAGAGAATTTATCTCAATGAAGAGAGAATTAACGGTCTTACATAT
>JAGAMK010000062.1 GCA_017624735.1 Clostridia bacterium
CAAAAATTGGGCGAACGTTAAGAAAAATATTTTTCAGTCCGGTTTGAAAGGGGGGGCCCTTTGGGGGGAAACGTTTAGGCAACGAATATTACCCTTTTTCATTAACTATCTGCCTAAATGTTGCCCCTGCCTGACGGACAATTTTTGGCCTTCTTGTTGTTGTGTGTTGGTGGTCAAGTTTCCATGTTGCATTTCTTAGCTGAGCTCAGCTCAGGAAGCCTATCAATTTTATTCCCACTATGACAATTATAACCGCTATTATGACAATAACAGCTACAATTATGTATAAGAGAGTGTTAAGATTTAGCAGTAGTGTTTCTCTGGCTTCCAGTTCTTCTTTTTGAGCTATAAGTAAATCAAGCTCTGCTTGGTATCTTTCTTCATCATAATTCTCGTAATCCATTTTCAAAACCTCAATCTTTTATTTTTTCAGTTATCTCTATGTATTTTCTCAGCATATATTTTACTTGTTTGCTGAAATCACGTTCTGTTCCCTGTCTTAATTCTTCTATTTTATCAATTAAGTCTTTTTCCATTCTGATTGTCTTTTGTTGTGATTCTTTGTATTGCAAATTGTCCATTTTTATCACTCCTTTTTTGTTTAATTATACCGAAATTCTGCATTTTTGTCAAATTGTGTTGACTTTCATTGTCTTACGTGCTATACTTTATTTGTAAGACAAAATATTACTTTTTCTTACATACCATTCGCTGAGTGTTGTCATCAGCCGAGCCAAGAGAGTCCGTTAGAACTCTGCACAAATATCTCTGGAACTGCTCCGGAACAGTTCCAGAGACACCACCAAGAACGGCATACCCATTGCCGATAAGGATTAACGGCTAACCCATTGCCGATAGGGGAGAGGAGTTAAAAAAATGAAAAAATTTGTAGGTTTTGAATTTCAGCATGGAGAATTAACTAATGAAAAAACTGGAGAGGTTATTCCTTGGGGAAATATTTATTTCCGTATTTTTACTGATGAAAATTTGAATTCTGATGAATACGGCTGTAAAGTTGCTGATATTAAAGTAAAAGCAGTTTATGTTGCTTCTTCTTTGGGAATTACTAATTTTAAATTATCTGATGATAAAATTGTTGCCGAGTTTCTTTATAAGCTTAAGAACATTATCGGCAGTAATATTGATTTTGTTCTTGACCTTGTTAAAGGTCAGTATGTGATTGTTGGCTTCAAAGTTATTCAGGAGCCGAAAAAATGATAACGGCATACAAACACTTACATCCGCCTTAGCGGTGTAAGCTATGCTCATACACACCAATTCTCTTGGAAAGGAGGTTTTCTATTTATGGAGAATGCAGGTTGGACAATTACCGGTTTACTTGAAAATGTAAGTTCTATTTTCAATTCAGCTTCTGGTCTTATCATGGCTAATCCTGTAGCATCCGCCTTTGTTGGTCTTTCTCTGTCTGCTGGCGGTATCGGTCTTTTCCGCAAAATTATACACACACGCTAAAGCTAATAAGGCAGGAGGCAAGCTTGCCAATTTTGCTGATTGCCTTTCCTCCTGTCTATTTATAGGCAGGAGGTTTTATTTATGTCTAAAAAAATTAAAAAATATATTTTCTTGATTCCTACATTGATTGTTATGTTGCTCAATTGCTTTTGTTATGGTCAATTCGTTTATGCAGCTGACAGCATTGACTACAGTTATCTTTTCCTTGATCCACAAGAAAAGATTCCCCACATTCTTGCAAAAGGTGCTTTTAATAGTGTTGATTTTTCAAGTAATTTTTCACATAACAATGTATTTGATAATTATTATTATCAAGTTGTTAGCGATATTACAGAAACAGATCAATATTTAAATGGTGAAATTGATTATCTGAATTTTACTATTATTTATATTAATTTAACTGACGTTGAATTAATAACTAATGGTGATAGTTATACTTGTTCTTCTGGTTTACAATGTTTTGTTCGTTATTATAAGTATAATAAGACATACGCTGCAGGCTGGATTTTTGAAGGTCGTGGTGGTATTGATGGTACTTCTAACAGACATTTTTGGTATTTTACCCCTGCAAATGGCTTTTTTGAGCATAAATCCGCTGTTGCTTCGACTGGTAATACGCCATATGAATTATCTGACATTGTTACCGAACCTAATTTTTATACCTGGTATTTAGATACTAATTCTCTTGATTTAGATGGTTCGAAATTAGATGTATCTGTTATTTTTAATCCTGATTTGTCTGGTGTTGTTGATCGTTCCGTCACTCTGGATGACGGATCCACAGCTCTTAAGAATAGTTTAAATATGATTATTCGTAACAATTCTAAATTTGATATTCAATATTCTATGTCAATTTATCGTAAAGAAGATTATCCTGAAATTGGTGGTACTGCTCCTGGTGTTTATCCTGTTTTTAGATATTTTACTAAAGATTGGGTTTATGGAAATTCTTTAGATAATAGTGCTGCATATTTTAATTCAGTTGAAAAGCAGAATAAAGCGACTGCATCTCATCTTCTCTGGTCAGGTAGGACAGATACTATACTTTTTGATTATAATCAATTACCTTTATCAGAAGGTGTTGAATATACCGTTGTTGTTACTGCAACTCGTAATGATTATAAATATGCTTCTGAAATTATAGTTCCTTCTTATGAAGATATTTATCCTGACCTTTTTCAGGTTTATCAACAGGAAATTGTTTTTCGTTCCGATTTTATCATGAAACAGTATTCTGATGTTAAGTATGACCGAAATAACACTAATAATGGTGTTCTTCCTTATCAGGGAAAAGATGATTATAGTGCATATGAGAACAGTTATTATGCTAAAGAAGATTCTGACGGTAACATTGATTATGAGGGTAAAGATGTTTACAATGATCCTGATTCTTGGTACAATGATAAATTCAATCACGATATTGATTTTGATAAAGCTTATCCTGGTCTTGTTGGTGATAAAGAATCAGGTGGTTCTTCTGACGGAACGTTTACTTCCTTTGCATCCAGTTTTACCAATTATTTTCAATTCCTTTCTTTTATTTTCAATTATTTCCCTGTTGGAATAAAAAATGTATTCTTAATTGGTTTTGTTGGTATTATGGCTGTTGTACTTCTTAAGGTGGTGTTTAAGTCGTGACGGACTTCATTCATGATATTATTGAAACTGGTGGCGCTGAACTTCCAGAAATACTATCAGAACTAATTGATATTCTTTTTAGCTTTATTACAGACCTTTTTCTAAATTTTTTTGCAAAAACTATAGACAATTTTACAGGTTTTGGTAATGTTCTTTTTAATTTTGTTTTTGATAGAATTAATCTTGATTCTGCTGATTTTATTCTTTTTTTCATTGGTGGAATTTTTACTATATTTTTGCTACGCCTTATTTGGCAGTTTGTTAGCAATTTGTTCTGAGGTGATTCAATGGATAATTTATTATATATTATCAAATTTTGTTATGGATTACTTTCTTATCGACTTTATTTCTATCCATTCAGCTTTACTATTTTTCAAGCTATGCTTGGCAGCTGCTGTATTGGTTTAGTTGTTAAA
>JAGAMK010000063.1 GCA_017624735.1 Clostridia bacterium
AATTTGAATTTGTCGGGATGAATGCAAAGTGCAAAACGCAAAGTGAAAAGTGTCGGAACTGCGTTGCAATTGTAATGCCTCCCTCTGACGAGGTGCGGGTGTCCGGTGGACACCTCTGCGAAGCAGAAGCACCGACCGAGCTGGCAGGCGAGACTTAGGTGGCATTTTCGCAAGAAAATGACGGAGGGAGAGAGTGAACAGATAAACTAACTACCCCTCAGTCTCATTTCGTTCGACAGCTCCCTCGTCAGAGGGAGCCGAAAAACAACCCAAAAGAAATAGACAATCTCCAATTTGTAGCAAAAAAAGAGTACGGAGTTTTAAATTCCGTACTCTTAATTTTATTTCTCTATTATCTGTTTTCCAAGTGCCTTTAAACTGTCCTCACGAACTTTTTTAGTGTATTTTGTTTCACCAAGCACCCAGTCCCACTCAACTTTGAACCAGTCAATTTCTTGTGGTTTTCCACCATCCATTTCGACTTTAACCTGTTCCATAAACTTTTCCCAACGCATTCTGTGGAATGAGTTTACAAGGTCTCCTAGTTGACGATGAGCATAATCGTGAAGATTACCGTCATCTGAAAGCAGGCGGCAATACCAAGTGGTAATAAGTGCTTTTGCATTTATCATATATAGTTCTTTTGTGAAGTCGTCAAGCTTGTCTGTATATTCTTTAACTGGCTCAATATATGAAGCGAAAGTAAAATCCTTGCTGTTGAGCAATATTCTGTCAAGTGTGTCAAGAAGTGATAAAAGTTTATCACCATATTCAACACAAACAAGGTAATCCTTGCTCTTATACGCAGAAACTGTCTTTTTTACAAGAGAAGTCATTTTGTTTGAAATTGATTGTCTTAATAAATCAACAGCATCATAAATGTAGCACTCGTTATCTTTAAATTTATCAAAATCCTTTAGGAATAGTTTGACAGCTTCGTCAAAATCATCTTTTGAATAAGGAATTCTGACTGTACCACGGGCAGTAAACATTTTTGTTTCCGGGTCAAGTGGACGGCGACAACCCATGGTTTCAGTTGCGCCAAAACTCAAAGGTCCGTTATCACTACCATAGGCAGTTTTTAAAAGAATCTTTATGCTTTCGTCGATATATTCATTTTCCTTGCCATATCTTCTTCTTGCATATTTTCTTGCCCACTCATTAACATCTTCAATACTTTCCCAAACAGTTGAGAATAAAACATCAGTAACAATAGGGTTAACATTTGTGCTTTCAGATGTTAGGGCTATACCCTTGAAATTAGGCCTTTCCGAAGCGGTTTTCACCATCTTTGGAATTTCATTGACATTTCCGTAAATTCCATGCCTGCCACCGAAGTTGTTGAGTAATCCACAAAGCACATTTCCGTATTTTGCAAGACGACTGAATTTGTTCGCATTGTGATTGATTTTATCTGTGTTTAAATCAAGCATGAGAATGTGATTGTCACGGTAAGGCTTAACGGATTTTGTGAAAAGCTTGTTAGGGTTAAGTGACCAGCATTGAAGGACCCACATAGCATCTTTGTCAAAAGACAGCATGCTTTCCATAACATTTTTGTAACTGTCTTTGGCAGTGTTTTTATTGAGTTTTCCGCCTTCGTGACAAACATCACCTGCGTAAAAATGGGTAATGTCACCAAAAACCTCTTTTTGACATTCGTAGAAAAGTTGAGCATATTTAACGTATTTAACACTATCGGGACAAATGATTAACGGACGCTCAATTCCTTTCCATTTGCCTTGTTCAATGACTTCTACATCCTTGTCCTTTTTCTTGATGTCACGTGGCACCATACCTGTATAAGCCTGTAACACAACATTCATTCCGAGAACTTGCATTCTTCGATGATTTTCACGTGCCATATAGCATTTTTCAAAGAAGAAATCATCGTGAATAGGTCCACCAATATTGCAGATATTACTCATGTAAAACCAAGCGTAGTAAGAGGGACCAACAAGGAAATTCTTGATTTCACGGTGACGGTATCCTAACTTCGTTAAGAAGCGTCTATATACCTCTTCCATACCAAGAATGTCAAGTACGAGATTGACACCATTCATAGCAAGATAGTCAATTTCTTTTTGCCATTGCTCACGTGTCCAGAATGCCATTGAATATGAATGTGTACAATAGTTATATGCATATCTGTACTTGAAAGTAGTTGTACGGTCAATTTTTCCATTTACAACAGGTAATGTCTTTGGAAGTTTAACCTGATTGCCGAATCTTGAAATATGACAATTGCAAACTTCTTTAAGATAGCAATTAAATGCAGACGCAAGACCTATACCACTGTTGGATGTAAGAACAATTTTACCACGAAGGCTTGCAATAGAAAAATATTCATTTTTCAGCCTTCTATCAAGGCGTAACTCAAATTGCTCTACGTAATCTTCACCAATTGTTCTGCCGATAATTCCATTCACATCTTGGATGATTTCGTCGTCTGTAATTTCCTTTGCAAATTCTGATTTTTCAAATATTTCAGGCTCGTGAAAAACAACCTTTTTAGATGGAAAATTACAATCCTCACCTAAAACTTCAATGTTATTGATTGTTACCTTTTCACTACTGTAATATTTTATGAAAACACGAAGATATCTTGCGATTTTTGGAGTTTTACCTTTTTTATAAAAATTAACACCGTCAAGGCTTGAGAAAACTGTATAATTAACGTCAACACCTTCAGGGAAAACCACAATAACATCATGCACACTCATGCTTTTCGGAAATGCTAAGTCTATAAAGCATGGGTATGTGTCGTAAACAAACATAGGCATTGTGTTCTTACTGGCTTCGCCACTTGCGTTGAGTATTTCATAATTTAAAAGTTCCAAAACTATCACCAACCATAAATATAGCATAAAAAATGCCAAAAGTCTATTACGAAAAAAGACTATTTTTGTTGATAAACCAACATTTTGTAATAAGTGTAAAAATTTGGTGTAAAACTATTGAAAAATAAAATGTTTTTTGTTACAATTTATAAGGTTAAATGTGTCAATGCGTTATGATGCGTTTACATTACTATGTTAATATTTTTTTGGAGGTATAAAAATGAGCAAAAAGTTTGTTTACCTTTTCAAAGAGGGTAACGCTACAATGCGTGAACTCCTCGGTGGTAAAGGCGCTAACCTTGCAGAGATGACAAGTCTCGGTCTCCCAGTTCCTCAGGGTTTCACAGTTACAACAGAAGCTTGTACACAGTACTATGAGGATGGCAGAAAAATCAATGATGACATTCAGGCAGAAATCATGGAGTACATCGACAAGATGGAAGAAATCACTGGTAAAAAATTCGGTGATACAAACAACCCACTCCTCGTTTCTGTTCGTTCAGGTGCTCGTGCTTCAATGCCAGGTATGATGGACACAATCCTCAACCTTGGTCTTAACGAAGAAGTTGTTGAAGTTATGGCAGCTAAGTCAGGTAATGCTCGTTGGGCATATGACTGCTACAGAAGATTTATTCAGATGTATTCTGACGTTGTTATGGAAGTTGGTAAGAAGTATTTTGAAGAACTTATCGACGAAATGAAAGAGGACAGAAGCGTTACTCAGGACGTTGAGCTTACAGCTGATGACCTTAAAGAACTTGCAGCTCAGTTCAAAGCTGAATACAAAGCAAAGATTGGTAAAGACTTCCCATCAGACCCAAGAGAACAGCTTATGGGTGCTGTTGAAGCAGTTTTCCGTTCATGGGACAACCCTCGTGCAAACGTTTACCGTCGTGACAACGATATCCCTTATTCATGGGGTACAGCTGTTAACGTTCAGGCTATGGCTTTCGGTAACATGGGTGACGATTGCGGTACTGGTGTTGCATTTACTCGTGACCCAGCTACTGGTGAAAAAGGCCTTATGGGTGAATTCCTTGTAAACGCACAGGGTGAAGACGTTGTTGCTGGTGTTAGAACTCCAATGCCAATCGCACAGATGGCTGAAAAGTTCCCAGAAGCTTATGCTGAATTCACAAAAGTATGTGCAATCCTTGAAGACCACTACAGAGATATGCAGGATATGGAATTTACAGTTGAAGCTGGTAAACTCTATATGCTCCAGACAAGAAACGGTAAGAGAACAGCTAAGGCTGCTCTTAAGATTGCTTGCGACCTCGTTGACGAAGGTATGATTGACGAGAAGAAAGCAGTTGCTATGATTGACCCAAGAAACCTCGACACACTTCTCCACCCACAGTTCGATGCTAAAGTTCTTAAGACTGCAGTTCCAGCTGGTAAGGGTCTCGGTGCTTCTCCAGGTGCTGCTTGCGGTAAAGTTGTATTCACAGCTGAAGATGCTGTTGAATGGAACGAAAGAGGCGAAAAAGTTGTTCTTGTTCGTCTTGAAACATCTCCAGAAGACATCACAGGTATGAAGGCTGCTCAGGGTATCCTTACAGTTCGTGGCGGCATGACATCTCACGCAGCTGTTGTTGCTCGTGGTATGGGTACATGCTGTGTATCTGGTTGCGGCGAAATCAAGATGGATGAAGAAAACAAGAAGTTTGAACTCGCTGGTAAGACATATGTTGAAGGCGACTATATCTCAATCGACGGTTCAACAGGTAATATCTATGATGGTATCATCCCAACAGTTGACGCTGAAATCGCTGGTGAATTCGGCAGAATCATGGCTTGGGCTGACAAATACAGAACACTTAAAGTTCGTACAAATGCTGACACACCAACAGATGCTAAGAAAGCTCGTGAACTCGGTGCAGAAGGTATCGGTCTTTGCCGTACAGAGCATATGTTCTTCGAAGAAGACAGAATCGCAGCATTCCGTGAAATGATTTGTGCTGACACAGTTGCTGAAAGAGAAGCTGCTCTTGATAAGATTCTTCCTTATCAGCAGGGCGACTTTGAGAAGCTTTACGAAGCTCTTGAAGGTAACCCAGTTACAATTCGTTTCCTTGACCCACCTCTTCATGAATTTGTTCCTACAGAAGAAGCTGACATCAAGCTCCTTGCTGATGCACAGGGCAAATCAGTTCAGGATATCAAGGATATCATCGCATCTCTCCATGAGTTCAACCCAATGATGGGTCACCGTGGTTGCCGTCTTGCAGTAACATATCCTGAAATCGCAGCAATGCAGACAAAGGCTGTTATCCGTGCAGCAATCAACGTTAAGAAAGCTCATGCAGATTGGAATCTTGTTCCAGAAATTATGATTCCTCTTGTAGGCGACGTTAAAGAACTTAAGTTCGTTAAGAAGGTTGTTGTTGAAACAGCAGATGCTGAAATCGCAGCAGCAGGCGTAGAACTTGCTTACGAAGTTGGTACAATGATTGAAATCCCAAGAGCATGTATCACAGCTGACGAAATCGCTAAAGAAGCTGACTTCTTCTGCTTCGGTACAAACGACCTTACACAGATGACTTATGGCTTCAGCCGTGACGACGCTGGTAAGTTCCTTACAGCTTACTATGATAGCAAGATTTTCGAAAACGACCCATTTGCAAAGCTTGACCAGAACGGCGTAGGCGCTCTTATGGAAATGGCAGTTGCTAAGGGTAAGGCAAGTGGCAAGAACCTCCACTACGGTATCTGTGGTGAACACGGTGGCGACCCTGTTTCAGTTGAATTCTGCCACAAGATTGGTCTTGACTATGTATCTTGCTCACCATTCCGTGTTCCAATTGCTCGTCTTGCAGCAGCTCAGGCAGCTATTAGTAATAGGGATTAATCAGAAAATCGCTATACAATGGGATTTTCCGATAACCTATGAAATGGCAAGAGCCTATCAGAAGGCTAA
>JAGAMK010000064.1 GCA_017624735.1 Clostridia bacterium
AATTTGTCGAGTTCTTTTAGTTTCTTGTCTCCCCTGAAAGGGGAGATGTCACGGAGTGACAGAGGGGTTACGAAAAAAGCCTCAGTTAGTAAGGTGTAAAACGAACAAACCCCTCAGTCTTGCCTTCGGCAATCCAGCTCCCCTTTCAGGGGAGCCGAGAATAACTCAATTAAACAATTCTACAAACCCCAATTTATCAAACAAGAGTTCATTTCAGGGAGGTTATTATGAAGATTTTACAGATAATTATTTCTTGTATTTTAATAGTGGCAATTCTTGTTTTTTCATATTTTTCACCACTTGTTATATTGGAGGAAACGACAATGCCATATACAAATGATTACAAGATTCCCGACAGTATTCCCGAATACCAAGTGATTTCTACAAATGAGAAAACCGATTGGTCAGCTAAATGGATTTGGGATAAGGAGAACTTAACAGAAAAAAATGTCTGGATGTGCTTTAATAAAAAGGCTAGTCTTGATAATGTTCCCGAAGAACTTATTGCTCACATCTCAGCCGACTCAAAATATTGGCTTTACATAAACGGAGAAAATGTTGTTTTTGAGGGAAATGTAAAACGAGGTCCCGACGAAAACAGCGGATATTATGACAGTGTAGATATTGCACCCTATCTTCAAGAGGGTGAAAACTTAATTTGCGCTTTGGTGTGGTTTTGGGATGATGAAACAAGCTATTCCTATAACAGTAGCGGTCAGGGCGGATTCCTTTTTGAAGCCATAAATGATGATATCACCATAATTTCCGACAATAGTTGGAAAGTAAAAAAACACAGTGCTTATGGTGACAGTATTCTTTATAAGCCTAATTACAGACTTGCCGAACACAGTATTTATTACGATGCAAGGAAAGATATTGGTGATTGGCTCAATGCAACTTTTGATTTTTCTTCTTGGGAAAATGCTACCGAATATGCTGTCGGTGGCGAGGGTGCTTACGGCAAACTTTATCCGAGAGGAATACCTATGTTAAAGGATTACGGTCTTAAAGATTATGAGAATTCAAGTATTTACGAAAACTATACTGTAAAAAATCTTTTTGGTGAAAAAATCACCGTAGATATTCCATATAACGCACAAATTACCCCATATCTTAAAATCATAGCACCTAAAGGCAAGAAGATTCGCATAACAACTGAAAACACTTTAATCGGTGCGGTTTCAACTACCTATATCACTAAAGAGGGCGAGCAGGAGTTTGAGGCTTTAGGTTGGGTTAACGGAGAACATATTACTTATGACATACCACACGGAGTTACTGTTGTTTCTCTCAAATACCGAGAAACAGGATATGACTCATCTTTCTGTGGTGACTTTACTTGTGATGATGAATTCTTGAATTCTTTGTGGCAAAAATCCCTGCGTACTCTCTATGTTACCATGCGTGACAATTTTATGGATTGTCCCGACAGAGAAAGAGCCCAATGGTGGGGCGATGTCACAAGTGAAATGATTATGACAATGTACTCCATGGACAGCAACTCCTACTTGCTGTATCAAAAGGGTGTTCAGACAATGCTTTCTCACATTGACGATACAAAAGTGCTTCAAACCGTTGTACCTATAAGTGGTGACTATTTTGAACTTCCCGTTCAGCAACTTGCAGGAATAGTAGGTTTTATGACCTACTATGAATACACAGGCGACAAGGCTTTTATCGAAAAGGTTTATAACGCATCCATTGATTACCTAAAACTTTGGGAAATCGGTGAAAATAATCTTGTAGTTCATCGTGAAGGCTCTTGGGATTGGCCCGACTGGGGCGATAAGGCAGATATGACAGCCATTGAAAATGCTTGGGTTTATTATGCTCTTTCTGTCACAGAAGAAATGGCAAGGATTTTAGGAAAAAACGAGGACATCTCATTTATTACCGAAAGAAAAGAAACTATCTCAAAGGGATATAAAACTCTTTGGACAGAAGAAGGCTTCAAAAGTGAAGATGCGAAAAATCCCGATGACAGAGCCAATGCTCTTGCTGTCTTGTCAGGACTTGCAACAAAAGAGCAGTATGATACTATTAAAAACGTACTGACAACAACTAAAAATTCAAGTCCTTATATGGAATACTATGTTCTTGAAGCCCTTTGCAAAATGGGTGAATATGAACTTGCAAGAGACAGAATTAAGGACAGATATGAGGGTATGGTGAGTGCAGATTACTCAACTCTCTGGGAATTCTGGGATGCTTGGCGTGGCACTAAAAATCACGCTTGGAGTGGCGGACCTCTTGTTATAATGAGTAAGCATTTTGCAGGTATCACTCCCCTTTCTGCAGGCTATGAAAAGGTTAAAATTGACCCTCAATACACTTTGTCCGACAATATGAACTGTACTGTTCCAAGCGTAAAAGGGTTAATCACTCTAAATTATGAAAAGGTTGACGAAAACTATACTATCAACCTTACTCTCCCACAAGATATGAATGCTGTTTTATATGTGCCAACCAATGCTGTTGTGACTATCAATTCACAGCCTTATTACCAAAACGGTGAGTATGTAAACAACGAAATCGGTAATGTGGAAATTGTGGGAAAAGTAATCAACAACGGATAAGACAAATTTGAATTTGTCGGGGTCATCTGATTTCTTGTCTCCCCTGAAAGGGGAGATGTCACGAAGTGACAGAGGGGTTATAATAATGTGCAAATAAACCCCTCAGTCTTGCCTTCGGCAATCCAGCTCCCCTTTCAGGGGAGC
>JAGAMK010000011.1 GCA_017624735.1 Clostridia bacterium
ACGGAGTGACAGAGGGGTTACGAAAAAAGCCTCAGTTAGTAAGGTGTAAAACGAACAAACCCCTCAGTCAAATGCTACGCATTTGCCAGCTCCCCTTTCAGGGGAGCCGAGAATAACTCAATTAAACATCCCGACAAACTCAAATTTGTTGTGATGAAGTTTATTATCCGTATAATGCAAAAAAAGATGACTGCCAAGGTTTTGACAGCCATCTTTTTTTATGAGAAAAATTATTATGAAAAACTAATTAAGCGACTTGCCGACTGCAAGTCTATATATTAAAAATTTCTGTGTAGCGGGAAAAATAGGGATTGGTGTTATACTTTATGAAAAAGGAAAGGGAAAATTTGTTGGGGATTGGGAAAAACCCACCACACAGAAATATTAAACAAACTAAAGGAAACATTTTGTTCAGCTTTTATGCTGCGAAGCCAAGTAACTGAACAACCTTGAGAAGCGACTTGATTGAGAACTCTTCGTGAATTAACTCAACAGCAAGTTTCATCTGCTCGTTTTCGGCGTTATACACTTTACCGCCTCCTTTATTCTGTTGTGGCTATATGATAACATTTAAAAAGCAAAAAGTCAAGTGTTTTTGCACAATAAAATCATATAATATTTGTGCAAAATATACAAATATAAGCAAAGGTCAGGTATTTGCAGAGTGTGTAATAATTTTTTATTTAAAAACGACTTTTTGTATATTATGTACAAATAACTGACAAATATATGTAAAAATAAACCAAAATAAGGTGTTCGATAAGCGATAATGGTCGAAAAGTTTGTGCAACTTTTTTAAATAATTTTAAAAACAAAAAATGGGGTTGATTTTCTCAACCCCAAAACTTAAATTTATATTATTTTGTTTGTTCGCTTTCCATTTCTGCACGTTTCTGAAGAAGTGCTTCGTGGTATTCTTCCTTTGTTTTACCTGTAAGCTTATAGAAGAAGAAAGGAACACCTGCAAGGAACATCATAATACCGTGCATGATTGTGTAGAAGAAAAGGAGTGTAACCTTTGTATCAAGACTCTGAACAGGGGTTGGCACAAGGTCAGTTGGCTGAATGTAGCCAATAATTGAGTTGTCACCATAGAGAATGAGTGGAGCAACTGTACTTGCGATTGTACCACTGATGAGTGTACCTATACCGATAACAAATGGGAAGGATGCGTCAAGACGTTTGCCTGTTTTAAGTTCAATTACTTCAAGGACGTCAGCCTGGAACATACTTGGAAGAAGATTTGATGCGCCAAATTGCAAGCCAATAAGGAAAAGGAATATAATAAATACTATCTGTAAAACTGAATTTCCGGTTGTGAAATAGAGATAGCCAATACCGAATGCCGCACAGTTAGCAATAAGTGAATAGATACCACTTGCAATATAAAGTTGTCTTGCATCAAATTTCTTTAAAAGGAAGTTGATTACAAGCATACCAACTGCAGTACCGATACCAACGGGAAGAACAAAGAGAATTTTCTTTGAGATATCACCAAGAACAGCAGCTGCGATAAATGCTTCCATATATGTAGCTATGCCACGGAAACTCTTTAAGAATTCTGAAATTATAATTGTCCAAGCATATTTGTTGGAGATAATATCAATAAATCCAACAAGTGGATTTTTCTTTTCTGCAGTATAAACTGTTCTTTCACGAACCATCTTCATACCAAAAAGAACAGTAATAATACCAACAACACTGCAAAGGGCTGCAGAAATAATATACTGAAGACCCTCAACACTGCGAATACTTGTGCCTGTAACTGCTTTAATAAGTTCAGGATTGTCTTTATGCCAGATAAGACCAATAACAAGCACAATAACAACTGGTGCAGAGTTACCAACTGCACTTGAAATTGAACGGAATGAAAGGACTTGGTCACGTTCTTTAAGGTTTGGTGTCATAACATTGGCAACCATATTGATTGAGTTACCGAATGTACAGAAAACACCCCATAAAACTGCGATAGTAACAATGTAGATAAAAAGAATTGTACCTGAAAGTCCGGGAGGTGCCCAGAAGGAAAGCATCATAACTATTGCCATAGGCACTGCCACAAGCATCGCAATAGGTCTGAATTTACCGCCTTTGCCCATTCTTCTACCGTCAATATACATAACGATAAAGAAGTTGAGAACAAACGGGATGATGCCTGTCAATAAATTAAAAAATGATGTTTGTTCTTCAGGTAAACGAAGAACGTTAACAAGATATGCATTTCGGTTGCCACCAACCATACCTGTCATTGTTGTGTAAAAGAAAACACCCATCAAGTACATGATGAATTCACTTTTTCCAACGTGTTTTTGCTCGTTTTGAGTTTGGATAGCATTTGTGTTGGTCATAGAACCCTTCCTTCACTATAAAGATATTTTATTATAACATACATGATGAAAACAAAAAAGACTGCTAATTTCACGAAAAAATCAACAGTCTGTTGTGTATTTTAACTATTTTATTTGAGTTTTGCAACAAGACGATGGATTGGAAGTCCCATATCCACGAATTTCTGCTCATATTCTGTAACGATGTTTCCTTCAAAATCGCTCTTATGTAAATCAAGTGATATTTCGGAAAGCACAAATCCATTTTGTGAAAAACTTTCAAGAGAATATTCAAAGAATCCTTGACTGTCAGTTTTCTGTGCAATAAAACCGTCGTCACAGAGAAGTTTCTTGTAAATATCCAAAAAGCCTTTACTTGTAAGTCTGTGACTCTCATGGCGTGATTTCGGGAATGGAGTGCTGAAATTAAGATAGATTTCGCAGATGGTCTTTTCTCTAATGAAAAGTGGAAGATATTCTGCTTTCATTTCAAGGAAACGAATATTTTCTATGCCTTCCTTTTGAACTCTCTCACAAGCCTCAACCAAAACAGTTGGCACACATTCAATGGCAATAATGTTTTTGTCAGGGTTACGTTTTGCATATTCACAGGCGAATTGCCCTTTACCACAACCGATTTCCATTACAACGGGAGCTTGTCTTCCAAAGATTTCTGGGATGTCAAAGAATTTTTCATTTTCTTCGTCTGTACGGAAATCGAAAGATTCCAAAGTGTATGGAATGCGCAAGTCACTGCAATTCTCACGTCTTGATGTAAGATTTCTGATTTTTCTTGGTCTCATAATGTGTTCCGCCTCTTATGCCTTGATAAATAAAATTGATGTTGATAAAAGTAATTGTGCAAGAAAATAGGCATATAAACTAACTGTTTTAATTGTCTTGTTGCCCTTGCCACTGCCTAAAAGTCTTATTCCAAGAGTCAGGTCAGATACAAAGAAGAAAACTCCACCAACAAGGAGAATTATCATACCTATTAATCCGTTTTCTGCACCTGCCATATAATATGTAATACCAAAAACGCAGGACTTAATAAGCATTACAATAAGAAACATACTGTATATGTACAACGCAATCTGCATGAATAGGTTTTTGTATTCAAACTTGAAAACAGGTTTGAGCATAAGTGCAAATGCTATAAAAAGAATAAAGAAAGTTATAATTTCAGGGACTGTAAAGAAACTATAACTTGTTACTAATGAAGCAGTTGTTTTTACAAAGGCAGTCACATAAAAAATATGACCTACCAAAAAGCCTGCAGCACCTATGTAAACCACGGACATTCGTGGATTTCCGGGTGGGTGGGGAATGTGCATGAACAAATCACCAAACCAACCTAAAAGCAAACCAACAATCATAAGATTTGCATATTGCGAACTGTTGTCCGTAATGAGCATTCCTAAAACACCAATACCAACAAATGCTGTTGCGGCAACCATTTTACAAGAAAGTGATTTCTTTGACGGCTCAGGCCAGTATGCCTTATCATATAATGGCACGAAAATAAAGAAGAGAATATAACATATCCCCAATAAAACTTTTAATCCCATAAATAATCCTTATTTCTCTTTTCTTAACAATGTCCCTGCGGGGAAGACTAAATCACTCTTAATTTTAACTGTCATCATTGGATGTGGTGCAGATTCAATTTCGTTATCGTCTTTGTCAAAAAGTTGTTCTGCTGTAAAAACAACGGGTTCAGTTGATGGTTGAAGTGCATCAAGTACATCACCTTTTGAGAATTTATTTCTCTGTTCGGCAATAATATAACCGTCACGGCAATCTTTAACTTCTGCCATAACATCATAGTGACGCTTGTAGCCACCCTCAAAACTGATGTTTGCATCTTCATTAGGTGCGTTAAAGTAAAAGCCTGTGCAATAATCACGGTAACTGACTTTATACACTTCGTCGATTGCCCATTGTGGTGCTTTAAAATCATCCGACGGATTTTTAAGGTACGCGTCAATGGCTACACGATAAGCATTTGTGATAACCGCTGCATAATATGCAGATTTTGCTCTGCCCTCAATTTTGAAGCTTGAAATTCCTGCCTTAACCATTTCAGGAATATGTTCAATCATACACATATCCTTTGAGTTAAGGATGTATGTTCCTTCTTTGCTGTCCTGAATAGGGAAATACATTCCGTCACGTTTAACTTCCATGATAGCGTATTCCCAACGACATGGCTGAGCACATTCGCCACGATTAGCATCGCGATTAACAAGATAGTTTGAAAGTAAACATCTGCCAGAGAAAGAAACACACATAGCACCGTGAACGAAACATTCAATTTCAAGGTCCTTTGGTACTTTTGCTCTGATTTCTGCAAGTTCTGTCATAGACAATTCACGAGCAGTAACAACACGGGATGCACCCATATTGTAAAACTCATTTGCGGTAACATAGTTAACAATTCCAGCCTGAGTTGAGATGTGGACAGGCACCTTTGGTGCATACTTTTTGCACAGTGAAAGTACACCTATATCGGCAACGATAAATGCGTCAACACCAATGTCTGCCCATTTTTCAAGATAAGATGGTAATTTTAAAATCTCGTCATTTCGAGCAAGAGTGTTACAAGTAAGATATACTTTAACACCTTTTGCGTGACAATGTTTAACAGCTTCTTCTAACTGTTCAAAATTGAAATTCTGTGGCGCTGCTCTCATGCCAAAAGCATCACCACCAAGGTAAACCGCATCGGCACCGTACATTAAAGCGGCATCGAGTCGCTCACGGTCACCTGCAGGAGAGAGTAATTCGGGTATAATCATTTAATTTATCCTTCTTTGTTTGCTTTTTCAACTAATTTACCATTTGCCTGATGCTTTTCATAAGTGTCAGCAAGATAAATTTGTCCTTTATTGTCATGTCTGAAATAATAGTTTTTAGATGCTGTTGGGTAAAGAGCAGCATCTATTGCAGCCTTACCCGGATTACAGATGGCACCGGCAGGGAGTCCTGCACATTGATATGTCCAGTAATTGTCCTCATATTTGTCGCGTTCAACATTTGATGGTACTCTTGGGTGAATGTAATTTTCAATATAATCCCATGTTGAGTCACAGTCAAGAGTAGGATATACGCCGGGACGATTAAGTCTGTTGTGAAGAACAGAGGAAATCTGGAAGAACTGAGCTTTTCCATTACCTTCTTTTTCGATAACGGAAGCGAGTCTGATTATTTCATCAGTTGTCATACCCAATTCGGTTGCCTTTGCAGCATATTCGTCAGTCCAAACAGTATCAAATTTATCAAGGAATTTTCTGATAACTGATGCAGGGTCAGCGCCCTGTTCAAATTCGTAGGTTGCAGGATACATATACCCTTCAAGAACAAGGTAACGGTCTTCTTTGTTTTTAATTTTTGCAATAAAGTCATATTCCTCGGAGAAATCAACTGTATCAAGAGCTTTATAAAGAGAGTCCGAAGAGCAAACCTTGTTTTTCTCAAGACGTTCAAAAATTTGGTCAATTGTAAAGCCTTCAGGAATGACAATGCTGATAAGCATACCACGGGTTGCCGTTGTTTGAAGTCGAGTAAGCATTTTTTCAACACCCATATCGGGAGTGAGATAATATACACCAGGAAGATACTTGTCGTCGTCAAACCCCATAGCTTTTGCAAAAATATTACAGAAGATACTGTTTTTTATAAGTCCGGATTTATCAAGAAGCTTAATGGCATCCCATGTATCTGCATCATTTGGCAAAACAATCTCAATTGGCTCGGCAGTAGGTTCACGGTTTATTGCAAGAACATCGTTAACACAACTGAGAGCAAAAATTGATATGATAATAGAAACAACCACACAAACAGCACAAGCAATAATACCCTTTGAACTTGATACTATAAAAGTTTGAAGAGCATCTGTGTCAACCTTTAATTTGCCATCAGTAACAGCAAATATTTTGTTTTGCTTAGATGTATTTTGTTGAGTTTCTTTATTCGCTTTTTGATTTTCATTGTTTTCTACAACGTTATCAGTGCCATAATCGGCATTGGTGTAATCAATATTCACATGAAAACGTTTGCCACGGCGGAAACTGTCACCAGTACTGTGTGTTGGCGAATTGCCTTCTGAATATCCCTGCGTAAAAGATGTTCTGTTTTTATCACGGAAAGCATTTTTTAAATCTACATCAAAGGAATTGTCAGTATTTCTGTTCGCACTTGTTGTCTGGTTAGTCTTTTTCTGTGCGAAAGGTTTTCTTTGAGGCTTTTGTGTTGGTGGGGTCTGTGCAGGTTGGCTGTTTGGCGATTTGCTTTGAACTGCACCACCTGCATATTCTTCTAAAAGGTCGTCATAAGAACTATTGGAAAAACCGTCCTGGAATTTATTCATAGGATTACCTCCTTAAGAATGTTTTGTGTTACTAAAATATTTATTTTCATATCAAATTTATCGGTGGGCAGTGTGTCACTCAATAATTCATCATAACAAGGACAAATGCTTACACCGTTAAAATTCTTTAAAAATCTGTCGTAATAGCCTTTTCCATATCCAATTCGATAACCAAACTTATCAATAGAAAGGCAAGGTACAATTATAATATCGTTTTCACTTGGGTTGTAATCTTTGCAATAAGATTTTGGTTCAAGAATGTTATACATTCCATATGCTAAATCGTTTAGTGAATTGACCTCTTTAAATTCCATTCTTCCCGAATTATCAATGCAAATGGGAGAGAATATTTTTTTACCATCAATTCTGCATTGCTCAACGAGTAGGCTTGTGTCAAATTCATCATCTGTGGATGCAAAAACCAAAACTTGATTAGCATTTTTATAGAAATCAGACTCGATAATCTTTTTGCTGATTTCTTCATCATATATTATTTTTTTATCTTTTGGTATATCTTTACGCTTTTGCAAAAGCAGTTTGCGTGTTTCTTTCTTATCCATTATATATCTGTAATGATGCACGTATTTTTTTTACTTCAAGTGGGTTTGTGAGAATTTCAGCAATCTGCAAACCGAATTCAATGGCACTACCCATACCTTTGGCTGTGATGAAGTTGCCGTCTTTGACAACGAAATCCTTTGAAACTTCTGCACCAAAAAGTTCTTCCTCAAAGCCGGGGAAACAAGTTGCTTTTTTACCTTCTAAAAGTCCTTTGTGACCTAAGATGGACGGTGCAGCACAAATTGCACAAACTAATTTATTATTCTGGACTGCCCAGTCAATAGCCTTTTGTACAACAGGACTTTTTTCAAGATTTAATGTGCCTGGCATACCACCGGGAAGAACAATAGCTTCAACTTTTTCGTCAAGAATTAAATCTCTTTCGTAAATATCTGTGGCAACAGGAATTTGATGTGAACCCACAACAAAATCTTCACCAATGCCAACGGTGAGTACATCTAATTCTGCACGACGTAATACGTCAACAACGGCAAGTGCTTCAATTTCTTCAAATCCGGGTGCTAAAAATACATAAATCATAATCTCACTCCAATGTAATACCTATATAACAATTCAAATTTCTTAATTCTTCATTTTCTGTTTTAATCATAGATGGGGTGTAGTCATTTCCAAAATATATATCACCTTTAATGATTGTTCCTGACTTTTTATATTTTTCAGAAATTTTATCAAAACTACCTTTTGCATTTCGGATTATAATTTCGTCATCGTCAAAAACAAGTCCAAAATCTGTGATTTCCCCACCATAAACAATACAAGAGTTTTTCCAATAATCAATTATTGACTTATCAAATTCTAAATCATATTGATAATTGAGTTTTTCTTTGTTTTCAGGTGATGTGCCGTCAAAGGTGTACGTTCTTGCAACTCCAAATTTCTCAAACCCACATTTTGCATAGTAATCAAAAAGGGAAAACTCTGCAGGGACTAAAAAGAGAAAATCAAAACCATTCTTTTTACAATAATCATAAGAAAAGTCAAGCAAATCTTTCATATACCCTTTGCCACGATGTGAATACTTTGTCATAGCACAATAAACGCATTTGCCCTCATAATCGCCAATCTTACAAGGTAAAAGGAAAAGGGAAGATGCAATCTCACCATTAATTTTTATAATGGGAGTTACTGTATTCTTGAAAATATTATCAAAAAAATACTCTATAACTTGATTATCTTCTAAAAAGGTCATCTGCCAAAGAGAGGAGAGTTCTTTTTTGTCATTTATACTTGCAAATTCAATCATAATTATCCCTTGTAAATAGCAGAGTATTTAATAACTAATCTGTGTGGTTGGTAAGAGAGTTTTGCTCTGCGAAGTCCCTCGCTACCAGTATCTTCCTCACGATTTATAAATTCATATCTGTCTTGCAACTGACGTGCAAATTCACGGTTAATCATTTGGTAAGCACCACGGATGTTTCCGTATGCTTTTTCTACGTGGGTACAGAAAGTGTTATCGTTTAATCTCTCACCAAAGGTGAAAGCAACAATTTCACCTTGAATAGTAAGCACTCCGCCCTCAAAATCTAAATCAAAGTAATTGTTCAAAGCCTTTTTGATTGCTTTGTTTTCATCACTGATTTCTTCGGGATTTTTCTGCTTGTTAAGTCCTTCCCAATGGTCGTTGAGAAGAAGACATTGTTCAATATTGTTTTTACTTATAGGCTCATATTTCCAATCAAAAGTCTTTTCAAAATAGGAAATATGATTTTTCTTGCTGTGGTATTTTCTGCCAACAAGATTTGCCAAATCTTCAGATTTATAAAGATAGTCAAAAAATTCCCTTGTTTCTTGAATGTCAAATTGATTTGGAAAAAGATAATTTAACTCATCTCTGTCTTTTTCTGTAAGCCCAAAGAATTCTAGATTAACATTCAAGGTTTTTGCAAACTCAATAAGCTTTAATATGGTGGACTTTTTGTCGCCATTTCCGATAGGGTAACAGAAAACAGGCGCATCTGTGAAATCGGCAGAAACAAAAATTCCGTTATCATTACATATTTTGTTGTCATAAATATCCGACCACATATAAATATTGCCAAAACAGTATTCGCAACAGTCGGTCTGACCTTCAAGAAAGGCTTTCGTGACCCATTCTTTGTCTTGGAGGGTAGGTGAATGGAAATTCATTAAATAATCTCCTTAACTATATCAAAGATAGTATTTCCGATTTCTTCAATTGATAAAGGCTGGTCGCCTTCAAAGCATTTAACTACATTCCAGTTAAATCTGTCTGCTGTGTAAAGTGCAGCTTCACGGCAGGATTTAAGATATTCAACATTTGCCTCGTGAACATCCTTTTTAGCTTCCACACCATTATATCTCTTTGACATAAGACGTTGTGAAATATCAACATCCATATCTAGATAAATAACTGCGTCGGGCTTTGGAATTTCCATCATTTCATATTCTGTATGGAAAAGCCAGTCAAGATACTTGTCCCATTCTTCCTTTGGAAGTTTAACTGTCTGATGTACTGCATTTGATGTTGTGTAACGGTCAGCAAGAATAAGAGTGCCATTGTTGTAGTCGTCACCCCAGATATTCTTGTAACTTGCGTATCTGTCAACTGCATAGAAAAGTGATGCAGAATAAATGTTGACATCTGCAGGATTACTGCCAAATTCACCATTCAAATACATCTTAACAAGTGTGCTTGACTTGTTGTCATAGTCAGGGAGTTTAATCTGACGAAGCTCCACATTATTATCAATAAGTTTTTGTTTTAAGAGTTCAACCTGAGTGGATTTTCCGCTTCCGTCAAGACCCTCAATTACAATCATTTTCTTTTTCATTTAAAAATCCTCATTATTCACCTAATTATACAGAATATATTATAGCAAATTATTTTTAATAATACAATATTAAATAAAAATAAAACGAAAGATTGCATGCAAAAAAATATAATTGTTATACAAATTTGAATCTGTCGGGCTCATCTGATTTCTTGTCTCCCCTGAAAGGGGAGATGTCACGAAGTGACAGAGGGGTTATAATAATGTGCAAATAAACCCCACAGTCTTGCCTTCGGCAATCCAGCTCCCCTTTCAGGGGAGCCGAGAATAACTCAATCAATCACCCCGACAACCCCCAAATTGCTGAATAAACATACATATGGGCATCTTCACTTTATCTTGATTTAATTATTGCATAGTGTATAATTTTATGGTAAAATCATTTAGAATAAAGTATTTCGTGAAAAGGGGATATTTATGGCATACGATTATAATAAAAGTACAGCATTAATTATTGGTATGACTGATACTGATGAGAAGGTTACTGCTGCAAGTGGCAGAATCTCAACTCAGGAGGGCACAGCACTTTCTATTTGGGATAAATCTCAGGACAGAGAAAAGAATGCTAACCTTATCGGTAAGGTTACTGCGTCAGGTCATACAAGTACTGTTGAACATACATATTTCCAACTTGCATTCCAAAATGTTACCGCGGTTGTTGAACAGTTTATTATTGAATTCCGTCTTGCTTCATACACAGTTAAGTCAAGACGTTATGTAAATTTCAGCGATGCAGGTTTCTATGTACCTGAATTCAATGATGCAGAAATTGAAAAATCATACAAAGCACATATGAGCAAAATGTTCGCACTCTATGATGAACTTTGCGAGAATGGTGTTCTCCGCGAAGATGCTCGTTTTGTATTGCCATACTGTCTTTATAGTAATTTCTTCTGTTCAGTAAATGGCAGAGAATTTTTAAATATGCTTTCTGCTATGATTTGTGGTAGGGGTGCAAAATATCCCGAAATTAAAAAACTTGGTCTTGAACTTTACGAACAGGCAAAGGAAAAAGCACCTGGAATTATGTCAAGTTTTAACCCTGATAAGAATGTAAACGATGTTCTTGACCTTTCATTTGTCGAGGTTGAGCCTGAACACACAGAAACACCTGTTGAACTTTTGGCATATACTTCTGATGCTGCAAAATGCGTTGCAAGAAATGCTCTTATTTCAAATAAAAATTGCTCGTCTGAACAGATTGAAAAAATAATTGCTGACGACGAAATGACAACAAAAATCGTTGAAGCAGTTGTTAAATGTAAACGTCCAAGACCTCTTGAATGTGCAAACTACACTTTCCGTTTCAACAATGTTTCACTTTCTTGCATTACTCACTTTGCACGTCACAGAATTCAGTCAATTGAAATTCCTGAACTTACAAAAACAGACAGAACGAGCTTTATTATTCCACCTGTTTTGAAGGATAAACCTGAACTTCTTGAAAAATACAAGAATGCATTCAAAGAAACTGCAGATGAATACGCAAGACTTAAAAAACTTGGTGTAGCTGAAGAACTTTTGGTATATTATCAGCTCAGCGGTAATACACTTGATATAGTAACAACTATGAATGCAAGACAACTCCTTTTATTCCTTCGTCTTCGCTCTTGCACACGTGCACAGTGGGAAATTCAGGAGTATGCAGTCGATGCACTTAAACAGCTTCGTAAGGTTGAGCCAACAATCTTTAAATTTTATGGTCCAAGCTGTTTCGTAGGTGCTTGTCCTGAAGGTAGAATGACATGTGGCAGAGCTGCAGAAATCAAGGAGAAGTTCTCTAACCTTTAATATAAGAATATGATAAAATCCAGAGAAACAAACAACAGAAAATCCTTTCTATTTCCCATAATCGCACTTTTTTCACTTACTTTCAGTGCTGTTTTGGCTTTGATTGTAGTTGGTGGCGAGGAAGCAATTTATAAACTGCAACAGTTGAACTTTATTCCCGATGAAAAGACAATTTGCATTGACCCCGGTCACGGAGGAGAGAGTTCAGGGGCTGTTTATGGAAATAGGTATGAAGAAGACGACAATTTAAGGTTGTCTCTTTTGGTGAGAGATATATTGACCGATAGGGGATATACTGTTGTTATGACTCGTGATAATGATAGCGACGTGTCCCTTGCAGAACGATGTAAAATTGCAAACAAGGCGAGAGCGTCGCTTTTTGTTTCTATCCATCGCAATTCAAGTTCATCAGAGAAAGCAACTGGAATGGAAATGTGGGTACATTCCTCAAAGCCGACTGACGATACACTTTTGGCACAGAATATTCTCGATTCTCTCGAAACTGTTGGAATATCCGAAAACAGAGGGATACATTCGGGATATCGTGATGGTGCGGATAAGAATTATTACATAAATCGAAATACAAAAATGCCTTCCGTACTTGCCGAAATCGGATTTATTTCTAACGAAAAAGATAATAAAGATTTCGATGAAAACATTGAAAAATATGCAAAAGCAATAGCTGATGGAATTGAACTGACACTTAAAGAAATGAATGGACAGTAAGTTGAGAATAATCATAAAAGATTTTATAAAAAACTCTTGACAAATGTGAATTGTTGATATATAATTGCTTTTGCTCGTTGGGGAATAGTGTAACGGTAGCACGACAGACTCTGACTCTGTTTGTTGGGGTTCGAATCCCTATTCCCCAGCCATAGAAAAAGACAAGTTTCGACAGAAACTTGTCTTTTTCAGTTTTATTCGCCTTACGGCGAGTTATATTGCTTCGCAGTTTTATTGTGCTTCGCACAGTGTTATTCGCTTTGCGAGTTTTGTGGGCGAATAAAATATCACTGAAACCGCAGGTTTCAATATCACTTTTACGATAGTGAAAATATCACTCTGCCGAAGGCAGAATATCACTAAATCTTATGTTGCAGAATTAGGCATTAAATACTTAAACGACCATTGGAACTATCCGATGGTCTTTATTTTTTGTTTACATATTAGTTTTCTATTGATATAATTTAATAAAGACTTTTCATAAAAGTGGGGATTGTTATGAAAATAAATTTAAACGAATCAAAGAAAATGCAAACACTCAAAGGTTGGGGAACATCTGCATGCTGGTGGAGTCAGTATTGTGCCGACGAGAAAGCTGCTGAAGAAATTGCAGAATTATTATATGGCAACAGTGGTCTTGGACTTAACATTTACCGTTATAATATCGGTGGTGGTACAGACCCCCAGAATTGCCGTGTAGCAAATCCATGGCGAGTAACCGAAAGTTTTTATAAATATGACCGTGAAAGTGCAACAGGTGAATATGACTATACTGCTGACAAAACTGCAATAAGTATGATGAAACGTTGCCTTGACAAAGGTAATGTTGATACTCTTATCGTGTTTGCAAATTCTCCACATTATTCGCTTACTTCAACAGGACAAGCATCGGGTAGTTTAATCAACCACACCTGCAACCTGCCAATGTCAAATTACAGAAAATTTGCGGACTATTTCTTGACTTGTACACAGGCACTCATTGATATGGGATTTCCTGTAAAATATGTAAGTCCTATAAACGAACCACAATGGAAATGGGGCGGAAGTTATGTGTGGCAGGAGGGCTGTCACTATGAAACCGAAGAAATGGTTGCAGTTTACCATGTCTTTGCCGAAGAAATCATCAAAAGGGGAATGAATGTTAAACTCTATGGACCTGAAAGTGGCGAAATGATGGGCCTTACTCCCGAATACATAAAAGCAATTACTGCTGACGAAACCATTATGAAGGTAATGGATGTTTTTGCCTACCATTCATACCACGACGACAATAATCCTGCAATTCGTCTTGAATTCAAAAAGGAAATTGTTGAGAAATATCCACAATTTCGTTTTGATATGAGTGAATGGTGTGAATTGCCCAATAAGAGCCACACAAAGAATTTCAAAGGTGCATTAATAACTGCTCGAATTATCGGTCAGGACTTAATCTATGCAGGGGCAGAAAGCTGGACATCATGGGTTGCTGTTAATCAGTTTTCAATTAAGGAAGACGGCAACGATTATTCTGATGCTACAATTACCGCAACGAACGATTTTAGTGAGTGGTATGTTGCTCGTCGTTATTGGGGATTTGCACATTTTGCAAAGTATATTCCGGTAGGTTCAGTTTGTCTTGATAACGGATTTTTCCCCCAAGAAAATAACGATTTCAACGCATTTTCATTCTTAACACCAAAAGGTGAAACTGTAACAGTTGTTGTAAATGAGGGTGAAGAAAGAGAGTTTGAAATCAGCGGAAATTATACTGAAATGAAAGTGATTCAATCCCTTGACGAAGACTATCTTAACGAGATTTATAATGGTGAATATAAAGATAAAATTACAGTAAAACAAAACAGTATTTTAACCGTAATCTGCAAATAACAAGGAGAAAATTATGAATTATCCCAATCCTTTTATACCCGAGCGTGCAGACCCTTATGTTACAAAAGGTCCTGACGGAAATTATTACTTTACAGCATCTTATCCTGCATTTATGAATGTTGACGCAGGTTATGACAGAATAATTCTGAGAAAATGTGATACTGTAATTGGCTTGGCGGACGCTGAAGAACATACAATCTGGAAAGCCCATAGTGAGGGCGTAATGTCAAAACATATATGGGCACCCGAAATCCACTATATCGCAGGAAAATGGTATATTTTCTTTGCTGCAGGTGAAAAAGAAAATGTATGGAATATCCGTCCCTTTGTTCTTATGTGTAAGGGACAAAACCCAATTAATGACGAGTGGGTTGAGATGGGCAAAATGCAGGCAAGTGAAGGTGACGAGCACTCTTTTACTGAGTTTTCACTTGATATGACATACTTTGAAAATAACGGAAAACATTATCTCGTTTGGGCAGAAAAGCTTGGGGACTCATCACTCTTTATGGCAGAAATCAATTCACAAGAGCCATGGAAACTAACAAGCAAACCAATTCTTCTTACAAAGCCTGAATATGACTGGGAAAAAGTGCGTTTCAGCGTAAATGAAGGCCCTGCTGTGCTTAAAACTGAAGATAAAGTCTATGTCTTCTTCTCTGCTTCAGGAACAGGTGCCGAGTATTGTATGGGCAAGGTTTTTGCTGACAGAAATGCAGATTTAATGGATATAAATAATTGGACCAAATCCCCTGAGCCTGCTTTACAGACAGCAGATTTAGTAGACCAAGCAGGACCGGGACATAACAGCTTTGTCGTTGACGAAAATGGAGATTTGCTAATCGTTTATCATGCAAGACCGTTTTCTCATTTTGATAAAAACTGTGGCTCATATTGTGACGAGCCTCTTTATGACCCATGTCGTCATGCAAGGATAAAATTGGTCAATTTCGACGAAAAAGGCACCCCAAACCTAAAGTAATTTTACTTGACAAAATATTGTGCTGAATGTATAATTTAATCACAAGATATAGTTGGTTTGCGTAACTGACGGATTTTGTGGATTACCACAAGGGAACGCGAACTGCATTAAGCCGACCGTCTGGGCAATTCAACTTATGATTTTTGAGTTGAATTGCTCTTTTTGTTTTTATTGTGACCATTGATAATTGCAAATACGATTTAATCAACGGTTACTTTCTGCTGATGTATTTGATATAGGAGGAGAATTATGGAACATAACAATTGGAACGGATTTAATAAAGGTGTATGGCAGGATGAAATCAATGTTCGTGACTTCATTCAGCAAAACTATAAAGAATATAAGGGTGATGATAGTTTCCTTGCAGGTGCAACACCTCGTACAGATGCTATGATGAAGAAACTCAACTCACTTTTTGCTCTTGAAAGACAATACGGCGGTGTGCTTGATATTGACACAACAACAGTATCATCACTTACAAGTTACTTGCCGGGTTATATTGATAAGGCAAATGAGCTTATCGTTGGTATGCAGACAAACCGTCCTTTAAAGCGTGGTGTTAACCCATTCGGTGGTATGAGAATGGTGCGTCAGGCTTGTGAGGCTTATGGCTATAAGCTCAGCGATAAGGTTGAAGAAGAATTTAAATTCAGAACAACTCATAATGATGGTGTTTTCCGTGCCTATACTGACGAAATGCGTGCTGCTCGTAAGTGTCACGTAATTACAGGTCTTCCTGATGCTTATGGTCGTGGTAGAATTATCGGTGACTACCGTAGAGTTGCTCTTTACGGTGTTGACCGTCTTATTGAAGAAAAGAAAAAAGATAAAGCAGCTTGTGGATTAGGTGATTTACAGACAAATAACATCCGTTTGTCAGAAGAACTTTTCCAGCAGATTGCCTTTTTAGGCTATCTCAAAGAAATGGCTGCAATGT
Organism: Clostridia bacterium; assembly: GCA_017624735.1. GTDB lineage: Bacteria > Bacillota > Clostridia > Oscillospirales > Acutalibacteraceae > Fimenecus. Next base: position 16,376 of record JAGAMK010000011.1, read on the forward strand.
ACGGATTTGACATCAGCGGACCTGCAAAAAATGCTCGTGAAGCAATTCAGTGGACATATTTTGCATACCTTGCAGCAATTAAAGAACAGAACGGTGCAGCTATGTCATTGGGAAGAGTAAGTACATTTTTTGATATTTACATTGAAAGAGATATTGCAAGAGGTGTGCTTACAGAAGAAAGTGCTCAGGAGCTTATGGATGATTTTGTTATGAAACTCCGTATTGCACGTCATCTTCGTACTCCTGAATATAACGAGCTTTTCGGTGGCGACCCAATGTGGATTACTGAGGCAGTTGGTGGTATGGGTGAGGACGGAAGAACTCTTGTTACAAAGAACAGCTTCAGAATGCTCAATACTCTTTATACTCTCGGCTCATCACCGGAACCAAATCTTACAATTCTTTGGTCAACTTCTCTTCCCGAAAACTTCAAGAGATTCTGTGCAAAGGTTTCAAAAGATACTGATTCAATCCAGTATGAAAATGATGATGTAATGAGACCAATTTATGGCGATGACTATGCTATTGCGTGTTGTGTTTCTGCTATGAAAATTGGTAAACAGATGCAGTTCTTCGGCGCTCGTTGTAACCTTGCAAAACTCTTGCTTATTGCAATTAACGGTGGTTACGACACAACAAGCCAGATGCATATAGGTCCACAGATGCCTGTTATGGACGGTGAAAAACTCGATTTTGATGAACTTATGGAACGTTTTCAGGTTTATATCGAATGGCTCAGCCATCTCTATGTAAATACAATGAACGTTATCCACTATATGCACGATAAATATGCTTACGAGAAAATTCAGATGGCTCTTCACGACACAGATGTTGAAAGATTTATGGCATTTGGTATTGCAGGCCTTTCAGTTGTTGCAGACTCACTCAGTGCAATTAAATTCGCAGAAGTTAAGCCTGTTAAGGATGAAAACGGATTTATCACAGAATTTAAAACTGTTGGTGAGTTCCCTAAATATGGTAATGATGATGACCGTGTTGACCTTATTGCAAAGGATATGGCACATCGTGTAATTACTGCTCTTCGTCAGACACCTACATACAGAAACGCAATTCATACACTTTCTGTACTTACAATCACATCAAATGTTATGTACGGTAAAAACACTGGTGCAACACCTGACGGAAGAAAGAATGCAGAGCCATTTGCCCCCGGTGCTAACCCAATGCATAACCGTGAAGAGAATGGTGCGTTGGCATCTCTTAACTCTGTTGCAAAAATCAGCTATGACGACTGCCGTGACGGTATTTCAAATACATTCTCAATTACTCCTGAAGCACTTGGCAGAGACGATGATGAAAGAGTAACAAACCTTGTTGCAATTCTTGACGGATATTTCGCAAAGAAAGCACATCATATCAATGTAAATGTTCTTAATCGTGAGACACTCATGGATGCTTATGAAAATCCTGAAAAATATCCAAACCTTACAATCCGTGTTTCAGGTTACGCAGTTAACTTCAATAAACTCTCAAAGGCACAGCAGAGAGAGGTTATCAGCAGAACATTCCACGAGGCAATGTAATTATGAATTCTGTTGTAGGACAAGTTCATTCAATTCAGAGCCTTGGTACTGTTGATGGTCCGGGATTGCGATTCGTAGTTTTTCTTCAGGGTTGCAATCTCCGTTGTGGATGCTGCCATAATCCCGATACTTGGGAAATGCAGAGTGATAAGCAGTTTACAGCCGAGGAAATCGTAGAGAAAGCCTTGCATTATAAAGAATATTTTGGTGAAAAAGGTGGTATAACCCTTTCAGGTGGTGAGCCACTTTTACAAGCCGAATTTTGCTACGAAATATTTAAGCTTTGTCACGAAAATGGTATCAACACCTGTCTTGATACATCGGGTAGTATTCTCAACGATAAGGTTAAAACCTTATTGACTGAAGCCGACCGAGTTCTGCTTGATATTAAATATACGGACAATGATTTGTATATAAAAAATGTTGGTTGCTCGCTTGAAAAACCATTGGAATTTTTGTATTATTTAAATGAGCAGAATATTCCTGTTACATTAAGACAGGTTATTATTCCAACGCTTAATGATAACGAGGAGAACATTCAAAAACTCAACGAAATTATTAAAAACCATTCTTGTATTGATAAAGTTGAACTTTTACCATTCAAGAAAATTTGTCAGACTAAATATGACAATATGCAGATTCCTTTTCCTATGGCAAATATTCCCGTTCCCACAAAGGATGGGATGAATATGTTAAATAAATTACTGATAATATAAATTCAGGAGGAAAATTATTATGCTTTCAGACATTCAAATCGCACAACAAACACCTTGCTTACCAATTACAGAAATTGCAAAAAAACTCAACATTGACGCTGATGACCTTGAACTCTACGGCAAGTACAAGGCAAAACTCCCACTTTCTCTTAATAAAAAATACGCAGACAGAGAAAACGGAAAACTTATCCTTGTAACTGCTATTAACCCAACACCCGCAGGTGAGGGTAAAACAACTATTACAGTTGGTCTTGGTCAGGCTATGAACAAAATCGGCAAAAATGCTTGTATCGCACTTCGTGAGCCATCAATGGGACCTGTTTTCGGTGTTAAAGGTGGTGCAGCAGGTGGCGGATATTCACAGGTTATCCCTATGGAAGATATCAATCTTCATTTTACAGGTGATATGCACGCAATTACTGCTGCAAACAATCTTCTTTGTGCTATTATCGACAACCATATGCAACAGGGTAACGATTTGAGAATCGACCAGAGAAGAATTCTTTTTAAACGTTGTCTTGATATGAATGACCGTGCTCTTCGTAATGTAATTGTTGGTCTTGGTGGTAAAGTTAACGGTGTTCCTCGTGAAGATGGATTTATGATTACTGTTGCAAGTGAAATTATGGCTATTCTCTGTCTTGCAACAGATATCCCTGACCTTAAAACAAGACTTGGTAACATTCTTGTTGCTTATACTCTTGATAATACACCTGTTTATGCAAAGGATTTGAATGCAGTTGGCGCTATGGCAGCACTTCTCAAAGATGCAATCAAGCCAAACCTTGTGCAGACTCTTGAAAATACACCTGCAATTATGCACGGTGGACCATTTGCAAATATTGCTCACGGTTGTAACTCTGTTACTGCTACAAAACTCGCTCTTAAACTTGCTGATTACTGTATTACAGAAGCAGGTTTCGGTGCAGACCTTGGTGCTGAAAAATTCCTTGACATCAAGTGCCGTTATGCAGGTCTTAAGCCTGAATGTATTGTTGTTGTTGCCACAATTCGTGCTCTTAAATATAATGGTGGTGTTGCTCGTGCAGATTTACAGAACGAAAATGTTGACGCACTTAAAAAGGGTATCGTAAACCTTAAAACTCATATAGAAAATATGAGAAAATACAATGTACCTGTTGTTGTTGCAATTAACAAATTCCACACAGATACAGATGCAGAAATTGCATACATCAAAGAATTCTGTGAAGAAATGCAAGTTCCTGTATCTCTTGCAGAAGTTTTCGCAAAGGGTGGCGAAGGTGGTATGGACCTTGCCGAAAAAGTTTGTGCAGTTATCGACGAAGGCAAAGCAGATTTCGCACCACTCTATGATGAAAAACTTTCAATCAAAGAAAAACTTAACACAATTGCAAAAGAGATTTACCGTGCAGATGGCGTAATCTTTACAGCAGCCGCAGAAAAGGCAATTAAGGATATTGAGGCTCTTGGTCAGGATAAACTTCCTGTTTGTGTTGCGAAGACACAGTATTCACTTTCAGACGACCCGACAAAGCTTGGTAAACCTGAAAACTTTATGATGACTGTCCGTGAAGTAAAACTCAGTGCAGGTGCAGGCTTCATCGTTTGCCTTACAGGTGACATCATGACAATGCCCGGACTTCCAAAAGTACCTGCAGCATATAAAATTGATGTGGATGCTGACGGCAAAATTGATGGATTATTCTAAAAATCAAATAATAATCGGTATGTCGGGGTCTTGACCCAGACATTGTTATATAAAAATATCCACCCTCAATTTGAGAGTGGATATTTTTGTTTTTAGTTTTAAATCATTTCATTCATATACAAATCTGCATAAATTGCATCAAATCCATCGACAGCACCATCACAAGTCATATCGGCAGCGATTGACTGTTCTTTTGTTGGTTGTGATGTTGTGTTTGTAATATTTGTCATAGTTGTATAGTCACTATCACTTACGGATACATCACCATTCATATCACCCATTTGAACAAATGGGAATTTAAGAGAATTAGCAGTTGTTTCAGCCATTGAACCTTTATATCCGTAAATTGTAACATAAGCTTCAGAATCAAAAACATTTGAAAAGTCAGCGGTTACAGTTCTTGGAACAACCATTGATTCAAGGCTTGTGCAACCATAAAATACATAAGAAGCAAATTTTTGGAATCCCTCTTGAAGCACAATATGTTTCAGGTTCGTACAGTTTTGGAAAGCATAGCCATAGATATTTGTTACTGTATTTGGAACATCGATTTTTTCAAGAGATTTACAATTATAAAAACTTTGATATCCTATGTAAGTCAAACCTTGGTTCAATTTGATATTTTGCAAGGATGTGCAACCATAAAACGCATAGTTACCCATTGTAGTAATAGAGTCAGGACAAGAATAACTTTTGAGAGCTGTACAATTATAAAAGAGGTTAGAAGCAATATCAGTTACCTGCGAGTCTGAGCTATATTCGATTCCTTCAAGGTTTTTACAAGTTGTAAAAGCACTGCTGTATATGTATAGCACATTTTCAGGAATGATAATTTTCTTCAGATTAGAACAGTTTTCAAAGGCGTTGGAAGAAATTGTCTTTACTGTATCTGGGACTTCAAAAACATCATATTGGTCCAGAATGTTTTTATAAAGAGAGGTTTTCTCTGCATTGTACAGAATACCATCTTCTGCACTGTATGTTGTATTTCCTTCATCAAACACAAAGTTTTCCATAGCAGTACAGCCAGTGAATATGTCATATTGAATAGAAGAAACACTTGCAGGGAATTTAACTTCTTTTAAACTTGTACAGTTTTTAAATACTCCGGAATTAAGAGTTCTAACACCATCACCCATAATAACATCTGTCAATGAAGAACATCCCGTAAAGGCCTCATTTCCAATAGTCTTGACAGACCCCGGAATAACAACTCTTTCAAGAGCAGTGTTATGCATAAACGCCCATTCTATAATTTCAGTTGCACCATATTCAATAATGATTTCCTTAAGTTTTGGTGAATTGGAGAATGTACCTTGATTTATAATTTTAACTGTACCCGGTATTGTAACCCTTTCTAAATTGCTACATTCGTTAAATGCTCGAACAGAAATCTCGGTTAATGTTGCCGGAAAAGATACAGTTTTGATATAATCATTATATTCAAATGCTTTCCACCCAATTGTTGTAACGGTATATCCGTCGATTTCGGATGGGATAATCAAGTGTTCGGCAGTAGACTTTGTTCCTGTGATTTCAATTGTTTTTTTTGTTTCTGAAATAACAGAATATTCATATCTGATATTAGCGGGGATTGATACAAAAGGATTACCATTTGTGGTAGCATATGTTTCAGCCCATGAACCTGCACAACCGTAAATTGTTGATGTTGTAGGGAAGGCACCATTATCAAGTATTGTTACATCTTGTTCAATAACAACTTTTGATAGGTTAGTACAATCTTTAAAAGCATCCTTTTCAACTGCTATGTAGTCGCGGATTGTAATTTCTGTCAAAGCAGAACAACCTTGAAAAGCACCGGTTTCAATTCGCTGTGTACCATATCTCAAAGAAACGGAAACCAGATTTTTGCAATCTGCAAAGGCATATTTTGAAATAGTGCTTATTGAGGCAGGGATTAGAATAGAAGTGATACCTGTGTTTCTGAAAGCATTGGCATCGATGGTTGCAATTTTACTGGGAAACACCACATCGGTAAGAGATTTACAGTTTTCGAAAGCACTGTACCCGATATATGTTGTATTAGACGGAATGTCACAATCATACAGATTGATGCAATCCTTAAACGCAGAAATATCAATGGTTTCTATTGTGTATGGCAGACTTGCTTTTTTTAGGTTTGTACAACCTTCAAAGGCTGAAATACCAATATGTTTTATACCGCTTTTCAATGTTACTTGTTCGAGAGTTTCGTTGCCGTAAAAGGCACTGCTGCCAACTTCAATAACGTCATAACCATCAATAGTATAAGGAACGGTAACAGATGTTTCATTACCATTGTAGCTAGTGATAGTTGCCTGATTATCTTCGTTCAGTGTGTAATCAAATTCGGTTTCGGAAGCATATGCTGTAATTTCCGATAAAGGAAAAACAGAGACAAATACGAGTATAGCAAGTAAAAATGACAGTATTTTCCTCGTCATACATAAGACTCCTTTTTATTATTATAAATATATTATAGTGATAAAAAATTAACAATTCAATGGAACAAATTCACAAATTAATTGTAGACGGTTTGTGCAGATTTATTTACACATTTGTGCTTTGCATTTTTTATTGACATCTTCGCTTTATAATTGTATAATTTATAGGATAATTTTTATATAATAGGAGTAGTCTGTATGAAATGGACAGGTCTTAATGAATTAAGAGAAAAATACCTTGCATTCTTTGAAAGCAAAGACCATTTGCGTCTTCCAAGCTTTTCACTTGTGCCACAGGGTGACAAGAGCATTTTGCTTATCAATGCAGGTATGACACCAATGAAAAAATACTTTACAGGTGAGGTAACACCTCCTAAAAAGCGTGTTACAACTTGTCAGAAATGTATCCGTACACCCGATATTGAGAATGTTGGTAAAACGGCACGTCACGGAACATATTTCGAGATGCTCGGCAACTTCTCATTCGGTGATTATTTCAAACATGAAGCAACTGCATGGGCTTGGGAATTCTTCACAAAAGTTCTTGAAATCCCCGAAGAATTGCTTTATGTAAGTGTTTACCTTGAAGATGATGAGGCTTATGACATCTGGACTAAAGAAGTAGGCGTTGACCCATCACACATGGTTCGTTTCGGTAAAGAAGATAACTTCTGGGAACACGGTGCAGGTCCTTGCGGTCCTTGTTCAGAAATCTATTTTGACCGTGGACCTGATAAAGGGTGTGGCAGTCCTGACTGTAAGGTTGGTTGCGAATGTGACCGCTTTATCGAAGTTTGGAACCTTGTTTTCACGCAGTTTGAAAACGACGGTAATAACAACTATACTCGCCTTGCAAATCCTAATATTGATACAGGTATGGGACTTGAACGTCTTGCTTGTATTATGCAGGATGTTGACAATCTCTTTGAGGTTGACACAGTTCAGAATATTATGAAGCATATTATTGATATTTCAGGTATTGAATATCATAAGGATGCTAAAAAAGATATATCACTCCGTGTTATTACTGACCATATCCGTAGCACAACATTTATGGTTGGTGACGGTGTTCTTCCGTCAAACAGCGGTCGTGGTTATGTCCTTCGTCGTCTTCTTCGCCGTGCAGCTCGTCATGGAAGACTTATTGGTATTGACCGTCCATTCCTCGCTGAAGTTTGCGAAACAGTAATCAAGGAAAATGCGACTGCATATCCAAACCTTGTTGAAAAGCAGGATTACATCAAGAAAGTTATCGCTATGGAAGAAGAAAGCTTCTACAAGACTATCGATAGTGGTCTTGGTTTGCTTAACGAAATGATGGCAAACTCAAAGGACGGAGTTCTTTCAGGTGAAGATGCTTTCAAACTTCAGGATACTTTCGGTTTTCCAATTGATTTGACAAAAGAAATCGTTGCAGAAAACAATATGACAGTTGACGAAGAAAAGTTCAGAGTTCTTGTGGAAGAAGCAAGAATGAAAGCAAAATCAGTTAAACGCGACGGTGCTGAAACTGACTGGAGAAATACAGGAGTTTCATTCAAAGACATTACAAAAACAGAGTTTACTGGTTATACAGAAAATAACACAAATTCAACTGTTGTCGCTCTTGTTGCAAATGGTGAAAGAGTAGATTTTGTTGAGTCAGGTGATGCAATTCTTGTTCTTGACAAAACATCTTTCTATGCAGAAAGTGGCGGACAAGCAGGGGATAAGGGTGTTATCACAATTGGCGACAGCACATTTGAAGTTGCCAACACCACAAAGGATGCTGACGGTGTTGTTCTTCATCACGGTACACTTACAGGTGATGCAATTAAAGTTGGCGATAGTGCAGTTTCTTCTTATGATGAAGAAAACAGAAAAGCTACAATGCGTAACCATACTTCTGCACACCTTCTTCAGGCAGCTTTGCGTTCAGTACTCGGCACTCATGTTGAGCAGGCTGGTCAGCTTGTAGATGCTAACGAAGTTCGCTTCGACTTCACTCACTTTACCGGTATGACAGGGGATGAACTCAAAAAGGTTGAAGACCTTGTTAATGAAGAAATCCTTAACGCAACAGAAATGCTTATCAAGGAAATGCATATTGATGAGGCAAAGGCTATGGGTGCTATGGCACTCTTCGGTGAAAAATACGGTGATGTTGTTCGTGTGGTTAAAGCAGGGGATTTCTCAACTGAACTCTGTGGTGGTACTCACGTTGACAATACAGGCAAAATTGGTCTTTTCAAGATTGTTTCTGAATCTTCAGTTGCAGCAGGTGTTCGTAGAATTCAGGCAGTAACAGGTAAAAACGTTCTTAAATACATTGAAGAAAAGAATAATCTTCTTTATGCAACAGCCGATGCTTTTAAAGTAGGTAATGTTTCTGCACTTCCACAGAAGGCAGTTGCAGTAGCAAATGACCTTAAAGCAAAGGATAAGGAAATAACAAGTCTTAAAGCAGAAATCAACTCATTCAAAACTGCAGGAATTATGGCAGGTGCAGTTGATGTTAATGGTGTTCAGCTTGTAGTTTACTATGCAGGTGAACTCGATGCAAACGGACTTCGCTCTATGGCTGAAACAGCAAGAGATTCTGCACCTAACACAGTTGCCGTTATTGCAGGTTCAAATGCAGAAAAAGGAACTTGCTCATTTGCTTGTGCTTGTGGTAAGGATGCGATTAGCCGTGGTGCTCACGCAGGAAATATTGTTCGTGAAGTTGCTAAAGTTGCCGGCGGTAGCGGTGGCGGTAAGCCCGATATGGCTATGGCAGGCGGCAAGGAAATCGCAAAGATTGACGATGCATTGATGTCAGCAAATGAAATCCTTAAATCAATGATTAAATAAGAGGTGAATATTATGGATTGTCTTTTTTGTAAAATAGCAAATGGTGAAATTCCATCAAATAAGGTTTACGAGGACGAAAAAATCCTTGCATTCCGTGATATCGCTCCTCAGGCTGAAACTCATGTGCTTGTAATTCCCAAGGACCACGTGGCAAGTAGTGCAAATGATATTACAATGGAAAACTGTGAAATCGTAGGATACATCTTCGCAAAAATTCCTGAAATTGCTCGTCTTGCAGGTGTTGACAGTTACAGAGTAATCAACAACTGTGGCGAAAAAGCAGGCCAGACTGTTATGCACATTCATTTCCACATTTTAAGTGGGGATAATCTTTCAGAAAAATTGGTGTAAGGAGAGTTCAGCATGAAAAGACCATTCGCAGTAATTGGCTTTTCAATGCTCGTTGGTTCACTTCTTATAATAAATTTAAGTTTTAAAATGACTATTGCTCTGATTTTAGGAGCAATAGTCATTTTTTTTGTTTTTCTGTTATTTAAAAGACTGAGAAAATATGGAGTTATTATTTTTAGTCTTGTGGCAATTGTGCTTTATACGGTTTCTTTTCAGTTTGCTCAATTCCACTATTATGATGCAAAAGAAAATTTGCAAAACACAAAGGAATTTACGGGTGTAGTTTGTCAGACACCTACAATGTCGGACTATGCTTTTACATACATAGTTAAATGTGACGAAAATTATAAAATAAGATATGTAACAAAGGATGATAAATTCTTGCTTGAGGGTGATAGGGTAAAGATTAACTTTAACACAAGTGAGGAAAATTTTAATGATTACTTTTTTGAATGTTCCCTATCTTCAAAAGTATATTTCACTGTTTTTGAAAACGAAGAAACTACAATAAAACCATTGAATATCAAAGACGGATATTACAGTAATATAGGGAAAATCAAAAACTATTTTTCATCCGTTGTGGACGATTATCTGCCAAGTGAAGCAGGTGCTATGGCAAAGGCGATGACCATTGGTGATAGGTCACAATTGAATGATAGAACAGTTGACTATTTCAATTATTCGGGCACATCCCATTTGTTAGTGATTTCAGGTCTTCATATTACAATGTGGTCGTTGGGAATATTGAAAATTCTTGAAAGATTTATAAAGTCTAAAAAGTTATTAGTAGTGTTAAGCCTTTTAACTTTGCTTGGGTATTCTGCAATAACGGGCTTTGGTGTGTCAGTTATCCGTGCAAGTCTGCTTGTGGGAATGGTGATAATCAGTAAACTCTTTGACAGGGATGCAGATAGTCTCAATTCCATTGGACTAGCATTAGTAATTATTTTAGTAAGCAATCCTTTTGCAGTGTATTCCGTTGCCCTTTGGTTAACTGTACTTTCAACTGTTGGAATTCTAGTGCTTTCAAGGCCTCTTAATCAGTTTTTACAAAAATTCTGCGAGAAAAAGCATATCCCAACTAATGGCCTTATAAGTTTTATTATTGACTCTGTGTCAATTAGTTTGTCAACCACAATTTGCACTTTGCCCGTCTTTATAGTTAAATTGAAATTATTGCCGATTGGCTCGATTTTTGCAAATGTAATCATGGTTGATATTGCTATGCTATTGATGGTTTTGACAGTAACGGGAGCAGTGCTACATTTATTAAGCATTTCTTTCTTTGCAAGACCTATATTTATAATTGTTGGTGTGTTATCTGATTTTCTTACAACGGTGGCACAAAAGATTGGTATGGCAAGTTGGTCAACAATTTCGGTTTCACATAAATATTTTGAGTATTTCCTTGTTGCTTTGGTGGTCGGTGTAATACTTGGTGTTTTTCTAAAGAAATACAATAAAAATATAGTGAAGCATATTGCAGTTGTTTTGTCTGTGACATTTGTTCTGCTGACCTGCTACACTTCCAGTTATGATTATAATAACCCTTGTGTTAAAATTGTTTTTACTGACGATAAACCTGTGATTATTGTAAAATCAGAGGATAAAAGTCTTCTCATCGGTACTCCAAAAAAACAGCATCTTGCGGATGTGAAAGTAATGCTTAATAATCACAATGAGAAGGCACTTGATGGTATTGTTGTTACAGATAATGGTGATGAAATTATCTCACAACTATTGGCAGTTTACGATAATTTTGGTGTTGCACAGACATATTTCTGTGAGAATGCCCCTGAAATATTTAAATCGCATTCCTATGGCTTCGTGGATAAGATAACTTTAAACGGAAAAGTTATGATAGATTTGTACAATCCTGAAAAAAAGATTGGAATAAGCACCAAAAGCAAAAGAATGGTTTTCATTGAGTGCGAAGATGAAGAAAAAATCTTTGAATTTGCAGAAAAGTATGATATAATAATTTTGTATGGTAAGAAGTCCTTGAAATGTCTAGAGATAGTTAAACAAAGCAATCCAGAGTCTGAAATAATTGTCTCTGATGTGAACAAACAAATGACTATTTATATTGAGTAATGGGTGGTGAAAGTTATGGCATTGATTTATGAATCTGACCTTAAAAAACAGATAAAAGAAAAGAATATGTATAACTGCTACTTGTTTTATGGTAATGAAGATTATTTAAAGCAGTTTTACGCTGAAAGAATCTGCAAAATCTTTGTAACAGAAGGTAGTGAAACATTTTGTCTTCGCAAGTATGATGGCAAAGAAAATACTCTCGACGATGTGCTTGAGGGTGCAGAATCCATGCCATTTATGAGCGAATATTGTGTTGTTGTTGCCCGTGATTTTTCACTTGATACATTGGCGAGTGATGAAAAAGATAAGCTTATTGCATTTTTGGAAAATCAACCTGACACATCCATAACGATTTTCTGGATGGATGGCATAGAAGTTCAACCAAAGACATCTAAATGGGATTGGGTTGTATCCAATTTCACAAAATATGCAACTGCAGTTAATTTCGAAAAGCCTGAGGGAAGAAATCTTTTAAAACTTTTGTGTGCTTATGCTTCAAAACAAGGATGTATGATGAATGAAAATACTGCGTCATATTTAGTTGAGGTTTCAGGAGATAGTTTGAACGTTTTATTCAATGAAATACAGAAAGCAGTAAATTTTGCGGGTCAGGGTAATGAGATTACTCGTGAATGTATTGATAGTGTTGCTGTCCGCTCACTTGAAGCTAAGATTTTTGATTTGTCAAAGCTTATTCTTAATGGCAACTCACAGGGTGCGTTGGAGTTGTTGCATATTCTTATGATGCAAAAAACAGAAGCTCTTGATATTTTGGGTGTTATTCTCACATCTTTCGTTGATATTTACCGAGTGAAAACTGCTGTCTCAGGCGGAGAAAGTAGCATGTATCCTGCAAAGATTTTCAATTACAAGAATAAAGAATTCCGTTTGAGAAATGCCGATAGATTTGCAAAAAAACTCTCTGTTGAGCAAATTAGAGAGTGCTTTGATTACTTTGCAGAAAGCGATTTTGCCCTTAAAAGTACAGCACAGAATTCGGAAATGATTCTTGAAAGACTTATTGTTAAGATTTCACTTATTCTGGCAAGGTGATTTTATGATAAAAATTAAAGAAGCTGTAATTGTTGAAGGCAAGTACGATAAAATCAAACTGTCCGGAATTCTTGACGCAGTTATTATTGAAACCGACGGGTTTGGTATATTTAAAGATAAAGAAAAACAAAAATTAATTCGCTTTTTAGCCGAAAAAAGGGGAATTATAATTATGACTGACTCTGATTCGGCAGGATTTAAAATTCGCTCGTTTATACAGAATATAACGAAGTCAGAAAGTATAAAGAACGTGTTTATGCCAGATATTTACGGTAAGGAAAAAAGAAAGACTGAAGCATCTAAGGAAGGTAAATTAGGTGTTGAGGGGATAAAGAAAGAAATCATATTGGATGCACTCGAAAAAGCAGGTGTTTTCTGTGACGAAACTCAACAAACCGAGAGAAAAGAAATCACTCATACTGACTTTTTTGAAGATAATGTAAGTGGTGGCGAGAATAGTAGTTTAATCCGTAAGGCATTGGCAAAGGAATTGGATTTGCCCGAAAGAATAAGTTCATCGTCTTTGTTGAAACTTATTAACTCATATATGACTTATGATGAGTATAAAAAAGCAGTCCAAAAGGCAAAAAGCAGAGTGGATAATGTGTCTGAAGTGTAAATTTTAAAAAAATGTTTCACAAACAGATGTTTTTATGATATAATTAAAAAGTTAACAATCTTTTATAGTTATTAAGAGGTACAAATATGAATGTAAAAAGTCGTTTTCCGGTTAATAATCCTTTTTATGATGTTCGTTATATAAGGGACTTCAAAGATTTAATTAACCAGAGTGAAAATCTTTTTTCAGAGCGCCCGGCATATAAATTAAGAAATAGGGATGGAATATACTATGAGGTTACTTATAGTAGTTTCCGTCATTCAATATATTATCTTGCAAACAGTTTGGTAAACGATAACTATTCAAGAACTCATATTGCAGTTGTTGGTGCAAATTCATATAATTGGTCAGTAACTTATCTTGCAGTTACATGTAGTGATAATGTCATAGTGCCAATTGATAAAGAGTTGACACCTGACAATATGATGGATGTTATCAAGGATTCCGATTCAACTATACTTTTTGGTGATAAAAAGTATATTACATCAATCGAGGCACGAAAAGACGAATTACCAGATGGTTTCCGTTTCATTTGTTTTGATGATGTTGAAATTGATGGTGTTGAATATTTCGAAGATTATCTTGATATTGGCAGAAATTTATATAGAAGTGGTGTCAAGCATCTCGATAATATTACCGTTGACCCAGAGGCTACAACAGCAATTCTTTTCACATCTGGTACAACAGGTGTTTCAAAGGGTGTTTGTCTTAGCCAGAAAAATATCTGCTCAGTTGTAATGGGTGCAGCAGGATGCATTAAGGTTACAGAAGAAGACCAGCTATTGTCCGTTCTTCCTATTCACCATACTTATGAATGTACGGTTGGTTTCCTTTATATTATTTATTCAGGTGCTTGTATTTCCTTTAATCAGGGACTTCGTTACATTACAAGAGATTTTAAAGAAGTAAAACCAACTTGCTTTATTACAGTTCCTCTTCTTATTGAAAAAGTTCATGCAAAAATCATGAAGAAGATGGAAGAAAAAACTGCAGGTAAGCTAATTTTCAAAATTGGTAAGTATGCTTCAAAATTTAGTAAAGCAATGGGAATTAAAGACCTTGACAGAAAGATTTTCTCCGAGGTGCTTGAAACATTTGGTGGTAAGTTGCGTCTTATCGTAACTGGTGCCGCTGCAATTGACCCACGTGTTGCTGAAGATTTTATGCACATGGGTATTGACCTTTATATCGGATACGGACTTACAGAATGTGCACCACTTGTTGCTTGTAATAATGACCGTCTTATGCTCCCCGACTCAATCGGTACTCCAATGCCTGGCGCAGAGGTTGCAATTTATAATCCCGACGATTTGGGTGTTGGCGAAATTTGGGTTCGTGGACCAATGGTTATGAACGGATACTATAAAAATCAGGAGGCAACTGATGAGGTAATCACTCCTGACGGATGGTTCAGAACAGGTGACCTTGGTACTTGTGACCGTCATAACTGCTACAAGATTACAGGTCGTTGCAAGAATGTTATTGTTACTAAAAATGGTAAAAATATTTTTCCTGAAGAAGTTGAGTTGTATCTTAACACTAACCCTGTAATCGAGGAAAGCATTGTTTATGCTGACGATGTTGACGATGAAACATTGGTTAGCGTTCAGATTTATCCTAACTACGAGCAGATTAAGAATAATCTTAAACGTCAGGATATCACGAAGGAAGATGTTCAGAAATCTGTTGAAGAAGCAGTTAAGGATGTTAACAAAAAGCTTCCTAAATACAAGAAAATCAGAAATATCGAAATCAGTGAGCAGGAATTTGAAAAGACAACAACAAAGAAAATCAAACGACATGCAAATCTGAAAAACAAGAAAGAAAACACAGAAACAACAAAGGTTGAAATAGAGGAATAATAAGATGTTTTTGGAATATGATAACATTGAAAACAATGCAAACGGACTTTCCGTTTTGGCTGTTATGGCATCCCCAAGAAAATCGGGATTTACAGCAAAACTTTTAGGTAGTCTTTTGCGTGAATTTCCAAAAGGAACTAATATTGAAATTGTAAATCTTTATGACCTTAATCCTGTGCCTTGTAATGCTTGCGGTTATTGTAAGGCAGGTAACGGATGCTCAAAAAAAGATTTGGAAGATTTCTTCAAAAAATTTGAAACAACTGATATAATTATTTTCGCAACACCTATCTATTTTATGGGTGTGCCTGCTCCGTTTAAGGCTTTAATTGACCGTTTCCAACGCTATTACGAGGCTCGTTTCCGTCGCAATATGAAAAATCCTATTGAAAAACACCGCAAGGCAGCACTTATAGTTACAAGTGGCAGTGATGGTGAAATCGGATACGAGGTAATCAAACATCAGTTGTTACAAGCATTTACAGTACTTAACATTGAACTCTGTGGAGCAACACTTGCACGAAATACAGATAAGTGTGGAGTTGACAAAACAGATGTTGATAAAGCACGTGCATTATATTGGAAGGTGAGATAAAATGGCAGTAATTAAAGTTGATGTAAATAATTTTGCACAAGAAGTTTTAAAATCAGAAAAACCGGTGCTTCTCGATATGTACGCAGACTGGTGTGGCCCATGTATGATGATGGCACCTGAAATTGAAGCTTTTGCAGAAGAAACAGATAAGGTTAAAGTTTGTAAACTCAATGTTGATGAAGCAACAGAGTTGGCAATCACATTCGGTGTAATGAGCATCCCAACAGTCCTTTTGTTTGAGAACGGACAAGAAGTAAAACGCTTTGTCGGAGCAAAAGAAAAACACCAGATTGCAGAATTTGTAGGAGAATAAAAGAAAATCCCAAGGAAATAATCCTTGGGATTTTTTGGTGAATAATGAATAGTGAATAATGAATAATTTCGGAACTGCGTTGCGATTATAATGCCTTCCTCTGACGAGGGGAGAGAATGTAGGGTCGGGTAAGTCTCACCTGCCGGCTCGGTCGGTGCTTCTGCTTCGCAGAGGTGTCCACCGGACACCCGCACCTGTGCCCGACCGTAGGTAACATACTAATTAGCTTATTTCAGGGGCTGACGACCCCTACTTGTCTTGCTCTTTTTCGGTGTTACTTGTTTGTAAATGAGTATACTTGCCTGTACTTGGATTAAACTTTATTTTGCAATCAAGAAAAACTTGAGTATACAATTTGTGTGAGCGTATAGTTTTTTGAGGAAAATAGATGTTTTGCATATTTTCGCAGTTGCCACGCCAATCCATGCTAATTTCTTGTAATTCACATACTTTGCCAAAATTGTGAATACATAAATCATTGTTACATTTCATAATTATATATCCTTATAAGAATATTTTTGTTTTTGCACTTATACAAGTGCAAAAACATCATATCACAAGGGTAAAATACTGTCAAGATAATTGTTCTTATTTAAGTGCAAGGTGACGGATATGAATATAGAGTATGAAAAAGAAATTGGTAACAGAATAAGGGATTATAGGGAAAGCAAGAATTATACACAGGAACAGTTAGCAGCTAAGCTTCAAACACTTGGTTGCGATATAACAAGAAGTGCTGTGGCGAAAATTGAAGTTGGTCAACGACATATATATCCTGATGAATTAAAAGCCATTAAAGAGATTTTGAATATTACATTTGATGAATTGTTTTATGATAAATAAAATCCCAAGGAAAAGCCCTTGGGATTCTTTTTATTCTTCCGCAACAACTTTTACAATCTCTCCCACATAAACTCTGTGGAAATCGTTGTTGGCATAATTCTTCATAATTGTTTCGTCAAGAAAACCGTCAGGTTTCATATCCTGATATGCCA
>JAGAMK010000065.1 GCA_017624735.1 Clostridia bacterium
CAGTCAAATCGTGATGCAAGAGAAATACTTGCAAGATGTAAAGATTTTATAAAAACAATATTCAAACCGGAACCGAAATACCTGGGAGATGCTATCCCTGTAAGTGGTGACGGAGACATAACAAACGATTAAGGAGGAATATCAGATGAAAAATAAATTGATTACTATATTCGCAGTTATTGGTGCTGTCGCAGCAATAGCGGGCGGAGTGGCATATCTTCTTAAAGTTAGAAAAGAGCTTGACGGTATAGTTGAGAATGATTAGGAGGTGCCTTAAGTGAAGAAAAAAGGTCTTATAATCACAATTCTTGTATTGATTATTCTCATTATTGCAAGCTTGATTACTAAATATATTGACACTGCAAATGTATCGACTGGTCATGAGCCTGAGTGCTGTATAAAAATCGTAAGTCAGGATGGCGGCAAGGTTACATATTGGGGACTTGGTTATAAAGTTGTGAGATATGTCGGTGTTTCTCCTGATGAACCTTATAAAAGCAATATCGGTGTTAAAATGGGAAACTGGTTTATGAATTATGAAAAACCGACAAATGTGGTTTTGGATGTAAAATCTTTCAGAGAAAACAAGACATTCAAAGTTTCTGATAAAGCAGATGTTGAATTCATCACCAACTTGCTTAAACACTCCAAATACATAGACGAGCCGTGTGATGGAATCATTGATTATGCAATTACCTATGATGATTTCGCTTACGATGTTTTAATAAGTTGCTGTGAAATAAGAAAAGGTAATAAGCAAGCAAAAATATCTGATAAAGATATGAAAGAACTTGAAAGAATCCTTGTAACTGCAGGTGACAAAAAACGCATTTACACTTATGAAGAATCTGTGGAAGAAATGTCAAAACCTTATCTTATGCTTGATAAAGAGAACAGAGAATTTCAGTTCTTTTGGTCTATGCTCTCAAGCTATATTGCACAAGGAACATACGAGGTTAAAGACAGCGAGATTATCTGCAAAACAGATGATGGAAACAATGTATATATCTTTGAAATATTAGAGGGCAAAGGATACAAATTTATTGAAAGCAAATCATCAAAGATACCGAAATACAAATATTCGGGTGATGCAAAAGAAGCTCTTGCACCTGTTGTTGATGGAGCGATATTTGATTAAAATTGTATTCTGGTCAAAGTTTGGAGGCGCAACATGAAGAAATATTTGATTATATGTTTTGTTTTATGTGTTGCAATCCTTTCAGGATGCAACAGTGCGAAACCCGGAGTTAATGGACCAACGCCAAATCAGGTAACATATCTTGGCGAAAACCATAAAACACAAACCTTAAAAATTATTGACGGTGCGGAAGGTGGAAATCTTATCCTTGCCGGAACTGACAACAGCAATGTATATACTCTTGATGTAACAAAAGTAGAAATTATGATAGACGGAAATAAGGCGGAATTCAAGGATTTGGAAGACGGTATGCCGATAGACATTTATTACGATGGAGAATTGGAAAATGTTCCTCAAAAGCAAGGACAACCCATTGACATCACATCTTTCTGTAAATCCATTAACGGTCATTCTATCGGAACTGAAATAAACCCCGGTGGAACACTTTATGATTTAAGCGGTCTGTATTTAAAGGTTCTTGAGGATTTGTGGGAAGTAGATTCAGGTCTTAATGGAGATATAAAATATATCAGCGTAGATTTAAGCAAAGCACCCGGCGAATTAACAGAAGGTGAAAAATCGGCAATCAGTTATATTTTTGCAAAAGCACATGACAAACAGTGCTTGGAACTTACTTTTGATGAATTAAGAGAACAGGGATACATCGAAAAAGATGAACTATATTGGGAAGACGGAATTCTCTTTTCAATTACCGATGATATGAAAGCTGAAGAACAGTATAACGGACTTCGTGTAATAAAATTTGATGCAAAGAAATGGCGTAGCGGAACAGGCGCATACTTCTTCAATGATTGCTCTGCATCCTGGCCGCAAATGGGAACATGGTCAGATTATAATGTTGGCGGACACGCTATATCATAAGGAGGTTGCCTATGAAAAAAATAACTCTAATATTAGTTATTATTGCTTTGCTTACGATTGCCGGATGCAAAGATGATAAGCAAAAGAACCTTTATCTCCCTGAAGCTAAAAACGATAAAATATATACCACTATCGGCGGTGAAAGTGAATCGCACAAAGGCGAAGGTTACACAATTACTGTTCCGGAAAAAGATTATCATTATGAAAAAGAATATGATGACGGAGCTTTAGAAGAAAAATGGGAATACACCAAAAAAGATGATGTTGAAATCAAAGTAACAACATATAAAAACTCTGATGAAATATCAGCAAGAACTAAGTTTTTAAAGGACTATGATGAATATATCTTCGAGGACTTGTTAGGACAATCTCTTTGCGGACAAGAGCTTGACGGAGATACATTGTGGTTTAATATTCACATTTCAGGCGAAACAGTTTATATTGTTTCTGGGGAGTTCCCGAAAAACACAAGCGAAGATTTACAAAAAGAATTATCAAACATAGCAGGAACATTCACTCTTGCAGAATAAGGAGGTACACGCAATGAAAAAATTATTAGCAATTATTCTATCAATCACAATGCTCCTTTCAATGGGAACAGTAGCTTTTGCAGATGGCGTTGATGGACCGATGCAGAAAGCAAAGCTCAAAGTAGGAATATCTGCAGATTTTCCACCGTTTGAATATTATGACGAAAATGAAGAACTGTACGGATTTGATGTTGATCTTATGAATTACATAGGGGACAGAATAGGATTTGATATTGAGTTTGTCAATATGTCTTTTGATCAACTGTTTTCTGCTGTTATGGGTGGTGATGTTGACTGCGCGATATCAGCAATTGCTATTACCGAAGAACGAAAAAATGTGATTGATTACACTATTCCATATTTAAGTGCAAAGGTTACTTATTGGGATGAAGAATCTACGGATACAAGTATAGAGGAATATGCAATTGTATTTCCAAATAATTCTGTTGGAAAGGCGAATGTTCTTGAGGCTGCCGGACAAGTGGCAATATATAATCTCGTTAATAATGCTTTAAGTGAACTGATAGAGGATAAAACTGTTGAAAAACTTGGAGAGAAATATAATCTTAATAAAGCTGCCGACACAGATGAGTTTGATTATGAATATACAGTAATGCCTGTTCCGGCAGAATTGCCAAATGCCGGTAATGATACATTAGGTGAGAATGCAATGTCAGATGGTACGCCTCTTTCACCGCCAAGTGATTGGGCGGTGAGTGATGTAAAAAAGGCGGAAGCATTAAACATTACAGAAAAAGGAAAAGTCTATCGATACAGAATGTCAATCACCCGTGAAGAATTTTGCGAACTTATATATAATTATTGCTATAATGTAATTAAAGAGTTTGACACAGTTACAGGAGAAAATAAGTTTACTGATACCACAAATTCAAAAATTATCAGATTAAATGCAATGGGAATTATTAATGGGAAAACTGAAACAGAATTTGCTCCTAATGATTTGCTTACCCGTGAAGAAGCTGCCGTTATTCTTAACAGAATGGTAAATAAAACAATTCCTGTACCCGTTACGGAAATGTATTTTAACTTTGATGATGAATCAAGTATCTCTGGTTGGGCTTCCGATTCCATTCAAGTAATGTGCAATATGGGGGTAATGAACGGAGTTGGAAATAATAAATTTGCTCCAAAGGAAACATATACAACTGAACAAGCTATTGCAACAATTGTTAGAGTATATGCGGCTCAATCATCAAATTCGGCTATTATCGGCGGTGCAGATGCTCCCACAGAGATTGTTGTAACAGATACCATTGACGTTAATGATTTCTATGTAGATGAAGCAATTAAGCTCATTACCGAATCCGGAAAGCTCGCCGGTGATAAGGATTTTATCAGCTTATATACAACCAATGATGAAATGACAGAAAAGGTTTTAGCTCTCGGCACCGTTGAGTTCAACAAGCCGAAAGACATATACTACCTTTCTGCTGACCGTGAACAGATAATAGCAAATCTTGAAGCTTTAGCTAAAACTGAAGGTGTTGATTTTAGCGAAATGGGCGATGTTTGGGTTGAACATATTTTGAAGAAATTTAATTTCTCAACTCTTGCAAGCCTTATAAACTCATCCTACGGAGCTGAAAACCTTGCAGCACTTACAATACTCACAAACAGCAGAGGTTATATAATGCCTAAAGACTTCAAAAACAACTTTGCTTTGTTTGTTCAGTATGAAGGCGATTATTCTGCGATTGTATCATTCTCGGAATTTGGTGACGGTGTTATAAGTGCAAATATGTCATTTGTAAAGAATGGCGATAAAGACAATGTGTTTATGAGAATGTATGAGATTACTTCTACTGTTGGTGAAGATGGAATTAAAATGGCAAAAGTAAAATAAATCTTTTAATAAACCTTACTTAAGGAGGTGCGGGTATGAAAAAAGTTATATCAGTTATTTTAGTGTTATGTATGTTGTTGCAGTTTACAGGCTGTGTATTTGCAAAAGAAGTTGAGGCAGCAACATTTACAACAGTAAAAATACCTTTTCCCGATACAATTAAGGACAGAAACTCTTGGCTTACAAGAGCGAGATACAAAGACTCAGGAGAGGTTATTCCACTTTCAATGTCATATAACGGCAGTGTGTATGCGACGGTTCCGATAGAAAATGCAGACAGGGAAATAGAAGCCTTTGTTCCGGAAGAAATTCAATTTACCGACAATGACGATTCAGATTCGAATTTTCATGATTTCAGAATGTTATCAAGAGTTGGAGTTATAAAGGGTAACGAAAAAGGCGAAGCGAATATCTACGATAATGTAACCCGTGCAGAAGCGGTTGCAATGGTTTTGAGATTTTTAGGACTTAATAAAGTCGCAATGCAGGGAACGGTAAGAGTATTTGATGATGTAACAAGTGACAAGTGGTATTATCGTGA
>JAGAMK010000066.1 GCA_017624735.1 Clostridia bacterium
GTTTTAAAAAATAAAAGGTATATCCCCACATTCTTTCAGGGATATACCTTTTATCACTTACTCAACTTCTTTTATTTTTCCTTCTGCTTCAAGCTCTTCAAATTTCTTTGCTGCTTCTGAGCGGGTGAAGTCGCTGAAATCCCCGGGTTCTGTTGAAATATACTTATCAATACCTTCTGCCTTTTCAAGCGCTTCATATCCGCCTACAATTGCATATGCGAAAAGCTTTTCTTCATCTGCTGCCTTGAGGTTTGCTACAAATGTTCTTGCTTCCTCATCTGTATTGCCTATTACATAGACAGAATAATCCGATGGTGTCTTTTCTATGATTGCATCAAAGTCTGCTGTTTTGAGATCTATATTGATAGCTCCAACAATGTGTCCTGCATCATATTCTTCTTTGCTTCTTAAATCAAATACATATCTCTGGCGGTCTTCTCCTTCCAATACTCCCTCATAGGTATCCGCCATTTCAACGAACAATTCTGCGGTATATGTATCTCCGTCATGCAGAAATTTTTCCATGTTTTTTTCTACTTGATCCTCTGTACGTATTTCATTTTGCTTTTTCGCAACTCCATTTTTATTCGATGAACAACCTGCAAATGAAACAACCATAGTTAATGCTAATAATAAAGCTAATTTTCTCATTTTTACTCTCCTGACTCTTATTTTATTACACGCTTTTATCAACTATCTCAACACTTACTCTATCACCTTCCTTAATTCCGTCCGGAAATATTTCTAAAGGACATATTTTTAGTTCTCCGCTTGGTATTTTAACAACTACTAATTCTTCATCAATTCTTTCTATCGTTATCATTTCGAAAATCCTCTAATGCCTGTTCTATGTATTCCGGTTTTAATTCTTCTTCAGGCACTCCTTTTTCTCTCAAAACATCATATAAATTTCCGAACAGAACTTTCAATATCTCTTTTTCGTCAAGTCCTGCGTTCCATAATTTTTCAATTGCCATCATACCTAACACTTTGTTGTTGTGTTCTTTTCTTCGCTTTTCTTCTTTATCAGATAAGTTCATTTTCACACCTCATTTTCTATGATGTTCTTTACTCTCACACCTTTTCTGATTGCATAATCAACCGTGTTTTTTGTACCGCTTTTCTGACCGTTAAATACGGCTATCACAAGATTACTCCTGTCCACCATCCACTCATTTCTAACCTGATAACAGGCTCTGAAATAATGGTCATTAATTTCTTTTACCATATCTGCCTTTTTAATTATCTTGTTGAACTTCATTTTTTCTAACAGACTTCTTCTTGTCTCAAATCCGGGATGAGGTAATGCACATATCAAATGCAGATTATCGTTCTTTTTCTTTCGCTCCAATACTATTTCTGCTGCCCAAATGTCAACTCCCATTGCCATACCGGTTATAAATGTAACATATCCGTCTTCTATCGCTTCATCTATTGCTTTTTCAAGCATTGGTTTAATTTCTTTTTCTCCCAATGTCATCTTGTCAGGTCTGTGTCCCGTAAAGCAACATCGATGCATTCTTAATTCTGCTTCGCTCATTTCACGATTCCTTCCTCTTTTTTAATAATCACACATAATCTGCATTATGTGGAGTATGTTAAGTTGAAAGTTATTGCAAAAATCTTTTTCTCTGTTTTTTTGCAAGCTTAATTTTCAAATATCGAAAGAGGTTCAGACCAATTCCTTTTTGTTTTATGGCATTGGTCAATTTTTGCTGCTCATTTTTAATTATTTTCATAAAGTTTGATGTATTTTTTTATAATACCCTGTGTTTCATTGACTTTTTATATGAATTTTGCTATAATTATGTAAAGAATTTTAAATTTGATTTTTAGATTTACCACATAATGCAGATTATGTGGTATTTTTTATACATTCATTCTGACCAGACCAAGTCTGTGCATTTGCTGACGATGGACACTTCCATTTTCGATTGTATATACCCTTGTTGTGTTAACACTTGAGTGTCCGAGGATATCTGCAAGTCTTACGATGTCCTTCTGTATTCCGTAGAAGGTTCGTGCAAACAGATGCCGAAGGTTATGCGGAAATACTTTTTCGGGCGATACTCCTGCGGATTCACATAGACTTTTCATCGCTTTCCATATGCTGTGGCGGTCTAACGGTCTTCCTGTTCTTGTTCTAAACACACATCCATCCTCTATGCCCTGTTCCTGAATATACTTTTTCAGGAGCTTACACAGTTCGTTTGTGAAGAACACTATACGGATTTTACCTTTGAGCTTAACTTGCGCCTGTCCTTGTTTTATCGCTGACACTGTCACGTAGCATAATTCCGAGACTCTGATCCCTGTACTGCATATCGTTTGCATTATAAGATTAAGTCGTTCATTCTTCTTATCACTCGCCGCTTTTAGGAGTTTTTCATATTCTGTCTTTGTCAGTTCCTTTTCGCTTTGACAGAACAACTGCCTTTGCAATTTAAGACTCTTCACTTTAAGGGCATACCATTCATTGTATGCGAAGAATCCGTTTAATGCGGCCAGGACTGAGTTCACTGTCGCAGGTGAATATTCATCCACAAGCTTGGCTTTATATTCAAGCACGAGTGTTTTGGTCAGTTCTCTATCCTTTATCCACTCATAGAATGTTTTTATGTCTCGTATATACTTTTCAATTGTTACCTCACTTTTTTCTTCGTCAATCAAATAATCTTTGTAACGAAGAATTAAGTTCATTGTTATTTTCATAATGTTCGACAACTCCTTTTCCTCTTTATTATACCAATATTCTGCCAATCCTATAATTACAGAAAATTTGTTGTCAATGCCGGGTATTATTTACACCTCACTTTCATCAGCAACAAACAATACCATACTTATTTATAAAAGTCTACGAAGATTTGAAAACATTTCCTTATCAACTCAAAACAATATCAAACTTTCCATAAAGATTTTTCAAATACAGATGAATTTTCAACATATTTATGTTATAATCACAAAAACATTTTTGGAGGTGTTACTATTGATTTATTACACAGGCGATATACACGGCGAAACAAGATTTATCAAGCACTTTATTTTGCTGAACTATTTAACAGAAAATGATTTGATTGTTATACTTGGTGATGCCGGTTTGAATTATTATGGTAATGACAAAGGCGACTCCGGTCGTAAGAGAACTCTTAACAAGTGGAATGTTCCCATACTTTGTGTTCACGGCAATCACGAGATGAGACCTGAGTCTCTCGCCACTTACTCCGAGAAAGAATGGAACGGCGGAACCGTTTATTACGAAGAAGAATTTCCTAACATTCTGTTTGCTAAAGATGGTGAGATTTACAACATTGACGGCATTTCACACATTGCTTTAGGCGGTGCATATTCTGTTGATAAATTTTATCGCCTTGAAAACGGTATCAAGTGGTTTCCCGATGAGCAACCCTCTGACGAAATAAAAGACAGAGTCAAAAGCAAATTAGACTCTGTCAACTGGAAGGTTGATGTAGTTCTCAGTCATACTTGCCCATTCAAATATACGCCAACTGAGACATTCCTTTCTTTTGTAGACCAAAGCACTGTTGATACAAGCACTGAGCATTGGTTGGATGATATTGAAGACAAGCTCGACTACGGCAAGTGGTATTGCGGACACTGGCACATCGACAAATCTATTGATAAACTTCATTTCGTTATGGATGACTTTGTTTGTCCAAACCAATACGAATAATCCCATATAAACAAAACAGCCTGTCGCTTCGTTTATGAATGCGACAAGCCTTTTGTTTAATTAGTTGTTTACTGCATCTTTAAGTGCTTTGCCGGGCTTGAATGCCGGAGCTTTACATGCAGGAATGTCGATAACTTGTCCATTTGAAGGATTCTTACCTTTTCTTGCAGCTCTTTCGCGTACCTCAAAGTTACCAAATCCAACAAGTGCAACCTTATCACCCTTTGCCATCGCTTCTGTGATTGCTTCAAATGTAGCCTTTACAGCAGCATCAGCATCTTTCTTGGATATACCTGCTTTAGCAACAACTGCTTCAACGAGTTCAGTCTTATTCATTTCCAAACCTCCCATCTATATAAATAATAAAAGTATACAATGTACACTGTGGAATATTATAACATATTTGGTCTAATAAATCAATGAATTTCACAATTCTGCAAGTTGCACATGTTGATAAAAAGCAGAAAGCCTCCGGCATAAAACCAGAGGCTAATCATAATATTTATTTCATAAACGATGCAGGATCAACATATTCACCATCAACCATCATTTCAAAATGAAGATGTGCGCCGGTAGCGTTTCCGGTCTTTCCTACAGTACCTATGGACTGCTTTGCAGTTATCTTATCTCCTTTTTTCACATTGGTTGTTGCAAGTTGTGCATACAAGGTTTTCAGATTGCCATTTTCTATGATAATATAATTACCTTTTTCAGAGTCAAATCCGACATCTGTTACAGTACCATTTATGGAAGAAACAACTTTTGTTCCTTCAGGAGCTTTAATGTCTATACCGTTATGCTCTTTAACTTCTTTTGTGATTGGATGTTCTCTTTTACCAAAATTCATTGACACCTCTCCCTGTACAGGATTGCTTTCAAAATCTGCATCGAATTCAATTTCCTTAAGCACAGGTCCGGTGGAGCTATTTTCAGATGCATCAACTACAATTTCTGTATTGGTTGCTTTTTCGCTCGTCTCTTTTTCTATACGCGGCAGCTTCTGTTGTTGAGGATCTGCATCTGTTTCTCCGGCAGTAACAAGTTTGGGTTCGCTTGTTGCTGATACAACTTCACCATTTTCTTTATCATACACAATCTCGCCGTTTTCTGTTTCTACTTTTTTTAATTTTGGTTCTTTATTTGTCTGCAGGACGATTTCATCCTCTGGTTCCTCAATAAGATTTCCGTTTAACATACCGCTTGCAAACACTGTGCCACCTATAACTGCAAGAGCTAATACTGCCACAATTATCACTGTTTTCTTACTCATTTTTATTTTGTTTTTAATCATTGTAAACCTCCTTTGAAGCGTTTTTTTATCGCTTACCATTCCTGTTGTTATTGTTACCTGCTTTCTATTGCCTGCTGCAAGCAAGGTAATGATTGTATCAATATACCTTGTCTGCTCTTCATCTGTCATATTCTTTACAACGGCAGCATCGCATGATAGTTCACATTCGATATCAATCTGCTTACTTACATAGTAAATTGCCGGGTTAAACCAATGAATGCATTTTACAAGGCATACAAACCATTTGTACAGAATATCTTTTCTCCTGTAATGAATCATCTCATGAGATAAAACATTATTGAGTTGTTCCTCTGTCATTGACACTTTTGGGAGCAATAGTATAGGTCTAAAAACTCCAACCATAAGCGGCGATGAAAATTTATCTCCAGCTCTTGTGATTATATTTTTGTCGGTGAACCGTTTTAAGTCAGGACAAGATATAACTTCGGTGTTTTTCCTGAGTTCGACCATAAACAAGCCGTATGAAAGGAGCTTTGACAAAAACATAAGACATGCTCCTGCTATCCAAATCATCGCAATTGTCTGCATTTGGGCATCAGCAAATAACTTTAGAAAATCAATAATACCCATTTGATTATCATTACTCTCTCCTACCATCTCATTAAATTCACCATGAAAGCTTTCCTGAATCGGTGAATATATGGAGATATTTTCGTTTGGTTGCTGACTAACCTGTTCAGTAAATCTGAACGGAACAATCATAGCAACCAAAACGACAAGCCACAGATAATAATGCCACTTACTAGAAAGAAACTTTCTTGTGATAGGTTTAATTGCAGTCAGCAGGAGAGTTAATGCTGTGCCGACTAAAGAGGTAAGTAAAAATGCCTTAAATATGTACTCAAGCATTGCTTATACCTCCTTATCAACAAAGATAGCTTTCAGCTCCTTAAGTTCTTCATCGGATATTGACTGCTCCTCAAAAAGAGAAACAGCAAAATCTTTTATAGAACCTCCGTATAAACTTGATATTAAGTTTTTGGTTTGAGACTTGCGGTAATCTTTTTGAGAGATAACCGGTGTGTAATAATATAGCTTCCCTTGCTTTTCAGCAGACAATGCTCCCTTTTCTACAAGACGTGTCAAAAATGTACCTATTGTTGTTTTTTTCCATCCCTTGTTCTCAAAAGCTTCAACGATATCAAGAGAGGTAATTGGTCTGTTTTCATTCCATATTACTTTCATCACCTCAAGTTCTGCATCAGAGATGTTTATATTTCTTTGCGCCATAGAAATACCTCCA
>JAGAMK010000067.1 GCA_017624735.1 Clostridia bacterium
AAAGGGGAGATGTCACGAAGTGACAGAGGGGTTATAATAATGTGCAAATAAACCCCTCAGTCTTGCCTTCGGCAATCCAGCTCCCCTTTCAGGGGAGCCGAGAATAACTCAATTAAACAATTCTACAAACTCCAATTTGTATATCATGTATCTACAAATAAGATGTAATAAAAAAAGAGCAGTTACTCTGCTCTTAATCTCTGAAATCAAATAATTTATATGGCTTTATTTCTAATACATCACAAATATTGAAGATGACATCCAATGAAACAGCACAGTCAGCAGTTTCAATTCGGCTCATGTGAGTACGACTGATATTGATTTTTTCTGCTAGTTGTATCTGTGAAAGACCTTTTGATTTTCGATAATATGCAATATTAAGTCCTAACTGTTTATAATTGTCGAGCTGTTGTTTTTCCATACTGTCACCTCAACAATAGTATAACCTTATTTTTAAACATCTACGACAACTTGTAATATAATAAATATAACTTGACAAGTTACAAAAGTTGTGCAATAATTAAATTGCACTTAAAACTGCACCTGTAGTTTTAAGCAGAAATGATTAAGGTGTGATAAATGTGAATCATATTTGCAAAAAGTGTAAGGGAGAAATATCTTCTCTTGATTTGGTTGCTTGTCCTAATTGTGAACAAAAATACCATAAGTGGTGTTGGAGTCAAAATTCAATTTGTTTAAATTGTGGCCAATCAACGGATGTGGAGCCAGTGAAAGTCAAAAAAGAGGATGATGAGTTATCAGTTTACGAAGAAGGTATGTTTGCAAACATTGGTGAAAAGATAAAAGGTGTTGCAAAGTTTACAACAGCAGTTGGTTCTATTATTGGTATAATAGTTTTCATTGCTATGGCTTTAATCGACGATAGTATGATTTTAGCAGGATTGCTTGTAGGTGTAATAGTAGCAATAGTGTCTTGGGTTAGTTCATTTACCCTTTATGGTTTTGGTGTGTTGATATCAAGCACACAAAATACAGAAAGACTTACAATTGAGTTATTAAAGGAAATGAAAAATAAAGAGTAATTTACAGACAGACGGTGACGTCTGTCTGTACGCGGTTTAAATAATAAAAAACGGGACGATGTGGGCATCGTCCCCTACAAAAAGCGTCGTAGACCCTTGATTCTACACTTTACATTTTGAATTATGCATTAAAAAAACGGAGCAGTTTGCTCCGTTTTTTCTTACCCTAAATCGTGATTATCTGTAATTGTGATTTCAGGTTTTTTAATACCCATTGTTTCAAGAACAACGATTTCGTTTTCTTCTTTTAAAAGGCAACCCGGAAGATAAAGTGATTTTTGTGGTCCAACTTTCCAGTATCTACCAAGATTGAAACCGTTAACCCATACATAACCCTTATCAAAGTTATCAAGATGAACAAAGCAGTCAGCCTGTGAGTCTGCATTGAATGTGCCCTTATAGAATACAGCACCCTTATCTTTATTAAAACTTTCAGCAGGTTTGTATGTAAGTTTTTCGATGTTATCAAGTGGCAAAGTCCATACGTCGTAACCCATCTGACGCTGATTTGCGATGTAGATGTCGGAGAAACCTTTTCTGTCCATCATCTTTTCGCCATAGTTTACTCGTCCCATTGTGTCAACAAGAAGACCAATCTTCTTTTCACCTGAAACAGAGCCGATGAACACGGTAGTTGTATCCTGACTGTCTTTTGTGAATTTCTTGAAGATTGAACCAAGCGAAAGTTTGCCTGGCTTTGTGTAAACTGTTCGGTCAATGAACTTTTTGTACTTGTCATCGACATAAACAAAACCAAAGTCGTGAACGTTTCTAATCATCAATGGAATTGGGTCATAATGTCCACGGATAACAGTTTCGTAGTAAATCATACCGAAATTCTGACCGAAATATTCCATACTTTCAGGAACGGCAACACGATGCTTTTCACCGATTACGTCAAGATTTTCAAAGAGATTTGCTGATTCAGTAAGTTTAACTGTACCGATACTCTGGAGTTTTGGTGATGGTAACAACTCTTGTTTTTCAAGCCCTTGATGTTTATGTAAAAGTTCACGGACTGCATGGTAAGCAGGGGTGTAATCGCCCCATTCGTTAAGTAATGCACAGTAGTCATAACTTGTTACAGTTGGCTCATAAGCACTACCCGGATTAAAGTTTGCACCTGCATTAAAGCCGAAGTTTGTGCCACCGTGGAACATATAGAAGTTGAAACTTGCACCACAATCCAAGAATTCTTGAACTTCCTTAACGACTGATTCAGGTTTTCTTGTATGGTGACTATCTCTCCAATGGTCAAACCAACCACACCAGAATTCACCACACATATTTGGTCCGTCATTAGGGAAGTCTTTTAAGCAGTTAAATGCTGTCTTTGCGCGTGAACCAAAGTTGAGAACTTTATAAATATGTGGTAATGAGCCACCTGAAAGCATATTTTTCCAGTTTCCATCAGATGTGAAAAGTGGAACATCAACACCACAGTCACGTGTGAGTTTTTCAACAAAACGGAGGTAATCCTTGTCGTTACCGTAAGAGCCATATTCGTTTTCAACCTGCATCATAATAATATTGCCACCATTTGTTTCTAAAAGTGGCTTTAATCTGCCTAAAAGTTCCTTGTAGTATCTTTCGATGCAAACAAGGAAATCAGGATATATGCAACGGATTTGCATATTCTTATCTTTTAAAAGCCAAGCAGGAAGTCCGCCGAAATCCCATTCAGCACAGATATATGGGCCGGGTCTTACAATACAATAAAGACCAACTTTTTGAGCTGTCTTGACAAATCTTTCAATATCAAGAATACCGTCAAAATGGAATTCGCCTGGTTTTGGCTCATGAAGATTCCAACAAGTGTATGTTTCAACGGTATTGAATCCTGCGAGTTTTAATTTGGTAAGTCTGTCTTCCCAGTATTCAGGTACAGTACGGAAATAGTGCATAGCACCTGAATAGATTTTGATGGGTTTTCCATCCATATAGAATTCTTTGTTTTTAATTTCAAACATATCAATATACCTCCAATGTGTTGGCGTATTCCTGAATAATGTCAACAAGCAACTTTTCGTTTTCATCAAAAACTGTGTCACATTCTTCGATTTTCTTTTCTGTTTCTTCGTTCTCCTCGTTTACGAGAACAACATAATGTGAGTATGCTGTTTTCAAGTTTTCACGAAGAATAGGGGGTAATTCACTACCGATTTTTTCAACTGCTTTTTCAACCTCACCGCAGAATGCGATGTTTATAAAAAAGCGAGTGTGACCGCCTTTTTTGATTTCATTGTAATATGTCATGAGAATGCTGTATGGTGCAGGCACTTCTTCAAGTCGCCATTGCTCCCAAGCAAAATCCCATTTTTTCTGTTCTTCACTAACAGGTTCTTTTTTCTTAAAACTAAATAATCCCATAATCTATTTCCTTTCAATTAAACATACACATTCTATATGGTCAGTGTGAGGGAACATATCAACTGGCTGAATCTTGCGAACTTTGTATCCACTTTTACTTAAATACATTAAATCACGTGCAAGAGTTTCAGGGTTGCAACTCACATAAACCACTTTTTCAGGGTTGAGCTTTACAAGTGACGATAAAAATGGAATATCACTACCTGCTCTTGCAGGGTCCATTATAACTGCGTCAATCTGCTCGTTGTTATTTGCCAAATCAACCATAAATTTTCCTGCATCAGCAGAGAAAAACTTGATGTTTTCAATGCTATTAAGTTTAGCGTTTTCTTTAGCATCTTTTACGGCGTCTTTATTGATTTCAACACCTAAAACACTCTTGACACTTTTACTTGCAATAAGCCCGATTGTGCCCGTACCACAATAAGCGTCAATAATTCGTTCAGTACCTTTAAAATCAGCATATTCAAGTGCCTTGTTATAGAGAATTTCTGTCTGAATCGGATTAATCTGATAAAAAGCCTTTGGTGAAATACGGAATTTAAGTCCGCAGAGTTCTTCTGTAATCTTCCCGTCACCGTAAAGCACTTCGCTCTTGTCTCCTAAAACCATACTTGTGAATTTGTTGTTTACATTCTGCACAATTGTAGTGATTTCAGGATGCCGACCGATAAGTGCATTGATAAATGAACGCTTTGATGGAAATTGAGGTGTAGCAGTTACAAGCACAACCATTACCTCACCACTTTTAAATGCCGTTTTCACAAGTACATGTCGTAAAAATCCTTGACGAGTGTTTTCGTCATAAGGTTTAAGCTTAAAACTCTTTAAAAGTTTTTTAACTGTGTTTGCAATTTCGTCAGCTTTTGGGTCTGTAAGCATACATTTTTCAATATCAACAATTCTATGGGTTGATGATTGGTAAACGCCTGCAACAGTTTGGTTATTTCTGCCACGACCGAAGGCATATTGTGCCTTGTTGCGATAATTATAAGGATTTTCCATTCCTATAATTTCTTCTATGTGACAGAATTTTCCTAAAAGCCGAATTGCTTTGACTTGTTTATGTCTTAATTGTTCTTCATAAGAGAGGTTTAATAACTGACAGCCGCCACACTTTTTTGCGTGGGGGCAGATTTGTTTCGATACATTCATAATCAACCTATTTTTCTACCGTTTTTAATCTCAATTTTGCCAATGAAAGGCACTTTAAAATATCCTGTAAATGTGTCACCATTAATCTCAACACACACATCAACTATCATTTTACCCATAAGGTCGATTTCTGCCTTGCCAGAAAGTTGATTACCATCTTCTTTAATGTCAAAGACTCTGAAATTAGGCAGTTTTTTTAATGATGGGACAGTTACAGAGAAATCATATTCACCATTATTATCAGTGATTTCAACAATGGCGTTCCCACTGAGTATTGATGTTTCAATATCGCCGGTCCATTTGCCTAATCCTATCATTTTCTCACAACTCCTTAAATGAGCACATTATTAATTTAATTTTACCATTTATTGCTTGGGATGTAAAGTGTAAAAATGGTGCTATTTTCAATGAATTTTCAACACTTATCATTGACAATGGTGATAAATGATAGTAAAATAATATACTGAATAATAATGAGTATATGAGGTGTTCTGTTTGAAAAAATTATATGAAATCATAAAGCCACATCAAATTCTTTTACTCTTGTTGGATATAGTTGTTGTTAATGGTGCTTACTATCTGTCAATGTTCTTGCACAGACAGTTTTCTTTCAATTGGGATATTTTTGTTTTCCTTTCAAGAAGAATAGTATTTGTTACAATAATTTATATTGCATTGTTCCTTATCCGAAGACTTTACAGCAACATGTGGAAGTATATGGGTTTTTATGAACTTATAAATGCTGTTATAAGTGCGGGTGTTGGTACAGCACTTTGTTGGATTTGCGATTATGTTGGCATGAAAATATGTCAGGCAACAGGTTCAGAAAGACTTTTTGCAACAATGCCAATTGCCGTTTATGTTGATGCATTTATGTTCATCTGCTTCTTCTCTGTTGGTGTCAGAACAATGTATAAGGCATATAATGCGTTGAAAGCTGACTCAAAGCGCCGTAGAAAAGATGCAAATAAGCGTATTATGATTATTGGTGCAGGCGATATGGGTAACTCTGTTCTTTTTGAAATGAGCCTCACTGGTTATAAATCAGGTACACCTGTTGTAATCGTGGATGATGATAGTGCAAAGAAAAACATGAGAGTTCGTGGTATTCCGGTTGCAGGAAAAATTGTTGACATTCCATCACTCGTAAAAAAATATGATGTAAATGAAATTATTTATTGTATTCCAACTGCATCACCTGAAAGAAGAAAAGAGATTTTTGAGATTGCAATGTCAACAGGCTGTACCCTTAAAAGGGCACCAAATATTGACGAGCTTGGTGCAGAAGGAAAAGTTGAGGTTGATAAGATTAAAAAAGTTGATGTTCTTGACCTTCTCTCACGTCCTGAAGTTAAACTTGACCCAGACGTTTGTAAATACGTTACAGGCGAAACTGTTCTTGTAACAGGTGGTGGCGGTTCAATCGGTAGTGAGCTCTGCCGTCAGATTGCTCGTTATAATCCTGAAAAAATCGTTATTTTTGATATTTATGAAAATAACGCATTTACACTTAAAAATTCACTCGACAGACAGTATCACGGTGCACCTCAGATTGAAATCCGTATTGGCTCTGTTCGTGAACTTAGAAGATTAAAGGAAATTTTTGAAGAATTCCAACCATCATCAGTATTCCACGCAGCTGCTCATAAGCACGTTCCATTGATGGAAGACAGCCCATATGAGGCAGTTAAGAATAACATTCTTGGTACATATAACACAGCATGGTGTGCTAACGAATATGGTGTTAAGAACTTTGTTCTCCTTTCAACTGATAAGGCAGTTAACCCAACAAACGTTATGGGTGCAACAAAACGTGTTTGTGAAATTGTTGTTCAGCATTTCAGTAAGATTTCAAAGGGCACAAAGTTTGCTGCAGTTCGTTTTGGCAACGTTCTAGGTTCAAATGGTAGTGTTATTCCAATTTTCAAAGAACAGCTTGAACAGGGTGGACCTATTACAGTTACACACCCCGACATTACAAGATACTTTATGACGATTCCTGAAGCAAGTCAGCTTGTTGTACAAGCTGGTGGTCTTGCAAAGGGTGGCGAAATCTTCGTTCTTGATATGGGCGAACCTGTTAAGATTGTTACTCTTGCTGAAAATCTTATCAGACTTTCAGGTTTTGAACCTTATAAAGATATTGAAATCCAGTTCACAGGTCTTCGTCCTGGCGAAAAGCTTTATGAAGAACTTTCTCTTGAGGAAGAACTTGACGAAAGAAAGAAAACAGGTAACGACAAGATTTTTGTTACAAAGCCTCTTGAAATTGATGACGAACAGCTTGAAAAGGATATCAAAGCTATTGCAGATTTGCAGCCTGAAGAAGTTCGTACATACTTAAAGCGCCTCGTACCAAATTATCGTGGCAAATAAAATTTAGCAAATTATTACTTACAAATACATTGGAGATGTTCACAAATGCAAATCAGAATTGAAAAAACAACAACACCAAAAGCAAAACCAGACTGGAAAAACTTGGGATTTGGTCATATATTCACAGACCATATGTTTATTATGGATTATGATGAGGGCATGGGTTGGCACGATGCAAGAGTTGTACCATATCAGCCAGTAGTTCTTGACCCATCAGCACTTGTTTTCCACTATGCACAGGAATGCTTTGAAGGACTTAAAGCGTATCGCATGGCAGATGGTAACGTTCAACTTTTCCGTCCTGACAAGAATGCTGAGAGAATGCAGTCAACACATGACAGACTTTGCATCCCACAGATTCCTGTTGCTGATTTCGTAGATGCAGTTAAAGCCCTTGTTTCAGTTGATAAGGATTGGGTACCATCAGAGCCTGATACAAGCCTTTATATCAGACCATTCACGATTGCAACTGAGCCTGTTTTAGGCGTTAAAGCATCAGCAAAATATCAGTTCATCATTATCTGCTCACCATCAGGTGCTTACTATGCAGAAGGTCTTAACCCTGTTAAGATTTATGTTGAAGAAGAATTTGTACGTGCTTGCCCGGGTGGTACAGGTGCTATCAAATGTGGCGGTAACTATGCAGCATCAATGGCAGCAGGTGAGAAGGCACATAAACTTGGGTATTCACAGGTTCTTTGGCTTGACGGTGTTGAAAGAAAATACGTTGAAGAAGTTGGCGCTATGAACATTATGTTCAAGCTCAATGGCGAAATTTATACAGCAGCAACATCTGGTACAGTTCTCCCAGGTATCACAAGAATGAGTTGTATTGAAGTTCTTAAGAACTGGGGTTACAAGGTTAACGAAGGTAAACTTGCAATTGACACAATTATGGAAGCAGGCAAGAACGGCGGGCTTGAAGAAGTATTCGGTACAGGCACCGCAGCAGTTATCTCACCGGTTGGTTCACTCAGATATAAGGAAGATGTTGTTGAGATTAACAATTTCAAAATCGGTGAACTCACACAGAGACTTTACGATACTCTTACAGGTATCCAGTATGGTAAAATCGAAGACACATTCGGTTGGACAGTAAAAGTTGACTAATCATAAATAATATAAATCAAGGACAGGCTATTTAAAACCTGTCCTTTTTGCTATAGAAAATACTTATAATTATCTCAACAAATTTGAATTTGTAGGGGTCTTTGACTTAATCTTTTTTCGGCTCCCTCTGACGAGGGAGCTGTCTGCGAAGCAGACTGAGGGAGAGATTTAATAAACGAACAAGCCTATCTCTCCCTCCGTCACTCGCTATGCTCGTGCCACCTCCCTCGTCAGA
>JAGAMK010000068.1 GCA_017624735.1 Clostridia bacterium
TCTGACGAGGGAGGTGGCACGAGCATAGCGAGTGACGGAGGGAGAGATAGGCTTGTTCGTTTATTAAATCTCTCCCTCAGTCTGCTTCGCAGACAGCTCCCTCGTCAGAGGGAGCCGAAAAAAGATTAAGTCAAAGACCCCGACAAATTCAAAATTGCCAATGAAAATGCATCTTAAAACTAATTTTTATACATAATATAATGTATAAATGTATAAAATATTCGAAATATGTAATAAAATTGCATAAATAACGCATAAATATTCGCTAAATTATTGAAAAGGTGTATAAAAATACAAAAAATGCTGAAAAAATATGTAAAAAGACTTGATTTCATTTTAAAAGTGTGTATAATATATCCCATACTGCATTTTGCACAAATTAGAACTCAGTTTTTCGGAGGAATTTACAATGGAAAAGAAAGATATCAAAAAGGTAGTTTTAGCTTATTCAGGTGGTCTTGATACATCAATCATTATCCCTTGGTTAAAAGAAAATTATAACAATTGCGAGGTTATCGCTGTTTCAGGTGACGTTGGTCAGGGTACTGAACTTGACGGTCTTGAAGAGAAGGCAATCGCAACAGGTGCT
Source organism: Clostridia bacterium (assembly GCA_017624735.1). Taxonomy (GTDB): domain Bacteria; phylum Bacillota; class Clostridia; order Oscillospirales; family Acutalibacteraceae; genus Fimenecus. The sequence goes on from JAGAMK010000068.1 coordinate 590, forward strand.
TCAAAACTTTATGTTCTTGACCTTAAAGAGGAATATGTTAAAGATTACATTTGGCCATGTCTTAAAGCAGGTGCTGAATACGAACAGTATCTCCTTGGTACATCTCATGCTCGTCCTTGTATCGCAAAAGGTCTTGCAGAAATAGCAATCAAAGAGGGTGCAGATGCTATCTGCCACGGCTGTACAGGTAAAGGTAACGACCAGGTTCGTTTCGAACTTACATTAAAGGCATTTGCTCCTGAAATGGCAATTATCGCTCCTTGGCGTGAATGGGATATTGTTTCTCGTGAAGAAGAAATTGAGTATGCAGAAGCTCACAATATTCCACTTAAAATTAACCGTGAAACAAACTATTCAAAGGATAAGAACGTATGGCACTTATCTCACGAAGGTCTTGACCTTGAAGACCCAGCAAATGAACCATTATACAACAAGCCTGGTTTCCTTGAAATGAGCGTTTCTCCTGAAAATGCTCCTGACAAACCAACATACATCACAATTCATTTTGAACAGGGTGTTCCAACAGCTATTGATGGTGAAGAAATGAGCCCTCTTTCAATTGTTGAAAAACTTAACGAAGTTGGTGGTGCAAACGGTATAGGTCTTCTTGATATCGTTGAAAACCGTCTTGTTGGTATGAAGAGTCGTGGTGTTTATGAAACTCCAGGTGGTGCAATTCTTTACAAGGCACACGAACTTCTTGAAATGATTTGTCTTGACCGTGATACACAGCACTACAAGAAACTTGTAGCACAGAAATTTGGTGAAGTTGTGTATAATGGTCTTTGGTTCACACCTCTTCGTGAAGCTCTTTCTGCTTTCGTTGACGAGACACAGAAAACAGTTACAGGTGACGTAAAACTCAAACTCTACAAAGGTAACATCATCAACGCAGGTATCACATCTCCATACACACTTTATGATGAAAATGTTGCATCATTCGGTGATGACGGCGGTGCATACAACCAGAAAGACGCAGCAGGATTTATTAATCTCTTTGGTCTTTCAATCAAGGTTAAGGCACTTCTTGACAAACAAAGAGAAGAAAATAACTAATTTTGTCTTGTTTTCCGTTATGCTTCGTTGCTCTCAACTCGTGGTATACCCGATACAACTTCGTTTCGGCAACATTGCCTAACGAAAAATATTTACAAAATTATAATTGTAATTTTTATTGTAGGGTGGGGCTTGCTCCCGCCGTAACCCAAATATCAACGACAAAGGGAATTTTCTCTTTGTCGTGTTGTGCTAATATAGACATAAATTAAGGTGACAACTATGCAACTCTGGAAAGGCAGATTTTCAAAAGAAATCGACCCTAAAACAAATGATTTTAACTCTTCAATAAAATTCGACAGCCGTATGTACAAAGAAGATATTGACGGAAGTCTTGCTCATGCAGCGATGCTTTGTGCACAGGGAATTATCTCTGCTGAAGACCTTGCACAAATTACTGACGGGCTTAAAGCTATCAAGTCAGAAATTGAGAGTGGGGAGTTGGAAATCGACCCAAATGCAGAGGATATTCATACTTTTGTTGAGGGTGAATTAACTGCTCGTATAGGTGCAGCAGGTAAAAGATTACATACCGCAAGAAGCCGTAACGACCAGGTTGCAGTGGATATTCGACTTTATCTTCGTCACGAATGTGATGCGCTTTATAAACAGTTAACTGAACTTGTTGATGTGCTTTGCAAAAAAGCAGAGCAATATGCCGATGCAGTTATGCCGGGATATACACATCTTCAAAGAGCACAGCCAATCACATTCGGACATCACTTAATGGCTTATGCAGAAATGTTAATGCGTGATAAAGAGAGATTGCAGCAAGCAACTGACAGAATGAATTATTCACCTTTAGGTGCTTGTGCATTGGCAGGAACAACATATAACACAGACCGTGAAATGACAGCAAAAGCATTAGGATTTAATGGTGCTATGCAGAATTCACTCGACTGTGTTTCCGACCGTGATTTCTGTATGGAATTAGCATCAGTTATCTCAATTATTATGGTGCATCTTTCACGTTTTTCAGAAGAAATCGTCCTTTGGTGCTCTTGGGAATTTAAGTTTATTGAGCTTGACGATGCTTTCTCAACAGGCTCATCAATTATGCCACAGAAGAAAAACCCCGATATTACAGAATTAATTCGTGGTAAATCAGGTCGTGTATTCGGTGACTTAACAACACTCCTTACAATGATGAAAGGTCTTCCACTTGCTTATAACAAGGATATGCAAGAAGACAAGGAAGCAATTTTTGATGCCTTTGATACAGTTAAAATGTGTCTTACTGCATTTATCCCGATGCTTGACACAATGACAGCACTCCCCGAGAATATGAGAAAAGCGGCAGCAGGTGGATTTATCAATGCAACTGACTGTGCAGACTATCTTGTTGGCAAAGGTCTTCCATTCCGTGATGCTTACAAAGCAACAGGTGAGTTGGTTGCACTCTGCATCAAAAAAGGTCTTACACTTGAAACATTACCATTGGAAGAATACAAAGCAGTTTGCGACATCTTTGACGAAGGTGTGTTTGATGCAATCAACCTTGATAAATGTGTAAACGACCGTACATCTCTCGGTGGACCTGCACCAAAAAACGTGCTCGAACAAGTTGAACGAGTTAAGAAACTTAATAAATAAGGATAATATATATGACAAAAATATTCATCGACGGTAGTCAGGGCACAACCGGACTTAAAATTTTTGACCGTCTTGCAAAAAGGGAAGATATTGAACTTATCACTCTTCCTGAAAATTTAAGAAAAGATACAAATGCTCGTAAAGAAGCATTGAATAGTGCAGATATTGCATTCCTTTGTTTGCCCGATGCAGCAGCCATCGAGGCAGTTAGTCTTATTGAAAATGACAACACAATCGTAATTGATACATCAACTGCACATCGTACAAACGATGGTTGGGCTTACGGTTTTCCTGAATTGTCAAAGGAATTTGAAACTAAACTCAAAAATTCAAAGAGAATCGCAGTTCCGGGTTGTTATGCAAGTGGATTTATAGCCCTTGTTAAACCCTTGGTAGATGCAGGAATTGTTGACAAGGATATCTGTATTGCTTGTCACGCGATTTCAGGTTATAGCGGTGCAGGAAAAAATGGAATTGCACAGTATGAAGATGTGAATCGTGATGTGCTTTTAGATGCTCCAAGAGAATATGCTCTTACGCAACAACATAAGCACTTAAAAGAAATGAAAGCGATTTCAGGTCTTAATAATGAGCCGATTTTCAGCCCATATATCTGCGACTATTTCAGCGGTATGGTTATGACAGTGCCTCTTTTCAAAAAAGATTTGAAAGATGGTAAAACAGCAGAGGATATTAAGGCTCTTTACAAAGAAAAATACAATTCGGATATTGTAAAGTATAAAGAAAGCATGGACGAAAACGGATTTATCGCAGGTAACAAAATGAGCGAAAACGATGGTATGGAAGTTACAGTTTGCGGTAATGAAGATAGAATTTTGCTGATTGCAAGATATGATAACCTTGGTAAAGGTGCTTCTGGTGCGGCAGTACAATGCTTGAATATTAAAATGGGATTAGACCCTAAATTTCAATTAAACGTATAATCTGCCTCCCTTGTTAAAGGGAGGGGGACCGTCGAAGACGGTGGAGGGATTCAATAATATGCAATTTATAAATGGTGGTGTTACTGCTCCAAAAGGTTTTAAGGCGAGTGGTATTCACTGTGGAATTCGTAAAAATAAAACAAAAAAAGACTTAGCACTCATTCTCTGTGAAACTGAATGTGACACAGCAGCAGTTTACACACAGAATTTAGTTTACGGTGCACCAATTACAGTTACAAGAAACAATATCGCAGATGGTAAGGCTTATGGTGTAATCTGCAATAGCGGTATCGCTAATACTTGTAATGCAGACGGTGTAGAAAAAGCAGAAATGATGTGCAAACTTGTGGCAGATGAAACAAATCTTAAACCAACAGATTTTGTTGTTGCTTCAACTGGTGTTATCGGTCAACCAATTGATATTGAGCCAATCAAAAAAGGTATGGCACAACTCGTGGCAGAATTAAGTGAAGATGGCTCTGACGATGCTGCACAGGCAATTATGACAACTGACACAGTAAAAAAAGAGTTTGCAGTTACATTTACACTTAATGGTAAAGAATGTAAAATCGGTGCTATCTCAAAGGGTAGCGGTATGATTCATCCCAATATGGCTACAATGCTTGGGTTTATTACAACTGATGCGAATATTTCAAGTGAAATACTTAAAAAAGCACTTTTGGAAGTTGTTAAGGACAGTTTCAATATGCTTTCAGTTGACGGTGACACATCAACAAACGATACTGTTGCAGTTTTGGCTTCTGGTCTTTGTGGCAACGAGAGAATTGAAACAGAAAATGATGATTATTTCACATTTGTTTCTGCACTTAATGCAATTTGTGAAAAGTTAGTAAAACTTATGGCAAAAGACGGCGAGGGTGCAACAAAACTTGTTGAATGTCAGGTAAGTGGTGCAAAATCAAAAGAGATTGCAAAGGTTTGTGCAAAGAGTGTAATTTGCTCATCACTTGTAAAGGCTGCAATGTTTGGCGCAGACGCTAACTGGGGCAGAATTCTCTGTGCTTTGGGTTATGCAGGTGTAGATATTGACGTAAACAAGGTTGATGTTTCATTTAAGTCAAAAGGTGGAGAAATTGCAGTTTGCAAAGACGGTGCAGGAATCTCATTCTCCGAAGAAATTGCAAAACAAGTTCTTATTGAAGACGAAGTTTATATTATAGTTTCTCTCAACGATGGCGAGTACAACGCAACAGCATATGGCTGTGATTTGACATACGAGTATGTTAAAATAAACGGTGATTATAGAACATAAAAATTAAATTTTGCATTTTGCACTTTGCATTTTGCATTTATCCGGAGGATACAATGGATATTTCAAAACTTACACATGCTGACCGTAGTGAGGTGCTTGTTCAAGCACTTCCATATATTCAGCAATATCACAATAAAACAGTTGTTATCAAATACGGTGGTAACGCAATGATTAACGAAGAACTGCAAGATGCGGTTATGACTGACATTGTTCTTCTTCGTTCAGTTGGCATCAATGTTGTTCTTGTTCACGGTGGTGGACCTGAAATCAACGAAATGCTTTCTAAAATCGGCAAGGAGTCAAAATTCGTTGACGGACTTCGTTATACTGACGAAGAAACAGTTGATGTTGTACAGATGGTACTTGCAGGCAAAGTCAATAAGAGACTTGTTCATCATCTTCATCTTCACGGTGGCCATGCAATCGGCATTTGCGGTCTTGATGATGGTATGATAAAGGCGAAAAAGGTTGAGGATAAGGACATCGGTTTTGTTGGTGACATTATTGATGTTGATACAACACTTGTTGAGGGAATTCTTGACCAGCACTATATCCCTGTAATTTCAACTGTTGGTGGCGGAGAAAACGGCGAAGTATATAATATCAATGCGGATATTGCGGCGGCTAAAATCGCAGCGGCTCTCGGTGCTGAAAAACTTTTGCTTATGACAGATGTTCGTGGTCTTTTAAGAGATAAGGACGATGAAAACACTCTTATTCATAGTGTAAATGTAAGTGAAGTGCCACAGCTTAAGAGTCAGGGCATTATCAAGGGCGGTATGATTCCAAAAATTGATTGCTGTGTTGAGGCAGTTCGTCGTGGTGTTAAGCGTACACATATTATTGACGGCAGAATACCACATTCTACACTTATCGAAATGTTGACAGATAGCGGTATTGGTACAATGTTCCTTTAATGGTGATAAAAATGAAAATAGATACAATAAAAACTCAAGCAGACAATGCTTTAATGCCAACTTATGCACATTTTCCCGTTTCCATTGAAAAGGGTAACGGTGCAACATTTATTGACAGCGAGGGTAAAGAGGTTATCGACTTCGGCTCAGGTATTGGTGTAAACTCATTGGGATATAACAATGAAGGTTGGATTACCGCAGTAACTGAACAACTTAAAAAAGTTCAGCATACATCAAATCTTTACTATAACTCGACTGTTGCAGAATTTGCAGATGCACTTTGCAAAAAGACAGGTTTTGACCGTGTTTTTCTTTGCAATTCGGGTGCAGAAGCAAATGAGTGTGCAATTAAGTTAGCAAGAAAATACAGCTTTGATAAATATGGTGAAAACCGTTACAATATAATTACTCTTGTAAACTCTTTCCACGGCAGAACAATGGCTACAATTACTGCAACCGGTCAGGAGCATTATCACAAATTCTTTGACCCGTTTGTGCAGGGCTTTAAGTACGTAGAGTCAGGTAACACAGAGCAGTTTTTAAAAATGGCAGACGACACAGTTTGTGCAATCATCCTTGAAATTGTGCAAGGAGAGGGTGGCGTAGTACCAACTGATTTTGAGTACCTTAAAACCGTTGAAAAAGTCTGCAGGGAGAAAGATATTCTCTTGATTATCGACGAAGTTCAGACAGGTATGGGCAGAACTGGTAAGCTTTTCGCTTACGAACACGCAGGAATCAAACCCGATGTTGTTACAAGTGCAAAGGGAATCGGTAATGGTCTTCCAATGGGTGCTTGTCTTTGTACAGAGAAATGTGCGAATGTACTTACAGCGGGTACTCACGGAACAACCTTTGGTGGAAACCCTGTTGCTTGTGCAGGTGCTAAATATATTCTTAACACTCTCACAGATGAGTTTTTAGTAGAAGTCGCTGAAAAAGGGGATTACATAAGGGAAAAACTTTGTGAAATTGAAGAAGTTAATTCTGTCAGCGGTCTTGGTATGATGATTGGCATTGAATTGAAAACCAAAAATGCTAGTGAAATTGCAAAAAAATGCAGTGAGAACGGACTTTTAATTCTCACCGCTAAAAATAAATTGAGAATGTTACCGCCTTTGGTAATTACCAAAGAAGAAATCGATAAAGGTCTGGAAATTCTCAAATCTTTTTTGGAGGACTAAACAATGAAACATCTTTTAAGTATGTTGGCACTCACAACTGAAGAGATTACAGAAATTCTTAATCTTGCTGACCAGTTGAAATATGAAAATAAAAACGGAATTAAACATCATCGTCTTGAAGGTCAGACACTTGGTATGATTTTTCAGAAATCATCAACAAGAACAAGGGTTTCCTTTGAAACAGGTATGTATCAACTTGGTGGTCAGGCACTCTTCCTTTCAAATCGTGACTTGCAGATTGGCCGTGGCGAGCCAATTCAGGATACTGCAAGAGTTCTTTCCCGTTACCTTGATGGTATTATGATTAGAACTTTTGAGCAGAGTGAGGTTGAAAACCTTGCAAAATATGGCTCTATTCCGATTATCAATGGTCTTACAGATTTCTGTCATCCTTGTCAGGTTCTTGCAGACCTTATGACTGTCCGTGAACACAGAGGTCACCTTGACGGACTTAAAATGACATATATCGGTGACGGTAACAATATGGCAAACTCACTCATCGTGGGTGGCCTTAAAATGGGTATGGACGTTACAGTTGCTTGTCCTGAAAACTATGACCCGGATAAGAGAGTCCTTGATTTTGCAAAGGATTACAAGGGATTCGGTCTTTATCGTGACCCTGTTGAGGCTTGTGCAGGTGCGGACGTAATCTTCACAGATGTTTGGGCATCAATGGGACAAGAACAAGAGGCTTATGAGAGACGACAGATTTTCCAAGGTGTTTACCAAATCAATGATAAGTTGTTAGAAGCAGCAAACCCGGGATGTATGGTACAGCATTGTCTTCCTGCTCACCGTGGCGAAGAAATCACAGAAAAAGTGTTTGAAGAACACGCAGACGAAATCTTCGACGAGGCAGAAAACAGACTCCACGCACAAAAGGCAGTTATGGTTGCTTTAATGGAGAAAAAATAATTATTGTACATTTTCTGAATACCACGTGCCTTTTGGCTCGTGGTGTTTTTTGAAAGACAGGCTATACGTGTTAACTTGACAATGTATCGATACAAGTATATACTGATGTAAGTATATTTGTTTGAGGTGTTAATAATGAAAAAGATTATTAAGAAAGCATATAAAGCATTATATATTCTAAAAAACAAGCTTGGTAAAAAGAGAATCTTTAACAAAGAAACTATTGTTGTGTGTAAGCCATCATGGAAAAGTTTTGATGCTTCATTGTACAATAGTGAGAAATACGATATAGCATATGTTGAAAGTGTATATGGAATAAATCAGAACAGCTATGATAAGATTGTTGCATATATTGGTGACGTTCCAAAGGAAAAATTAAAACAAATGGTTAATCTTAAATGGTTACAGATTAATTCACATGGATTTAATGGCTTTGAAAAAAAGGCTTTATACGCAGACGATAAAGTAATAGTAACTAATTTGCATGGCATATTTTCAAAACCAATGGCAAATTATTGTGTTTCTGCATGGTACATGTTTAATTGTTTTGCTTTGCGAAGAGTTTTTTCACCAGATGTTAAGAAGAACAATGTGGGACAAGGTAATGATGAAATATCCGTTTTGATTTATGGATTAGGTGATATAGGTAACGAGATAGCAAGAGCATGTAAAAGACAGGGTTGGAAAGTATATGGAGTAAAGCGTAGTATTCCTGAAATTTTGCCTGATTATCTTGAGGATGTTGTAAGCTTTAAAGATGCAGAAAAATATATTAGTAAATGTGACTATATAATCAATGTGTTACCTGAAACCAAAGATACTATTGGTGTTTTCGATAGAGAATTTTTCAGCAAAATGAATAAAAATTCGGTGTTCTGTAATGTTGGACGTGGCTCAGCAGTAGTAGACAAAGACCTTGATGATGCAGTGAAAAACAGCGTTATTAAAGGTGCAATATTGGATGCTTGTAGTTCATATCCATATAAAAATCCTAACATTGTATTAACACATCATTACAGCAGTTTTTCAAAGGAAAACGATGAGTTGACGGATAAACTTTTCTCTGCTCAATTAAAAGAATTCATTGAAAATGGGGAAAGTTCATTAGAAAATAAGGTGCCATTAGCCTAATATACTGGAGGAAAATCGTTAATGGTGAGAGAGCGTAAACAGTACGGCGCATTAGATTTGGCTAAATTTATTGCTGCTATTTTAATAATTGTGTTACACACGAATCCATTCAGCTCATATAGTAGCATTCTTAACTTCGGTTTTAGAAGTATTATTACAGTAATTGCAGTTCCTTTTTTCTTTATTACAAGTGGCTTTTTGTTTTGTACAAAACTTAATTCACTAAATGAAGACAGGAGTAGTTATTTTAAAAACTATATTAAGCGATTGGGTATAATGTATTTACTATGGTCTGCTGTGTATTTTATTTTTGTTGCAATAGATTGGATAAAAAATGGTGTTACAGTAAACGATGTTCTTCAGTATGTAAAAAGGTTTTTCTTTGAAGGCAGTTACTCGACAATTTGGTTTTTACCTGCATTAATTACAGCAGTTAGTATCGTTTATTTATTAAGAAAGAAATTATCTTATGAAAAGATTTTTCTTTTGGCTGTTCCTTTCTATATAATAGCATGTTTGGGAAGCTCTTACTATGGACTTGCTGTCAAAATTCCACTTGTAAGTGATTTTTACAATGCATATTTTTCATTCTTTGATACAGTAAAGAATGGTATCCTTTTCGGTTGGGTTTATGTTGCATTAGGCGGAGTTTTTTCTGAAAAAACTATTAAAGCAAAGCCTTGTAAATACTTAGTTTTAACAGGTGTGTTCTTTATATTTATGGTAGGTGAAACAGTAGTACAAACATACTTGAAGTGGGCAACGAATGGTGTGGATACAAAACTTATGCTGTTACCACTTTCGGTTTGTCTGTTCTGTTTTGTTATGTCTTTGAATATAAAACCAAATCCTGCGTTGGTTTGGATGAGAAAATTGAGTCTGTTAATGTTTTTAAGCCAGAGAATATTTTTAACTCTTTTTGATTGGTTTTTAACAGATACCATTTTTGTTCAAAATTCTATGGTTTACTTTATCTCGATTTTAGGACTTACTCTCATTTTCTCTTTTGCTTTTATAGTGGTATCGAATAAGATTAGACTATTGAAAAAGTTTTATTGAAACAAAAAGAACGGTACGATGCCCACATCGTCCCGCACCAAAATATACAAATAAACCAAAACGGGACGATGTGGGCATCGTCCCCTACATTTTCTATCGTATTGGTGTTGTGCAAATCATCCCTACAAACTCCAATTTGTAAAGATATACTAAATAAAATACATGAAAAAAGGACATGGGGTCTCTCAATTAGGGATTTAACAGCCTTAAATCAATGATTTTGGCACAAAACTTCGTTAAAATGCTTGAAATCCGTCAGGATTCCTTCGCATTTATGCCTTGTTTTGCACTCAAACTTATAAGATTTAAGGTGCGAA
>JAGAMK010000069.1 GCA_017624735.1 Clostridia bacterium
ACAAAAGTTTCTTGGTGTAAAAGTTGGTTTTCCGGAGAAAACTGCCGACATCCGCTTGGCTCAATATGAGTCCGGCACAAGAACACCCAAATCAGATTTAACCGAAGCGCTTGCCGATGCTTTGGGCGTTTCTACTATGGCACTGAATGTTCCTGATATTGATACGGATCTCGGCTTTATGCATACCCTCTTTGCATTAGAGGATATTTACGGTTTAAAGATTGACAAGCTCGATGACGAGGTTTGTATCCGTCTTGATAAAAACAGAGGAACATCTTACATTTCTTTGCTTGAGCGTTTTACCGCTTGGCAGAAAGAAGCGGAGAAGTATCGCAACGGTGAAATCAGCAAAGAGGAATATGACCGTTGGCGTTATACATATCCCGAGGTAGAGGTAAAGCGCACAAGGGATGCTCTTGATAAGTTAAGAAAATAAATTTGGAGGTATATCACAATGAAAGCATTTAAAGTTACTATCCTTTTCACTGAAAAGGAGGAATTTACAGAAGAAGGATTGCTTAAAGCAATTCAGGCAGATGTCAACGAAATTAAGCTCAAGTTATTTGCTTTTGACTACAAAAAGGATGCAGAAGAAATATCTCTTGATTTCATACCTGTCACAAAAAAGTTCAGTAAATGTGTATATATAATCGAACACAAAGAATTTGGAGCACTACCTTATCACCAAATCGTCTTGGGCGGCATTCAAACAATCGATAAAAAGTATCCTTATATCGATATTCATAGCATAGATCCCGAATTTGTAGACGTAACGCTGTAAAACAAAAAAGAGCTAACAGACTTTGTAACAAAAATCTGTTAGCTCTTTATTTATGAATAATCTGAAATTGTTGTCAAAACGTTGTCACGAGGCTTTTTGAAACCTCGAAAACTCAGTGTTTATGCGGGTTTTCAGCGTTTTTGGTATTATTCCCACTCTATTGTGCCGATTGGTTTTGGAGTTAAGTCATAAAGCACTCGATTGATGCCCTCAACTTCGTGTGTAATTCTGTCTGTAACCTTATGAAGAACTGCGTATGGAATTTCTTCAATAGTTGCACTCATAGCATCTTTTGTGTTTACTGCACGGATGATTGCGGGCCAGCCTTCGTAACGGCTTTCGTCTTTAACGCCAACGCTCTTAATATCTGGCACAGCAATAAAATACTGCCATACTTTTTCTGCAAGACCGTTCTTGTCAAATTCTTCACGGAGAATTGCATCTGCTTCGCGAAGTGCATGAAGTCTGTCGCGTGTGATTGCACCAAGGCAACGAACACCAAGGCCGGGACCGGGGAATGGCTGACGATAAACCATAGCGTGCGGAAGACCAAGAGCTTCACCAACTACGCGAACTTCGTCTTTAAAGAGAAGTTTGATAGGTTCAACAAGTTGGAAGTTAAGGTCCTCTGGAAGTCCACCAACATTGTGGTGAGATTTAACAGCCTTTTTGCCTTCAGCCTGTTTAAAGCTTTCAAGAATATCAGGATAAATTGTACCTTGAGCAAGGTATTCAACACCTTCAAGTTTTCTTGCTTCGTCAGCAAATACATTTATAAATTCAGCACCGATAATCTTTCTCTTGCTTTCAGGGTCACTTACACCTGCAAGAAGGTCAAGGAAACGGTCAGTAGCATCAACATATACAAGGTTAGCATCAAGTTCTTTGCCGAAAACTTCGATAACATTTTCACTTTCGTTCTTTCTCATAAGACCGTGATTAACGTGAACACAAACTAACTGTTTGCCGATTGCCTTGATAAGAAGAGCGGCAACAACTGATGAGTCAACACCGCCAGAGAGAGCGAGGAGAACTTTTTTGTCGCCTACTTGCTCACGAACAGCCTTAATCTGCTCATCAATAAAAGCATCTGCTAACGCTTTGGTGGTAATTCTTTCCATTGATTCGGGTCTAACATTGCTATCCATTTTGAATTCCTCCATTTAAGTTAAATTAGTCTGTATAGTTATCGAAATATCCCTGAACGAGAATGATAGGAGTACCTTTATCACCTGAACCACTTGTAAGGTCACAAAGAGAACCAATAAGGTCTGTAAGCTGACGAGGAGTAGTACCTTGAGAAGCCATGTTACCAACAAGGTTATCTTTTTTTGACTTAATACTATTTGAAATAGCTTCTTTAAGTTCCGCGCCTGAAAGACCTTTGAAGTCGTTGTCAGCAAGATATTTAAGTTTTAATTCGTTTGGAGTACCGATAAGACCTGCGGTATGGGCAGGGGATACAACAGGGTCTGCAAGTTCCCAAATTTTACCCTGTGGGTCTTTGAATGCACCATCACCGTAAACCATAACTTCAATGTGTTTACCAGTTCTCTTTAAGAATTCAGCCTGAATGTCTTCAACAAGACCCTGACAATCTCTTGGGAAAAGTTTGATTGTATCTTCAGTTGATTTATTTGAACCAAGAAGACCATATTTCTCGTTACAGCCGCTACCATTTACAGAAGCGTTGAGAATATCATCAAGTCCGCAAACAACTTTAGCACCTGCAGCCTTTAAAATTCTCTTTGTTCTTGCTCTTGTATGAATATCACAAGTAAGAATGCAGTCAGTATAGTTAAGGATTGTTTTTGGCTGGTTAGCAAAAATGATTTCAGCTTCAGCACCTGCTTCTTTAATGATGTCTGAGTAGTAAGCTACATAGTCAACACCTGTGAACTCGTGCTTGTTTTCACCGAAAAGTTCTCTATATTTTGCTTCATCAAGTACGTCTGAATATGGGTTAATTCCTGCTTCATCAATCTGGTCAAGTGAAACTAAAGAGTTACCAACTTCATCACTTGGGTAACTGAGCATAAGAACAACCTTTTTTGCACCTTTAGCAATACCACGAAGACAAATTGCAAAACGGTTACGTGATAAAATAGGGAAAATAACACCTATTGTTTCTCCGCCAAGTTTTGCTTTAACATCAGCTGCGATATCATCAACTGATGCATAGTTGCCCTGTGCACGTGCAACGATTGATTCTGTAAGTGAAACAACGTCTCTGTCACGCATTTCAAAGCCTTCGCTTTCTGCTGCTTCAAGTACGCTTGTAACAGCAATATCAACAAGGTCATCACCCTGTCTGATGATAGGACAACGAATGCCTCTTGAAACAGTACCAACTTTTCTTTCCATATATATCTCTCCAATATAAAAATTTAAAAATCCTCTTTTGGGTTTTATCCCTTGGGGGAAAGATTTACAAGACCAGTATTTTTAGTGTGACAAAAAGTGAAAAAATGCCAAAATTGCTCACACTAAAAACCACTATGTATTATATAATGAAAAAAGCACTAAAGTCAATAAAAAGTGTTCCAAGTTATGGAAAATTTTTTGCTTAATATAGCACAAAATTTTGTGCAATTTTTTGTTCAACAATAAAACTAATTTATGTCGATTTTCATTGACTTTTATATGTATAAAGAGTATAATACGATAGAACATACTCAAAATGTATTATTATGCCATAGTGTGTTTAAAAAGGCACAAACTACTATTGAGAGGTAAGAATATGCCATTGACATTGATGTATATAACAAATAATGTTGAGGTTGCCAAAATAGCTCAAAAAGCAGGTGTTGACCGCATTTGGGTTGATATGGAGTCTATTGACAAAGAATTGCGTCAGGGCGGAATGGATACTGTGCAGTCGCACCATACCATTGAAGATATCAAAAAAATTCGGTCCGTTGTTACAGATGCGCAACTTCAAGTAAGAATAAATCATATTTACGAAGGTTCCAAAGAGGAGATAGAACAAACAATTCAAGCTGGTGCAGATGTTATTATGTTGCCATACTTCAAAACCCGCAAAGAGGTTGAAGATTTCATAAGGTTTGTTGATGGCAGAGCAAAAACAATAATCCTTGTGGAAACTGCTGAAGCTTATGAAGATATCGACAATATTTTAGAGGTTCCCGGCATTGATGAAGTACATATCGGACTTAACGATTTGCATTTAGCCTACAAAAAAGATTTTATGTTTGAACTTTTAGTTGACGGAACCGTTCACAGACTCTGTGAAAAATTTCGTAAAAAAGGAATTAAATTCGGCTTTGGCGGAATTGCTCGTGTTGGATATGGCACTTTACCTGCAGAGCATATCATTACGGAACACTATGCTCTCGGTTCGCAAATGGCAATTCTGTCTCGTGGCTTCTGTGATGCTAACAGAGTTGAGAACCCCAAGGAGATTGAAGAGGTCTTTATAAAAGGTGTTCATGATATCCGTGAGAAAGAAAAAGAGGTTTCAGAATATACGGATAAACAGTATGCTGAAAACCATGAAGTGGTAAAAGAAAAGATTAACGAAATAGTTAAACAGATTAGAAAGAAGAAAGAAGAAAAGGTTATGGAATACGAAAAAATCTGGCTTGCTACTCCTACAATGCATGGCGAAGAACTTAAATATATGCAGGAAGCTTATGATACAAACTGGATGTCAACAGTTGGTGCAAATATTAACGAAGTAGAACGTCTTGTTGCGGAAAAAGTTGGTTGCAAATATGCAGTTGCACTTTCTTGTGGCACAGCATCACTCCATATGTGTGTAAAACTTGCAGGAGTTAAACCCGGCGACAAAGTTTTCTGTAGTGATATGACTTTCGATGCAACAGTTAACCCTGTTGTTTATGAAGGTGGGGTTCCGATTTTCATTGATACAGAGTATGAAACTTGGAATATGGATTCCGTTGCACTTAGAAAGGCTTTTGAGCTTTATCCTGATGTTAAAGTTGTAGTTGTTGCAAACCTTTATGGTACTCCAGGAAAACTGGACGAAATCCGTGCAATCTGTGATGAACATAATGCAATTCTTATTGAAGATGCAGCTGAATCTTTTGGTGCTACATATAAAGGTGTACAAACAGGTACATTCGGTCAATATAACGCAATCAGCTTTAATGGTAACAAGATTATCACAGGTAGTTCAGGTGGTATGTTCCTTACAGACGATTTAGAAGCTGCAAATAAAGTTCGTAAATGGTCAACTCAGAGCCGTGAGAATGCACCATGGTATCAGCATGAAGAACTCGGTTATAACTACCGTATGAGCAATGTTATTGCAGGTGTTGTTCGTGGTCAGATGAATTATCTTGACCAACACATTGAACAGAAAAAAGCTATCTATTACAGATATAAAGAGGCATTCAAAGATTTACCTGTTTCAATGAATCCGTTTGATGAAGAAACAATGGAGCCTAACTACTGGCTCTCATGTATGATTATTGATGGAGATGCGATGTGTAAGCAGGTTCGTTCAGAAACAGAAGCACTTTATGTTAAGGAAAAAGGTAAAACTTGTCCAACAGAAATTCTTGAAAAACTTGCAGAGAAGAATATTGAAGGCAGACCTATCTGGAAACCAATGCACATGCAACCAATTTACAGAATGAATGGTTTTGTAACACGTGACGGAAACGGCAGAGCAAGAACAAATGCCTATATTGAAGGCGGTTGTGCTGATATTGGTATGGATATTTTCAACCGCGGACTTTGCTTACCGTCAGATATTAAAATGACAGAAGAACAGCAGAACAGAGTAATTGAGATTATCAGAAGTTGTTTTGAGGGTTGATTATAAATGTATAAGTACATAAAAAGAGCATTAGATTTTTGTGCAGCACTTTGTGCAATTACGGTGCTTTCTCCAGTTTTATTCATAGTTGCAATTCTTGTGAAAACTAAATTGGGCAGTCCTGTGCTTTTTAAACAAGAAAGACCAGGAATGATAGATGCAAAAACAGGTGAGGAGAAGATTTTCACTCTCTGTAAGTTCAGAACAATGACTGACGAGAGAGATGAAAATGGAGAACTTCTTCCTGACGAGATTCGTCTTACAAAATTCGGTCAGTTTTTGCGAAGCACAAGCATTGATGAATTGCCCGAATTCATTAATATTCTAAAAGGTGATATGAGTTTTATCGGTCCAAGACCATTACTCGTGAGATATTTACCTTTATATTCAGAAGAACAGCATCGTCGTCATCTTGTGCGTCCAGGACTTTCAGGCTGGGCTCAGGTTAATGGCAGAAATACTGTTTCATGGGAAGAAAAATTCAACCTTGACGTTGAATACGTTGAAAAAATGTCCTTTGCTCTTGATGTAAAGATTTTCTTTATGACAATTATGTCAGTTCTTAAGCGTGAGGGCATCAGTAGTGAAACAAGTGCTACTATGGAAGAATTCAAAGGAAATAAGGTTGAAGAAACAACTGAGGTATAATTAATGAACAAAAAAGTTGTGATTATCGGTGCAGGTGGACACGGCAGAGTCGTAGCAGATATAGCTAATGCTTGTGGAGATACTGTTGTTGGTTTTCTTGATGACAGTAATAATGCAAACAACAAAGTGAATATAATTGGTACAAGTGCAGATGCTGTGAAGTATTGTGATGGCGAAACAGAATTGTTTATTGCAATAGGTAATTGTAAAGTGCGAGAAAGAATTATGAACAGTTTACCTGATGCAAAATGGTATACAGCAATTCATCCGTCAGCAGTGATTTCACCTTCAGCGGTAATAGGTGAGGGTACTTGCATTATGCCGAATGCAGTCGTGAATAACAGTGCGGTAATAGGTAAGGGAGTAATCATCAATACTTGTGCCTCTGTTGACCATGATGATGTAATTGGTGATTTTGTTCATATTGCCTGTGGCGCACGACTTGCAGGTACAGTAACAGTTGGTAACTGTACTTGGATTGGAATAGGTTCAACAATAAGTAACAACGTATCCGTATGTTCAAATCTTATGATTGGTGCAGGTACAGTTGTTGTAAAAGATATAAAAGAAGAGGGAACATATGTTGGTGTTCCAGCAAGAAAGGTGAAGTAGGTGGAAATGGTGAGCGAAAAACAACCACGCGTTTTAGTCATTAGTGTTGGTTCTTGGAGTTCAAAGGTGGGTTCAACATGGCCGTCACTTCTTAAATGCTATGATAGTGAAAATGTAGCAAATATTTGTATTCGTGATGAGTATCCTGATAGTGATGTAGCATCAAGATATTTCAGTATTTCTGAGAATAGAGTATTAAAGAGTATTTTTAATAGAAATATTAAAACCGGAAGAGAAATAGAATTGCAGGAATGTCCTGAAAAGAATCAGGATTTGGCAGCTCATAACGAGAGATATAGTAAAATGAGAAAAAATAGAAGATATTCTCTTTTACTTGCCAGAGAATTGGCATGGAAGCTTGGTAAGTGGAAATCAGCAGAATTAGATTCGTTCATTGATAGCTTTAATCCGGATGTAATTTTGTATTCAATGACGGTATATATTCATCATACACGTTTAGTTGAATATGCCATAAAAAGAACTGGTGCAAAGGCTGTTGCATATATATGGGATGATACATTTACCTATAAACAGTCGAATAAAATTGGTTATAAAATATATAGATTTTTCCAAAGAAAATCATTAAAAAGAGTTGCAAAGTTAACTAATAAGTTTTTTGCAATTTCAGATTTGACCAAAAAGGAAGCTGATGAGTTTTTCGGTATTGATAGTATAATTCTCACCAAGCCTCTGTATCGTGTACCTGAAGTTGATTACAGTAATTTTGAAATGCCAATTAAAGCTGTTTATGCAGGAAATCTTTTTATTGGTAGGGATAAGTCTCTTGCACGAATCATTAAAGCGGCAGAAAGAATTAATAACGATGGAATAAAAATTAAATTTGATATTTATACAAGTACAGAATTAAGTGACACAATAAAAGAACAGTTAACTTGTGATTGCTGTGAGATTCATGCTGCAGTACCACAAGAAGAGGTTTTTGAAATTCAGCGTCATTCTGATTTAATGCTTTTTGTTGAAGATATTGATGGTCCGGATGCACGCATTGCAAGACTTTCTTTCTCGACTAAGATTACTGACTATCTCTCAAGTGGTAAGTGTATATTCGCTGTAGGATATAAGGAAACAGCACCAATGCAGTATTTTATCAATAATGATGTAGCTGTAATTGCAACAGATGATAAAGAGATTGAAGAAAAACTTAGTATGCTTGTGAATAATCCTGACTTGTTAGTGAAGTATGCTGAAAACGCACGTGATGTTGGTATTAGAAATCATAATGAAGAAAAAATCATAAGTACGTTTGATAATTGTATTAAATCCGTGATTTGATTAGGAGAAGTTAAATGAAGGTATTATGGATTGTAAAT
Source organism: Clostridia bacterium (assembly GCA_017624735.1). Lineage (GTDB taxonomy): Bacteria > Bacillota > Clostridia > Oscillospirales > Acutalibacteraceae > Fimenecus. The sequence goes on from JAGAMK010000069.1 coordinate 8,177, forward strand.
ATGCTCTTGCCAGATGCTGCTGAATATTTAGGAGTTAAAACCGGTTTCAGTGGTACATGGATGATAAATATGTCAAGAGAGATTGCCAACTCAGGTGATGTAGAATTGGCAATTGCCTGTGTTTATGGTGATGAATTTAAGGATTTTACAGTTAATAATATCCGTTATTTCTGCATCCCAGGAAATGGCAAAACAATGCTTTTCTATAATGAAAAGTTAATTAAGTATTGGGACATAATTGAAGAACGATTCAATGCCGATATTGTCAATTTCCATGGAACAGAGTATTCTCACGGTGTTTCATATTTAAGAAAATATAAGGATAAGAAAAAGGTTCTCACAATTCAGGGTGTGATGGCAAAGATTTCACCAGAACGTTGCGGTGGATTGCCATTATCAGTTCTTTTGAGATATCGTACTATTAAAGAATGGTTACATTTTAATGGAATGTTAGAGCAGAAATATCTCTCCAATAGAAATGTGAAATATGAAACAGAAATTATAAAAAGTATGCAATATGTTACAGGTAGAACTGATTGGGATAAGTATTACATGCAATCAATTAATCCTGATATTAAGTATTTTAGATGCTATTATGATTTGCGAGAAGAATTTTATCATGCTCCTAAATGGAATATAGATAATGTTAATCGCAATACAATCTATGCGGCAGGTTCTGCGCAGGCACCTATGAAAGGTGGGCATATAGTAATTGAAGCGCTTAATTTAGTAAAAAGAGAAATTCCTAATGTAAAAGCGATATTTTTGGCATCAAAGCAAGAAAATGGCAAACTTGTACCAACAAATGGTTACACAAAATATATTGCAGATTTAATTAAAAAATATAACCTTGAGGACAATGTGGAATTTGTTAGTGGTCAAAGAGGCGATGGTGTTATAAAATTAATGACAAATTCACACATTACTGTTGTTCCGTCTGCTATTGAAAATGCGTCTGCAACACTTCGTGAAGCAATGCATCTTGGTTCACCTTGCATAGCAGCCTTTAGAGGTGGAATGACAGAACTTGTTGATGATGGTAAAAGTGGATTTTTATATGATTATACAGAATATGAATTTCTTGCAGGTCGCATAGTTCAAATGTTAAGAGATGATGAACTTGCAAAAGAATTCTCAAGAAACGCAATTGAGAAATCATCCGCTTGGCACAATAAAGAAAAAAACAAGGATGATTACATTCGTATGTATAAAATAATTTTCGAAGACTAAGCAATTAAGAGAGGCTTAAATAATGTTTTGGTATTTATTTTTTGCAACTGTTCCAGTTTTGGTTTCACTGACAGTTAGCTGGAGGTACAAAAAGTCAATAAAATTTGATGATAAGGCTAAACGTACATTCCTGCTTTGGTGTGGCCTTGCTTTGTTCTTAATTATTGCATTGAGACATAGGGAAGTTGGTAGTAAGGACTCGAATAACTATTACGAGAACTGGGAATTACTTAGCACTTTTTCGTTTAATGAATTAAAATTGTTTTCCAAGGAGTCAAATTTTGAAGGCGGATATCTACTCTTTGCTTGGTTCTTTTCTCATTTGTTTCCTGAAGGACAAGTTGTTTTTATAATATCGGCAATGATATTTACAATCTCGGTGTGTCGATTTATTTACATAAATTCAAAAGACCCGGAATTGAGTTTCGTAATGTATATTTGCCTTGGTCTATACACGTTTATGGCACAGGGACTAAGGCAATCACTTGCAATGAGTATATGTTTGTTTGCAATTGAGTTAGCGAAAAAACGTAAGTTTGTACCTTTTCTGCTTTTAGTTTTGTTAGCAACAACGTTTCATTCATCATCAATTGTCTTTTTGTTGGTGTACTTCATATATGGACCTAAAATAAGTATAACAACTGGCTTGGTAGGGGCAGTTATTGCCGGTTTTCTTGTTGTGTTTTCAAAACAAATTGCGGCTATCGGTAATGAGATTTTTAACAGAGAATATGAGGGCGAAATTGAATCTGGTGGCTATGTTGCAGTATCTATATACATAATTATCCTTATAGCATCTATTGTTTGTGCGGGAACGAGAAGAAAAGATAAAGATTATTCTTTCTTTGTATTTATGACTTTCTTTGGAGGAATATTCTATTTCTTGAGATACGTAGGCGTTGACGTGTTTGAAAGAATCAGTTACTATTTCTTATTTGGACAAATAATTGCTTTACCTAATGCTATATCAAGATTTGATAAGAATGTATCATTTGTCATAAAAAGTACAGTTATAGTATTGTGTATAGCATTGTTTGCGTATAGATTAAGCGGAGATGGCTTGGTTGTGTACAAATTCTTCTGGCAACAATATTAGTAATGTTTACAGATATGTGATTAATGAAACAAATCTGTTTTTATTGCAAGAAAATGATTGATTAGGGTGTTTTTATGGAAAAGTATTTAGTGGATATTCCGGTTGCATTGATATTTTTTAATCGTGACGATACATTGAAAAGTGTTTTTGAGCAGGTGCGCAAGGCAAAGCCATCAAAATTGTTCTTAATTCAGGATGGTGCAAGAGAAAACCGTGAAGACGATATTGAAGGTATTGCTGCTTGCCGTAAAGTGGTAGAAAATGTTGATTGGGAATGTGAAATTTTTAAAAATTATTCTGAAGAGAATCTTGGCTGTGGCAGAAGAGTTTCAAGTGGTATATCTTGGGTTTTTGAGTCAGTTGACAGAGCTATTATTTTGGAAGATGACTGTGTAATTGAGCCAACATTTATAAATTTCTGTGATGAATTACTTGAAAAATACAAAGATGATGAACGTGTTGCTATGATTAGTGCCCTCAATCATTTTGTTGATTGGGATTGTGGTGATAATAGCTACTTTTTTGCAAAGACTGGTGCGATTGCTGCTTGGGCAACATGGAAGAGAGTGTGGGACAACTTTGATTTCACAATTAAGTATTATAACGATGATTATGTGAAAAAAGTAATTAAATCTTCGTTTAACCATAAATATGCTGCAAACGCACGTATGAAGAATTGGCAGAGCATCTATGAACGAGGACAAAAGGGAGAGAAAATTCGTTATTGGGGACCACAATTTGGTTTTCTTAAATATCGTACAACCGCATTGTCCATAGTTCCTTCGCATACTCTGTCAAGTAACGTAGGTGTTGGTCCAAAAGCTACTTTCTCCGGTATGGGTGCAGAGTTTATGAAAAAATCAATGAGACCTTGGTTCTTTCAAAAAACAAGACCGATGGAATTTCCTCTTAAACATCCAGTAACAATTTTACCGGACTGTGAGTATGATAAAAAATATTACGATATTACATATCCTAATCCAATAGTTGGATTTATAACAAAAACTTTTTATTTTTGCAAACGAAAGTTATACTCTATGTTAAAAAAATAGTTTTTAAATATTGATTTCTTATATTTATCAAGGAGAAAAATGAACAGTTCAAAACAGATTAAATTTGGTGCAGTAATGTCCTATTTCACCATTGCTTTTAATATGGTTGCAGGACTTTTATACACACCATGGATGATTGAACAAATAGGTCAGAGCAATTACGGACTTTATACATTGGCAACATCTCTCATTACATTATTCGTAATGGATTTTGGTATGAGTGCAGCTGTAACGCGATTTATTTCAAAATATAATGCGGCAGGTGACCAAAGGGCGGTTAATAACTTTTTAGGCATAGTTTATAAGCTATACCTTTTTATCGATGCGGTTATACTTATTGCTTTGATTGGTGTAAGCTTTTTCATAGAAAGTATTTATGATAATCTTACTACATCAGAATTAGATACCTTTAAAATACTTTATGTTATAGTAGGGCTTTTTAGTGTAATCTCTTTTCCTTTTACGAATCTGAACGGTGTTTTGACAGCTTATGAAAGATTTGTTGATTTGAAAGTTGCAGACTTGTTTCATAAAGTGTTTATAGTTGTCACAATGGTAGTAGCACTCGTATTAGGTTATGGTGTTTACGCTCTTGTAATTGTCAATGCGGTTGCCGGTATATTAACGATAATAATTAAACTTGTTATTATTCAAATAAAAACCTCCATTAAGATTAATTGGAAGTTCAAAGACAAGAAAATGCTCAAAGAGATTTTTGGCTTTTCGGCCTGGACTACTATTTCAAGTCTTGCTCAGCGTTTGATTTTTAACATTACGCCATCAATTATTGCAGCAGTTTCTGCAACAGGTTCTGTTGGTGTGGCAATCTTTGGATTAGCGCAAACAATTGAGGGTTATATATATACATTTGCAACTGCAATCAATGGAATGTTCATGCCAAGAATTTCTAAAATAATACATGATGGAAAAAAAGAAACTGATTTATTGCCACTAATGATTCGTATTGGAAGAATACAATGTATGATTATAGGAATACTTGTTGTAGGCTTTATGGCATTAGGCAAGTCATTTATTGTGGATATATGGAATAAGCCTGATTTTACACAGAGTTATATTTGTGCAGGACTTTTAATAATACCAAGTTTTTTCTATTTACCTATGCAGATTGCACATACAACTTTAATTGTTGAGAATAAAGTGAAGTTGCAAGCGTACGTATTTGTTGGAATGGGAGTATTAAATGTTGTTCTCTCATTACTACTATCAAAACACTTTGGTGCAATAGGGGCATCTCTTTCAATTTTTGCTGCATATATGATACGTACCGTTGCAATGGCTATTATTTATCAAAAATCGTTAAAATTAGATATGGTGAAATTCTTTAAAGAAACGTTTATTAAAATAACGCCATACTTGCTTGTTACATTCTTAGTTGGTATTGCCATGGAAAGATTCAATCCATTATCTAATGACTTGGTAAGATTTGCAGTTAATGGTGCAGTATTGGTAGGATGTTTTGGTGTATTAATGCTTGTAAAGGGCTTTAATCAATATGAAAGAAACCTTGTTTTAGGTATCTTCAAAAAAATTGGAAAAAATATTAAAGATTAATAAATCTATGGAGTGATAAAAATGAGTATGTTCGAAGGAAAAACATTAATGATTACCGGTGGTACAGGTTCATTTGGCAACACTGTCTTAAAAAGATTTTTAGAAACTGATATCGGTGAAATAAGAGTTTTCTCACGTGATGAAAAGAAACAGGATGATATGCGTCACGAGTTTCAGGTAACGCATCCTGAAGTAGCACATAAGCTTAAGTTCTACATCGGTGATGTTCGTGACCTTGCATCTGTTAAGAATGCTATGTATGGTGTTGACTATATTTTCCATGCAGCAGCACTTAAACAGGTTCCATCATGCGAATTCTTCCCTGTTGAGGCAGTAAAAACTAATGTACTTGGTACAGATAATGTTCTTACAGCAGCTATTGAGGCAGGTGTAAAGACTGTTATTTGCCTTTCAACTGACAAGGCAGCATACCCGGTTAATGCTATGGGCACTTCAAAAGCAATGATGGAAAAAGTTGTTGTTGCCAAGTCAAGAACAGTAGCTCCTGAAAAGACAAAGATTTGCTGTACACGTTACGGTAATGTTCTTTGCTCACGTGGCTCAGTTGTTCCTCTTTGGATTGACCAGATTAGAGCAGGCAATCCAATTACGATTACAGAGCCATCAATGACTCGTTTTGTAATGAGCCTTGAAGAAGCCGTTGACCTTGTTCTTTTTGCATTTGAGAATGGTGAAAGCGGTGATATTCTTGTTCAAAAGGCTCCTGCTTGTACAATTGAAGTACTTGCAAAAGCAGTTGCAGAACTCTTTAACCCAGAAACAGAAATTCGTGTAATCGGTATCCGTCATGGTGAAAAGATGTTTGAAACACTTCTTACAAATGAAGAGTGTGCAAATGCTATCGATATGGGTGATTTCTATCGCGTTCCGGCTGATAAGCGCGGTCTTAACTATGATAAATACTTTAATGATGGCGACGTGGAACGTACACAGCTTTCGGAATTCGACTCAAATAATACAAACCTTATGACTGTTGAAGAAGTTAAGGAAAAACTACTTTCACTTCAATACATTCAAGATGTTCTTGCTGATTGGGAGAAATAAACATGAGAGTTCTAGTTACAGGTGCAAAAGGGTTTGTTGGTAAGAACCTTGTTGCAGCGTTGAAAAATATCAAAGATGGTAAAGATAGAACACATCCAGAGATTATTATTGATGAGGTTTATTCTTATGACATTGATTCTTCCGCTGAGCTTTTAGAAGAAGCATGTAAAAATGCTGATTTCGTGTTTAATCTTGCTGGTGTGAATCGTCCACAAAATGCAGAGGAGTTTATGCAAGGTAATTTCGGTTTTGCATCAACACTTCTTGATACTCTCCAAAAGTATAATAATACTTGTCCTGTAGTGTTGTCTTCATCAATTCAGGCAACACTTGTGGGCAGATACGACAGTGATTATGGCAGAAGCAAGAAGGCAGGGGAAGACCTTTTCTTTGAATATTCAGAGAAAACAGGTGCAAAAGTGCTTGTATATCGTTTCCCTAATCTTTTTGGTAAATGGTGCAGACCTAATTACAATAGTGCGGTTGCTACGTTCTGTAACAATATTGCAAACGATTTGGAAATTACAGTAAATGACCCATCAGTTCAACTTGAACTTTTGTATATTGATGATTTAATTGATGAAATGTTTGCAGCTATTGAGGGTAAAGAACATCATTGTGAGTTTGAGGGCATCGACACCGTTTTGTGTGATAATGGTAAATATTGTGCAGCTCCAATTACTCATAAGGTTACATTGGGTGAAATCGTTGAACTTCTTGAGTCTTTCAAAAATCAGCCACAAACACTTTTGATGCCGGAAATTCCTTATAACTCATTTGCTAAAAAACTTTATTCAACATATCTTTCATATCTTCCAAAAGAAAAAGCAATTTTTGATTTGAAGATGAATTGTGATGACAGAGGCTCGTTTACTGAACTTTTAAAAACTGAAAAATGCGGTCAGTTCAGTGTGAATATCTCAAAACCCGGAATCACTAAAGGTCAGCATTGGCACCATACAAAATGGGAATTCTTCATTGTTGTAAGTGGCCATGGCCTTATTCAAATGAGAAAAATCGATAGTGATGAAGTACTTAATTACGAGGTAACAGGGGATAAGATTCAGGCAATACATATGTTGCCGGGATATACTCATAACATTATCAACTTGAGTGAAACTGAAAACCTTGTTACAGTTATGTGGGCAAATGAACAATTTGACCCATCACATCCTGATACTTTCTTCGAGGTGGTATAAATTATGAAGTTAGATTATTCAGATATTAAATTCCAAGATAATGGTAAATTAAAGCTTTTGATTATCGTGGGCACTCGTCCAGAAATCATTCGACTTGCCGCTGTAATCAATAAGAGTCGTCAGTACTTTGATTGCATTTTGGCTCATACTGGTCAAAACTATGACTATAACCTTAATGGTGTATTCTTCAAGGACCTTCAACTCGCAGACCCTGAAGTATATATGGACGCAGTAGGTGACGACCTTGGCTCAACAGTTGGTAACATTATTAACTGTTCATACAAGCTTATGAATCAGATTAAACCTGATGCTTTACTTATTCTTGGTGATACAAACTCTTGTCTTTCCGCAATTGCAGCAAAAAGACTTCATATTCCTATTTTCCACATGGAGGCAGGTAATCGTTGTAAAGATGAGTGTCTTCCTGAAGAAACAAACAGAAGAATCGTTGATATTATTTCTGATGTTAACCTTGCATATTCTGAACATGCAAGAAAGTATCTTCACGAATGTGGCCTTCCAAAGGAAAGAGTTTATGTAACCGGCTCACCAATGGCTGAAGTTCTTCATAATAATCTTGAAAAGATTGAAGCAAGTGATATTCACTCAAAACTCGGTCTTGAAAAAGGTAAATATATTCTTCTTTCAGCACACAGAGAAGAAAATATTGATACAGAAAAGAATTTCTTATCTCTTTTCAATGCTATTAATAAAACAGCCGAAAAGTATGATATGCCAATTCTTTATTCTTGCCATCCAAGAAGTAAAAAGAGACTCGCAGAGAGCGGTTTTAAACTTGATGAACGTGTTATTCAGCACGAGCCACTCGGTTTCCACGATTATAACTGCTTGCAGATGAATGCTTTTGCAGTTGTTTCTGATAGTGGTACTCTTCCTGAAGAAAGTTCATTCTTTACTTCTGTTGGTAAGCCCTTCCCGGCAGTTTGTATCCGCACATCAACAGAAAGACCAGAAGCACTCGATAAGGCTTGCTTTGTACTTGCAGGTATTGATGAAAAATCACTCCTTCAGGCAATTGACACTGCTGTACAACTTAACCTTGATGGTGAACTTGGTATTCCTGTACCTGATTATGTTGATGAAAATGTTTCAACAAAGGTTGTAAAACTTATCCAGTCATATACAGGTGTAGTTGATAAAATGGTATGGCGTAAATATTAAAAATAAAACTCCTTGGATTTTGTCCAAGGAGTTTTTTTTAAAACCCTGATTTTTCAAAAATTTCACGCATAATATCAACACTATCTGAGTCAGTATTAATAAGGTCTTTACGTTTTTTAATCATACCTTCATTCTTTGTAAAAAGCAGTCTGAAAATTCTTTTTAACCAGAAAAAGGGTAAAAGTAACGGAACCTTTTTCAGCAAGGGATATCTTGCAACCATATGTGCGTACTTTGGAAATAATGTAGTAATAATTCTTGACATCTTTGATTGTTTTGATGATGCAACTTTCGCAACAGACGCAACATCTTTTACAGGTGCTCCTAAAACAATATAGTTTTCCATTGTTGTAAGGTCATCATTGTATTCACCATCAGCAAACATGCAATTGTAAAGCAGTCTTATTTTTTCTGCGAACTTGTCAATTCCAATAGTTTTAAATTGTTGGTTAATATAAGTGAAATCAAGCTTATCTCCTAATATTCTTTCCATAAGGAATAAATCCATTGTTGGTCTGAAACAAGAGCCACCATCAAGATAGTGTTCTGCTAAATGTGCAAGAGTATATACGTATAAATCATTGTCGGACATTTTATATTCATGTTCTGAAACTTGCACTGCTTTTTCCCATACATCAGAAAAATAGTCGTGCATAAAATAGTCGTCAATGAAAAGCATTTGATGAAGTTCCACAGTTATATTGGGTTTTTTAGTGAAAATTACATCTTTATAATTGTCCATATACTGTGTAAAACCGTTTTCAAGAAGAATATGACAACCATGCTCCAAATCATCTTTTTTGATTAATACATCCATATCAACCATATATCTTATTTCTGGAGTGGGATAAAGTTTTTTCAGGTGTGAACCTTTTAGGAACATAAAATCTATATTTTCTTCTGAAAATTTATTACTGATAAAAGCTCTTTCGGCTTCTTGAGCTGCATCACGCATTAAAAATGTCATATACATATTACGCAAATTATTCTCAAATGTTTCGTTAACAGGGATATTTCCGTTTTTTATAGCAAGATAAAGGATGCCCTGTACAGAGTTTTTTACAGCTAATTTGTATAGTTGCTGGAGGTTAATATCTGTTGAATACGCAGGAATTGGCTGCTCACAAATTATCGAAGCAACCATTTTGAGAAAATATGCTTTTGTTTTCATCATGTCCGTCATTTGTTTAACAGTCCTTTAATTTTTCTCATAGGGATTAAAATAAATCTTCTGAATCGTAAAATTGCTACCCAAACTTTACTGTATAGCACATATGGTTTATATTTAACGTCAATCTTTTTATTGTTACGTGTTATGGACTTGACAACAGCGATTATATGTCGGTCCTCTATACCGGTTTCTTTAACCCATTGGTTATCACCGCAAAGAACGTAGCTCTTGTCATTTTTGCCAACGATTCTATGAAGTACGAAATGTCCGTCATCACGACGATAAAAAATGATATCACCCTTGTTATAACTCTTGGCTTTTATCAATTCAACGCTATCCCGTCCCCAAACTAGTAGGGGAAGCATGCTTGTACCCGTAATAGGCAGTTGAACAGTACCGCCACTTTCGAGTTTTTCTTTAATTATAGGGTAAAGCTCATCAAGTGAAACTTTGAGCGTGTTATTATTTTTCATAAAATCTACCTCACTTGAAGTACTTAATAAATTATAATTTAATCCGCAGCAAATGTCAATCAATCCTTATTTATAATAAATAATATTTTGTCGTTTTCCCTTATATTTTCTTGACAATAAAAGTGGTTTGTGATAATATTTTATTATATATAGTTGTGCGAATTTTTAGTATAAATAAGTCCTTGAGGAATAGCGAATGAGTAAGGTTTTATTTTTAGTAAACAATGATGTGGGGATATATAATTTCCGTCTTGAAGTGATTCAGCGTATCATTAAAGAAGGCTATGAGGTTATTATTTCCTCACCATATGGCAAACGCATTGACGACCTGATTGAAGAGGGTTGTCTGTATAAGAATATTGAGTTTTCCCGTCATGGTATGAATCCAATCAAAGAATGTGTTTTAATCGCGAAATACATAAAACTTCTCAAGGAAGTTAAACCCGATGTGGTTTTATCCTACACTATTAAGCCGAATATTTATGGTGGTATTGCTTGTTCATTAACAAAAACGCCGTATATAGCAAATATCACGGGTTTAGGTACTGCTATTGAGAATGGTGGTATGATACAAAAGGTACTGTGTGTTCTTTATAAAATCGGACTTAGAAAAGCTCATAAAGTATTCTTCCAGAACGAAGGCAATAAAGAGTTTTTTGCTAATCATGATATTTACAAAGAAAAACACATTCTTATTCCAGGTTCAGGCGTGAATCTTGACCGTTATTCTCCACTTGATTATTCCGATGATATGGAAACAACGAAATTTTTAATGATTGCCCGTATTATGAAGGATAAAGGCATTGACGAGTATCTTCAAGCTGCCGAAACAATAAGGGGAAAGTATCCAAATACAGAATTTCACATCTGTGGTTTCTGTGAGCCTGAATACGAAAGCAGAATGGATGACATAAAAAACAAAGGTACGGTAATTTATCACGGAATGGTAAAAGATGTACAAAAACTCTTAAAGGAAACACACTGTACGGTTTTACCATCGTATCATGAAGGAATGGCTAATGTTCTTTTAGAGAGTGCATCATCTGCAAGACCTGTGATTGCAACAAATATTCCTGGTTGTCGAGAAACATTTGATGAGGGTATAACAGGTATAGGCTGTGAAGCAAAATCTGCTCAATCACTTATTGATGCAATTGAAAAATTCCTCGCATTGTCCCATGAAGAAAAAGTTAAAATGGGTAAAGAGGGAAGAGTTAAAATGGAAAAATGCTTTGACAGGCAAATCGTCGTTGAAGCTTATATAAAAGAAATCAATACAATTCTCAATAAATAAAAGGAGTCTTTAAAATGTCACTTTACGAAAAAATCGTAGCAAAAGAAGAAAAAATCTCACTTGTAGGTCTTGGTTATGTAGGTATGCCAATTGCCGTTGCATTTGCTAAAAAGGTAGATGTTATCGGTTACGACCTTAACGCAAAGAAAATTGAACTCTATAAGAGCGGCATCGACCCAACAAACGAAGTTGGTAACGAAGTAATCGCTAACACAACTGTTGAGTTCACATCAGACGAAACAAAACTCAAGGAAGCAAAATTCCATATCGTTGCAGTTCCAACACCTGTTAATGATGACCACACACCCGACCTTACACCTGTTGAAGGTGCATCAACAATCGTTGGTAGAAACCTTACAAAGGGTTCAATCGTTGTTTACGAATCAACTGTTTACCCAGGTGTTACAGAAGATGTTTGTATTCCAATTCTTGAAAAAGAATCAGGACTTAAATGTGGTGTTGACTTTAAAGTAGGTTATTCACCTGAAAGAATCAACCCAGGTGACAAAGTACACAGACTCGAAACAATTGTTAAAATCGTTTCAGGTATGGATGAAGAGTCACTTGACGAAATCGCAAAAGTTTATGAACTTGTTGTTGAAGCAGGTGTTCATAGAGCAAGCTGTATCAAGGTTGCTGAGGCTGCAAAGGTTATCGAAAACAGCCAGCGTGATATCAACATCGCTTTCATGAATGAACTTTCAATCATCTTCAACAAGATGGGTATTGATACAAAGTCAGTTCTTGAAGCAGCAGGTACAAAGTGGAACTTCCTTAAGTTCTTTCCTGGACTTGTTGGTGGTCACTGTATCGGTGTTGACCCATATTATCTTACATATAAAGCAGAAATGTTAGGCTACCATAGTCAGATTATCCTTTCAGGTCGTCGTATCAATGACGATATGGGTAAATATGTTGCTGAAAATGTTGTTAAAAACCTTATCTCTGCGGACAAAGCAGTTAAGAATGCTAAGGTTGCAATTCTCGGCTTTACATTCAAAGAAAATTGCCCTGATACAAGAAATACAAGAATTATTGACATCGTTAATGAACTCAAAGAGTACGGTATTAATCCTGTTATTGCTGACCCAGAAGCAGATGCTGATGAAGCAAAATGGCTTTATGGTATTGAGTTCGTTGATATGAACACAATCAAAGATATGGATGCAGTTATTCTTGCTGTTGCACATGATAGCTTCAGCTCACTCACAATGGCTGATATGGATAAATTCTTCGGTGAAGGACAGAAAGTTCTTCTTGACATTAAGGGCTTGCTTAACAGAAAAGAATATGAAGATGCAGGCTATTCATATTGGAGATTATAATTCTAGTTTAAAAATTTATTTGTAGGTGTTAATTATGGGCTATAAAGATTTAAAATTTCCTGAGAATTCATTATTCTTGGTAACAGGTTGTGCAGGTTTCATTGGTTCTAACCTTTGTGAAGCAATCCTTAATATGGGTTACAGAGTTCGTGGTTTGGACGACTTGTCAACAGGTAAACAGGCTAATGTTGATATGTTCCTTGATAACCCTAACTATGAGTTCATTAAAGGTGACATCAAAGACCTTGATACTTGTATGAAGGCATGTGAAGGCGTTGACTATGTTCTTAATCAGGCTGCTTGGGGTAGTGTTCCAAGAAGTATTGTAATGCCTATCTTCTATTGCAAAAACAATATTGAAGGTACTCTCAATATGCTAGAAGCTGCTCGTCAGTGCGGTGTTAAGAAATTCGTTTATGCTTCAAGTTCATCAGTTTACGGTGACGAGCCAAACCTTCCAAAGACAGAGGGCAGAGAAGGTAACCTTCTTTCACCTTATGCAGTTACTAAGAGATGTGATGAAGAATGGGCAAAAATGTACACAATGCACTACGGCCTTGACACATACGGTATGCGTTACTTTAATGTTTTCGGTCGTCGTCAGGACCCGGACGGTGCTTATGCAGCAGTTATTCCGAAATTCTTAAAGCTCTTAATTAACGGTGAAACTCCTACAATTAATGGTGACGGTAAACAGAGCCGTGACTTTACTTACATTGATAATGTTATTGAAGCCAACCTTAAATCCTGCCTCGCATCTCACGAGGCAGCAGGACAGGCTTACAATATCGCTTACGGCGGAAGAGAATATCTTATCGATATCTACTATGGTCTTACAAAGGCTTTAGGTGTTGACATTGAACCTAACTTTGGTCCTGACAGAGCAGGTGACATCAAGCACTCAAATGCTGATATTTCAAAGGCAAGAAAAAATCTTGGCTATGACCCTGACTGGAGCTTCCAGAAAGGTATTGCTGCCGCTATTGAGTGGTATAAGGAGAATTTATAATGTTCGACTATAAAAAAATAATCAAAGACAGAGAAATCCGTCTTAAATTGATTAATATGCTCAATTTTATTCCTCATAAGCCATATTTGAAAATGGTTTATTGGATAAAAACAGGCAAAAAGCTTAATTTGGAAAATCCAAAAACATTCTGTGATAAACTTAATTGGTTAAAGCTCAATAATATTCATCCTGAATATACTGACCTTGTTGATAAGGTAAAAGTTCGCGACTATGTCAACAATATTATGGGTCGAGATATGTTCTTTCCACTTTATGGTGCTTGGGACCATTATGCTGATATTGATTTCGATAGTTTGCCGGATAAGTTTGTTCTTAAATGTAATCATGACTCTGCAAGTGTTAATGTTATTAAGGATAAGAGTAAGATGGACCATAAGGAATTGGAAAAATTCTATGAGGGCAGACTTCGTATAAATCCATACAATATGGGCCGCGAATATCCATATAAAGATGTAAAACCGAAGATTATTGCAGAAAAATATATGATTCCCGATGGTGAAACAGACATCAATGACTATAAATTTTTCTGCTTTGATGGTAAGCCTGAAATGTTATTCGTTGCAACTGACCGTAGTGACGACTGTCGTTTCGACTTTTATGATATGGATTTCAATCATCTTGATATTGAAAACATTCATCCGCATTCTGATAAACCTATCGCAAAGCCCGAATGTTTTGAAGAGATGAAAGAACTTGCGGAAAAATTAACAAAGGGCTTTAAGTTTGTAAGACTTGACTTGTATGAAATTCAAGGAAAAGTTTACTTTGGCGAATACACATTCTTCCACGCAGGTGGTTTCTGGCCGTTCCACCCCGATGAATACGAATATAAATATGGCGACTTAATTAAGTTGGATTAAGGTGTTTTAATGAATAAGGGTAAAATTTCAATTATAATGGGAATATATAACTGTTCCGCAACTCTGCCTGAGGCAATTGATTCAATTCTTGCTCAGACATATGAAAATTGGGAACTGATTATGTGCGATGACTGCTCCACTGATGATACATATATGGTAGCAGAGGAGTATAAGAACAAATATCCCGAAAAAATGATACTTGTCCGTAATGAGAAAAACAGCAGATTAGCATTTTCGCTTAATCACTGTTTAAAATACGCTACAGGCGAATTTGTTGCACGTATGGATGGTGACGATGTTTCTGTTCCGGAGCGATTTGAAAAACAAATTCAGTTTTTAAAAGAACATCCGGATGTACAACTTGTCGGTACATCTATGCAAAGATTTAATCAAAGCGGAAAGCACGATATCGTGTATCCACCTGAAAAAGTTGATAAATTTACCCTTAAAGACCGTATTCCGTTTAATCACGCAACAATACTTACATATAAATATGTTTATGATGAACTTAATGGTTATACTGTAGCCGAAAGAACTAATAGAGCACAGGATTATGACTTGTGGTTCAGATTTTTCCATAAAGGTTTTGTTGGTGCTAATATGATGGAACCTTTATACCTTGTTCGTGAAGATGAAAATGCTGTTCGCAGAAGAACAGCAAAAGTAAGAATAAATGCTTATAAAACAACCCGAATGGGTTATAAATTACTTAATTATCCAAAAAGCTGGTTAATTAAGGCAACTCTTGTTTTAATCGTAAAATGCTTGACACCTTATTTTATAGTTGATAAATATCGAGAGTATCAAGCTAAAAAGTAATTCCTGATTGGTGGTGAAAATATGGCAAAATTATACTTCTTTATGGCATTTGTTTGTGGTATACTTGCCTATTTTTCTACCTATGGAAGGCCTGCAAAATTAGATAGTAACGGTGTTGTTCAGAAAAAAAGACAGCGAACATTTTTTTACTTGTTGTTATTTGCAGTCTTAATAGTTTTTTCCGGATTTAGACAACTTCATGTAAATGGTATGGATGAGTATGCTTATAGAAACAGATTTAATGAGTTCACCGGTATGTCCTTGTCGGAAGCTTTAGCATTCACTCCAAACGAACCTTTGATGTCGTTAATAGTATTTCTCGCAACTCGTATTTTTAATGTCAGTCAAGGATTTTTATTGTTATCAAGTGTGATAATCCTGTTACCGATGATTACGTCATTCAAAAAATATAGCATTGATTTTGCTTATGCAATAGTCCTTTTGTTCGCAACAACTCAACTTTATAACTCCTTTAATGGTATAGCTCAATATTTGGCAGCAGCAATATATCTTTTAGCAATTCCGTATATTTATGAGCGAAAGTTCTGGAAATACGCATTTGTTGTTGTAATATGCTGTATGTTCCATATGGGTGCAATAGTTCTATTCCCAATCTATTTTATTGCAATGAACAGAACAGACTCAATTAAGGGAATCTTAACAAGTGTGGTTGTTTTGGCTGTTATTGTTGTTGCCTATGGTTCTCTTGAAAGCATTATCAATACAACCGGTATGCTTGATGATTATATGTTTGTTGTACAAGAAGGTCATCACGGTGTTAATATTATTACAATCATTATTAACTGTGTTCCTGCTGCGTTAGCTATTTATGCAACACGATTTACAAGGGAAGATAAAGTGACAACAATTTGTGCCAATATGTGTGTGTTACACGCATTAATCTATATAGCAAGTATTATGGACGTTTATATTGCTCGTTTTGCAATTTTCACCTGTACTTTTGTTATTCTGTACCTATCACGAATTACAAAAGTATTCAGCAATGAGTTCAAAATAATATTTAAAATTGCTTCGGTAGCACTATATTCAATTGTATGCTTTTTAACAATAAGTGGTGCAAGATATTCGTTCAATTTCTATTTGTAATTTTTAAGGAGAAAAGCTTATGTCTATAAAGAAAAAAATAAAAAAGCATATGCAAAGTTCTGCATCGGGTCAACTGCTTTTCTTTTATATTCGTATTTTAAGAGAAAAACTTTGTATGTTGACACCTGATAAAGAGTTTTTGGAAAAAAGATATAAGCAAAAGCACGGAAAAGAAATGGATTTATTCAATCCTAAAAATTATAGTGAAGTATGCAGTTGGTTAAAACTTTTTTATCGTGACGAAAGAATGGTTCGTTGTGCTGATAAATACGGCATTCGTGACTATCTTGCTGAATTAGGATATGACAATCTTTGTAATGAAGTTATTGGTGTATACGACGATGCAAGAAAAATTGATTTTGACAGTTTACCAGATAAATTTGTTGCTAAGGCAACTCATGGCAGTAGTTGGAATCTTGTTTGTACAGATAAGAATAAACTTGATTGGAAAACAGAAGTCAAGAAAATGAATATGTGGCTTAAACTCGACTTGACTGCATTTGGCAGAGAGTGGAATTATAAGGATATTAAGCCACAAATTGTTATAGAAAAATTTTTAGACCATCAACCACTTAATGATTACAAATTTATGTGCTTTAACGGTGAACCAATGTTTATGCAGGTTAACCACGATGAAGATGGTGTACATTATCTCGATTATTATAAATTAGACGGTTGGGAAAAACTGCCTGTTTATTTAAAGGGTTACAACAATTATGATGGTGTTTTACCTTTGCCAGATAACTATGAGAGAATGTTTGAAATTGCAAAGGATTTAAGTAAACCTTTCCCATTTGCAAGAATTGATTTTTATAGTTTTGACGATACAATGATACTTGGTGAAATTACTTTCTTTACAGGTGGGGGACTCACTCCCTTTATTTCAAAAGAAGGCAATTATGACGAACTTTTCGGAAGTCTTATCAAACTTCCCGAACCAAACCACAATTTAGAACTTTATAACAAACTTTACAATAAAAACTGAAAGAAGTTGTTTCTTTGATTAAGATTTTATTTTTAACCCAAAACCTTGGCGGTGGCGGTGCTGAAAGAGTACTGGTAAACCTTGTAAATAATATGGATAAAACCAAGTACGATGTAACAGTTGCTACAATGTTTGGTGGAGGAGTCAATGAAAAATTTCTCAACAAAGATGTGAAATATTTCTGTAAAAAAGCGCCACTTTTCCCCGGTGTTTCACAAGTTATGCGTTTTATTCCCGCAAAATGGCTTTATAAATATTTTGTAGGAAATGAAAAATATGATGTAGTAGTTGCATTTATGCACGGTGTACCTGCAAAAGTAATTAGTGGATGTACACTCAAAAATGTTAAAAAGATTTCGTGGCTTCACTGCGGAGATATGAATAAAACAAGTATGTTTAATTGTTTCCCGACATTTAAAAGTGCAGTCAAGGTATATGGTAGTTTTGACAAAGTTTTAGGTGTTGCAAAAAGCGTTGCGGATGCTTTTTCAAAGAAAACAGGGCTTACTGAAAACGTAAGTTATTGTTATAATGTTAATGACACAAATAAAATTATAAATCTCGCAAAAGAAGAAATTGACCTTGAATATAAAAAGCCTCTTGTGTGTTCTGTGGGTAGATTCACAAGTGAAAAAGGCTTTTCAAGGCTAATTAAAATCTCAAACAGATTACATAATGAGGGCGTTGAGCACACACTTATGCTTATAGGTGGCGGTGCATTGGAAGAAACTATCAAAGCAGAGGCAAAAGAACTTAACGAAAATGTAATCTTTACAGGCTTTCAGGATAATCCATATAAGTATTTAAGTAAAGCAGATATTTTTGTTTGCTCATCGTTCTTTGAGGGCTTAAGTACAGCTACAACAGAGGCGATTGTACTTGGTCTCCCGACAGTTTCAACCAATGTATCAGGAGCAAAAGAAATTTTAGGAGAAAACAACGAATACGGCTTGGTTGTAGGTATGGACGACGAAGATTTATATAGAGGTCTTAAAGAAATGCTTACAAACGAAGAAGTTCGTAATCATTATAAAAAACAAGCAGAAATTCGCGGTGAATTTTTCAACACTGAAAATGCTGTGAGAGAAACAGTAAAACATTTTGAATAAAGGTGTATTTTTATGAGTATGGTTTCCGTAATCATTCCTGTTTACAACACAAAAAAGTACTTAAGGAAATGCGTTGACTCAGTTTTAGCACAAACATATGACAATTTAGAAATAATTCTTGTTGATGATGGTTCAACAGACGATACAGGGGCTCTTTGCGATGAAATTGCAAAGGGCTTTAACAACATTATAGTCATTCATAAACCGAATGGCGGTCTGTCTGATGCGCGAAATGCAGGTATGGCTGTCGCAACAGGGGAATATACCTGCTTCCTTGATAGTGATGATTGGATGGACGAAGACTGCCTTGAAGAATCTCTAAATGAAGTGAAAAATGAAAATGCAGACATAGTTGTCTGGGGTTACCATACTGATTTTCACGATGAAAATGAAAAAATAATTAAATCTCACGATGTTATTCCGGCACAATTTAAAAGTACTGATAATGTTGATGAGAATATGGATGTCGATAAGCTTATCGGTCTTTGCGGTTATGCTTGGAATAAACTCTATAAAACAGAAGTAATAAAAGGCAAAGAATTTGTAAAAGGCATTTCTCTTGTTGAGGATATTCTCTTCAATGCTGATGTAATGACAGAAAATGTAAAAGTTTCATTTATCAATAAGGCTTTTACTCACTATATTCAAAGACAGAGAGAAACTTTGGGCACAAAATATTACCCTGATTATTTAGATTTGAAGATAAAAGCAATTGAAGCAGACGAAAGAATCTTAACTTGTTGGCATACTCCAAAGGAAATTATCGAAAGATTTGTTTGTGGAATGTATCTGTCTGTATCTTGGAGTATGATTACAAATCTTTTGAAGTCAAATGCTTCTAAAAAAGACAAGGTAAATAAAATTAAAGAGTTAATTAGTAATAAAGAAATCATTGCAAAAATTTCAAAAGCCAGAGAGAATACTTTCAATAAGAAAATCAGCAAGAAAACAATTCTGACAAAAAACATTTTTCTTATTAAAACAATTGTTAATATTCTTGAAAAAAGCAAGAAATTAACATCTTCAATAACACCCGAATTTAAGAGCGTTATTCTCGCAATGCTTTCAAAAGGGAATAACCCAAAATGGCTCAAATATAAGAGCGATAATAAAAAAGTTGTTGTTTTTCTTGCAGGGTTCTATGCAAACCTTGGCGACTTGGCAATAACTTATGCACAAAGGGAATTTTTGCGTCAAGTGTATCCCGACAGAGATATTATTCTTGTGCCAAGTACAGAAACTTATACAAGTATGAAAACTCTTAAAAAGATTATAAATAAAGACGATGTTATCACCTTAATTGGTGGCGGTAATATGTCCGACCTTTATTGGTCACTTGAATCTGCAAGGTTATTTGTAATCAAGAACTTTAAAAATAATAAGATTATTTCATTCCCGCAGACTGTTTCTTTCTCTGATACTGAAAAGGGTAAGAAATGCTTAAATACAAGTAGAAAAGTATATTCATCACATAAAAATATTGTTTTCTTCTTGCGAGAAAATAACGCATTTAAGCGTTTTCAGAAGTATTTTCCAAATGTAAAATGTGAACTTTGCCCCGATATGGTTTTGTCACTTAAAAAGACAGAGCCAAGAATGGAAAGAAATCAGGTTGTTTGTTGTCTTCGTAATGACGGCGAAAGTTATATTTCAGGTGTACAAAGAAAAGCAATTATCACTCAAATGCGTGAAAATTTTGATAACGTAATTCTGCGCGATACAGTTGATGTTTCAGTTGACGAATGTACAGAAGAAGTTTTTGAAAATACTCTTGAAAATTTCTGGGGTATGCTTCGTAGCAGTAAGGTTGTAGTTACTGACCGTCTTCATTGTATGATTTTCTGTGTTATTACAGGAACACCTTGTATCGCTATTGACAACAGCAACAAGAAGATTTCAGGTGTTTATAACGAATGGCTTGGGGAAATAAACTGGGTAAAATTTGCAACGGATAGCGACATTGATAATGTCGCAGAACTTGCAAAAGAAGTTTCAACTTACACGGATAATGTTTTACCAAATACTATTAGAGATAAATTCTCTAATCTTGAGAATGCTTGTAAATAAAAGGATATTTATATGAATAAAAAAAGCAGAAGTTCAAATGCAATTAAAAATATTATAGTGGCCCTGCTATGTCAAGGTCTTACATTCGTGTTTAGTTTTGCAACAAGAACAATTTTTATCGACTTGTTGGGTGATGAATACAACGGAATTACAAGTTTCTTCCAGAATGTAGTTTCCATGCTTTCATTTACGGAACTGGGTGTAGGCATTGCAATCATTTATGCACTTTATAAACCAATTGCTGAAAACGATATTGAGAAATTGAAATCCTTGATGGGATTTTACAAGAATGTTTACAGAATACTTGCTGCTATTATTCTTGCATTGGGAATTTTGGTTACTCCGACATTAAAATTCTTTCTTGAAACGGATGTTCCTTTAGGTGAATTGTCTTTGTATTTTATGATTTACCTTGGCAATACAGCAGTCAGTTATCTTTTTATTTATAAAAGCTCAATTCTTAATGCTGACCAGAGAAACAGAACTGTCAAACTTATTACAACCCTTTTCCTTATATTACGAAATGTTATTGAGATAGGAATTTTGTTACTTACTCACAGTTTTATTGCTTACCTTTTAGTTCAACTTGTTTGTACTATTCTTAACAATCTTACAATTTCTGCAGTTGCCAATAAGTATTATCCTTGGCTTAAAGAAAAGTCAGTAAAACTTGATAAAGTAGAAAAGAAAAGTATTTTTGACGACGTTAAGTCAATGTTTGTATACAGAGTAGGCGGAATCCTTTTAAATAACTCTGCAAGTTTGATAATGTCAAGAATTGTTGGCGTTGTAGTTTTAGGTTTTTATTCCAACTATAATCTTTTTATCGGTGCGGCAACAACACTTTTGGAACTAATATTCCATGCCTTAACCGGAAGTATAGGAAGTCTTAATTCAGCAAAAGATACTAAATCGTCTGAAAAGGTGTTAAGAGAATGTAATTTTATGGCTTTCTTCTTATATACCATATGTTCTGTTGGCATGTTTGTTTTGTTGGATGATGTTGTATATCTTTGGTTGGGTCCCGAAAGACTTTTAGGTAAAGCGGTATGCTTCGCAATGATAGCAAATCTGTACATTTACGGTATGTTGCAGGGCGTTATGGCTTACAGAACAACAACTGACCTGTTTAGAATAACAAAATACATTATTCTTGTAACTTGCACATTAAATGTTGTATTATCTATTGCTATGGGTATCAAATGGGGACTTTTTGGCATCCTTATTGCAACATCTATCGCAAGACTGTTGACAAACTTCTGGTATGAACCGCTCATGCTTTATAAAAAGATATTCAAAATGCCTGCTTCAAAGCATTTTATAAGACAAGCGCTTTATTTTGCTACAACACTTGTATCGGGCGCAATTACATATTTCGTGTGTGAAAAACTATTCACAGAAGTAACAATTATTTCAATAGCAGTTAAGTTTGTATTATGTGTTGCAATACCGAGTGCAATAATCTTTATTTTGTATTTCAAAACAGAAGAATTTGGTGCACTTAAAAGCAGAGCATTCGGGCTACTTAAAAAGATAAAGAGATAAAATAATAGGTTGGCGGTTTCCCGTCAACCTTAAATTTTAACAGAGGAGGAATTGTATGCTTAAAGATATTTTTCATTATATTTATTGTATGTCAATTCCTTCAACTATGATAGTTTTACTTATTGTATGTTCATTATGGCGCTATATTGTATCTAAATGCGATGGTATAGCAAAAAAGAAAATATGGAAAAATGTTAATATCGTTTTATTCCTTATTTGGATATTTTGCGTAGTTTATATGACTGTGTTTTCCCGTGGTGATAAATCAGAAATCAATCTCATACCATTCCGTTTTATTTTTGAACCATTCAGAACCGGTAATGAGGAGTTTTTCAGAACAGGTTGGATGAATATTTTACTATTTGTCCCTGGTGGTATGTGGTTATCTTACGGTACAAAAAAGCAAACAAAAGCAAAATGTATTTTGCAGGTTATATTTTTAATGCTTGCAAGCATTTTAATTGAAACTTTACAATGGTATTACAAATTAGGAACAGTTGAAACTGATGATGTTATTTGCAATACTTTGGGTGCAATAATAGGTGTTACATCCATTGAATGGGCAGGAAAAATAGGTAATATTATTAAACCCTATTGCTTCAAATTGTTGAATTTCATAAAACAGATAATAAAAAACCTGATGAGTTGAATCATCAGGTTTTATTTTTTTCTCAATGAATTCCAAGCATTAAAAAGTGCTGCAAAAATAATAATCGTATATCCAACAAAACTTAAGGCATCTGGTAAATCACCAAATACAACAAGGCTTAAAAGTGTTGTGAATATAATTTGTGAGTAGTCATAAACAGAAATTTCTTTTGCTGGTGCTTTTGAATAGGCGGTGGTAATAAAGTATTGTCCACCACTTGCAGAAAGTCCGGCAAGGATTAAGTAAAGCCATTGTTGAGCAGACATTGGTGTAAAATCAAAAACTAACCACGGGAAGGTTACCAAACAGGAGAATGCCGAAAAATAGAAAATAATCAGATTTCCTTTAAATCCGTTTTGTGTTAATTTTCTTACACAAGCATAAGCAAGACCTGCACCTATTCCTCCTAAAAAGCCCATAAAAGCGGGAAAAGCCTCAAACGAGAAAGATGGCTTCATAACAAACAAAGCGCCTATAAACGCCGTTACAACTGCTAGAATCTGCTTTAAATTTGCTTTTTCTTTAAGAATGAATAATGAGAACACAACTGCAAAGAAAGGGGAGAGTTTGTTAAGCATTGATGCATCTGCAAGATTCATATTACTAAGGGCGTAAAAATTGCAAAGAATTCCCGCTGTACCTGCAACAGCACGAATAAGCAAAAAAACTATATTCTTACCTTTAGGTAATGCCCATTCCTTGTTTTTTGTAATTAATACAAATGCAAAAATACAGGCCACAGCATTTCTAAAAAAGCTTTTCTGAATTATGGGCAAATCTCCCGATAACTTCACAAAAAGACCCATAAGGGCAAAGAAAAAGGCAGAAACGATAATGTATATTATTCCTTTTGTTTTGTCGTTTTTAATCATTTAACGTCACCATTATATATCTTACCACAAAAAATTCCCCGTAGCAATAAACTACGGGGAATAAATCTTTAATTACTGATTATTCAGCATCATCGTTTTCGAAATCAACATTTTCCATGTTGTCTGCATGTGCTGAAAGAGCATCAGTAGCTTCTTCATCAGCTTGAAGCTTACCATTGTTAACAACAAGGTTTGTAACAATACCGAAGATAAGAGCAGTTGCAAGAGCTGTAACTGTAAGAAGTGGTCCGCCTGTTGCAGGGTTTGTGCCGAAGTTGAGTGCAAGACCGCCAATACCTGTAACGAGGATTGCACTTACAACATAAAGGTTTTTGCTGTTGCCAAGGTCAACCTTGTGAAGCATCTGAAGACCTGATACTGCAATAAAACCGTAAAGAGCAACACAAGCACCACCCATTACGCATTTTGGAATTGAGTTGATAAGAGCAACGAAAGGTGTGAAGAATGAAAGAATCATACAACCAAATGAAGCTACAATAATTGAGATGACTGAAGCGTTTCCTGTGATAGCAACGCAACCGATTGACTCGCCGTATGTTGTGTTTGCAGCACCACCGAAGATACCACCAACAATTGAACCAACACCGTCACCGATGAGAGTCTTATCAAGACCTGGGTCTTTAATAAGGTCTTTGTTGATAATTGAACCAAGGTTCTTGTGGTCAGCAATATGCTGTGCAAGTTCAACAACACCAATCGGAACGAATGTCATTGCAATGTTACCAATAGCAGCACCATCGATTGGAAGAACGCCCTCAACATTCTCTGTGAATGCCTTGAGAATCGTAAACTTAGGATAATCAACAATTGACTGAATTGTGAATGGGTCAAAAGCTGCCTTGAATGAGTCAAAACTCAAAATCTGAAGAGCAGCAATATCAGCAGCATTTCCGATAAGAGTAAGAATGAGTGCAAGAATATAGCCTGCACCTACACCGATAATAAATGGGATGAGACGAAGTGTCTTTGAGCCTTTAACTGATACAAGTACGATAGCAAGGAATGTAACAGCACCAACAAGGATTGTTACAAGACTATAATAGTCTTTGATACCGTTAGATGACATCCAACCGGTAGCTGTACTTGAAAGTGAAAGACCGATAAGAGTAACAATAGGTCCGATAATTACTGCAGGCATAATCTTGTTAACCCAACCTGAGCCGATTGCCTTGATAATAAGAGCAAGAACTACATAAACAAGGCCTGCAAAAGTAATACCGATAAGAACACCCCAATAACCGTAGTTCATACCGATAACTGCTGCATAAGCACCAAGGAATGTGAATGAAGAGCCAAGGAATACAGGGCTTTTACGCTTTGTGCAGAGTGTGTACACAATAGTACCGATACCTGCACCGAAAAGTGCTGCTGCAGGGTCAAAAGAGAGTGTGTTGCCGTTGCTCATAGCATAAGTTGACATGAGAATCGGCACAAGAAGTGTTGCCGCCATAATTGCAATCATCTGCTGGAATGCAAAGACTAAAGTTTGACTGAACTTTGGGCGGTCACTGACGTCATAAATGAGTTTCATATTTTTCCTCCTCAAATTTTACACCCGGCAGGCATAAAAAAACCTTGCCAATATTGACAAGGTAAGAAAGCACTATGTAATGCCACACAACTATCTTGTCGATATTTATGTATGGAATTTATAATTCTGCCGTGTTATTGTTTGGATTATACCATATATTGTGTTTTTTTGTCAATAATTTTAATAAAAAGTCAATTCCTATTTATCAAGAAATTCTATCAGGTCTTGCATTTCGTTCTCGTTGAAGACCTTGTAACCTGAATTTAGGAACATTTCAGCAGCAATACCATTACCTTGAGTTTTGTTGCCTGTGAAAGTACCGTCATATATTATTCCTTTGCCGCAGGATGGACTGTTTGCTTTAAATACAACTGCATCAGCTTTATTTGTTCTTGCGATATATAAAGCCATTTGTGCACCTTTAGTGTATTCATAAGTTACATCTTTACCGTGATTACTGATAACTTTATCCCCGACAATTTCAGCAGGGTCACGTGGAGTTGAAAGACCACCCAATTGTTCAGGACAAACGGGGATAAGAGTATGATTTTTTGCCAAAGCCAATAATTCATCGCATTTGCAGTTGTCACCTTTGTAGCGACAATCACAGCCCATAAGACAACCGCTTACAATAATCTTTGCCATAATGATTCTCCTTATTTTTGCTGTTTTAATTATAACATACGTAAAAATTAGTGTCAATTAACATTACTTTATTATCTTGCCAAAATTGCACAAGTGTGATATATTAATTATTGAAATAAAAGTTGAAATGAGGCGTCAGTATGTCAGACTTTACAAAAAATTTAGTAAGTTTTAACGACCATCCGTTAGTTGCTCATAAGGTTACTCATCTTTGCGATATCAACACAGGTTCAAAAGAATTCTGTGAGATTGTTGATGAACTTACAATGCTTATGGGTTATGAGGCACTTAAAGACCTTAAAACAAAATTAGTTCCTATTCAGGCACCACTTGCAGATTTTGATTCTCCTGTACTTGCAGAAGATTTCACAATCGTTCCCATTCTTCGTGCAGGACTTGGTATGGTTGATGGTCTTCGCCGACTTTCACCAACAGCAAAAGTAGGTCATATCGGACTTTACAGAGATGAAAAAACATTGTTGCCCGTAACATATTACTATAAAATGCCGGTTGATATAACAAAAGGTCCTGTAATTATTGTTGACCCTGCTTTAGCAACAGGCGGTAGTGTTGATGCTTCAATTGACTATCTCAAAAAAGAGGGATGCACAAACATTAAAGTTATGTGTATATTTGCATCTGATGTTGGTGTGAAACTCCTTTATGAAAAGCATCCGGATGTTAAAATTTATGCAGCACAGTATATTCCAACCGGACTCAATAAAGACGGTTATATTGTAACTGCTGCAGGTGATGCAGGTGACCGAATTTGCGGAACTTGCAGTTATAAACCCGCAAGACCGGCAAAACCATAAATGATTAAGGCGATTGAGTATTCAATCGTCTTATTTTTTGTAAAAAAATATAGTTTTAAATATTCTATTGCTTTTTATTGTGGATTATTGTAAAATTATGTAAAGTAATTTTAAGGGGTAAGTTATGAGAATTATAGTTGTTTGTATTTGTGCTTGGTTTGTAGCACAGGTTATTAAAGTTATTCTTAATACAATCAGATTTTTTATTGATAAGAAAAAGGGGAATGTAACAAAAAAAGTTACAATTGGAACTCTTTTTAAACTTGGTGGTATGCCAAGCTCACACACTGCAACTGTTATTTCTCTCAGTACATGCATAGGTGCTCTTGAAGGATTTGACTCAACAATGTTTGCGGTATCTGGTGTATTCGCATTTATTACAATGTTTGATGCTTTCATGGTAAGACTCCCTGTTGAAAAACTTACGGAAGCATTCAATGTTGTACGTGAGGCTGTATTAGGTAAGGATTTAAAAGCCCTTAAAAAAGTTGAAGGACACACAATCCCTGAAATTATTGGCGGTTTCATTGTGGGTGCAGGTATTGCGCTTTTATTCCTTAATTATTCACCATTATTCCCTGATTATGTTTCAATCTTTGCAAAATAAATATCTCATAAAATACATAAAAACGGCAATCCGTGATGGATTGCCGTTAATCTTTTATATCTGTGCTAATGCTTGTTCAATATCTGCGATAATGTCCTCAACATTTTCAATACCAACTGAGAATCTGATAAGGTCAGGTGATACGCCACACTCAACAAGTTCTTGGTCGCTTAATTGTCTGTGAGTTGATGAAGCAGGGTGAAGTACACAAGTTCTTGCATCTGCAACATGAGTAACAACTGCTGCAAGGTTCAGTGAATTCATAAACTTCTCTGCAGCCTCTCTGCCACCTTTAACACCGAATGAAACAACACCACAAGTTCCCTTTGGCATATATTTCTGTACAAGGTCATAATACTTGTTGCCGGGAAGAGCAGGGTAGTTAACCCAAGAAATCTTGTCATTATTTTCAAGATATTTTGCAACTGCAAGAGCATTACTGCAATGTCTTTCCATACGAAGATGGAGTGTTTCAAGACCTAAATTAAGGTAATATGAATTCTGTGGAGCAGGAGTTGAACCGTAATCACGAAGAAGCTGTGCAACGATTTTGGTGATGTAACCTGCCTTGCCGAAATCCTTTGTATAAACTGCACCATGATAACTTTCGTCAGGCTGTGTAAGGCCCGGGAATTTATCGTTCTGTTCCCAGTCAAAATTACCGCTGTCGATAACTGCACCGCCGATAATATTTGCGTGACCTTCCATATATTTTGTTGTGGAATGTGTAACAATGTCAGCACCAAATTCTAATGGACGACAGTTAATAGGTGTTGGGAATGTGTTATCAACAATGAGTGGCACACCGTTAGCGTGTGCAATCTTTGCAAATTTCTCAATGTCAAGAATATCAAGTGATGGGTTTGCAATTGTTTCGCCGAAAAGCGCCTTTGTGTTAGGCTTGAATGCAGCTTGAATTTCTTCCTCACTTGCATTTGGGTCAACAAAAGTAACGTCAATGCCGAGTTTTCTCATTGTAACATTGAAAAGGTTGAATGTACCGCCGTAAATTGTAGCGGCAGATACAAAGTGGTCGCCTGCACCCATAATATTTATGAGCGAGAAGAAGTTTGCAGCCTGACCTGAAGATGTAAGAACACCTGCAACACCGCCCTCAAGCATTGTGATTTTCTGTGCAACTGCATCACTTGTGGGGTTTGCAAGACGAGTGTACATATATCCTGGCTCAAGGTCAAAAAGCTTGGCCATAGCTTCACTTGTGTCATATTTGAATGTTGTACTCTGTACGATAGGGAGTACTCTCGGTTCACCGTTCTTTGGTCTGTAAGCACCTTGAACGCAATTGGTTTCTATTTTATAAGCCATTTTAATCAGTCCTCCAAAAATTTCTTCATAAGTGCAACGCCACTTTCTACGAAAAGTCCTGTTGCCTTTGCTGTTTCTTCGTTGATTGTATCAACACCGTCAACCTCATTGTTCTTATGGTAAATCATAAATGGAACAGGGTCGGATGCGTGTGTAGCAGTAACTATTGGTGTTGGGTGGTCTGGAAGAATCATAATCTTGTAATCATCATAATCTTTAAGTCCATCAAAGAGAATTGGAAGTACTTGCTCGTCAATAATTTCAATTGCACGTACTTTATTTTCAGGCTCACGTCTATGACCACATTCATCAGGAGCCTCAATGTGAATATACGCATAATCGCAACCATTTTTAAGTGCATCAACAGCAGCCTGAGCTTTGCCGACAAAATTAGTATCTATGTAACCTGTTGCACCTTCTACGTCAGGTGTTTCCATCTTTGCACACTTACCGATACCTTTCAGAAGGTCAACCGCTGAAATTACAGCACCCTTGATGCCATATAATTTTTCAAATGGTGAAAGCGCAGGTTTTTTGCCCTCACCCCAAAGCCAGATTGAGTTTGCAGGACGTTTGCCATTCTTGATTCTTTCAAGATTTACAGGGTGGTCTTTAAGCAAATCATAGCTTTCTTTCATCATTCTGATAAGGTCAGTTGCGTTTTCGCTTGTTGAAAGGTATTCACCTACAACTCTGCCCGAAATATCGTGTGGGGGAGTCATATTTCCCAAATCGGTTGTGCCATTGTCCCATACAAGACAATGACGGTAACTTACACCGCTGTAAAATTTGTAAACATCATTACCAAAATGTTCTTGAACAGTTTCAATAATCTTTTCTGCCTCTGCAGTAGAAATATCGTCTGCACAGTAGTCAACCATAGTCTTATCAGCATAGTTTTCTTCGCTTGACAGAGTAACAATATTGCAACGAAGAGTTACATCTGTGTCTTTAAGGTCAACGCCGATACTTGCCGCCTCAAGCGGACTTCTTCCTGTATAATAGATTGATGGGTCAAAGCCCATAACACTCATGTTAGCAACGTCACTGCCTGGCTTCATTCCGTCGGGAACAGTTTTTACAAGACCAACTGTACCTTTTTTTGCAAGTGAGTCAAAATTTGGCTTTTTAGCCATCATCATAGGTGTTTTACCATCAAAAAGTGGAACGGGATAATCAGCCATTCCGTCATATAAAACAACAACATATTTCATCTATATCATCTCCAAATAGAAATAAAAATACTTTACTAGACATTTTAACATATATAATATGTATTGTCAAAGGAACTTCTTCACTATTCCATATTACTTTTTACTTAATTTATTCCCCAATCACTGATATCACCACGTTGCATACCACCGATAATCTTTTGTCTTAATGCAGGATATCGTTTTTCAAGGTCTGCAAGCAACATCTTTGTATCTTCACGGTTAGTTTTTTCGTCTGCAGGGCAACGGCTTTCCACAATAGGCACATTTTCCTTGTTTGCCACCCTTGTAATATCTGTTTCGTAGGCAAAAACCATTGGCCTAATCATATATAAATCTTTTCTCGAAAGATACGAAACAGGGGAGAAGCATTCTGCTCGACCATTACCGAATAAATTCATAATAAATGTTTCGGCAGCATCGTCCATATGATGCCCAAGAGCAATTTTATTACAGCCCAATTCTTTTGCCGTATCGTGCAAAAGCCCACGTCGCATTCTCGCACATAAACTGCAAGGATTGGTTTCTTTCCTTTCTTCAAATATAATATGGTATAACTCTGTGCGTTTAACAGTATATGGAATATCATTATCCTTGCAAATTTTCTCAATTTCAGAGTAATCTGCACATTCACCATGAAACTGTGGGTCAAGAGTTATTGCACAAAGGTCAAATTTTTTAGGATAAAAAATCTTGAGATTAATAAGGCACAAAAGCATAACAACACTATCTTTTCCACCAGAAACACAAACGGCAATTCTGTCGCCATCTTCAATCATATTATATTTATCAACTGCTGCACGGACAAGACTTAATAGCTTTTGCACACTTTTCATCTCCTTTGTGAAAGATTACAAATATTGTAGTATGATTTTGTGAAAAAGTAAATAAAAACTTTTAAAAATAATCATAAAGAAAAATATGTGAAAAAATAAGAAAACAGGAGAAAAACAGAGATATGTATTTGCTACATTAAAAAAATAAAAAAATGTGTTGACAAATAAAATTCCCTTTGTTATAATCTTCGAGCAATGAAAATTAATTTTTATGGGAGGATAAGTTCTATGTCAACTTATATGCCAAAAAAGGGCGACATTACCCGTAACTGGTATGTGCTTGATGCTGCAGGCAAAACTCTTGGTAGCGTAGCTGCTGAAGCTGCAGTTCTTCTTAGAGGTAAGCACAAGCCAACATTCACTCCTCATGCTGATTGTGGTGACCACGTAATCATCATCAATGCAGAAAAGGTTGTTCTTACAGGTA
The DNA here is from genome assembly GCA_017624735.1 of Clostridia bacterium. Lineage (GTDB taxonomy): Bacteria > Bacillota > Clostridia > Oscillospirales > Acutalibacteraceae > Fimenecus. Next base: position 39,298 of record JAGAMK010000069.1, read on the forward strand.
ACAAGCTTGAACAGAAAATGTACTATCATCACACAGGTTATGTTGGTAACATGAAAGAAGTTAAGTATAAGACTCTTATGAAAACAAAGCCAGAGTTCGCAGTAACAAAGGCTGTTAAGGGTATGATTCCTGACACAGTAATCGGCCGTGAGGCTCTTACTCGTCTTCGTGTATACCGTGGTGCAGAGCACAAGCATGCTGCTCAGAAACCTGAAACAAGAGAATTCTAAGAAAGGGAGGCAAATTAAATGTACGAAACAAATCCTTATTTCTATGGTACAGGTAGAAGAAAGAAATCAGTAGCTCGTGTACGTGTTTATGCAGGTACAGGTAAAATCACAGTTAACGACAGAGATATTGACGATTATTTCGGTCTTGAAACACTCAAGCTCATCGTTCGTCAGCCTCTCGCTCTTACAGGCACAATGGACAAGTTTGATATCGTTTGCCGCGTTGGCGGTGGCGGTGTAACTGGTCAGGCTGGTGCTATCCGTCATGGTCTTTCACGTGCTCTTCTTCAGTATGACGAAAACCTTCGTCCAGAACTCAAGAAGGCAGGTTTCTTAACAAGAGACCCAAGAATGAAGGAAAGAAAGAAATACGGTCTCAAAGGCGCTCGTCGTGCACCTCAGTTCTCAAAGAGATAAAAGACTATATGTATTTTTCAACACTCACCAATTTGGTGGGTGTTGTTTTTTTGCATTAATATGCATTCTATTTAGAATTATCTTTTATCCCTTTTCGGCCTTCGGACACCTCGGAAAAGCACTCGGTGCTCCTCACTAAAAACAGTCCACCGGACTGTTTTCTTAACGCTCGGACAGTTCAGCAAGAGATAATTTCTTTATTATCACAGAATTCTCAGCACTCACGAAAGAGGGTGCTGTTTTTTATTGCAAAAAAAGTAGGGGACGGTGCCCACACCGTCCCACTTGGCATTCTATTCTTTATACGGAATAAACTCCGCATCAATAACTTCAAATCTTCTATGTTTTTGGTTATATTTAAGTACAGCTTTTGTATCACCGATATAATCTGCGTGTCCATAGAGCGAAGTGTATTGCTGACAAATTAATTCATAAATACCGTCATTATCTACATCCTCGGGATAAAAAGCACGGAAACTGTCATACAACAAGTAGTCGTTATCAGCTTCACCTATTACTTTTCCGTTTTCATCCCAATGTGCAAATGGAGAATCTGGTATATTGTGTTTATAATCAATAGTAGTTTTATATCCTGTAAAAACATTGCTTATTTCAATTTTAAAATCGTTTTTTAATACACTTGTAAAACCATTATATACTTCATCAACGTTGTTGAAATTATTAAAAATTTCATAGATTGAATATTCGTTGACTTTGATAACCTTTGAATTGTATCCGCCTGCACCACCACTTTCGGCAACATGAAAATTGATTATAATTTCATCAATGTTGTCTCCGTCTAAATCGGCTAAAGATAATTGGCAACCGTAACCGGCTTCATCAAGGTCATAAAAACGAATTTTATTTTCATTTTCAATGGCTAAATAAAACTCTTCATATAAAGTTCCAAATCTGTTATGACCAAGGATATATACAGATGATTTAAAATCGGTTGATTCAACATTTCCTTCTATAAAAGATTTATATGAACAGCCGGACAATCCCACATTTTGCATAAAACTATCATCAAGATACCAATTTTCGCGGTAATCTGCAGAACTTATGTGTAGTATTATTGATTCAGGATAATAGACAAATATGTAGTCGATAATCGTAATACATTTTTCTTCTTTATCGTAATTAAGATAAAGAATTTTATAAGTACCTCCAGTATGTATCAGGGTGTTGAATGTATCGTCTGTTGCGTTATAAAATAGGTGATAGTCGGTTTCAATGCTTTGACAATTCCGTGGCAGAATATCATCGAATTTTTGTGAAAGTATCGTGTGCCATCTATCATCAGTTTTAATACTTTTTTCAAATTGATAAGCATCGTAGTCAGATATGTTTAACGTTATTACATTGTAGCATATATCGTCTTTATACAAACCATTATCATCAGTAAGCATTTTAACGTTGGTTATTACCGAACTATGAGGTATTTCAATATTAAGGGTGTTTTCTATTTTACTGATGTATTTGCTTTCACTTATTGTAACTGTTTCCTCACCATCAATAGATTGAGTAATAGTTATATTTTCGTCGCTTTGGTTAAACGACATAGCAACTGAAAATACAAACAATAAACCTATAATAATTCCCGATATAATATTTTTCTTTTGAATTTTATTAGTCTTATGAAAAAAGAGATGTAAACGAGAATTACTGTCAAGGCATTGCTTTTTAAGAGTATAAACTGAATTTTGATGTATAAATATGTATAAACTTTTTGTACTCCAGAATTTTGAAATACTTTGTGGAATAATGGTTTTTGTTATAAACTCTTTTCCATTTTTAGTGATTGTTAATTTAATGCATTTTTCAAAAATATCATAATGAAAAATACTATTAAATACATTTTCATAAGTTGATTTCCATATTTTTACAAGACTTATTATATATCTGATAAAAAGAACGGTTGCAATAAAAGATAAACCCAAATAAATTCCTTTTGAGATGTTATCAGTCACAACAAAAAAAGTGCGAATAGTGTTGAAAAAAAGTAAAATGAATAATAAAAGATAAATTAAAAAACTTTTTAAGTTTACTGTCTTGAATACTGATTTGAGTATAAGCTTGGTATATTTGAGCTCATAGCTTTCTAAAGGCTTGTTATCTTTTTCGCTGTTTTTTTGCGGTTCTGTAAGAATATCATCAATTGATACTCCTAAAATATCCTTTAGTCTTATCAGATTATCAATAGTCGGCAGAGTTTGGTCTGTTTCCCAAAGGCTGATGGTTTGTCTTGTAACAAACAGTTGTTTTGCCAAATCTTCTTGTGATAAATTATGTTGCTTTCTGTAACTTTGCAGTCTTTCACCAGCGGTCATAAGCTCTACCTCCTTGCATGATTCAGTATATCATTTTGCATCAAAATTGCGCAAGAATTTAATACTTGACATTGTCAAGTATTACTTGCGTGCACATTTTACAAAGAATTATTATACCATTATAATAGCATATTTAATATGTGCAATTCAATAATCACTTTATATTTAAATACATAAAATATATAGGTGATAATAATTAAATTAACAAAAGAAAAAACAGGCATTGTATTCACAACACCTGTTTTTATAATGAAATCTTATTTATGCAATTTTCGCTTGTTCTTTCTTTGCACCGATTTTCTGAATAATAAATACAAGGACAATAAGACCGAGACCAACAGCATCAGTAACAATGCCCGGAATAATCATGCAAAGTCCACCTGCAAGAGCGAGAATTCTCTCTAACCAAGACATGTGCTTGAACATATATCCTTCCATACCGGCAGAGATAATGTAAATACCACAGAGAGCAGTAATAACAAGAAGCACGATTTCATACCAAGGCTTATCCGAACCGATAATAAGCATTTCAGGACTGAATGCGAAAATGTAAGGCACAATAAATGCAGTAATCGCAAGTCTTGTAGCAGTAACACCCGTTTTGAGTGGGTTTGATTTTGCAATAGCTGAACCTGCATAAGCAGCAAGAGCTACAGGAGGAGTAATATCGGCAACAATACCAAAATAGAAAACAAACATGTGTGCTGCAAGCACAGGAAGGCTAAGGCTACTCATAAGGATAGGAGCAACCATTGATGCCATAATAACATAGTTTGCTGTTGTTGGAACACCCATACCAAGAATGATACACATAATCATTGTAAGCATCAAAGCAAAAATTGGGTGAATCTGTGATGCTGATTGTACCAATGATGAAAGCACATTAGCAAGACCAGTTTGCTGAACCATTGCAGAAATACATCCTGCAACTGCACAAGCAAGAGCAACGCCAATAGCATTCTTTGTACCATTTGCAAGTGAATTGATATAAAGTGAAATATCAAACTCAAATTTCTTATGAACTATTGATTTAACAATTCCTTCAATAAGTTTTACACCTATAGCTACGAGAATAGCCAAAATTGCAGCCTTTGCAGGTGAATAATGATTCATTGCAACAACAAGAGCTACAACAGGGAGAAGGAGATAGCCTTTTGATAAAAGGAGTTTAAAGAAATTAGGAATAGCTTCTTTTGGAAGACCTTTAAGACCGAGCTTCTTAGCTTCAAAGTGAATCATCATAAAGATACCGGTGAAGTATAGAACAGCAGGAAGAATTGCAGCAATTGCAATCTGTGCATATGGGAGACCAGTATATTCAGTCATAAGGAATGCCGCGGCACCCATGATAGGTGGCATAATCTGACCACCAGTTGAAGCAGCAGCCTCCACTGCGGCAGCAAATTCAGGTTTGTATCCACAACGTTTCATAGTAGGGATTGTAACAGAGCCACTACCTACAGTGTTAGCAACTGAAGAACCTGAATACATACCTTCCATGGCACTTGAAATAACAGCAACCTTTGCAGGACCACCAATTGATTTACCTGCAATTGAGTTAGCAAGGTCAACGAAGAATGCACCGATACCTGATTGTTCAAGGAAGGATGCGAAGATAATGAAGAGCACAATGAAGGATGCGCAAACATTAAGTGGTGTACCTGCAATACCCTCTGTTGTATAGAAGAGCTTATATGTAATAATTCTCAATGGATTACGATTAACAACAAAGAATGCATAAGCAATAAATGCTGCTGAAACGCATACAATAGGTAATCCAACAACTCTTCGACAAGCTTCAAACAATAAGACTGTACCGATAATTGCAACTGCAATATCAATCTCATTAATTCTTGATGCTCTGTCAACAATAGCCTGACAATTTATTGCATAATAGAAGAAAGCACCTGAGCCTAACGCTGCAAAAATCCAGTCGTAGAAAGGCACGTGATTCATCTTTTTCTTTTCTTTTTTGTGACTTGGGAAGATAATAAAGGCAAACATTACGATAATACCGATAAACCATGCCATTTTCTGCCTTTCTTCCATTGTGCCTGTCCAACCGTCGAACATAACATAAAGGGAGAAAAGCACCATAGCGCCTTTAATAATCTTCTGGAAGATGCCTGAAAAATGACGTGTGTTTGACTCTTTATCGAAGTCAGCCATGATTTTATCGACGTCAATAACTTCTTCGTCAGCTTCCATAGTAATTGGTTTTGTGTTTACATCTGACATTAACTATAACAATCCTTTCGTCAGAATTTCGAATGGTGTGGCAATTTCAAAAACGACCTTTGCATTTCTTCCGCAAAGATTACGAAGACTGATTTCCTTGCCATCAATAGTGAGTATATGGTCGGAAACCGTACCCACAATATATCTTAACGGGTCATAAGTGATATCAAAACCCGTAATGACCATATTTCCGTCATCGTCATAGGTCATGGTCTGACCATCATCAAGTGCTGTCTGTACACCTGCACCAAAGGAACGATAAGTAGTGGAATAAGCCCGAATTTGCTCTTTCTCTATAATATAAGTATCTTTTATGGGAGTCTGGTTAACTGAATGAATAAACTCCACGGAGAACATAAGCCCATCTTCTGCTTTTTGAGTGATATATCTTGTGTTTGTATCGGAGACATACATGACAAGATAGGGAGTAGACATTAGACTTATTAAAACAGCAGCCGCTGTAATGATTATCATTAAAACGGCTGCAATAATGAACTTTTTTTTAGAGTGAGCCAAGGTTTTGCGGCTCATTATTTGATAGCACCAACTTCTTTAAAGTACTTTTCTGCACCTGGATGGAAAGGAACAGTAATACCTGTAACTGCATATTCAAGGTCCATTTCTTTTGCCTTGTCATGCACATAGTTGTCCTTGTTTTCATAGATAGCCTTTGTAAGCTGGTAAACATCATCTTCACTGAGTTCGTTGCTTACGATAAATGTAGCCTTAACAGCAACTGTTGTAACCTCTCCAACACCCTTGTATGTCTCAGCAGGAACTGTGTATGCTGTATAGAAGCCGTAGCTTGACTGGAGCTTTGCAAGGTGTGCTTCATCCATACCAAGAAGAACTATACCAGTTGTTGTTGAAAGGTCTGTAATAGCAACTGTTGGAGCACCTGCTGTGCAGAAGAATGCGTCAATCTTACCGTCTTTAAGTGCTTCTGCAGAAGCCTGGAAGCTAAGGTTCTGCTTGTCAATATCATTAAATGTAATGTCGTAAGCACCGAGAATCTGCTGAGCATTGAATTCAACACCTGAGCCACTATCACCAACAGAAACCTTCTTACCTTTAAGGTCAGCAATTGACTTAATACCAGAATCAGCGCGTGCAACTACCTGACAAACTTCAGCATATACAGCACCAAGAGTAGAGAAAGACTGGATTTTGCCATCTTTTTCGAAAAGTGATGTTCCGTTATAAGCATAGTCCATAACGTCGTTCTGAACGATAGCCATGTCAACAATACCATCATCAATATCAAGGATGTTAGCTTTTGAAGCACCTGATGATTGAACCATAAGCTGTGCGCCTGTTTTTTCTTTGATAGTAGTGGAAACAACATTACAGAAACCATAGTATGTACCTGTTGAACCGCCTGAACCTACATTGATTTTAAGTGCAGAAAGGTCGCCACCTGTTGATGCAGGCTTCTTATCGCCACAAGCTGTGAAGAAAACAGATGTGAAAACAAGAATTAATGCAAGAACTATTACTAATCTTTTTTTCATAAAAATCCTCCTATTTATCGTGAATAAAATCTATCCGCGAATATATATTTGTCAATATTATACAATGTAATGTAAAATTATGCAAGAGTTATGAATAAATTTGTTTATACATATTATATATACATTAATTTTTATTCTTCAAGCTGCTGCCCAAAACGTCAGAGGTTTCTGAAATACCACTGTCGTAGAGATTTACAGGAGCCAAAAACATAGTTACTCCAATTGAGTTGATAATACCAGCAAAAAACAAAATAAGGAAATTCTTAAATCTTAATTCCTATAAATCTTTAATTATGTTATCTTTTGCTTTCTTTATATTAATCTTTTTCATTATTGACCTCCAAAAAGATTTTCGTATATTTAGTATATCATAAAAAAAAGGTGCAAACTTGTTGACTTTATTGCTTTAATGTGATAAAATCGTCAATGGTGATAATCTTGGAAAAGCAAAATACATATAAAGCCGCCTATAATGCGGCTTTTCCACATACAATACCCGTAATGACAGGCTATCTTTTTATAGGTATAGCCTTTGGAGTTATGTTTGCAGATAAAGGCTATAATTTTTTGTGGGCAGGGCTTATGAGTTTGCTTGTTTATGCAGGGTCAGGTCAATATCTTGCCGTTAATTTCTTTGACCCGTCAGTAAGTTTCCTCCAAGTTATATTCTTAACTTTCATGGTAAATGTGCGTCATATTTTTTACGGACTTTCTTTGCTTGACAAATTTAAAGTTTCAGGTAAGAAAAAGCCTTATATGATTTTTTCTCTTACAGACGAGACATATTCTCTTTATTTCCTTACAAAAACACCACCTGATGTTGATGAAGGAAAGTTTTTGTTTGCACTTTCAACATTGAATCAATCCTATTGGATTATTGGTTCGATGATTGGTGCTTTAGCAGGAACACTTATTCCATTCAATTCAAAGGGAATTGATTTTGCTATGACAGCATTGTTTATTGTAATCTTCGTTGAACAGTGGTTTGAAAAGAAAAACCGCTTTCCTGCAATTGTCGGTGTTGTTGCAAGTCTGATTTGCTTGTTGATTTTCGGCAAAGACAGTTTCATTCTGCCGTCAATGATAGTAATTATGGTTATTCTTCTTTCAAATCATAGAATTGAGGAGAAAAAGAACAAAACAGGGGAGGTAGAAAACGATGACTAATCTTCCCGTTTCATTCTGGCGGTCAGTTATTATAATAGTATTGGTAGCACTCACAACTCTTGCGACCCGCGCAATTCCTTTTATTCTTTTTCCCGAGGGCAAAAAGATACCAAAAGCCGTGGAGTATCTCGGCAAAGTTCTTCCACCTGCGGTTATTGGTATGCTTGTGGTGTATTGTTTTAAATCAGTTAATCCATTTTCTTTTCCATTTGGAATTCCCGAACTCATTGCAGGTGTAGTTGTAGTTGTTCTTCATGTTTGGAAAAGAAATAATCTGTTAAGCATAGGCACAGGTACAGTTTTATACATGGTGCTTGTTCAGTATATATTTGTATAAAGTGCATAATAATCAAATGGCAGGGGATTTTCTCCTGCTATTTTTTTGTGTAAATTATTTTAAAAATGACTATATATAATAGTATAGGAAAAAATAGGAATAAATCATTGAATTAAGGCATAAAATACATAATGAAACATTAAAGATTTATTATAAACTTGCAAAATTTTGTAACCATTTTGTAATAATTTAATGATTTTTTAAAAATCTTACAAAAATTTAAAAAGAAATATTAAAAAAAACACAATATATTGGGGTTGAAGAGGGTCTCTTTGGATATTAAGTCAAAAATTTACTTTGTTTTTTAGTGAATATATACAAAAAAATAATTTTAAAAAATTTGACTTTTTTTAGGCACATGAATATAATTGGCAAGGTCACAAAGCGATAATAACGGTCGTGGTTTAGGTGTGTAGTATTTTTGCTTTTCCAAGTTTAAAGATATTACAAACCCCCGAAATATAATTGGGGTTAGCGCGGCTTATTAAAGGAGCAGAATGATGAAAAAAGAAAACAAATGGTTTGCAAATACGACTCGTCGTGTAGTGTTACGAGTTGCTTTGCTTGTAGCAGTGATTGTAACTGCTATTTGCGCAGGCTCTGTATTTGCTGCCGCAAGTGAGACATATGTAGTTGATATCTATGATGGCTCACAGGTAATAAGAGTCGAAACTTCAGAAATTGAAGCGGAGAAAGTAGTTGCCGAAGTAGGAATTCAGTTGTCAGAAAGGGATAAACTCATTGTTGAGTATTTTAATCCTGGAAGAGACAGCAGAATTATTATTTGCCGAGAAAGTAATGTTAAGTTAATTTATCCAAACGGCGAAACACATGATACCTTGTTTGCAGGGACTGTTGCAGAGCTTATCGATAGTGAGGGCGTAACACTCTTTAACGGTGCTTTTTTGAATGTCAACTTAAATGCTGTTGTGACAAACAATTTAGAAATAGAATTATATGAAGCAAAACCTATTACAATTAATGTTGACGGCGAAAAAAGAACTGTTAAATCAATTGCTAAAACTGTTAGTGATTTGTTGAAAGAACAGAATATTGTTCTTGATAGTGATGATGAAACAAGCCCATCATTAAACACAGAGCTTTCTAAAGATATGGTTGTTGATGTTCTTCGAGTTGAATATGTGTCTCGTGAAGCAAAAGAAACTATACCTTTTGAAACAGAAACAATTAAATCTGCATTGTATTCTTTGGGTACATCAAAAGTAACCCAAAAGGGTGTAGAAGGTTCAAAAAATGTTGTATATAAGGATAAGGTTGTTAATGGTCAGGTATCATCATCAACTGTTATAAGTGAAACAGTTATAGATAAACCAGTTAAACAGATTGCAACAGTTGGTACTTATGTAAGTACTTCAAGCCTTGGTAACGGTAAAATTGAAAGAAATGGAAAACCAATTTCTGAAATTTCATTACCATCTAAATATACAATTGGCGAAAACAATGTTCCAACAGAGTATAAATATACTATATCAGGCAGAGCAGCAGCTTATTGTATTCCTGGTGGTATTACATCAACAGGTAAACCTGCTAAACCGGGTTATATTGCAGTAAATCCAAAACAAATTCCTTATGGAACAGAAATGTGGATTGTTTCAAATGATGGTGTTGTTTATGGTTATGCAATTGCAGCCGATACAGGTGGATTTGTTAAGCACGGATATTTCACATGTGACCTTTATATGAATACTGAAGACCAGTGTATTCAGTGGGGTGACAGAGGTGTTACAATTTATGTTTTATAATTAATGAAAAAGAGAGTTTAAAAACTCTCTTTTTTTATTGCTTTTCAATATGTTTATGATAAAATATAAATAGAATTATGCTTTGGAGTGGGAAGATATGAAAGCTGTAAGAGAATTACCAATAGGCTATAAAGAGATTTTTTCTGTTAATCTTCAAAAAGACAAGAAAATAGCAATAATTATAAATGCTGTAGCAATTCTAATTGGTGTGTTAATGGCTGTTCCTATGAATTTTTATATACCTATAACAACACTATTTGACTTTTCACAAGGAGTGAAAAACTATTTTGCAAGGTTTATTGTTTTAATGCTATCTATGATTGCGTATTTAATTCTTCATGAGGCGGTCCATGGTGTTGCAATGAAAATATGTGGCACAAAAAAAGTGAAATACGGTTTTACGGGATTGTATGCTTATGCGGGTAGTGATGATTTTTACGGAAAAAAGAGTTATATTTTTATTGCTCTTGCACCTGTTGTGCTTTGGGGAGTTGTTTTGGCTGTTATAAATTGTTTTGTATCAGCAAACTGGTTTTGGGTTGTTTATTTTATTCAGATATCTAATATCAGTGGAGCAGCAGGAGATTTTTATGTAACTGCTAAGTTTTCAAAAATGCCTGACGATATTCTAGTGCAGGATTGTGGCGTTGGAATGACTGTTTATTCTGCTGAATAATTTTTATTATGGAGTTTTTTTATGAGAGTATTAACTGTTGAAGAAACAAGAAAAGTTGAAAGATTAGCCAATGAATATGGCGTGTCATATATGCAACTAATGGAGAATGCAGGAGCATATTGTGCAAGAATAATCCGTAAAACTTTTGAGAATACAAACAAACGCAATGTTCTTGTGGTTTGTGGCAAAGGTAGAAATGGCGGAGATGGCTTTGTCATTGCAAGAAAACTATATGAAAACGGTTATAACGTTACTGTTATGATGGCGATGGGACTCCCTACGGATGATTTATCATCTGATATGCTTTCAAGAGTACGAGCATTAGGGATTAATGTTGTTTATTATGAAAACTCTTCAACAGCAGAAAAATATTTTGAAAAAGCACATATTATAGTTGATTGTGTTTTTGGCATCGGTTTTAGGGGTGAGCCTAACGAAAATTGTAAAAAGCTTTTTACGAGAATAAATAATTCTCCTGCAACTGTTGTTAGTGTGGATATTCCAAGTGGACTTGAGGGAGATAACAACGAAGTAAATAGCATCTGTGTTTCGGCAGATATAACAATTGCAGTTCTTGTTTTAAAACCTGTTCATGTGTTAAGACCATCAATGGAAAAGTGCGGAAATGTTGTTTTGGCTCCGCTGAATATACCTGACAGATGCTATGAGAGTGTGTCAGCAGCCTTATTTACAATAAATCGTGATGAGATTAAATCATTTTTCAATAAAAGAAATCCTCAAAGTCATAAGGGTGATTATGGTACAGTCCTTGTTATTGGTGGAAGCTATGAAATGCCCAATGCTGCATATTTTGCATCACAGGCTGCTGTTAATAGTGGTGCAGGTCTTGTAAAGGTCGCTTTTCCAGTGGTGGCATATAATGCTATATCACCAAAGACTTTTGAACAGATTTTAGTACCACTTGAAAGTAATAAATCAGGCAGAATTTCGCAGAATTCGGTAAAACGAATTGAGAAGGAACTTGAAAATTGCTCCTGTGTGGTTGTTGGCTGTGGTATGGGAAACGATGAAGATACAAAAGCTGTCACGGAGTATGTTATAAGAAACTCCCAAGTTCCTGTAATTCTTGATGCAGACGGAATAAATTGCATAAAAGATAATATAGATATAATAGACAGTGCAAAAGCACCGATTATCTTAACTCCTCATCCAAAAGAGATGTCAAGAATAACCGGACTTGAGGTGAGTGAAATTCAGGAAAATAGATTGAAGGCAGTTAATGACTTTACAAAATCACATAATTGTATTCTTGTTCTTAAAGGTGCATCCACACTTGTGGGAAGTTCAGAATTCGATGATGTTTATGTGAATATGAGTGGTAATGCAGGGATGGCAACAGGTGGTAGCGGTGATGTTCTTGCCGGTATTATTGCATCTTTCGTAGCTCAAAAAGTGGATGCTTTTAAAAGTGCTATTGCTGGAGTTAATATTCACGGTGTCGCAGGTGATTCGGTAACTGAAAAGTATTCTATGATGGGTAATACACCAACACTTATGTTGAGTGAATTGCCAACAACTCTCAAAAATTTTGAATAAGGTATTTACTTATGAAAAAGCTTCTTTGTTTTCTTTTGTGTATTTTTCTATTGCACGGATGTGAAAATAAAAAGGAAGTTGAAAATAAAATCCCTGACTTTTATGGATTTAAAACAGTAATAAATACTACAATAAATGATGTCAAAATCAGTGCAAAAGCAGAATACGAGTCTTTTGATAAATTGGTTTTGACATTTTCTTTGCCCGAAAGTGTAAACGGTATGCAAATTGTCCTTGAAAATGGTGAATATACGTTGACTTATGATGATTTGACTTTTTCTTTATCGAAAAACAGTGTGCCATTCAGTATGATTTGTGAGATAGTTAGAGCCTGTGCTGAAGGTATCAAATCTGCAACATATCAAGACATAATTTACATTTTTTCATCCAATGGACATATATATAAACTGACAACGGATGAATTGAATAATTTTCAAAAACTCGTAGTGGACGAAACTTATACAATCAACTTTGAAAATTTTGAATATATAATGGGACATACTGAATAGTTTAAGAATAAAATATATTACTCCCTGTTTTTTTACCTTTAATGTTTATTTTTACAAAATCAAGGTAAAAATAATTGTGTAAGGAGTGATATTTAATGAATGTAAAAAGAGGGGACATATATTACGCCGATTTAAGTCCTGTTGTAGGTTCTGAACAAGGTGGAGTCCGACCTGTACTTATAGTGCAAAATGATGTTGGTAATAAGTATAGTCCAACTGTTATAGCAGCGGCAATTACGAGTCAGCAGGATAAATCAAGAATGCCAACGCATATAAATGTGAATGGGGATGCTTGTGGACTCAGTAAAGATTCAGTTGTTTTGCTTGAACAGGTCAGAACGATAGATAAACAAAGATTAAAAGAGAGAATGGGTAATCTATCCAATTCGGATATGAACAAAATAAACAGAGCACTTACAGTAAGCTTTGGATTAATGTGAAAATAACAGAACAATGTGCAGGGGACGATGCCCACATCGTCCCGTAATTTTTATATATTAAATAATTGTTAAATTTACATAAAACACTTGACTATATGGAAAAAAGTGGCTAAAATATAATTAGCACTCGAAAGGTTAGAGTGCTAAATTTTGTATTTATTAATCTTTCAGGAGGTAATATAAAATGACTATTAAACCACTTGCAGACAGAGTTGTACTTAAATCTGCTGAAATGGAAGAAACAACAAAGAGCGGTATTGTTCTTGCAGCATCTGCTCAGGAAAAACCACAGGTTGCTGAGGTTGTAGCCGTTGGTCCTGGTGGACTTATTGACGGTCACGAGGTTGAAATGTATGTTAAAGTTGGCGATAAGGTAATTATCGGCAAATATTCAGGTACAGAAGTTAAGATGGACAACACAGAATATACTATTGTTCGTCAGTCAGAAATTCTTGCTATTGTTGAATAAGGAGGGCTAAATAATGGCTAAACAGATTATTTACGGTGAAGAAGCAAGAAAGGCTCTTCAAAATGGTATTGATAAATTAAGCAATACAGTTAAAATCACACTTGGACCAAAGGGCAGAAATGTTGTTCTTGACAGAAAATACGGCGGTCCACTCATCACTAACGACGGTGTAACAATCGCAAAAGAAATCGAACTTGAAGATGCATTTGAGAATATGGGTGCACAACTTGTTAAAGAAGTTGCAACAAAAACAAACGACGTTGCAGGTGACGGTACAACAACTGCTACACTTCTTGCACAGGCTCTTGTTCGCGAGGGTATGAAGAATGTTGCTGCAGGTGCTAACCCAATGGTAGTTAAAAAGGGTATGAAGGCTGCTGTTGATGCAGTAGTTGCAGAAGTACTTAAAAATGCAAAGCCTGTTGATTCATCAGAAGATATCGCAAGAGTTGCAACAGTTTCTGCTGCTGACGAATATGTTGGTAATCTTATTGCTGATGCTATGGCAAAGGTTACTGCTGACGGTGTTATCACAATTGAAGAGTCAAAGACAAGCGAAACTTATTCCGACGTTGTTGAAGGTATGCAGTTTGACCGTGGTTACATCTCACCATATATGGTAACTGATACAGATAAGATGGAAGCAGTTATCGATGATGCTCTTATCCTTATCACAGACAAGAAAATCGGTAATATTCAGGAAATTCTTCCTATCCTTGAACAGATTGTTCAGTCTGGCAAAAAGCTTGTTATCGTTGCAGAAGATGTTGAAGGCGAAGCACTCTCAACTCTCCTTGTAAACAAACTCCGTGGCACATTTACTTGTGTTGCTGTTAAAGCACCTGGTTTTGGTGACAGAAGAAAAGAAATGCTTCAGGATATCGCTATTCTTACAGGCGGTCAGGTAATCACATCTGACTTAGGTCTTGAACTTAAAGATACACAGCTTTATCAGTTAGGTAGAGCAAAACAAGTTAAGATTTCTAAAGAAAATACAATCATCGTTGATGGTGCAGGTGAGCAGGACGCAATCAAGGGCAGAATTAATCAGATTAAGGCTCAAATTGCTGAAACAACATCTGACTTCGATCGCGAAAAACTTCAGGAAAGACTTGCAAAGCTTGCAGGCGGTGTTGCAGTTATCCGCGTTGGTGCTGCAACTGAAACAGAAATGAAAGAAAAGAAACTTCGTATTGAAGATGCTCTTGCTGCAACAAAGGCTGCTGTTGAAGAAGGTACTGTTGCAGGTGGTGGTGTTGCACTTCTCGGTGCTATCAAAGCTGCATCAGCACTCCTTGATACAGAAGATGCAGACTTTAAGACAGGTGTTAAGATTGTTCTTAAAGCAATTGAAGAACCTGTTCGTCAGATTGCCGCAAACGCAGGTCTTGAAGGTTCAGTTATCGTAAACGAAATCGTTAATGCAAACAAGGTTGGTTATGGTTTCAATTTCGCAACAAGCGAATATGTTGATATGTTCGAGGCTGGTATCCTTGACCCTGCAAAGGTAACACGTTCAGCACTTCAGAACGCATCATCAGTTGCAGCAATGGTTCTTACAACAGAATCACTTGTTGCAGACATTCCTGACCCACAGGCTGAAGCAGCAGCTGCAGCCGCAATGGCACAAGCAGGCGGCGGAATGTATTAATAATTCGTAATTATTAATGTGTAATTCGTAATTAAATAATTAATTCTGTAGGGCGGGGTCTTGACTCCGTCCGTTTTTATCGAGTGGTGGCAGGCTTCCATGCCTGCCTTTGTCATTCTGAGCGTAGCGAAGAATCTCATTAAATGTTGATTTTATCACTTAATAGGTATATAATTAAACTATAATCCAAAGGAGTTGACATTATGAAAATTGCAGTAACTTATGAAAATGAACAAGTATTTCAGCATTTCGGACATACAGAGCAGTTCAAAATTTATGAAGTGCAGAACGATGAAATTGTAAGTATGAAAATTGTGAACACAAATGGTAGCGGTCACGGTGCATTGTCCGGTTTTTTAAAGGATAACGGAGTTGATGTGCTTATCTGTGGCGGTATCGGTGGCGGTGCACAGAACGCACTTAAAGAAGCGGGTATCAAATGGTATGGCGGAGTAAAAGGGGATTGCAATAGTGCAGTTATCTCATTCCTTGTTGGAAAACTCGACTATAACCCTGATGCAAAATGTGACCACCACGACCACGAACACGGCGAAGGACATACTTGCGGTGAACACGGCTGTAAATAAGTGTAAAATGCAAAACGCAAAGTGCAAGGTGCAATTGCGTAGTGGCAGACTTACACGCTTGCCCTTTGCCAATCTGAACGAAGTGAAGAATCTCTACATTGCCTCTCTCTGACGAGGGAGGTGGCACCTTCAGGTGACGGAGGGAGAGATAAGCAAAACATATAAACTAATTTTTTCAATATGCTTTTACACAAAGAAAAAACGGACATCATCTGATGTCCGTTAATTTTCGTTAATTAGCTTTGAATTAAACTGCTCTTTCAACCTTACCTGAGCGAAGGCAACGAGTGCAAGCATAAACTCTCTTAGGAGAGCCGTTTACAACTGCCTTAACTCTCTTAACGTTTGGCTTCCATGTTCTGTTTGAACGTCTGTGTGAGTGAGAAACCTTAATACCGAAAGCTACGTCTTTACCACAATATTCGCATTTTGCCATTTTAAAGGCACCTCCTTGTATACGGGGATAAAATTATCAAATTACAACGAGAGATATTGTAACAGAAAGTTTTGCAATTTGCAAGACCTTTTTGAAAAATATTTTAAATAAATTACAGAAAAATACTTGCATTTTAAAAAGAAATAATATATAATACATTCAAACGAACATTTGTGCGATAGCGAGGTAATAAAAATGGCTGATAAAAAGAAAGCACTTGAAACTGCATTATTGCAAATAGAAAAGAATTACGGTAAAGGCGCTGTTATGCGTTTGGGCGAAAATAGTTCACTTAATGTTGAGGCTATCTCAACAGGTTCAATTTCTCTCGACCATGCAACAGGTATCGGTGGACTTCCACGTGGCAGAATTGTTGAGATTTACGGACCTGAATCTTCAGGTAAAACAACTCTTGCTTTGCAGGTAGTTGCCGAAGCACAGAAGATGGGTGGCGAGGCTGCTTTTATCGATGCCGAACACGCTCTTGACCCTGAATATGCACAAAATTTAGGTGTTGATGTTAATTCACTCCTTGTTTCTCAACCTGACAATGGTGAACAGGCTCTTGAAATTGCCGAGGCACTCGCTCGTTCAGGTGCTCTTGATGTTATTATCGTTGACTCTGTTGCAGCCCTTGTTCCACGTGCAGAAATTGAGGGTGATATGGGTGACAGCCACGTTGGTCTTCATGCTCGTCTTATGTCACAAGCTCTCCGTAAGCTCACAGGTGTAATTAATAAATCAAACACAGTTGTAATCTTTATAAACCAGCTTCGTGAAAAGGTTGGTGTTGTTTATGGTAATCCTGAGGTCACAACAGGTGGTCGTGCTCTCAAATTCTATACAACAATGCGTATTGATGTTCGTCGTGTTGAACAGCTTAAAGGTCAGGGCAACGAGTTTATCGGTTCACGTACCCGTGCAAAGATTGTTAAAAATAAAGTTGCTCCTCCATTCAAAGAGGCTGAATTTGATATTATGTATGGCGAAGGTATTTCAAAAATCGGTGAAATCGTTGACCTTGGTGTTAAATTTGACATTCTTAAAAAGAGTGGTGCTTGGTTCTATTATGGTGAACAGCGTCTTGGACAGGGTAGGGAAAATGTAAAACTTCTCTTCAAACAGGATGAAGTTCTTGCAAACGATATTGAAAAGCAAATTCGTGAAAAAATGCAGGAACTTACAAGTGCAAAGAAAACAACATCCGCACCAATTGAACAACCCGAAATTGTAAAGGTTCCGACAACAAGAGCAGCCGCACGTGCTACACTCGATATTGCTGTGGATGATGACGAATAATGAAATTGACCGTTAAAGAGGGTAAAGCCAACAAGATACATATCTATGTTGACGAAGAATACCGTGCCACTGTTGACAGTGATTATTGGTATTCTGAAAAGTACAGAAATTATAAAGAAATAAATGAAGAAGAACTGACCGAGTTGCTTGACGCGGTCAGTTTTCGTCGTGCTTATAACAAAGGACTTGATTTGCTTTCGCGCAGACCATACGGTACAAAAGAACTTATAAAGAAATTATGTGAAAAAGGTCACGAAAAAGAATCTGCTGAAAAGGCTTCTGACCGTCTTTTAGAATTAGGTCTTTTAAGTGATGAAGAGTTTGCAAGATTGTTAGCAAATGAACTTTATGAACGAAAAGGTTATGGTATAAAACGAATTAAACAAGAGCTTGTTTTCCGTGGTATTGACCGTGAAATTGCAGAAAATGCAATTGAAACTCTTGACATTGACACTCAATCCCGTATTATATTAGTAATTAAGAAAAAATATCTAAATAAAATAGATGATGAAAAAGGCAGAAAAAGAGCGATAGACGGACTTATGCGTCTTGGTTATTCCTATTCTGACATAAAAAATGCCTTAAATTCCATTTCGAAATTCTGTGAGGAAGAAAACTATGACTAAAAAAATTGGTATGATATCATTAGGTTGTCCTAAAAATCAGGTTGATGCTGAAATAATGCTTTCAAAACTTCAAAATGGTGGTTTTGAAATTGTAAACGACCCAATGGAAGCAGATGTTGTAATCGTTAATACCTGTGGGTTTATTGAGGATGCAAAGAGAGAGTCCATTGAAAACATCCTTGATATGATTTCATATAAAGAGGATTGTGAAAATCTCAAAGTTTTGGTTACTGGTTGCCTTGCAGAGAGATACCAGTCCGAAATATTTAAGGAAATTCCCGAAACTGATGCTGTTATCGGCATTGGTGCAAATGAAGATATTTGCGAAATCTGTAATAGAATAATTGATGGCGAAAAAGTTGAATCATTCCCACCTAAAACTGACCTTAAAATTGAAGGTGACAGAATTTTGACTACACCACCATATTCTGCATATATTAAAATTGCTGAGGGTTGCTCAAATCATTGTACTTACTGTGCGATTCCATCCATTCGTGGTGAATTCAGAAGCCGTTCGAGTGAAAGTATTTTAGCAGAGGCACAGAAACTTGCAAGTGAAGGTGTTAAGGAGTTAATTGTTGTTGCACAGGATACAACTCGTTATGGCGAAGATTTGTATGGTAAAAATGCCCTTGTGCCATTACTTAAAGCTTTGTCAAATGTTGACGGAATTGAATGGATTAGACTGTTATATCTCTATCCTGAAAGAATTGATGATGCACTTATTGACGAAATTGCAAATAATGAAAAAATCGTAAAATATATGGACATTCCTTTACAGCATTGTAGCAAAAATGTGCTTAAAAGAATGAATCGTCACGGAGACAGAGAAAGCCTTACAGCACTTCTCAACAAAATCCGTGAAAAAGTTGAGGGAATTACCATCCGTACAACATTTATTGCAGGTTTCCCGGGAGAGACCGAAGAAGAATTCAATGAACTTTGCGAATTTATAGAGGAAATGCGATTTGAAAGAATGGGCTGTTTTGCATATTCAGAGGAAGAGGGGACTCCTGCTGCAAAACTTGACGGTATGATGGATGTTGAAATCCGTTCAGAGAGAGCTGATATTATCAATGAGCGTCAAAATGTAATTCTTGATGAAATTAACGATGCACTTATCGGCAAAACATTACAGACAATCGTTGAGGGTTATGATTCATATACTGATTCATACTTTGGCAGAACATATATGGATGCACCCGAAATTGACACACAAATTTACTTTACTTGTGGATTTGAACTTTTTGAAGGGGATATTATTGAGGTTGAGGTAATTAACGTCGTGGATGGAGAATTGACTGGAGAAGTTGTATGAAATTAAACCTTCCAAATATCCTTACAATATCAAGAATTATAATTACTCCGTTCTTTCTTGTAACAATTTTAATGGAGTTATTACCACATAGATTTTTAATAGCTTGTATTATTTTTTCAGTTGGCTCGATTACTGATGCTGTTGATGGTCATCTTGCAAGAAAAAATAATCAGATAACAAATTTTGGTAAGTTTTTAGACCCGATTGCAGATAAAATTTTGACTACATCAGCACTTTTGGCTTTTATGTCAATGGGTCTTTGCAATATCTGGATTGTAATGCTTGTTTTGACACGTGAATTTGCAATTGCATCTGTAAGAATGATTGCTGCATCAAATGGTGTTGTTATTCCAGCAAATGTGTGGGGAAAAATTAAAACAGTTAGTCAAATGGTGTTTACAATTCTTATTATGCTTTTGGGCGAAGCATATTACATTGTTGAAACAACAGATACAGAGTTGTTTAGTAAATTACCTGATTTGTCGCTTGTTTCAAATGGCTTGTTATGGGTAACTGCAATTTTCACCGTGCTTTCAGGTGCGGTATATTTAGTTGACAGCAGAAAAATAATAGATTTCACAAAATAATTGCAAATTGTGAAATTATGTGGTATAATGTCATATAATATGAATAAAGACTGTGACCGAAAAGAGTAACAGATGTATTTTTTATCAGAGATTATGGGTCGTCGGCTGAAAGCCCGTATTAAAAAGAGTTTGTGAAGTGCATTCGTGAGTTGATGTGGGGAAATACACATCCGTATGGCTACGTTAAAGGCTATCGAGTTATAAATCGAAGTGGAACCGCGATTATTCGCCTTCGTTTGCATTGGCAAATGAGGGCGATTTTTTATTTTTAAATCGCGTTGTGGCAGGCTTCCATGCCTGCATTATTTCCAACACCATATTTTGGAGGAATATATTTGTTCAAAAGACTAATTGAAGATATTCAGACAGTAAAAGAACGTGACCCTGCAGCATCAAGTATTCTTGAAATATTGTTTTTATATCCGGGTTTGAAAGCAATCAGAATTCATAGAGTTGCAAATTGGTTTTTCCGTCACAAGATGAAATTTATTGCACGTGCAATTTCGCAATATGCAGTAAAGAAAACAAACATAGAAATTCATCCCGGCGCTACAATCGGCAGAAGATTTTTTATCGACCACGGTACAGGCGTTGTAATCGGCGAAACTGCTGAAATTGGTGATGATGTAACAATTTATCAAGGTGTAACACTTGGTGGTACTGGTAAGGATACTGGCAAACGTCACCCAACAATCGGTAATGGTGTTATGATTGGTTCGGGTGCAAAGGTTTTAGGACCGTTTAAGGTTGGTGACAATTCAAATATTGCGTCAGGTGCTGTGGTACTTGACGAAATCCCACCAAATTCAACTGCAGTCGGTGTTCCTGCAAGGGTTATTAAAAGAAACGGCAAACGAGTTGATAATCTTGACCAGGTTCACATTCCTGACCCTGTTTCACAGGAATTCTGCAGGTTGAATGCGAAAATTGATAGGTTAGAAAAAGAATTAGCAAAATATAAAGAAGAGAAAGGTGAGTAATATGAAAATTTTTAACACTCTCACAAGACGAAAAGAAGAACTTAAAACTCTTGTTCCAAACGAATTGAAGGTATATGCGTGTGGACCAACAGTTTATAACTTTATCCATATCGGTAATGCTCGTCCTCTCTGCGTGTTTGATACATTCAGGAGATATATGGAATATCGTGGATACAAAGTTAATTTTGTTCAGAACTTCACAGATATTGACGACAAAATTATCCGTCGTGCAAATGAAGAGGGGACAGACTATAAAACTGTTTCTGAAAAGTATATTGAAGAATTCTGGACAGATGCAAAGGGTATGAATGTGCGTGAAGCTACTGTGCACCCAAAGGCAACAGAAAATATTGATGAAATTATTAACATCGTAAGCACGCTTATTGAAAAAGGGTATGCTTATGCAGTAGATAACGGTGACGTTTATTTCAGTCCAAAAAAGTTCAGTGAATATGGTAAACTTTCACATCAGCCTCTTGAAGACCTTGAAGCAGGTGCAAGAATTAGTGTTGAAGAAGTAAAGCGTGAGCCAATGGACTTTGCTCTTTGGAAGAGTGCAAAGCCTGGTGAACCATATTGGGAGTCACCTTGGGGACATGGCAGACCAGGATGGCATATTGAATGTTCAGCAATGGTAAGAAGATACTTAGGTGAAACAATTGACATCCATTGTGGTGGTCAGGACCTTGTTTTTCCACACCATGAAAACGAAATCGCACAGAGTGAATGCTGTAACGGTGTTCCATTTGCAAATTATTGGATGCACAACGGATTCATCAGCGTTGATAACGTTAAAATGTCAAAGTCCCTCGGCAACTTTTTTACAGTACGTGATGTTGCTAATGAATATGGTTATGAGCCAATCCGTTATTTCCTTATTTCTTCTCATTACAGAAGCCCAATCAATTATAGTGTAGATATCATTGAACAGTGCAAAGCTTCTCTTGTTCGTCTTTACAACTGCCGTGAAAGTCTTGATTTCGCATTGAAGAATGCTGTTGATACTATCCCAGAAAATGCAGATTCAATTAAAGCAACTCTTGATGGACGTCGTGACCAGTTCATTAAGGTTATGGATGATGACCTTAATACTGCAGATGCTATTTCAGCAGTTTTTGAACTTGTTAAAGATATAAACACAAGTGTTATCACAGATGCACCTTCAAAAGAATTTGTTGAATATGCAACAAAACTCTTTGATGAGCTTACAGGTGTTCTTGGTCTTGTCTATAACAGAAAGACAGAAAATCTTGATGATGAAATTGAAAAGCTTATCGAGGCTCGTACACAGGCTCGTAAGGACAGAAACTGGGCAGAGGCTGACAGAATCCGTGATGAACTCAAAGCACAGGGTATCGTTCTTGAAGATACACCACAGGGTGTAAAGTGGCACAGAGTGTAATCAGACTCGTTCACAGAACAAAGTAATACTGTAATTGTTACAAACAACAGAATATTTATATTTACCGACAGTAATTATCCAGTTGCTGTCGGTCTTTTTTATGTTATTTACATTGATTCCGCATTGTTCAAATATCTCACTTTGTTTCGTGTAATCTGAATTTGTGATAATGGATGATATACGACAAAATTGATTAATGTATTCTTGAATATCATTGTCGTCGGTTATAAGCAAACCGGTTCCTGTAATCAAGTTTTCACTATTTAAAATCAATACAATCATGGAATTCCCTTGCTCGTAGAATAAACAGTTTTCTTCTCGTTGGTTTTTACCTAATAAAAAATCTGATGTACTGTATTCCATGTTGTAGTTTTTATTGATTCTGTCAACAAATTGTTCCAAACCAAATTTTTCTTCTTTTGAACAACCATTGAAGAATATAATTATAAAAACAGTAAAAAAAGCCAATAATTTTTTCATATAAGCCACCTTAAAATTTAATAATTATATATTTATATGAAAAAAGTTCCAAATTTACAATTTGTTTACAAAATAAATATTGGAAAAATTTAAATTATGTAGTACAATAAAATGAAAATATATTTTTAAAGGATAGTGATTTCCTTGTTAAAGAACTTCAAGAAAAAGAGTCTTAAAGCAAAAATTGGTATTATTGCCGGAGCATTGGCAATTCTTCTCTTGTTGGTTTATGTTCTTTATTCTAATTTTAAACCTGAACCACCAGTTGAATATGATGTTGCAAAGGTGACTTATGGCACGATTACAGATTATCTTGATGTTAATGGTACTGTTGAATCAGGTCAGACTGAAAACTTCCTCGCAATACAAGGTGTTGTTGTTGAAGAGGTATTCGTTGATGTTGGCGATTCTGTGAAAAAAGGCGATAAAATTGCAACATTCAATGTTTCAGCGGCAACAGAGTATCTTAATAAGGCAAAAGCTGAATACGATAAAGCATTAAAAGAGTACAATGATACCATTTCATCTTCTGAAACTAATGCTAATAGAAAGAATGAAATTAAAGCAGAAATTGAAAAACTCTCAAAACAGATTTCTGATAAAGAAAAAGAGATTGCTGAGCTTACAGCACAGATAGAAGGTGCTACTACCGGCGAAACTGCACCAATTCCTGATGACCAGATTGATATGATAGCTATGCAGATGCTCTCTAATGGTGCTTCTTTAAAACAAGTAATCGCATTCAAAAATGCAGCGTCACAGGTTGAACTTCCTGTTATGGATGAGGCAACTGAAAGCAAACAAAAAGAGCTTATGCAGAAGAATTTGGAGTTAGCACAACTCAATTCACAGATTTCAGCACTTTATGCAGAAGATGTTACTACTATGGCAACAGATTCTTCAGTTACTGATGCTTTGAAAGCAATGAAAGATGCAAAAAAAGCTGAATATGAGAAAATTAAAACAGCATATGACACTATGAAAAATGGTTGGTATGCTCAAAATGATGGTGTTGTAACTACAGTTAATATTAAAGCAGGTGAAAGCTTTGTTCCTGTTAAAGAAAGTTCAGGCTCTGCTTTTGATATCACATCTTTACTTGGTGGTAGTGTAGATGCTAACACAGCAAATATCATTTCTAGTCTTCTTAATGGTTCATCAACACCTATGGGTGCAGGTGTAATTGTTGAAAGCTATGATAATATGATTGTTTCTGTTACTGTTGGTAAGTCAGACCTCCTCAAAGTGAAAAAAGGAATGAAAGCAGAAATTACAAGCCTTAATTCAAAATATGAAGGTGAAGTAATCTATGTTGGTGCGAAGGCTGCTGATTCTTCAGGTGGACTTGATTTAGGTTCAATCACATCTCTCATGGGTGGTTCTGCAGGTGCATCAGGTGCAGTTGTGAAAATTAAAATTAACAACCCTGATTCAAAGATTGTTGTAGGTTTTGATGTTGATATTAAGATTATTCTTGGAACATTGGAAAATGTGTTAACGGTTCCTGTTGAATCTGTAATTTACAACAGTGGTGTTTATTCTGTATTTGTTTACAATGAAGAAGAGGGGACAGCAAGTAAACGAAAGATTACAAAAGGTTTACTTGACGATGCAAATTATGAAGTTATCCTTGGACTTACTGAGGGTGAAATTGTTGTAAAGAGTCCTGACCCAAATATGGAAGACGGTACAGCTATTAAAGGAAAAAACACATAAAAAGAGGTGTAAATATTGAATATTAAAGAGAATATTCGTATTGCCGTTTTCAGTATAAGAACAAATCTGATGCGCTCACTTCTTACTATGTTAGGCATAATCATTGGCGTTGCTTCTGTTATCGCAATTGTAACTGTTGGTAACGGTGGTAGGGATTATATCGTTGGCATGATTCGTGATATGGGTAACAGTGCAATTTCACTTACCGTTAATACGAATGTTGCTGATGATGACGACTACTTCACAGATAAAGATATCGCCGCCATTAAAAGTCTTGAAGGTGTTCAGTATGCATCAATGCAGTCTATCACAATGTGTCAGATGAATGCTAACGACATGACAGGTATTTTTATGGGAATTGGTTGTAATACCGATATGCAGATGCTAATGAGAACACCGCTTATGTACGGAAGATTCTTTACTGAAGAGGAATATATCGAAGGTAAAAACGTGGGTGTAATTGACGTTGGTAGTGCGTTGCAACTTTTCGGCAGAAAAGATGTTGTTGGTGAGAGTGTAAGTTGTACATCAAATGACCTTACAGTATCAATTCGTATTGTTGGCGTTGTTGATATAATGGCAAGTATGAATCTAGATACCGAAGAAATGATGAGCAGCATGGGTTCCATGATGGGTGGAATGCAGATGACAAGTTGTATGCTTTTAATACCTGCACCTGTTTCTGCAACACTTCTTGGAAAAGCAAGCGGTAGTTACGATATGTTACAGATTACTGCACTTGATGAAAATTTACTTGACGAGATTGGTACTGCTGCACTTAATCGTGTTCGTTCATTACATGATAACTATGAAAAAGACTGCTATAATGTAACTAATATGGCGACATACATTGACCTTCTTGATACTGTTATCAATGTATTTACAATATTTATTGCAGCCGTTAGTGCAATTTCTCTTATCGTTGGTGGTATAGGTGTTATGAATATTATGCTTGTATCCATTACTGAACGAACAAGGGAAATCGGTATCAGAAAAGCTCTTGGAGCTAAAACGGGAACAATTATGTTCCAATTCCTGACAGAGTCAATAATTCTTTGTTTGATTGGTGGCTTGATAGGGTTGCTATTAGGTGTTGCAGGTGCGGCATTTGTTTCATTTATTATGGATGTTCCGCTTACTGTTCAACCATCAACGGTTGTGCTTGCCGTTGGCTTCTCATCCTTTATTGGTATTGTATTTGGCGTTTATCCGGCCAGACGAGCAGCTAAACTTCCGCCAATTGAAGCACTTCGTAGAGATTAATATGTATAATAAAGGTCCTGAGGAAATATTCCTTGGGACTTTTGAATTTTATCCTTCATTTTCCTAGATGTATATGCAGATGTATATACATCTATTTTTTTGTCAAAAAATAAAATGTAAAGAAAAATACTTTACAAAATATGGTGGATTAAGCACCAAAAATCGTTGATTTATCAAGTTTTAAACATTTTCAACATAGTTTTCAACAAAATCAAAGTTCAAATCTTTGTTAAAAATATACTGTATAAATTAAAAGAGAGGTGTTTTTTATACACCAATTTTTATCGTAATAAAGCTAAATTTTGCAAGATTTGAAATTTTTCCTCCATATTTATATCATTTTTTCTGCGAAAAATGTCGAAAAGTTTTTAAGATTAAAAAATTAAAACCTATTGCCAATAATTACCAAATATGGTAAAATATGGCAGAAATAAGAAATCAGAAAATGATTTTCATAAAAATATGGAGGTTTCAAAAAAAATGGGAAACAATTTAAAAGTCTTATTAACTGGTGATGGGAGCGAGTTCGGGAAGAATTGTGCAAATGTTTTACGTACTTATGGTTGTGATGTTGTTTTAGTGCCAAAGGATGGTAAAACTGTTTTGTCAAAAATCAATAATGATAGTATTGATGTTGTCGTGATGGATGCTTTTATGGCAAATCTTGATGCATTAGGTGTAATAACTGAAATCAATGAAGACGAGACAAGACCTTTAATTATGATAATGTCCAGTACGGATAATCAAAGATTTGAACAGGAAATTTTATCAGCGGGTGCAGACTATTATTTCTTGAAACCGTTTGATATAAACATTTTAGCCCAAAGAATTTCTCAGTTAACAGGATGGACTAAAAGTGAAAATAGTATAGCAAACCACAACAACACAAACGATTTGCAGGTTACAGTAAGTGAAATAATGCATCAAATTGGTGTTCCTGCTCATATTAAAGGCTATCAATATCTCCGCGAAGCAATTGTTCTTTCAATAAACGACAGAGAAATGATGAGTTCGGTTACAAAGGTTTTATATCCCACAGTTGCAAAGATGTATTCAACCACAGCATCCCGTGTTGAAAGAGCGATTCGTCATGCTATTGAGGTTGCTTGGGATAGGGGAGACGTAGATGTGCTCAGCTCGTATTTTGGATATACAATACAGAATACAAGAGGTAAGCCGACTAACTCAGAATTTATTGCGATGATAAGCGACAAACTTCGCCTGAGAATGAAAATTTCTTGACAAGCATAATCATAAGTAGTATAATCATTGTGCTTCGTGAGGGAGTAGTCGGCGTTTAAACGCGGCAAGTCAACATACTGACCTTTTTGGTCTGGCTTACCTTAAATGACAAGACTCATGTATGACTTTTGTGTCATACTTGGGTCTTTTTTTATATCCCGTATGACAGAATAAACGGAGGATTTTTATGGCTGAATTAGTAGTAATAGCAGTAGGTCTTGCGATGGATGCTTTTGCAGTAGCCGTTTGCAAAGGTCTTAACATGAGAAAGCTCGATTATAAACAGACAGCACTTATTGCTCTTTTCTTTGGTGGATTTCAGGCAGGTATGCCTTTAATAGGTTGGTTTATTGGCTCTAGTTTTGCACATTATATTGAAAGCATCGACCACTGGGTTACATTTATTTTACTTGCAATTATAGGTGGTAAAATGATTTCTGAAGCGATTAAAGGCGAAGACGAATGCGATGAATGTGCCGATAATAAATTGAATATAAAAGAATTAACGGCATTAGCTATCGCAACAAGTATTGATGCATTGGCAGTTGGCGTGGCTTTTGCTTTGGAATATGAGAGAAATACTGTATTTTTAGCAGTTACTTTAATAGGTGTTATTACTGCAGGACTTTCTGCAGTTGGTGTATTTATTGGACATAAATTTGGTGCGAAGTATAAGAATAAGGCTGAATTAGCAGGTGGACTTGTTCTTGTATTGATGGGTGTCAAATTTCTTCTTGAGGGATTAGGTATAATTGGTGGTTAATATGATTAAAACACTACTTTGGGATATAGATGGCACACTTCTTAATTTTGAAAAATCAGAAAATTATGCAATAAAAAAATGTTTTGAAATATTTGAAATAGGTGAGTGTACTGACGAAATGATATGCCGATATTCTCTAATCAACAGAAAGTATTGGGAAATGCTTGAACGTGGAGAAATCACAAAACCCGAAGTGCTTCACGACCGTTTTGTTGAGTTTTTTTCATCAGAGGGTATTGTTTTTGAGCGTATTGATGATTTTAATGCAGAATATCAAGTTCGTCTTGGCGATAAAGCATTTTTCTGCGAAAATGCTCTTGAAACAGTTACTGCACTCAAGGGGAAAGTCCGTCAATATGCAGTAACAAATGGCACAATTGTTGCCCAAAGCCGAAAACTTAGTTTATCAGGACTTGATAAGATTTTTGATGATGTTTTTATTTCAGATAAAATTGGTTTTGAGAAACCTTCACTTGAATTCTTTGATGCTGTACAGGAAAAAATCGGGAAATTTATGCCCGGTGAAGTTATGATTATTGGTGATTCATTAACAAGCGACATCCGTGGTGGAATAAATGCAGGAATTCTTTGTTGTTGGTATAACCCTATGAATCATGAAAACAAAGCATCTCTCAAAATTGATTACGAAATAAAAGATATTGCAGAAATACTCAATTTAATATAAGGAAAAGGAACTGTTGCACAATAAACAGTTCCTTTTTTTGTTAAATATGACAGAGGATAAAAAGTTAATATATGATTGTTAATGTCTTGAAAATGTGTTAAAATTAATTGATTATAATAAGAAAGGGAGAGTGAACAATGAGCGACATACTTAACAAAGTAAAAGATTTCGGCACAGAAATCAAAACTCATTGGAATACTCCGGCAGAAGGTAAATATGTTCCTTATAAGGAATATAAGGACGTAGTTATCGGTGTCGGTGCAAACTACACAGGCGCAAAAACACTTGAGTATATCGGCTTCTGGTCAAGCTGTTTCCTCATTATGCACCATTATAAGTTGCCTTATCTTACATTCTCAGTTATCGGGCTTTTGAATATGCCTCTCGGTTATATTACAGCTCTTATCTGGTGGTATGTTTGTGACAACTTAGGCTTCTTGCCTAAAAAACAGGAAAGAAAAGTATATTTAGTATATGGTCTTATGATGGCTTTTGGTCTTAGTACCATCCTTTTTGACTATTCAAGATTATTTGACCAATCAGGTTCATTCATTACAATGTTGAATAGTTTTGAGGGTATGAATGCTACGGCATGTTTTAAAACCTTTGGTACACATTTCCTGTATTCAGGTTGGGTAGGTGCTCGTAATATCTTCTGGCGTAAAAAACTTATTCCTAAATACGGCAGATATAAATATGGCCTTTATTGTGATGTTATACCAAAATGTGTAATGGTTATTCTTATTGGTTGGCTTCCAATCTACAATATTCCTGATGTTGCTACTCGTGTATGGGTTGCAAATCTTCTCTTTGCTACATATAACGTTTTTGGTTTTGGTAATGTTCTCGAAGAATGTTCAAAGAGAATCAGTCCTAACCTTCAGGAAAGAATTCTTGTTCGTAGTTATCCTGTAAAAATCTCCCATATCTTTAACTCAATTTTAGCAATTATTCTTCCAGCAATTGTTGGCGAACTCCGATATGAATGGGCTGATATTAATTTCTACAGATGGGTTATTCCGGTAACATTCTGTATTTCAGCAGGATTTACAATGTATTTGTCAGGTAGAATTAAGGAAAGAATGCCACAGCCTCCAATTGAAAAGAAAGTTCAGATTAAGTTCTGGGATGGTATGTTGGGTGTTCTTAAAAACAAATATATGCTTATCAACACTGTGGTTGGTCTTATTGATGCTTTGGGTAATGGTATGCTTCCATTCGCAACAATTCTTTACTTCTATACATTCCGCCTCAGCGGTCTTCCATATTCATTGTTGGTAGCACTTATTTCGTTTGCGGGTACTCCACCTGATTTGTTATCACCATATTTCTTGAAGAGATTCTCATACAAGCAGATTATGATTTTCTATCAGTTAAGCCGTGCAATTGGTAATGCTATCATTGCTATTGCAATGTGGACACTTGGAGATAATCTTGCTCTCTGTGGTACAATTTGTGTAGTTGTTCTCTTCTTCATGGAAATGACAAAAACAGTTCCTACAACTGCTGGTCACGATATGGGTGTTCGTATCAACGACTACCAGATGTACTTGTCAGGTGAACGTCTTGAAAGCTTTGCAGGTATTTTTGGTTGGTTTACCGGACCTATCACATCTTTCGTTGGTCTTATTATTCCAATCTTCTTACTCAGATACGGATTCAACAGTAACTGGGAAATTCTCTTCTTTGATGGCTCAAGAAGAAACATTGTTGTTGTGCCAATCATAGTTGACACAATCGGATTCTTCCTTATGACAATTCCTTACCTTTTCTGGGATTATGATAACAAAAAGCAAAATTTGGTTATGGAAGTTCTTAAACGTCGTGCTGAAGTTACAGAGAAAAAAGCACAAGAAGAAGGAATTTCTATTTCCGGTGGATATAAAGGTTAATGGAGGTGAGTTATATGAGTAAGAAAGAAAAGAAAATAAAGAATACTGCTTTGCAAGAAGAAATTCATCTTGATATTCCAGAAGATGAAATATGGACTTATCAGGTAGAAGGTCTTGCTGCCCCTCATATAAACAAGCCATACAAACACTATAACTTGAAAAAAGCATTGTTTGTTATCGTAATTATTGTAGCTGTTTCTCTCTCAATCTATTTCAGTGTGTTGGCTTTGATGAATGATACGTTTGAGTATAACGAAACAGAAAATGGAATTGAATTTACAAAATTCAGTAACACAGGCTACCTCTATGAGCTTGATATCGACTATGTTTCCGATATAGAATATATTCCGGGAAACAATAATCCAAAAATAAACTTTAAAGTCGTTAAAGACACTACAAAACCAATTACATCTGTAAGACAATTTACACTTAACTGTGATGATAAGATTAAAACAATCAGAATTGGTGCACATGTTGAGAAGGTTGACCCTAAAGCATTCTATTCTTGTTGGGCTTTGCAGAATATTGAGGTTGATGAAAACAACCCTAATTACTGTGATGTTGATGGTGTTCTTTATAACAAGGAAAAAACAGAGATTCTCTGTTATCCATGTGACCATGATGAATATCTTAGAGAAAAGTATGGATATGAAAGAGAACTTTACAGAGATGAAGTTACTCCTGAATATGAGAAAGAAATTCAGACATACGTTGTTCCTTCAACTGTAAAGAAAATTGGTGAAATGTGTTTTAACTATGCAAACTTAAGAGTAATTTATTTCCCTGAAGGACTTGAAAGATTTGAGACTCTTTCAGTATTTAAGTTGCATGAACGTGTTGACCAGTGGACGACTGTTCCATCACTTTATGGAATTTATACATATAAAGGCGCAGAAGTGACAGATACTACATTTACAACACAGGATGCTCTTGGTGAACTTTATCTTTCACTCCCTGAAGGACTTAAATTCATTGGCTCTGACGCATTCAGTTATAATCAGAATTTACAGTATATGTATATTCCATCAAGTGTAACTGAAATTGGTCACCATGCTTTCTGGGATACTTGTTATAAAGAAGGTAAAGAGCTTAAAGGTGTAACAGCAGTTGATGTTGCTCATAGTGAAGAACAATTCGCTGCACTTACAATTGGTGATGACTGGGTTCCTGAATACGACCACTTACTATTCAAAAAACCGGTTGATATTAAATACTCATCACAACGTCAGGTAATGCCTGCTAAATAAGCATAAAAATACCGTATCGTGAGATACGGTGTTTTTTTATTTTATTATTGAGTCAATATCTATTTCCCATACATTTTTATTAATTTCTTTTGCATCAGAATACTCATTAGCACCTGATTCGAATATTACATAGAGTTTTCCTTCGTTATAATCAAGACCTTCCATTAAAGTTGGCATTTTAAATCTTTTTATTCTGTTCTTTTTCTTTGCAATATATAATGGAACATCTGTATCAAAAACTGAAACTGTGTCGTTATCCCATTCGGTATATGACTCAAAAACGTACATTCTTGAATCATTTCTTCTTCCGTAGGATGTACTGAAAATTACATTTCCACTATCATTTATTGCCATACCTTGAACTTTGTCAGGGATTGAAAGAATAACATCGGGTGTTTTTGTTTCTTTCGCAGAGTAGTCAACATCTAACGGTAAATCATAACCACATGACCAAGCATGATTTGAGGCTTTATGATGTTCTTTGTTTACCTTGTTACTATCTTTGTCGTTATTATAAAATTCTGAAACCCAGAGCTTTTCTCCATCACAGTAAAGAACAGAGCCTTTAACGGGAACGGAAAAATATCCATCGTATTTTATTGTTGAACCACTTTCACCTAAGAACATGTCGGTTGTAAAATGATAAATTTTACCATTTGAATTTGCGCTTCCACCAGAAGAAACCCATAAATCTTTTCCGTTTGATGCGATTCCGCCTGCATGGCCTGTGAATTTGTTGATAATAAACATCTTACTTTCATTTGTGTCAGGATTTACAAGATAGATTCTTGAATAACGTTCATTTCCATTTTCGTCATCAGGCATATATCCGCTTATTGCAAACATTCCCAATTCTTCAACATAGCAAATGCCTTGTGGAACAAAATCATCTTCCAGTCCGGGTACTCCAAAAGGCATTTCTGTAAAGTTTTCTACATCAACTCTTTTGTCACCACCAAGTAATCCTAAAACAGAATCAAAAATGTTTTTAACAGCATAGAAAATATCGATTATTCCACCTGAAATTGTCATTGGTGTAACATCTTTCACATCACTTGCAGAAACTGAAAGGGGAATGATGCTGAACATCATAACCATAGCAAGCAAAATACTGATAATCTTTTTCATAAAATCATCCTTTCATGTTTTATAATTGAATTCTATCATAAAAAACTATAATTTTCAATGGAGTTGAAATTTGTGTTTATATATTGTATAATAAATAAGTTACATATCTTGGAAAGGAAGATTTTATGAAAATTACTCCTGCAAGCACACTTAAAGATGTTATGAATACACCCGTAGGTAATGACCTTGTTGAAATGGTAGCATATCACACAGGTATTCCCGGCGCAGTTATCCATAATCCTCTTGTGGGTAAAATGAAGCTAAAAACAATTCCAAAACTTTTAGGTGACAAGCTTCCAATGGAAACTATTGAGCATATGTGTAATCTTTTGAACTGTACACCTGAAAAAGTTATTACTAAAAATGAAGTTGACCCAAAATGGTGGAAAGAATCTGTTATTTATCAGATTTATCCACGTTCATTTATGGACTCAAACGGCGATGGTATCGGTGATTTACAAGGTATTATCTCAAAGCTTGACTACCTTAAAGATTTAGGTGTTGATGTGCTTTGGCTCAGTCCAATTTATGACTCGCCTAATGACGATATGGGTTATGACATCCGTGATTACCGTAAGATTATGACTGAATTCGGTACAATGGATGACTTCGACCAGATGCTTAGTGAAATTCATAAACGTGGAATGAAGCTCGTTATGGACTTGGTTGTAAACCATACATCCGACGAACACGAATGGTTCCAGAAAGCATTGGCAGGGGACGAAAAATATAAGGATTACTACATTTTCCGTAAAGGTAAGGGCGACGGAATCCCACCAAACAACTGGACATCAGTTTTCTCAGGCTCTGCATGGAATTACTATCCTGAACTTGACGAATGGGCAATGCATATCTTCTCATCAAAGCAGATGGACTTAAATTGGGAAAACCCTGATATGAGAAAAGAAATTACAGAAATGGTTTGTTGGTGGCTTGAAAAGGGTGTTGACGGTTTCAGAATGGACGTTATCAACCTTATTTCAAAAGTTCCTGGTCTTCCTGATGGTAACCCACTTGTTGGCGAGTTTATCGGTTACGGTGGTGAGCACTATTTCTGGGGACCAAGACTCCACGAATATCTTCACGAGCTTAACGAAAACTCATTCAAGAAATTCCCTGAATCATTCTGTGTTGGTGAAACAGGTGGTATTGGTGTTGAAATGGCTAAATACCTTGTTGACGATTCTCGTGAAGAAATCAGAGAAACATTCCTTTTTGACCAGCTTGAAACTCCCGGTAAGCAGAGATGGAGCGACTATAAATATGACCTTAAATACTTAAAGGAAATGTTTACAAAGTATCAGCTTTCGCTCTATGGTTCATCATGGCCAACACTTGTTATTGAAAACCATGATAACCCAAGAATGGTTTCGAAGGTTAATCCTAACCCTAAATTCAGAAAACCACTTTCAAAACTTATTGGTGCAATGCTTTTGACAGGTCGTGCAACTCCATACATATTCCAAGGTGAAGAACTTGGTATGATGAACTGTGAGTTCAACGATATGAGCGAACTTCGTGACGTTGAGTCAATCAATAGGTATGCTGAACTTATTGAAAAGGGCAAAACATCTGAAGAAGCATGGAAAGAAATTATGGCAGGTAGCCGTGACCATTCAAGAACACCAGTTTGTTGGGATGATAGCGAAAATGCAGGTTTCACAACAGGAACACCTTGGATTCGTGTAAATGGTGACTATAAAGAATGTAATGTTAAGGCACAGCTTGAAGACAAGACAAGTCCTTTCAATTACTATAAAGCACTTATGGCACTCCGTAAAGAAAACAAAGCAACTCTTGTTTATGGTGATTTCAAACCACTCAAAACAAATGATAAAACATTCTGTCTTTACAGAGAAAGTGCAGACGGCAAGTTCTATATTGAAATGAACCTTACAGAAAATATTGTAACTCGTCCAAGACCTGCAGAAGGTGAGTGCGTACTTTCAAACTATCCTGCAACAGCAGATAAACTCCGTGCATACGAAGTGAATATCTATAAAGTAAAATAAATAAATAATACTTAATAATAGGGCGGGGTCTTGACCCCGCCGATGCTTTTTATAAAACTTTCAATTCTCATATTGACAATTTAAAAATCATAATATATAATAATATGGCTGTCGAAACAGTACGCTGGTGTGGCGAAATCGGCAGACGCAAGGGACTTAAAATCCCTCGGTAGCAATACCGTACCGGTTCAAGTCCGGTCACCAGCACCAAAAAAGCGAAACGGCACTCAAAAAGTGTGGTTTCGCTTTTTGTTTTTCACTAATTATTGTTTTATTATATACTATACAGATTGCTCCTTGGGAAAAATCCCAAAAAAAGAAAAAATAACATACTAAATCTTTTCTAACACAAAATAGAAAAATCGCTTCTGTGGTTTCTCTGTTTTTTTATAATCATATATTTAAACTACTTAACCTCATTCGGACGACTAACAGCATAATCGACAAATTATTTTATTTGGGTATCCATTAAACTGTCATTTTGATTATTGCACATCTGTATTTCAAGTGCTAAAATATTAGACGTTTTAATTTGAATTTTTCGAGGCGAAATTATGGAAACTTTACTCTGTCTGTCAATTGCACTTTTTGCGGGACTTATGTTATCCCGTGTGGCAAAATTACTTAAATTGCCTGCTGTTACAGCATATCTTGTTGCAGGTATTCTTGTAGGACCTTATTTCCTTGGCTCATTGGGGATTAATGGATTTGGTTTTACAAGTATGGCAAATATTGATGCTTACGATATTATTCCTGATGTGGCACTTGGTTTTATTGCCTTTTCCATTGGTAATGAATTCAGACTTTCACAACTTAAACAAATCGGTAAAC
Organism: Clostridia bacterium; assembly: GCA_017624735.1. GTDB lineage: Bacteria > Bacillota > Clostridia > Oscillospirales > Acutalibacteraceae > Fimenecus. The sequence continues at coordinate 75,087 of JAGAMK010000069.1, forward strand.
AGGCTGCTATTATCGGAGTTTTTCAGGCTTTGGCAACATGCTTGATTGTTGATGTTGTATTGATTGGTGTTCATTTTATTGTACCTGATAAGCTTTCATTACCTGCCGCAATTACTCTTGGTGCTGTTGCAACTGCAACTGCTCCTGCTGCAACTCTTATGGTTGTAAAACAGTATAAGGCAAAAGGCCCGCTTACAAGCCTTCTTCTTCCAATCGTTGCTCTTGATGACGCAGTTGGTTTAATTGTATTTGCAGTTTCATTTGGTATAGCAAAAGCCCTCATTGTAGGAAGTGTTGATGTAATTTCAATTATTATCGAACCACTTCTTGAAGTTGTTCTTTCCCTTGTGCTTGGTGCACTTATGGGTGCGTTATTTACATTCTGTGAAAAGTTCTTTCATTCAAGGTCAAAACGTCTTGCGATGTCTGTAACATTCGTATTCCTTACAGTGTCACTATCTATGCTTAAATTTGAAATCGGTGGAGTACATATTGCATTCTCATCATTATTATCATGTATGATGCTTGGAACAATCTTCTGCAATATTTGTGATTTCTCTGAAGAACTTATGGACAGAGTTGACCGTTGGACCGCACCGTTGTTAATCTTATTCTTTGTTATTAGTGGTGCAGAACTTGAATTATCAATCTTCAAGGATTTGGGAATTGTACTTATCGGTCTTGTTTACATTATTTCTCGTTGTGTAGGTAAATACTCTGGTGCATCAATTAGTGCAAGGGCTACAAAGTGTGATAAGAATATTGTTAAGTATTTAGGTATAACTCTTTTCCCACAGGCTGGTGTTGCTCTTGGTATGGCAATTAAAGCAGAAGAACTTGGTGCTGAGGGTTCAGTCGTAGCAAACATCACTCTCTTCGCGGTTCTTATTTATGAACTTGTTGGTCCATTCCTTACAAAGATTTCACTCCAGAAGGCAGGGGAAATCAAACCAGAAGGTAAAGTCAGCGCAAGAGGCGAGGTTGTTAATAAATAAAAAATATACATAAACCAAAGAAATTGTTCATTCAATATCTTTGGTTTTTTGTTGTAAATTTTTACTTTATGTGATAAACTTAATTTATCTATATATAAGACGGAGGTCTTTTTATGAAATACATAATCAATACAACCAATTTCAGGGATTTTAACACGGCAGAAATAAATAAGCTTTCTCCACGTGCATACTTTGTTCCTTATGCTTCAAAAGAGAAACTCTGCGAACAGAATGTTCTCACAGAACGTTACAATAGTAGCATGGTGACAATTCTCAATGGAGAATGGGATTTTAAATATTACGATAAGGATATGCTTATTCCAAAAGAATTCTATACAGATAGGATTCAGTTTGATAAGGTAACTGTGCCTTCTACATGGCAGAGAACAGGTTATCGTGAACCTTGTTATCTTAATACTCGTTATGAATTCAATCCAAAACTCTATCCTGAAATGCCTGAGGATGTTCCAATGGGCGTTTACAGAAAATTCATCAACATTGATAACCTTGATAAAGTGTATATTCTCACATTTTTGGGTGTTATTTCATCTCTTGACCTCTATATTAATGGTGAATTTGTAGGTTATAGTGAAGGTGCACATAACTCTGCTGAATTCAATATTTCAAAGTACCTTGTAAAAGGAGAAAACGAAATTCTTGCTGTTGTAAGTAAATGGTCAACAGGTACATACCTTGAATGTCAGGATATGTTCCGTGAAAATGGTATTTTCCGTGATGTTCTTCTTACAACACTTGATAAAACATATCTTTATGATTTTGTTGTAGATACAGAAAAGAAATATGGTAAATATGAACTTTCAGTTTCATTCAAAATTAAAGGTGATAAAGAAGGTTGCACAATTTCTGCTGAACTTCTTGATGGGGATACAGTTCTTGCCAAAGAAACTGCAGATGCACGTGCTAAATCAAAAATTATCTTCTCAAATCTTGATGTTAAGGAGTGGAATGCAGAAGAACCATATACTTATGACCTTTTCATTACTTTTGAAGATGCAAAGGGCAATAAGACATATGTGAAAAATATAACTGGCTTTAAAACTGTTGAAATTAAAGGCAACATATTCTATTTCAATGATATGCCTATTAAATTCAAGGGTGTCAATCACCATGATACAAATATGAAGAATGGTTATGTTCTTACAGGTGAAGAGATTAAAGCTGAAATGGAACTTATGAAGAAGTTCAACATTAACTCTATCCGTACATCTCACTATCCACCTGACCCAACACTCCTGACTCTTGCAGATTTAATGGGATTCTACATTATCGACGAAGCAGATATCGAAACTCATGGTGCAGGGGATATTAAAACTCCTTACGACAACTGTATAATTAGCCATGACCTTAAATGGGAAGGCAGATATGTTGACAGAGTAAGCCGAATGGTATGCCGTGACAGAAATCACCCAAGTATCACAATGTGGTCATTGGGTAATGAAGCATGGGGATATAACTGTCAAGATTCTTGCTACGATTATATTAAGAACTCTGCCTCAAAAATCCCTGTACATTATGAAAGTGTAATTACTACCAAGCGCTTTGCCTATGATGTTATTTCTGAAATGTATCCTTCGCAGGAGAATGTAGCTAAGTATGGTTCGCAGACTGCAAAGGATAAGAGATATCATGAAAAACCATATTTTATGTGTGAATATGTTCATGCTATGGGTGTAGGACCCGGTGCAGTTGAAGAATACTGGGAAAGCATTTACGCATACGATAACCTTATGGGTGGTTGTGTATGGGAATGGGCAGACCATGCGGTTTTACATGATGGTAGTGATAAATACAAGTATCAATATACATATGGTGGAGACCATGGTGAAGAAAAGCACGATAGTAACTTCTGCGTTGACGGTATGCTCTATCCTGACAAAACACCACATACAGGTGCTTATGTAATTAAAGCAGTTTATCGTCCTGTAAGAAGTAAGCACATCAGCGGTAAATGCTTTGAATTTACAAATACAAACAGATTTAAAGATACTAAATATTTGAAAGTTATCTGGACTCAGCTTGTAAATGGTGTAGAAGTTAAATCAGATGAATTAAAACTTGATATTGCACCGATGCAGACAAAGACATATGAAATTCCTTATGATAACTTTGATGAAGGTAAGGACTGCCATATCAATATTGCATATTACGATGGAGAAAATCGTTGTGCTTTGGAACAAACTGTAATCAGTGACAAAGCAAGATTTACTAAAGGCTTGTCACTTGCAGGTTCATACTCTGTAAATGACGACAAAAAAGTGTTAAACATCAATTTTGATGGTGGTAAATTAACATTTGACAAAAAGTCAGGTGAGCTTATCAGTTATGTAAAGAATAACTGCGAATTCATCAATATCAATCCTGCAACAGGTAAAAAAGGCTTTGTTCCAAATTGTGTAAGAGCCTCTCTTGATAATGATTCTTATGGTCAGAAAAAGCCTTGGGATATTATTAAGCTTCACGACGCAGATATTATTCTTGATGATTTCAGATTTGTTGATAAGTCAATTTATCTTCATGTTGGTGCATCGTACTCTATCAAAAAGGGCTTGAAGAGATATTTCCGTGCTGATGTTGTATATAAGATTTTCGGCAACGGACTTGTTGAAGTTGAGTGTAAACTTGATAAAGCATTATTTGGTTGTAATAGCCTTCAACGTTTTGGTGTAACTGTTGAACTTGATTCACAGTTTAAGAATGTAGAATTCTATGGTAGAGGCTCCGATGAGAAAATGGAAAATATCTGTGATATGAAAGACCACGCATATATCGGTATTTGGAAAACAACTGTTGCAGATATGCATGAGCCTTACGTAATGCCACAGGATAACGGAAACTGCGGTGCTGTTAAGTATCTTAAATTGTCAAACGAATTTGGTAATACATTTACGATTTACGGTGAACCAAAGTTCAGTTTCTCTGCGCATAATTACACACAAAAATCCCTCCACAATGCAAAACATCAGGAGGATTTAGAATTCGTTGACTCAACTGTTCTTAATATTGACGGATTTATGCGTGGTACAGGTACAAATACCTGTGGTCCTGATACATTGGAAAAGTATCGAGTTAACACAGATAAAACACTCGGCTTTAAATTTGCATTCAAGGGAGAATAATTATGATTGAATATAAATGGTTTCCTGCGGGTGTAATTGATAAATCATTCCGTGATTTAAGAATCGCAATCTTTGTAAAAGAGCAGGGAGTGCCTGAAGAAAACGAGTTTGACGACTACGATTTGCAGGTTCCACATCTTGTAATATATTCTGATGATGAGCCTGTTGCTACTGGTAGGTTTATCCCTTATGGTGAAGATACTGTTAAAATCGGTAGAATTGCTGTGAAGAAAGATAAGCGTGGACTGGGACTTGGTGAAAAGATTGTACTTGAACTTTTACGAAAAGCAAAAGAAGAAGGTGCAAAAACGGTTCGTGTAGGTGCACAGACTCATGCAGTAGGCTTTTACGAAAAATGTGGTTTCTCATTAATTGGAACACCTGAGTATTTGGAAGAAAACATCCCACATTACGATATGATTTTGAATTTTTAAGGAGTATTTATGAAACTTTTTTACAATAAACCTCCATCAAAAATGAAATTAAAGAGAGCATATTGGCGGGGTTTTGAAAACCTTTGGGAGCAAACCTCATTACCTTTGGGTAATGGTAGCCTTGGCATGGGCATAATCGGCAATATAAAAAGTGATAAAATTGTACTTAACCACAAAACTCTTTGGGCAGGTGGACCATCACCTAAAAGACCCGATTATTGTGGCGGTAATATCACAACTCCGGATGAAAATGGCAAATTGCCCGTTGATTACTATAAAGAAATCTATACTGCATTTACAAATGGTGACGATAAAAAGGCACACGACCTTTGTGAAAAGTTAGTAGGTATTGAAGACGGTTATGGCGGATATCGTTCCTGGGGCACTATTGACTTTGATTTTGATTGTACACGTAATGAACATAACTACCGCCGTGAACTTGATATGGTTAATGGTGTTTGTACTGTTTCCTATGATGCTAAAATGGGATTCACAAAGAAAGTCCACGATGATAAAGTGTTCTTCGTATCACATCCCGATAAATGTGGTGTAATCCGTATTAAAAGAAAAGGACAAAAGTTAAATATTGAATTTAAAATTTCTTCTGCACACGGAACTGTTAAATATGAGAACGATAAAATCGTACATTCAGGTGAGTTGGAAGATAATGCTCTTAAATTCTGTCTTGTTGCTAATGTGTTGACAGATGGTAATTCAACTGCAACTGATAATTGTATTAAAATTTCCAATGCAACAGAATTAACTATTATTTTTTCAGCGGATACAGATTATATGGATACATATCCTGTTTACAGGACAGGGGAGACTGCAGACGAACTTTATAATAGTGTTGAGAAAGTTGTATCACTTGCAACTGAAAAAGGCTTTGATGAAATTTTAAAATCTCATAAAGAAGATTTCAGCAGGATTATGAGCCGTGTTGCAATTAATCTTGATGGTGAAGATAATATTCCTGCCGATAAACTTTTATATAGTTATTCAAATAATGCATCATACAGAAAAAAAGCAGCCGAATTGCTTTATCAGTATGGTAGATATATGACAGTTGCATCTTCTCGTGAAGGTGATATTCTTCCGTCAAACCTCCAAGGCATCTGGAATGTATCTAATAATCCTAAATGGGCAAGTGATTTCCATACTAATGTAAATCTTCAAATGAACTATTGGCCAACGTTTAACGGAAATATGGCTGAATGTGCAAAGCCATTAATCAGATATATCAAATCAATGGTTGAACCGGGACGAATTACTGCAAAGTATTATACTGGGATAGAGAGTAAAGATAGTGAGCAGAACGGTTTCCTTTTCCATACTCAATGTACACCTTTTGGTTGGACTTGTCCTGGCTGGAATTTTGACTGGGGTTGGTCACCGGCTGCAATGCCTTGGATTTTGCATAACTGCTTTGAACATTATGAGTATACTCTTGATAAACAAATTCTTGCAAATGATATCTATCCAATGCTCAAAGAGTGCGCAGAGTATTTCTCAAAACTCATGGTCGAAAAAGATGGCAGACTTGTTACATATCCTTGCTATTCACCTGAACATGGTCCAAGAACAATGGGCAATACTTATGAACAAGCTCTTTTGTGGCAACTTTATGATGATTCAATCAAGAGTGCAATAGCATTGGGCGTTGACGACGAATTTGTTGCAAAATGGCGAGATATACAGCATAGATTAAATGTATATGAAATAGGTGAAGATGGTCAGATTAAAGAGTGGTATCATGAAAAGAAACTCGGTGAATTTGGACAGTTCCATCACCGTCATATGTCACACCTTTTAGGCTTGTTTCCGTGTAATGTAATGAATAAATTCCAGAATCCTGAACTTATTGATGCCTCAATCGTTTCTATGAATCATCGTACAGATAAGAGTACAGGATGGTCAATGGGACAGAAAATTAATACATGGGCAAGAGTTGGTGACGGTGACCGAGTACTTAAAATCATTGGTGACTTGTTCAAGAATGGTATCTATCCAAACTTCTTCGACTATCATCCGCCATTCCAGATTGATGGTAACTTTGGTTTCACATCAGGCGTAAATGAAATGCTTATGCAGAGTAATTGCGGATGTATTGAGTTACTTCCTGCATTACCAACAGAATGGGAAAAGGGTAGAATTAACGGTATTGTTGCACGTGGCAATTTCACTCTCGATATTGAATGGGAGAAGAATAAGCTCAAATCAGCAAAAATCGTTTCAAATGCAGGTGGAAAATGTAAACTCTATTATGCAAAAGGTGATTTCACAGTAGATGGTGTTAAATCACAAAATGGTGTACTTGAATTAGATACGCAAAAAGGACAAACCTATATATTATATGTATAAGTAAAAAATCCCTGATTTGTTTCAGGGATTTTATTTTTACTCTTGACAGTTGAGTGTATATTCAACTATAATAGTTGAGTAAATACTCAACTGAAAGGAAATGCTAAAATGTCAAAGAATGAATTTATATGTGACTGTAATATGATACATCAAGAAATGGTCAAAGACACATTGTCCAAAATGCCTGATTCATATATTTTAAATGGTCTCGCAAACTTATTCAAGATTATGGGAGATGATACAAGATGTAAACTTCTTTTTGCTCTTTTACAAAATGAAATGTGTGTTTGTGACTTGGCAAATGTGCTGTCAATGACTAAATCATCAATTTCACATCAACTAAGTAAAATGAAAGATGTGGGTATTGTAAAATGCAGAAAAGAAGGCAAAACAGTTTATTATTCATTGGATGATAGTCATATTTCCAAGATTTTTGAAGTAGGTATGAAACATATTAACCATAAGCAGGTGATAAGATGAAAACAGAAAAGAATATTTTAATTGCATTTTTACTTAATTTATCATTTTCTATTTTTGAATTTGTGGGAGGTATCTTTACAGGCAGTGTTGCAATTCTTTCCGATGCCATTCATGATATAGGGGATGCAATGAGCATTGGTGTGTCGTATTTTCTTGAAAAGAAAAGCAAAAAGCAACCTGATGACACTTATACCTATGGTTATGCTCGATTTTCTGTTATAGGTAGTGTAATTACAACTCTTATATTGTTGTTTGGCTCACTTGCAGTTATCTATAATGCAATAATAAGAATAATTAATCCGGTCGAGATAAATTATAACGGTATGATTATTTTTGCCGTTGTGGGAGTAGTTGTAAATTTCTGTGCAGCTTATTTCACAAGAGAAGGGGATTCATTGAATCAGAAAGCAGTTAATCTTCATATGCTTGAAGATGTGCTTGGATGGTTTGTAGTCTTAATTGGTGCAATTATAATGAGATTTACAGATATTTCAGTTATTGACCCTATAATGTCAATTGTGGTTGCTTTGTTTATTTTTATCAATGCCATCAAGAACTTGAAGGAAGTATTGGATTTATTTCTTGAAAAAACCCCTAATAATATAAGTATAGATGAAATCAAAGAACACATAATGCATATTGACGGTATAATTGATGTACATCACGTTCATATATGGAGTATGGATGGATTCCATAATTATGCTACCATGCATATTGTTACCGACGATGATTCGCATCATATTAAACATATTATAAGAGATGAATTGAAAGAACACGGAATAGAACATGTAACTTTGGAACTTGAAAAAAGTGATGAAAAATGTCATGAAAAACTATGTGAAATTCATTCTGATAATTCTTATAAACATCACCATCATCACCACCATTAAAAACACGCGGACAACTTAATAGTTGTCCGTATTTTTATGATATTTTGCTGTATTTGTCAAATTGCACATAAATTATGCACAAAAACTGATGTTTTTATTTATTTAAAATACCAAAAATGAAACACCCGGAATAGTTTTCAAAAAGGTGCAAAAAAATCAAAAAAAGTTGTTGACATTTGTCACTTGTTTTGTTATTATATACGAGCGCCAAGGACAGAGGCCAAACACCGAAAGCCTGAAACGCAAACTGGACCTTGAAAATTAAACAACGACGAGATAAGTAAAAGGAACCCTGTTAATCTTTGAGGGTACGGAAGTACGAATCAGAGAGAAACAAGAAACAGTAATTCTTTTGGATAACAGAAGAGTTAAATTAACGCT
>JAGAMK010000012.1 GCA_017624735.1 Clostridia bacterium
GCAGTTTTAATCCATATAATTTTCGTTTAGACAAAATGACAAAAACCTCACTAGGCTGACGCCTTGTGAGGTTTTTTCGTGAAGTATTAACGGAAAGGATAGGATTAAAACCTATTAAATCCCTAATTGAGAGACCCCTTTGGTCTGCTTTTTCTGTTAGTTCTTAAAATCTTCCATGAGGTTCGACTCCTCATTTTCAATGCACAACAAAAAAAGGCACCCAAAAGGGTACCTTTTCCGCTGTGGTCGGAGTGACAGGAGTCGACCGTCTGCTTCGGCTATGCCTTGCATACTACTAGCTTGGCGACCCAAATTCTTACGAATTTCGGTATTTATAAGGAAATTATTTTAAGTGATATTCTTTCCTGCGGAAAGAGTGATATTATGCCTTGTGGCATAGTGATATTTTATTCGACATAAACTCGCAAAGCGAATAACACTGTGCGAAGCACAATAAAACTGCGAAGCAATAGAACTCGCCGACAGGCGAATAAAACTGAAAAAGACGATTCTTTGGAATCGTCTTTTTCTTGGTCGGAGTGACAGGAGTCGAACCTGCGGCATCCACATCCCAAATGTGGCGCGCTACCAGCTGCGCTACACCCCGAAGTATGTACTTTTTTGTCAGCCTTGATAGTATATAATATTTTGTTTTATTTGTCAATAGGGAATTTTAATTTTATTTGTGAAAATTTTGCGGGGAGCGGGATAAGTGTAAAGTTGAAAACGGAAAACTGAAAACTCGGAATATAATCGTAAAATTTGAATTTGTCGGGACGAATAACGAGCGCAAAACGCAAAGTGCAAAGTGCAAAACGTCGGAACTGCGTTGCAATTATAATGCCTCCCTCTGACGAGGGAGGTGGATTTGCCGCAAGGCAAAGACGGAGAGAGATAGTGAACAGACAAACTAACTACCCCTCAGTCAACTTCGTTGACAGCTCCCCTGACAAGGGGAGCCGAGTATCGCCCATACGGAGTACATCCCGACAAACTCAATTTATCCAATCGTTTTCCACTTTCCACTTTCAGTTTTCCACTTATAAGACATAGTCCTTATATTTATCTGCTTCGCTTGTGGGGAGGATTGCAGTAATTTTTGTGCCGTCGTTGGTGAATTCTTCCGATAGGATTTTGCCCGAATTACGGATATTATTCACCAATGCACCCTTTGAAAAAGGAATGAGCAAATCAAGTGTTACACTTTTGAGTTCAAGGGCTTTTTCAATTTCTTTTAAGAGTAAATCAAGGTTGACACCCTTTAACGCACTAATCATAACGGTCTTGCCCATTGTGAGAATGTCAAAGACGTTTTCGGCTTTGTCGCACTTGTTCATTACTGTGATGATGTTGTCGCCCTTACAGCCCAATTCTCGCAAAATGTCGGTTGTAATCTCAATATGTTCGCCACAATGAATGTCGGACGCATCGCAAACATTGAGAATGATGTCGGCTTCACTTGCTTCTTCAAGAGTTGATTTGAAAGCCTTTACCAAATCGTGTGGAAGACGGCTTACAAATCCAACTGTGTCAATGAGCATAACATCTTGTCCGTTGGGTAGTGTGAGTTTTCGTGATGTGGGGTCGAGAGTGGCAAAAAGCTTATCCTCGGCAAGCACTCCTGCATCAGTAAGAGCGTTCATAAGGGTAGATTTTCCCGCATTTGTGTAGCCAACCAATGCAACGGTAATCACACCGTCTTTTTCACGACGTTTACGTAAAAATCCACGACGTTTTTCAACTTCGTCAAGCTGTTCTTGTAGTGCGTGCATTCTTCTCATAATGTGACGACGGTCGCTTTCCAGTTTTGTTTCACCGGGACCACGAGTGCCGATACCACCACCGAGTCGGGATAATTCCTTACCCTTACCTGTAAGGCGGGGGAGGGAATATTTAAGTTGAGCCAGTTCCACCTGCAATTTGCCCTCGCTTGTCTTGGCACGGAGAGCGAAAATGTCTAAAATCAACTGTGTTCTGTCCACAACACGGACTTTTGTGGCATTTTCAATGTTGCGAATTTGTGATGGAGTCAGTTCACCGTCACAAACGATTAAATCAATCTCTTGATTATGGCAAAATAACTCTGCTTCTGCGAGTCGTCCTTTGCCGAGATATGTTGCACCGTCAGGAGTGCTTTTTCGCTGAATTATTGAGCCAACAACAGTAGCCCCTGCACTTTCGGTGAGGAGCGTGAGTTCTTCTATTGAGGCATCGGCATCAAAATCTCCCGTGTCAACGGAGATGAGTAATGCCTTTTCAGGTTCTTGTGTAATTTCGTAAAAATCCATAGTATTTACTCCGTAAAAGTGTAAAGTTGAAAACTGAAAACGGAAAACGTCGGAACTGCGTTGCAATTTTAATCGTTCTCAACTTTCAACTTTCCATTTTTTCACTTAAAAAACGGTGGCAGAGAAATTCCCCACCACCGAAACCATTGTTTTCTTAAATTTTTAAACGTCAGTTATTCTTAATGAAATATTGCTACGCAATGTGAAGTAATCTAACGATTATGAAGTATTTACTATCGTAAATATGAAGTAAAGTAAATCCTTTCATATGCCGTAAGGCATACTTCATAGCAACGCTACTTCATATCGTAAGATACTTCATAAATCTGTAAGGATTTACTTCATTGTAAAGCTCCGCTTTACATTAGCAGCAGCAGTCATAGTCCTTACGCTGGCAACCACAGTTGTTATTGCGTTCACAACCACAACCGCCATTGTTATTATCAGAGAGAAGAATTAAGATGATGATAATAATCAACCAAGTGTTGTTACCGAAGAAGTTACACATTTATTTTTCCTCCTTCCGTTTTGTAATTACATTACATTTTATGGAAAAGAGGAAAATGTGTTACATTCCTAATGCGTAATGCTGAATTCGTAATGTGTAATTATTATATCAGTTGGTTTGTGCTTTAATTACGAATTGCGAATTTCGAATTACGAATTTTGCGTCATTTCAATGATGCAAGAAGTCCACCCTTTGAAATAATATTCTGAATAAACTCTGGGAATGGTTGAGCCTTATAACTTGTACCTTTTGTGACATTTGTGATAACACCTGTGTCAAAGTCAACTGAAACCTCGTCACCGTTTGCGATGTCGTCACAAGCCTCGGGACATTCAAGGATTGGAAGACCGATATTGAGTGAATTTCTGTAAAAAATTCTTGCGAATGTCTTTGCGATAACGCAGGAAACACCTGCAGCTTTAATAGCGATAGGAGCGTGCTCACGGGATGAGCCACAACCAAAGTTGACACCTGCAACCATAATGTCGCCGTCTTTAACCTTATTTATAAATTCCTTGTCGATATCTTCCATACAATGTGCTGCCAATTCCTTGTGGTCAGCGGTATTTAAGTATCTTGCAGGGATAATAACGTCTGTATCAACGTGGTCACCGTATTTATGTACTGAACCTTGTATCTTCATTTTACATAACCTCCTCTGGTGTGCAGATATAACCTGTAATTGCACTTGCAGCAGCAACATAAGGGCTTGCAAGGTAAACTTCACTTGTCGGGTGTCCCATTCTGCCTACAAAGTTACGATTTGTTGTTGAGATTGCCTTTTCTTCGGCAGCGAGAATACCCATATGACCGCCAAGACAAGGACCGCAAGTAGGAGTTGAGAAAACTGCACCTGCTTCTACAAAGATTTCAGCAAGACCCTCTCTTACGCATTGGAGATATACATTCTGTGTTGCAGGAATAACGATGCAACGAACATTCTCGTTGACTTTTTTGCCTTTAAGCACCTCGGCAGCAGCACGCATATCTTCAATTCTACCATTTGTGCAAGAGCCGATAACTGACTGGTCAACATAAATCTTGTCGAATTCGCCAACAATGTGAGCATTTTCAGGAAGGTGGGGGAATGCAACTGTTGATTTAAGTTCTCCTAAATCAATGTTGATAACCTCGTCATAAACTGCATCTTCGTCCGCTGTGAAGATTACAGGCTCACGGTCAGTTCTGCCCTTCATATATTCAAGTGTTTTCTCGTCAACAGGGAAAATACCATTTTTTGCACCACATTCAATTGCCATGTTTGCGATACAGAAACGGTCATCCATTGAAAGATTTGCAATACCATCGCCACAGAATTCAAGTGAACGATAGAGTGCACCGTCAACACCGATTTTGCCGATTAAGTGAAGAATTAAATCCTTACCGCTAACCCATTTATTGAATTTACCGGTAACATTAACTTTGATAGCAGATGGCACTTTAAACCAAGCCATACCTGAAATCATACCAGCAGCCATATCAGTTGAGCCGACACCTGTTGAGAACGCACCCAAAGCACCGTATGTACAAGTATGTGAGTCAGCACCAATAACTGTGTCACCTGAAATTACAATTCCTTTTTCGGGGAGGAGTGCGTGTTCAATACCCATCTGTCCCACATCAAAGAAATTCTTGATTTTATATTCTCTTGCAAACTGACGTACCTGTTTACAGTGTTCTGCAGATTTAATGTCCTTGTTAGGTGTAAAATGGTCCATAACAAGAGCAATTTTTTCTCTGTCAAAAACATCTGTAAAGCCTTTTGCTTTCATTTCGTTGATTGCAACAGGGCTTGTAACGTCGTTACCCATTACAAGGTCAAGACGAACGTTGATTAATTGTCCTGCCTCTACTTTATCCAATCCTGCATGTGCAGCAAGGATTTTTTGTGTCATTGTCATTCCCATAATTATTCAACTCCTTGGTTGGTATCATTGTTATTTTCAATTAGTGTGTATTGAAAATTTGTCATATTCATTGGTTGAGGTGGGTATTCAACATGTGGAAACTCAACCTTTAATGTGAATTTTTTAAAAATCTTTTGTATTAAAAGAAACATAGGGTAAGTTATTACACCCCAAACTGTAAGGACAAAAGTACAAATGAATGGTGCAATAAAAAAGGCTGGAAACATTGGTAGTGTTGTTAACCAATCTTCTTTTGGCGTTTCTAATAAAATCATTGGAAGCATCAACAACGCCATTACCACCATAAACATTCCTAATGAAGCACCGAATAAAGCAACAAATTTTACGTAGGTTGAAAAACTGATTTTCTTGACTACAAGTTTAGTCATAGTTTATTCAACTCCCTTAATACTTCTGTCGCCACTTTCAAGAGCTGTAAGACCTGAACGTGAAAGTTCGCAGATGCCGTGTTTTTCCATTTTGTCGATAAACTTATCAATAAGGCTTGGAAGACCTGTAAGTTCAGCAGTAATTGTTGTGTGGCCGATATCCATAACACGTGCACCAAAACTGTTGATAGTTTTAAGAACTCGTTTTCTGTCCTTATTAAGTGCGTTAACTTTAATAAGAAGAATTTCGCTCTGAATTGCCTGACCCTCGTCAAGATTGATAACTTTAATAACCTCTTCAAGACGTGAAAGCTGTTGCATAACCATTGTAACCTTGTAGCTTTCCACGTCGGAAACAATTGTCATACGGGAGAATTCGGGACTTTCAGTTTCGGAAACTGTAAGAGAAACAACGTTATATCCGCGACGTGCAAAAAGTCCTGCAACTCTTAATAACACACCTGTACGGTTGTAAACAAGTGCTGATAAATAAATTCGTTTTGTGTTTTCCATAATGTGTTCCTTTCTTATGCCGAAGGCATACTTCATAGCGAAAGCTACTTCATATCTATTAGGATACTTAATAAATCCGTAAGGATTTATTTTATTGTATAAAATTAAACTGTAATCTTATAAATTGTTGTAGTTTTTACTGTTTCATCTTTATCAAACACACAATTATAGAAAGAAGGTGTGTTTGTTGCGTTTGGATAATACTGTGTTTCAAGGCAGAAGCCGGTTCTGAAATCCATTGGAGTGTTGTTCTTACCGATTTTGCCCTCAAGGAAATTACCAACATAGAGCTGCATACCCGGTAAGTCAGTAAGACAATCAAGTCTTACACCGTTTGGAGCAGTAACAGTAGCAGCAAGACGGAGTTCTTTATTATATCCGTTAATGCAGAAGTTGTGGTCGTAACCGTTACCTGCATCGAGTTGCTCATAGTTCATTCCGATATCTCTGCCGATTGTTTTAGGCTCGCGGAAATCGAATGGAGTGCCTGTTACATCTCTAATTTCACCTGTTGGCACAAGTCCCTCACCCATAGGAGTGAATGCGTCTGCATTTATGTAAAGAGTGTGGTCGAGAATGTCGCCATTCTGGTAGCCTTTAAGGTTGAAATATGCGTGGTTAGTAAGGTTGAAAGCAGTTTTCTTGTCGGAAACTGCTGTGTAGTCCATAATAATCTCGTTTTTGTCTGTAAGAGTATATCTAACAGTCACTTTCTTGTTACCTGGGAAACCTTCAGTACCGTCAGCGCTGAAATATGAGAATTCAACAGAGTCAGAGTCCACGATAATTGCATCCCAAACATTAGTTGAGAATTCTCCGTTACTGTGGAGAGTAACATCACCGTGAGTTGTTGTAACAGGTACTTTAACACCGTCGATTGTAAGTCCGCCTGCAGAAATTCTGTTAGCAACAGGACCTACTATCATACCCTGATAATCGTGACGATTTTCGAAACCGTCCATATCGTCAAAACCGAGTAACAAATCGATTTCGTTTTCATCCTTATCCTTAACGAGAATGCTCTGTAAAGTAGCACCGTAAGTAATAAGGTTAATTTTCATATTGTTGTTGTTTTCAATGAGGAAAGAGTCAACTTGTTTGCCGTCTTTTGTAACACCGAAAACTGATTTTGTAATGCTCATTTTTTCCAACTCCTGTAAGAAAATATATACAAAATCATTATATAACTTTACTGTGTTAAAGTCAATAATTATTTAAGCGCAAAATGCAAAGTGCAAAGCGCAAAATTATTTTTAAAAATTGCGTCGCAGACCCTTTATTTTGCATTGTGCATTTTGCACTTTGCATTTGCTCTATCCACTATATCTTGTGATTGCAAACAAACGAATTTTATGTTATACTTATTCTCCCATAATGTAACTTAATTTTAAAAAAGGAGGGAAAGGTATGTTTGAGATTTCGCCAAAGGTTTATTCGTCAATGTTCTCGTTGCCAACGGAAATTGCAGACCGTGGACTTAAATTCGCAAGTGGTGAGCAGTTAAAGGTTATTATCGCAATTTTCAGAAATCCGCAAATCACTACTGAAGAAATCACAAAAATTACAAATCTTTCTCTCGGAACAGTCAATGAATGTGTTGAATATTGGGTTGCTAACGGAATTTTAAAGGATACGCAACCTGAAAGAGTTATAAAAACTGAAAGTCAGGTGCAAAAGGCAGAAAAAGTAAAAATGCCACTTCCTGAAATTCATTTCACAAACCCAACGCAGGCAGAAATTGAGAAAATACTCAAGAAAAACGGTTCAATGAAACGTCTTTTCCTTGAAGCACAGGAAATTCTCGGTAAAACTCTCGGTTACAGTATGCAATGTACAATTTATTCCATTGTGAACCGTTACGGAATCACTCCCGACGTTGCAAACTGCCTTTTATACTTTGCAAAAAGCATTGACAACACAAGTCAGAATGATATTTTGAAAATCGCAAAATACTGGGCAGAAAATGGCATTACAGATATGCAGTCTGCCGACGATTACATACAGGAAACTGAAAAAGCACTTATCACATTCCGTGAACTTGCCGTTCGTACAAAAAATGACACATCAACGCCCACGTTTGCCGTTCTTGAACTTTTCTGCGAGTGGATTCGTTGGGGTTATGGTATAGATGAAATCGAAAAAGCCTTTAATATTATGAAAGCCGAAAAACAGACAGGCAGACTTGTTTGGAATAATATCGCCCACATGAACGGTACAATTAAAAATTGGCGTAAACAGGGTATGAGTACTCTTGAAGAAATCGAAAAAGGTACAAAGAAATTCCAGAGTAAATCACAGAAAACAACAAAAGAAAAAGAAACATCATTTGATGTGGAACGAGCACAGGAAATGGCGAAAGAGCATCGTAAGAGCTTCGGCGCTAAAAAGACTAAGAAAGGTAGGGGAGCATAATGGCATATTCAAAAGAATTGCACGAAAGAGCTCGTGCTGAAATCAAAAGAAGAAAAACTGATGCAGAATATACTGCACAACAGCATAGAAACGAATTGAATACCAGATACCCCGAGTTTCAGTTTATAGAGTCCGAACTTGCAAAAACAGGTATGGAAATTGTTGGCGTGTTTGCAAGTAAAGACAATGTGCAGGAAAGACTTGCAACTATCAGAGCAAAGAACACAACTCTCCGTAATGAACGCAAAAAACTCCTTAAAGCCCTTAATCTTCCCGAAGATTATCTCGACGTTAAATACACTTGCGAAAAGTGTCAGGATACGGGATACATTGAGGAAAGAGACGACGAAAGAGGCGTGTCCTACGGAACAAAATATTGCACTTGCCATCAGGAACTTTTAAAGAAATATGCAAGTGAAAAAATGTCAAAGGCAACTCCTTTGGAACTTTCAAGTTTTGACGATTTTGATTTGGGCTATTATCCAAAGCAAGTGGGTAGTAGTGGAGAGTCACCATATGAAGTAATGAAATATGTCTATGATAATTGCAAGGATTATGCAGAAGAATTCGCTTTGGACTCAAATAATCTCTATTTTTATGGCAGAACAGGACTTGGGAAAACACATCTCTCATTGGCAATTGCAAATGAGGTTATGAAAAAGGGATATAATGTTGTTTATGGCTCCGTAATCACATTCCTTAATAAATTGGAACGAGAGAAGTTTGGCAGAACAGAAACCTTTGAAACAGAAGATATTTTAGTTGATGCCGATTTGCTTATCCTTGATGACCTTGGTGCAGAATTCTCAACACCATTCGTAGTTTCTGCCCTTTACAACATTATTAACTGTCGTATTGCACGTGGTGTACCAACAATTATCAGCTCAAATTTAAGCCTTGATGAAGTGAAAAATCGTTATCCTGAAAGCATCGCATCAAGAATTATGGGTAAATTTAAAATTGTTGAATTTGCAGGCAAAGACATCCGTCAAATCCAGAATGATGAATAACACTTAAAACGTCGGATTATCAGTTCGACGTTTTTTCTTTTGTGCAAAGCTTTCTCTGTGCTTTTTTGCCGACTCCTTGGCTCTCTCAACATCAAAACTAACGTCCTTTTGTGGAGCAGGGGAATGGGGATTGACTTTCTGTTTCGGTTTATATGTATTTGCCTTTTCCTGAATATTAAGTTTTCCGTGCATCCCGAAAACATCATTGACATAGATTTTAATAGGTTTTCCTGCCTGATATTTTCTTTTTATAAGCCCAACCTTTTCCAATTCATTAAGGGAGTGAATGACGGGATTGATACTGCAACATAAGTCCCTGCATATTTGTGCATTAGTATAATAGATAAACAAGCCACCGGAGTCACAGAACCTTGATAAATTCTTTTTTGATAAATTTAACCTGTTAAGAAATAATGTATAAAGAATTTTGCTGTTTGATGAAAGATATTTATAATGCTCATTTAAAATCAATTCCAACGGGAAAAGAGCATAAGAATCATTGTTTATAAAAAAACACCTCCCATATATAGTCCCAAATAGCCAAAACGTCCCGGGATTTTCGGGACATTTTTCAAAAACCAAGGAAATGTTAACAAAAAGTTTACAAACAGGGTTATTCTTAGATAAAAATCAACTATAAATAACATCACAAAAAGAAATTAGTTAATCGTTTAACTATTATCATAAATAATTATCTTCTTATTTATATTATTATTTATTGGTTTCACAATGTGAAAGGGTGTCTTTCACAATATGAAAGGGTGTGTTTCACATTGTGAAATACTCTGTTTCACTTTATGAAATGGTTTGTTACAATGAAAAAATACAATTGGTTAGTGGTAAAATTAGTTCAATAAATTTGAATTTGTCGGGGTCATCTGATTTCTTGTCTCCCTTGAAAGGGGAGATGTCACGAAGTGACAGAGGGGTTATAATAATGTGCAAATAAACCCCTCAGTCTTGCCTTCGGCAATCCAGCTCCCCTTTCAGGGGAGCCGAGAATAACTCAATTAAACAATTCTACAAACTCCAATTTATCCAAAAAACACAAGAATTATTTTGCATTTTACACTTAAAAAACTCTTGACATTATTGATGCTTTCTGTTATCATATTTAAGCCGCATATTAGGGGGTAGTATGTCTAAACGTGCTGAAAGTGGTATTTTCCCACCCTCGATAGCGAGTCTATATTTAAGGTAGGTTAGAAAAATGTACGCAATCATCGTAACAGGCGGCAAGCAGTACAAAGTGCAGAACGGCGACGTTGTATTTGTAGAAAAGCTTGACGTAGAAGCAGATGCAGAGATTACTTTTGACAAGGTTCTCGCAGTTGGTTCAGAAGACGGACTTAAAGCAGGTGCTCCTTATGTTGAAGGTGCAACAGTAACTGCAAAAGTTCTCAAAAATGGTAAAGGTAAGAAAATCACAGTATTTACTTACAAACCAAAGAAGAACGAAAAGCGTAAGAAGGGTCATCGTCAGCCATATACAAAGGTTGAGATTACCGGTATTAACGCATAATGACAACAGCAAAATTTCTGTTTTCGGATGATGTAATAGTTTCCTTTGAGTTAAGCGGTCACAGCGGTGCAGGGGAAGAAGGCACAGACATTGTGTGCAGTGCAATTTCTTCAGCAGTATATATGGCAGCGAATACTATAATCGAAATTATGAAATTAACTCCAGAAACAGTAGTCCGTGACGGGTACTTAAAAGTTCAGATGAATTTAGATGATGCCCGTAAATCGAAAGTGATTACTGACGGATTATACTTACATTTAAGTGAGTTGCAAAGTCAGTATCCCAACAACTTGAAACTTGAAAGAGGTGTTTTTAATGCTTAAATTAAACATTCAGTTATTTGCTCATAAAAAAGGTATGGGTTCAACAAAGAACGGCCGTGACTCAGAGTCAAAGCGTCTTGGTGTGAAGAGAGCAGACGGACAGTTCGTTCTCGCAGGTAACATCCTTGTTAAACAGCGTGGTACACACATTCACCCAGGTAACAACGTAGGTCGTGGTTCTGATGACTCTCTTTTCGCACTTATCGACGGTAAAGTTAAGTTCGAAAGAATGGGCAAGGACAGAAAAAAGGTAAGCGTTTATCCTGTTGAGCAGTAATTTTCGACTACTCCATTCCCATCACCTTGGTGGTGGGAATATTTTTTTAGTGATATTTTCGCCTTGCGAAAGTGATATAAAAATCTTATGATTTTTGTGATATTATATTTGCATAAACTGTCCGAAGGACAATATCACGATACAAAGTATCATATAACTGCGAAGCAATACAACTTGCCGAAAGGCAAATATAACTGTGGCTTTGCCACATGGTGGGAATATTTTTTTACCAAAGATATAAAAATAATGTTGAGGTGTTTCTTATGAGAACATTCAATAAAAGTACAAAACTTGATGATGTTTGTTATGACATTCGTGGTCCTGTTATGGACGAGGCTGTAAGAATGGAGTCCGAGGGTCAAAGAATTCTCAAACTTAATATCGGCAACCCTGCACCATTCGGCTTTGCTGCGCCTGACGAAATTATCCGTGATATGATGTATAATCTTCGTGAGTGCGAGGGCTATTCCGACTCAAAGGGTATGTTTTCCGCACGAAAAGCAATTATGCAGTATTGTCAGCTTAAAGGCATCAAGGGTGTTGATGTCAATGACATCTACATTGGTAACGGTGTAAGCGAAATGATTACAATGTCAATGCAGGGCTTACTTGACAATGGCGATGAAATTCTTGTTCCATCTCCTGACTATCCACTTTGGACTGCATCTGTAACACTTGCAGGTGGTAATGCAGTTCACTATATGTGCGACGAGCAGAACGAGTGGAATCCTGATATTGATGACATTAAAAAGAAGATTACACCCAAAACAAAGGGTATTGTTGTAATTAACCCTAACAACCCAACAGGTGCTTTGTATAGCGACGAAACATTGAAGGAAATCGTTGAAATCGCACGTCAGAATGGACTTGTTCTCTTTGCCGACGAAATCTATGACCGACTTGTTATGGACGGACTTACTCATACTGCACTTGCATCTTTAGCTCCTGATGTACCTTGCATCAGCTTTAACGGACTTTCAAAGTCACACAGAGTTGCAGGCTTCCGTGTGGGCTGGATGGTAATCAGCGGTGATAAGAAGAGAATCAAGGGTTATATTGAAGGACTTAATCTTCTCTCATCAATGCGACTTTGCTCAAACGTACCTGCACAGAGTATTGTTCAGACTGCTCTCGGCGGTGTTCAGAGTGTTGACGAATTGCTCTTACCCGGTGGCAGAATTTACGAGCAGAGAGAGTTTGTATATAATGCACTTTGCGAAATTGATGGTGTTTCTGTTGTTAAGCCAAAGGCTGCATTCTACATCTTCCCAAAACTCGATGCAAAGAAATTCAATCTTCACGACGATGAAAAACTCGTTCTTGATTTCTTAAAAGCAAAGAAAGTTCTTCTTATGCACGGTAAAGGATTTAACTATCCAACACCTGACCACTTGAGAATTGTTTATCTTCCAAGACGACGAATTCTCGGTGAGGCTATGGATTCATTCAAGGATTTCCTTGCTGATTACAGACAATAAAGTGCAAATAGGCTCCCTCTGACGAGGTGCGGGTGTCCGGTGGACACCTCTGCGAAGCAGAAGCACCGACCGAGCTGGCAGGCGAGACTTAGCTGTCATTTTGTCAAAAATGACTGAGGGAGAGATAGGCAATATATAAACTTACTACCCCTCAGTTTTTTCTACGAAAAAACAGCTCCCCTGACAAAGGGTGCCTCGCATAGGGATTTAATAGGTTTTAATCCCATTCTTTCCGTTAATCCTTCACGAAAAAACCTCACAAGGCGTTAGCCTTGCGAGGTTTTTATCATTTTGTCTAAACGAAAATTATATGGATTAAAACTGCCTTGCACCTTAAACCTTATAAGTTTGGATACAGAACAAGGCATAAATGTGAAGGAACCCTGACGGGTTTCAAGCATTTTAACGATGTTCTGTGCCAAAATCATTGGTTTAAGGCTGTTAAATCCCTATGTGAGACACCCTAAGGGGAGCCTTTTGCTGTATTTAATTTTACCAATTAACTGTAACTTTCAAACCGTCAACTGTGTATGTTGCGTCGCCGTTTTCTTCGTTGTCAACGGCATTTGTGAATGCGTTTCTCATTTCTGCATTTGGGAAAAGGATTGAATAAACCATTGTAAGTGAAGCAGGTTCATAAACTGTTCCGCTCAAATGGAACCCTGTGAGCCACCAATGTTTTTGTGGACCAGCCTTGAAAAGGAGATTGCCTTTATATGACAACTCCATTGTCATTTCCATCATCTGCTCATCGTTAGCACAATTGTAGAATGTTCCCATTTCTTCACCCGGTACACGGTTGTAAATACCAACTTCGGCACCGTTTGTAACGTAGAAATATGTGCCTTTCCAAACCTGAATCATCCATTCAAGACCATCGTAATCAAAATGGTATCTACGTGTTACATAGTCGTAAATTCCGATTGCGTTTGCAGCCACGTCATAAATAACGGCAAAACCGAAATCTCTTGTCCAAGCATTAACAACTGTGTAGATAACCATATCTTTAAAGTTGAAATTAAATCCAAGACCTAACATTCCTGTGCCGTTAAGGTCACTTAATTCACCGGTTTTTGTATCAATATACATACCGGAATGGATTGTTTCCTTTGCACCATCACGGAAAACCATGTTAAAACAAATTTCGTAAAGTGCAGGGTCACTTGCAGGCTCAGTAAAAACTTCAATCTTGTCAATCATGCTCATATAACAGCCAAGGAAGTAATAAACTACACCCAAACCTGTGCCTTCTGCATCCTGTCTTGCACATTCCTCGAACATTGCTTCTCTGAAAGCAACAGGGTCAATTTCAAATGTTTCTACAAGGAGAGATGAAAGATTATTGAGTGGTGGAAGATTACGGAGAATTGCTTCCATATCAACACCACAGTTATTTACAACATAGAGATTAGCTTCTGTGAGAGTTTTGTCGAATGTTATGTCAATTTTTTGTTCAGTAGGGAATTTTCCACCTGTTACCATACGGAAAAAGTCGCCACAAGCATTGACTTTCTGAAGAAATTCATCTGTTGTCATAGCAGGATAGCCTTCGTCAGCAAGAGCCTCTGCATATTGTGCACGAGTTTTAATGTTCTTGTCACTTTTCGCCATAGCAGGAGCGGATAATGTGAAAAGAAGCACTAAGGCCATAATAATTGCGGTAATTTTAGTTGCAAGTTTCATTGAATTCATCCTTTCAAATTACACTGAACTTAATTATACCATTTTTGGGAGAAAATGCAATAAATTTCAAAGGAAAACTTGCACCATTTTTTTACATTTTCTCTTTATTTTAAAATATATATATGATATAATTTTAACATTATTATTTAGGAGATGTAGAAAATGAGCGATAATCGTGGAATGCAGTATGCAGAGATTTTGTCAAAACTCATTAAGGTAGAAACAATTTCATCAAGGGATGATAAGGATAGAACAAAGTTTTTAGAATTCCATAAAGTTCTTCGTGAAACTTTCCCAAACCTTTTTAACACTCTTGAATGTGAAGTTTTTGACGGTAGCCTTTTGCTTAAATGGAAGGGTACTGATTCATCTTTAAAACCTGTAATGCTTATGAATCACCACGACGTTGTTGAAGCAAGTGGTGAGTGGAAATATCCACCATTTTCAGGCGAAATTGCAGAGGGCAGAGTATGGGGCAGAGGCACGCTTGATACAAAGGGTGGCCTTGCTATGATGTTCCAGGCTGCTGAAGAACTCATTAAAGAGGGCTTTACACCAAAAAGAGATACATATTTCGTTTCAACCTGTACTGAAGAAACAGGTGGCGAGTGCGGAAATGCTATGTCACTTGCTCTTAAAGAGAGAGGCCTTGATTTCTATATGGTCCTTGATGAGGGTGGTATGATTCTTTACGACCCAATCGGTGGTGCTGACGGTACATTCGCTATGATTGGCGTTGGCGAAAAGGGTTATATGGACCTTAAATTCATCGCAAAATCAAATGGCGGTCACGCATCTGCACCGGGCAAGAACACTCCACTTGTGCGTCTTGCAAAATTTATGTGTGAGGCAGAAAAATCAGAATGCTTTGATGTTGAAATGTCACCAACAATTAAGGAAATGCTTACACGCTTCGCACCAACAATGAGTGGTGTTATGAAAATGGCTTGTGGCAATGCAAAGGCATTCAAACCTGTGCTTGAAAAGGTTATGCCAATGATTTCACCATCGGGTGCAGCACTTCTTCGCACAACTCTCGCTTTCACAATGAGTAAGGGTAGCGACGGTTCAAATGTTATCCCACAAGAGGCTTGGGTTGTTGGTAATATGCGTTATTCCCACCATCAGGGCAAAAAATCAAGCGTTGAAAATATCGTTAACCTTGCAAAGAAATATGATATTGAAACAGAGATAATAGAGGACGGAATGGAGTCAGGTATTTCTGATTTCAACGGCGAGCAGTTCAAATTTATCGAAAAAGCAGTTAATGCTGTTTTCCCTGAATACAAGCCTGTTCCATACATTATGAACGGTGCTTCTGACAGCAGATATTTCACAAGAGTTTGTGATAACTGCCTTCGTTTTGTCCCATTCAACATTGACGGTCAGCAGTATGCAAGTGTTCACGGTATCGACGAAAACGTTAGCATTGATACACTCGCTCCTGCAGTTGATTTCTATAAATACGTAATTAAAGAGGTATAATCGGATGGAAAAAACCGAGAAAAAAGGTCTTGACATAAGTGCAAAATCCTTTATTGGTGCAATTGTAATTATTTTTGCATTGATGTGTTTGACCTATGTTGCAACATTTCTCATTCCCGGTGGTGAATATGCAAGAGTAACCGACGCAAACGGAATGGAAACCATTGTTACTGACAGCTTTAAATATGTGGACGGTGGAGTGCCATTCTTTAAGTGGGTTTTATCACCATTTTTAGTCCTTGGTGCTGACGGTGGCGGAGCAATTATTGCCGTTATCGTGTTCTTGCTTGTAATCGGTGGAATTTTCACAGCTCTTGATAAATGCGGACTTATGGAGTATATGCTCAAAAAGATTGTTCACAAATTCGGTCAGCAAAGATATACTTTAATGGCTCTTGTGATGCTTTTCTTTATGTCAATGGGTGCGTTTATCGGCTCGTTGGAAGAATGTGTACCACTTGTACCAATCGTTGTAGGACTTGCAGTAGCACTCGGTTGGGACGAACTCACAGGTCTTGGAATGAGTATTCTCTCGGCAGGTTGTGGCTTTGCATCAGGTGTTTGTAATCCGTTTACTGTTGGTGTTGCACAGGAACTTGCAGGACTTCCGATGTTTTCAGGAATGTGGCTCCGATTTGTTGCATTTTTAATCATTTATGGCATTGTTCTTTTCTTTGTGAAGCACCATGCACTTAAAATCGCAAAACCTATTGAACAGATTGATGTTCACGATGATTTTGTAAGCAATAAACAAATGGATAAAGCACTTGTAACCTTTGCAGGTGTACTTGGTGTGGGAATTTTAGTAGTTCTCAGTTCCGTTTTCTTAACATTCTTGCAGGATTACACAATGATTATCGTAGCATTAATGTTCCTTGTGGCAGGACTTGCATCAGTAATCATTGCAGGTATGAGCGGTAAGGATTTATTTAAGAATTTCGGCTACGGAATTGTTACAATTCTCCCTGCTGTTTTAATGATTTTAATGGCAAGCTCAATTAAATACACTCTTATTGAGGGTAAAATTCTCGACACACTTCTCCATTCCGCAGTGGGAATTGCCGAAACTTTACCTAAGGGAGCAGTAATTCTATTTATCTATTTAATTGTTCTTGTGCTTAATTTCTTTATAAGCTCAGGCTCTGCAAAAGCATTTTTGCTTATGCCTTTAATCGTGCCACTTGCACAGATTTTTGAGATTTCCTCCCAACTTTCAGTTATGGCATTTGCCTTTGGTGATGGCTTCTCAAATGTTATGTACCCAACAAACCCCGTCCTTTTAATCAGCCTTGGCATGGCGGGAATAAGCTATGTTAAATGGTTTAAATGGACATTTAAAATTCAGTTCACAATTCTCATCGCAACATCACTTCTTTTGTTGTTTGGAATGGTAATTGGGTATAATTAGTATTATATCAATTTAGTGCATTGTAGGGGCTGACGACCCCGGCAGCCCGTAGGTTTAATTTCGAAATGACGGGTCGCCGACCCCTACAAATTGTTAATCTGGTTCAATTGTAAACGAAAGGAGAAAATATGAAAGTCATAATTTGTTGTCTTAATTCAAAATATGTCCACGCATCTCTTTCTCCTTGGTGTTTGCTTTCGGGAATAAAGCATTTTTGTAAAACTGATATTGATGCAAAGGTTATGGAGAGCACAATAAACGGTGATATCTACGACTTTGCCGATAAAATAATAACAGAAAATCCCGACATTGTTTCCTTTTCTTCCTATATCTGGAATATCACAAAAACTCTTGAAATCTGTCGTTATATAAAGAAAAAGCACGATTGCAAAATCATTCTCGGTGGTCCTGAGGTAGCCTTCCGTCAGAAAGATGTGCTTAAAAAATACGATTTTGTCGATTTTGTTTTAGCAGGGGAAGGGGAATGGCCATTTCCCGACTTTCTCAATAGTATAGATGGTGATTTATCCCTTGTATCGGGCCTCGCATACAGAGAAAACGATAAAATCATTACAATTCCCGAAAAAACATATAATGAAACTCCACCATCACCATATACGAATGAATTTTTCGAGAATTTGAAAGGCAGAATTTCATATATTGAAACAAGCAGGGGATGTCCTTATCGCTGTGCATTCTGTCTTTCGGGCAGATGCTCACCATTGAGATGTTTTGAACTCGAGCAGGTCAAAAATGACATAGTCAAACTCGCAAACAGTGGCACGCAGACACTTAAATTCGTTGACCGAACATTCAATGCCAACCCCAAAAGAGCCAACGAGATTTTGAATTTTATAAAGGGTAATTATGGTAACAAAATTCCCGAAAATGTCTGTTTCCACTTTGAAATTGCAGGGGACATTTTAAAGGAAGACACTCTCAATATCCTTGCAGAAATGCCAAAAGGTGCTGTGCAACTTGAAATCGGTATGCAGTCCTTTAACGAAGAAACACTAAAGACTATCAATCGAAAAACTGACACGAAAAAACTTATTGAAAATATCAAAAAACTTGTAAGTTTTAAAAATATGCACATTCATATTGACCTTATCGCAGGGCTGACAGGTGAAGATTTGGAAAGTTTTAAAAACAGCTTTAATGTCGGTTATTCATTAAAAGCGCAAATGCTCCAAATGGGGTTTTTAAAACTCCTTTACGGTGCAGATATGCGAGAAAATAGTGAGAAATATCCTTGCACATTTCACGACGAACCACCTTATGAGGTCACATCAACTCCGTGGCTTACTAATGACGAAATCAAAATGCTTAAAAACTGTGAAGATGCGGTTGACAGACTTTATAACAGCGGAAGATTTTTATTCACTCTCGACTACTTAATCGACGAAATCGGTATTTCTCCCTTTGACCTTTTTAATGATTTCGGTAATGCAGTTGACGGAAATAAAATGAGACTTTCAGACTATGCAGAAAATCTCTATAATTTCTTCCACAGTAAGTGTGATAGTGAAATTTTAAAAGAAAAAATTCTTTGCGACTTGCTTTCTTGCTCATCTTCAGTACAAATTCCCGAAATCTTCAAGGTGAGAAATCCTATATACAAGCAAGTGAAAAAGTATTTCATTGAAAATGTTGATAAAAACATAAAAGTCGCAGTCCTTTATAAATCGGGATTGGTCTATGCAGTTAATCAAAAGGCAGAAAAAGACCTTCACGGACGATATCAAGGAAAGTTTTATTCAATAGAAGACATAAAAAAAGAGTGGACCTAATCCACTCTTTATCTTTTTAACCCAACCAACCTACACAGTCGCCGTCACAGTAGTTATCAAGGTCGTTAACTCTGTTGTCATACTTGCTGACGATAGGTTTGTTACAATGCTTACATCTGTCAACAGGCTTTTCAGTATTTGAACCACCCTGGTTATTATTCTGTTCACCATTTTGGTTGTTGTTTGGGTTGTCGTTCTGGTTATCATTTTCACCAATACTGATGCCACCACCATTTGGGTTGTCATTATTGTCAGGATTAACAGGTGTGCTTGGATTCTGTGTATTGCTGTTATCGTCGTTTGGAAGATTATTTTCAACTTTATTCTGTCCGTTGTCAGGCTTGTTGCTGTCGTCCTTATTTGAAACAAGAATTACAACACCAACAATTGCTACAATAGCAACCACAACAGCCACAATAATTGCAATAAGTTTTTTATTCATAGGTATTTACTCCTTAATTTTTTTGTATAAACATTATACTACTTTTTTCACGTGAATGCAATACATAAGAAAAATCCAAGCCTTTTCGGACTTGGATTTCTTGGTGGACCACATAGGACTCGAACCTATGACCGTCCGGTTATGAGCCGGATGCTCTAACCAACTGAGCTAGTGGTCCGTTTCAGTTGCTAAAACATTATATATTTTTTACAATTGAATGTCAAGTGGTTATGGTGAATTATAAAAATAATTTTTATCACCTGCAAATCATTCTGTCAAATTTGAATTTGTCGGGATGAATGCAAAGTGCAAAACGCAAAGTGAAAAGTGTCGGAACTGCGTTGCAATTGTAATGCCTCCCTCTGACGAGGTGCGGGTGTCCGGTGGACACCTCTGCGAAGCAGAAGCACCGACCGA
>JAGAMK010000013.1 GCA_017624735.1 Clostridia bacterium
CGGTCGGTGCTTCTGCTTCGCAGAGGTGTCCACCGGACACCCGCACCTCGTCAGAGGGAGGCATTACAATTGCAACGCAGTTCCGACACTTTTCACTTTGCGTTTTGCACTTTGCATTCATCCCGACAAATTCAAATTTATCAGGTTCTTTTGTTAAAAACCAAAGGCGGGGATAACACCCCGCCCCTATTATTGTGTTAAGTTGTTTTTTTCTCCCTATGATTTGCTTTTTACACTTTCATAAAGTGCTTCAATTTCAGCAAGGTGAGTGTAATTTTCTGCCTGAATTATAAGGTTTCTTGCGTCGTTATAAGGTTTTGTAATTCTACGATATACAGACACACCCTTTGTATATGCTTTGAGTTCTTTCTTGGCCTGTGCTCTTTCTCTTGAAGAATTGATTTCACGGCTTTTAATTTCTTCAGGAACCCTCTCATCAGGAATTGTAAGATTATCATTTCCGTGTTTTGCAAGGAGTCTCGCACTTCGTTTTTTCTCACGAGCAAGTCTTAGTGCGTCTGCACGAATTTCCTTTTCTTCCTTTGTTTTATGAGGAAGTTTCCTCGCAGCAGCTTTTTCAACTCCCCAGTCAGCATAAAGGTAAACTTCGCCAAGCAACACTGTTTCCTTAGCAGCAGTTAGCCTTGCCTTATATCTTTCTGTATTGAATTTATCAAGCTCGTCTTTTACTATCGGAAGACTTTCAACAAACTCATTATGCTTTCTTATTTCACGTAATTCTGCCTTTGCAAGGCTAATTGCATCGCTATCCTTTTGCTTTTTGGCAAGTTTCAAAGCAGTTTTATCCACTTTTTTCTTTTGGAGGTCTGCCTTTGCACCTTTGATAATTTTCATAGCATCAACAAGTTGTGCGTCGTCAAGTTCATTGTTTCCGTAATCTTCAAACATAGCACGGATTTTAAGAACATTCACATAACCACGATGTTTTGCTTCTGTTAAATCATAGAAAAGATATGGGATAAGGTTCATTATTGAACCGATAACAGAACAGATTATAAGAACCGTAAAAAGGTTGTTTCGCAGCTCATCATTATAAAGCACAGTATAATCATCTAAAAGTCCCATTTTTTCATAAATTGCAGGAATAACAAGTCCTGTAAAGAAACCTAAAACCGTACCAATGAGAGTAAGGGGTGTAAACAACCCATCAACACGAACACCTGTTTTCCATTGATGGTAGTCACGCATATCTGCCTGGATATTAGGAATATAAACATTTTGGAAAGTGTTGACAAATGTGGTCAAATAGAAAATCACACACATGAGCAACAAATTGTCACGGACTAAGAATAGCAATGCATAAAGTACAACATTTATTGAGTTATGCATAATCAGCAGATTGCGTTTTCCAAGCCATTTAATCATAAATGGTGCCAACAGCATGGACCAGAGGGCTGCATTAGCAATAAGCGTAGTAGCAACTCCCATATACACCTTGTTTTCACCATTATTGGCATAGTTGAATGTCCAGTTAATCATTACACCACTTGAACCCTCAAGAAAGCCTAACCATGTTGCAGAATTGATTATCCAGAAATATTTATTCTTTGCAACCTCACGGAGAGAGTCCGTAATACTTACATATTCCACGGGGCGTTTTGGCATAATAATTCGTTCTTTCATTTTTGGCGTAAAAATAAAGAGAACAATAAGACCAACCACAGTAAATCCCGGATAAATGATACGATATGTCCAGATATTATCCATACCCCAGGTCAATCCTGCGATTGTAGGAATCACGAGATTTGTAATTGTTGGTGCATTTGAATAGAGAACCTGAGAAATACTCATTACATGTGCACGTTCCTGAGCATTAGGAGATACAACTTGTTTCAAGTATGTAAATGACTCGTTATAAAACCCAAGGAAAGCGGAAAGAATTACGAACATGAACCATACAACCACTACTTTTGTCCTGTATTCCCAATTCTCGTAAGGGAGCCAGACAAAAATGGTTGAAATAATCACTATTGGAACAGGAGTGCGTAATAATATTGGTATGAATTTACCACCGGGAAGTTTGTGATTATCCAAAAACCATCCTCTGAAAACGGCAATAGGAAGTCCCACAAGATTTGCTAAAATCAGCATAATCTGTAAATCCATTGGTTTAAGTCCGATACTGGCACCAACAATAAAATTGTTAGCACTGAGTCCTATGGCACTTGCAAGAGTTGATGCCCAATGTATACCAAATCCTGCGGCACCAATAGTTGCAACCTCTTTGTATGGTACATAGTTACCCTGTGCAGGAGTATTCCAATGTTCCTTAACATTAGAAATCAATTTTTTGATTTCTCCCATTTTTTTCTCTTCTTTCTATTGTATTTCTTTTCCATTATAGAATATTCAACAAATAATTGCAAGGAGAATAAAATGGGCGAAGTTTTTAACTTCGCTCATTTTATTATTATTTTGCTGTTTTAAGTCTGATACAAGTTACCGAGTAAGCCGGCATAGTGTAATTAAATTGATTGGAGAATCCGTCAAGTATAAATTCTTCCATTGTGCAGACCTGCTCTTGTCCGAGAATATTATCATTCTTGAGTGAGTCACCTGCAACCTGATTGATAATTGCTGTACCATTAACATTTGCATTATCAATA
Organism: Clostridia bacterium; assembly: GCA_017624735.1. Lineage (GTDB taxonomy): Bacteria > Bacillota > Clostridia > Oscillospirales > Acutalibacteraceae > Fimenecus. The sequence continues at coordinate 2,628 of JAGAMK010000013.1, forward strand.
TTAACTGCCACTGTACTTGCTTTTTCAGTAACATTTACAAGTTTGATAATAACATCGCCGTTATCATCATTACTTACTACTGTATATGCGTGTGCTTTTGCACCATTTGTGAATGAGAAATCAACGTAAAGTTCACCATCAATATAGCCTTTTACATTTGTGCCTGAAACCTCAAGTCTGATTTCATATGTCCTGCCTGTTTCAACTGTAAATGGCTTAACTGTGCCTAAAACCTTATCCGTTTTCACGCCATTCTCGATTTTTTGAAGTGCTGAGATTGAATTTCCCCAACCGCCTATATTCCAGAAATAACAGTTATCCTTATCCTGAACTGCAAATGGAATCAAGAAGCCTTCGCCACCCTCGAGCTTTGTTGCTTCAACCGTGTAGCAGTAGTTTTCCCAATCCGTATCACCAAAATAAGCAACACTACCGTTATTTCCATAAGCCATATTAGTTGTTGTATTTACAAGAGCGCCTCTTTTAATCTTCCACTCTCCGTCTGTTGGGAATTCCCATCTTGACTTCGCAAGAACTGTTGTAAATTTTGTACTGTCAAGTGTTTTGCCATTTTCGAGACTTGTAATCTTTACATTGTCAAATTTTGCTGATGTGTACCATGTACCTACACCAACCATACCCTTAAGATTAACATCAGGCACTTTTGCTCCTGTGAAATTATGATTGAGAACTGCTGAACCCTGATTTCTTGAAAAGAGTTTCTGGACATGGTAATTAACAGATGGAGTTACCTGATGATTGTTAAACCAGATAAGGTCAGGTGCCCAATGAGTTGCAGTAAGGTTACCGAATAACGGTGCATAAGCTGCCATCTCAACGATATCACCATTTCTTTCAAGACCAGTCATATATGCAGCCTCTGAAAGTGCAGAGTTAAGAGTGTTACTCCATGAAGCATATTCACCAACGAAAACTTTAATGCCACCACCGTAAATAGTGTCTGTCATATTTTCTACATTTCTCTTGTAATTCTCTTCGTCGTAATAGTTAGCATATTCAAGGAACCACGCAGGGTCATTGTAATAATGATGGTCAGTTGCTCCTGCAAAATCGGATGCATTTGTTGAGCCCATTTTATCGAGCTCAGCTTTTGCATATTCATAAGATGCAAGATAGTCTGCACCACTTATACCATCGTCAACACCTGAAGAGTAAATTAACTCAAGTCCCTCATAAAGTTCAGGGTTGTTTGCTTTTGCTTCGTTAAATGACTCCAGGAACAAAGAATAACGTTCATAATAACTCTGTCCCCAGTTTTCATTACCGATGCAGATATACTTAAGGTTGAATGGTTCTGTGCGTCCTAAATCAACGCGAACCTTACCCCAGGTTGTTGTTTCATCACCACGGCAGAATTCAACAAGGTCGTGCATATCCTGAACATACTGTTTGAACTCATCGCTGTTTACATCAACAGGGCCCCTGCCTCTTGCCTGACAGAAAAGTCCACAGTTAAGAACGGGAACACCGATAGCACCAATATCCTCAGCAAGTTGGAAATATTCAAAGAAACCAAGACCGTAAGACATATAGCATGGTAAAGGGTCTTCTGTCATATCGATATTTGTCCAAAGGTTTACGCCTTGCTTTCTTGTAGCAACATCACCATATTTGCCATTGAATTCAAGTGGTAATCCGTTACTGCCTGTACCGATAGAATCCTTCCAATTATATGCGCTGTGTTCATCATAACCTTCAATAATACAACCACCTGGGAAACGCAAGAATTTTGGTTGCATTTCTTCAAGAAGTTGGCACATATCTGCTCTTAAACCATTTTCACGGTTTTTGTATGTATTTTCAGGGAAAAGTGAAATCATATCAAAATATACTTCACCATCATCTACAAGCACCTGAAGTGTTACTCCTGCATGAGCAGTTGTATCGGGTGTGATTTCTGCTGTGTATTTTGTCCATTCGTTGGTAATATTTTCAACAGAAGTTGAACCCACAACCTGACCATTAACAGCAAGATTGACATAAACTTTGCCTCTATATTCACCCTTCGCGTAGAAAGAAACATTGTACTTTTCACCTGCTACAATGCTCATTCCATCAAGAAAACCACGATTTTCAACACCTGATTGTCCAAGAGCATTGCCTTTTAACACAAGGTAATGTGGGTTGTTTTCATTGAGTGATTGTGCATTATCATTTTCTACGGATATGTTAGCACCATTTACTACATCCCAACGATAAAGATTATCATTTTCTGCATATTCTGTATATTCAAATGAACGGTTTACAACCATTTCTGCATACAGACCACCATCTGCTGCAAAGTTGATGTCTTCAAAGAATGCACCAAAAAGCAAGTCGCTGATATCGTGAATCTCATCTCCAGCATCAATATTCAACGAATATTTTGCATCTTCTTCACTGTATGCACCAACTACGTTGGCACCGGTATTATCTACTTTGATTTCTTCTTGTGGCTGTTCACCATTATCAAAGCCAGGAAAAAGGCTGAGAATTGCCATTATAACTGCAAGAAGTGCTGAAAATAAACTTTTCATAATATTCCCCTTTAAACTTCATATTTGTAATAATTATATAGTAAAAACAATTTGTAGTCAACAAATATTACCATATATACCATTGACTTTTGTTTGACTTACGTGTATAATTTGAAACTGAATTTCAAATTCAGTTTTAGGAGTATAATATGAGTTATAATACTAAACAAAGCAAACTAGTTTACGACTTTTTACAGAATAATCCTCATAAGCATTTTTTTGCAGAGGAAGTGTATTTCGCATTGATTTCTAACGGTGACAACATTGGAAGAACAACAGTTTATCGTCAACTTGATAAACTCTGTGAAGAAAACAAGGTAAGAAAATTCTTTTCAGGTGAAAATAATGCTTGTTGCTATCAATTGGAAAATGAAGATTGTCACAACCACTACCACTTGAAATGTTCTTCCTGCGGAACACTTATTCACACAGAATGTGAGTTTCTCGATAAGCTTTCAAACCATATTTTCAATGACCATCAATTCAGAATTGACAGTTCAAAAACTGTTCTTTACGGAATTTGCCAAAGTTGCAGAAAGGAGAAGACAGTATGACACCATTATTTCATACGCATATAGAAGTACCTGTTCATTCTGCAAGCGGTGTTTTTGATATTCTTCTTGACGCAGTAGTTGATACTCTCAAGGTACTCCCCTTTTTATTCTTGGCTTTTCTTCTTATTGAATTTCTTGAACACAAAGCACAGGATAAAATAAAGCATTTATTCACACGTGCAGGTTCGGCAGGTCCTGCAATTGGCACAATATTAGGCTGTATTCCACAATGCGGATTTTCAGTTATGAGTGCAAATCTTTATGCAAGCGGTATAATAACACTAGGAACTCTTGTTGCGGTTTTTCTTTCCACTTCTGACGAGGCAATTATTCTTCTTGCAACTGTACATAACAGCAGTTTTGAAATATTCAAATTAGTTGTTACAAAAATAATTATCGCTTTGATTTTTGGATATGTTCTTTATTTTATTGAGAAAAAAGTTCACAAAGGTCATCACCATCATCACTCACACGATTTATGCGAACATGACCACTGCGGATGTGATGAAAACAGCGGAGTTTTGCGTCCTGCACTTATCCATACGGTTAAAGTGTTTAGTTTTTTACTGTTATTCACACTTTTAATTGACCTTGCAGTTGCATTTATCGGGATGGACAAACTCTCTCACTTGTTGCTTTCGGATTCAGTTTTTCAACCTTTTCTCTCTGCAATAATCGGTTTTATACCTAATTGTGCGTCCTCCGTTCTTTTAACTCAACTTTATATTGAAGGAACATTAAGTTTTGGCGCTTTAATTGCAGGACTTTGCACAAATGCGGGAGCCGGAATGCTCATATTATTCCGTGATAAATCAAAACTAAAAGAAAACTTTAAAATTGTAGGTATTATGTATATTTGCTCTGTTATTCCGGGAATTATTTTACACCTTGCAGAAGCAGTTTAATTAAAATAATTCTTTACTTTCAAGTTTTAATGTGTTAAAATGTAAAAGGGAAACAAACTATTGGAGGTTTATAAAAATGGGAATTGATTTTAAAAACGAAAATACTGATTTTCTTGTTAAGTGCATTATGCAATTAAAGAGTGAAAAAGAGTGTTATGATTTCTTTCAGGACCTTTGTACTGTAAATGAATTCCACTCAATGGCACAGCGTTGTGTTGTTGCAAAAATGCTCTCAGAGAAAAAGGTATATAACGATATTGTTAAAGCAACAGGTGCTTCAACAGCTACAATCAGCCGTGTAAATCGTTCCCTCCAGTACGGTGCTGACGGCTACGAAAAGATTTTTGAAAGAGTTGAAGAATGAGTTACGGAATTTTTTCATCAGTCTATGATATTTTGACTGAAAATGTTGAATACGAAAGAATTGCCGATACAATTTGCTCTCTGTTACACAAAAATGGTGTTGACGGAGGGCTTTTGCTTGACCTCGGTTGCGGAACAGGAACACTTTCTTTTCTGTTAGAGCAAAAAGGTTATGATATTATCGGTGTTGATGCAAGTGGAGATATGCTTATGGTGGCAAATGAGAAAAAGTATGATGAAAACTCATCTGCTATGTTCCTGTGTCAGAAAGCTGAAGAACTTGACCTTTACGGCACTATTGACTGTGCTGTTTCAAGTCTTGACACAATCAATCATATTGACAATATCCAAAAAATTGAAAAAGCATTTTCTCTTGTTTCGCTTTTTATGAATATGGATGGAATTTTTATCTTTGATATGAATACACCATACAAGCATGAAAAAGTTCTTGGCGACAACACATTCGTTTATGATATGGATGAGGTTTATTGTGTGTGGCAAAACTCTTTCAACAAAAAAGAATGCACAACAAGTATAGACCTTGATTTCTTTATCAAAAACGAAGATGATGATGGATATGAAAGATACAGCGAAAGCTTTTGCGAATACTCATATTCCATTGAAGACATTGTAAAGACTATAGAAAAAACAGGTTTCACACTACTTGGAATGTATGATAATTACACTGACAATTCTCCAAGTGAGAAAACTGAAAGAATAACATTTGTTTGTAAAAAAACAGAAACTATTTTTAAGGATGAATTAAAATGAACAAACTTGTAAGAATGATTTCAGAAGATGGTACACTTTACTGTCTTGCTCTTGATTCAACAGAAATGGTTAGGGAAATGCAGAGTATTCACAACACATCAAAGGTTTGCTCTGCTGCTCTTGGCAGACTTATTACAGGGGCTTCTATGATGGGCGTACTTTTAAAGGGTGATAAAGACACACTCACACTTAAATTAAGTGGTGGAGGACCCGCATCCCCTGTTGTTGCAGTTGCCAACTCTAAAGGGCAAGTTAAAGGCTATGTTGGTGATTCAAGAGTTAATCTTCCACTTAATAACAAAGGTAAGCTTGATGTATCAGGTGCAATCGGCAAAAACGGCTTTTTAACTGTTATTAAGGACCTTGGTATGAAAGAGCCATACTGCGCACAAACACCTATTCTTTCAGGTGAGGTTGCAGAAGATATTACTGCTTATTATGCTACAAGTGAACAGACACCTACTGTTTGTGCTCTTGGTGTCCTTGTTGACCCGCAGAGTGAAGATGTTCTTTTAGCAGGTGGTTTTTTAATTCAATTGCTCCCAACTGCAGGTGAAGACACAATTTCACTTGTTGAAAAAAGCCTTGAAGGTATTAAACCTGTTACAACAATGCTTGCAGAAGGACTTACACCTGAAGAAATCTGCAAAACTGTACTTTCAGAATTTCCTATGCAGTTGCTTGATACACAAGAAGTTGAATACAAATGCGATTGCAGCACTGAAAGAGTAACACGAGCTTTAATTGGTGCAGGCGAAGAAGGTCTTCGTGAAATGGCAGAAGATGAACAGACCGAAGTTTGTTGCCATTTCTGTAACAAAAAATACATCTTCCCAAAAGAAAAAATCTTAAAACTCTTAAAAGAAGCAAGTAAATAAAACAACAAAAGGTGGAGCTTTTCTCCACCTTTTTATTATACAAATTGGAGTTTATCGGGATGCTTGAATATGTGACCTTGCCTCCCTCTGACGAGGGAGGTGGCACGAGCATAGCGAGTGACGGAGGGAGAGATAGGCTTGTTCGTTTATTAAATCTCTCCCTCAGTCTGCTTCGCAGAC
>JAGAMK010000014.1 GCA_017624735.1 Clostridia bacterium
AGCGAATAAAGAAAAGTAAAAGTGCCGAAAACACTGCATTTTCGGCACTTTTTGGCGCGCTTGCCCGGATTCGAACCGGGGGCGTTCCGCTTAGGAGGCGGACCCTCTATCCTGCTGAGGTACAAGCGCATATACGATACAATTTGAACAGATTACCATTCGCCTTTTTGCAAAGGCGAGCGTCAAAACACCCACTTAGGAGGGATTTATTATATCCATTTAACTAAGGAGGCATATATAGGGTGGAAAGCCACCCTTAATTAACTTTGTAATTCTGTGACCATTGGTCAACTAATGCGTTGAAATCGTTTCCTTTCATTGCTCGTAAGCATTCTGTACGGTGAGTTCCGTAGTAGTTGTATGTTTCGTCAAAAACATCGATTCTCTGAACAAGGAAAATATAATCACCAATAATAACCGTTGTTGCTCCGTTTATCTCAAGTTTTTCAACTTCCTTATAAAATCCACTCGGGAAGCTACCATCATTTGAAGAATTGATGATTGTATTGTGAACTTCTCTATCCGTTGTTGTTTCGATAAGTGAGCCTGTATTAACGAGGTCGGCAGAACGAGTGAAATTATTTATAATAGATGCTTTTTCTGAGTCGGGCATTGAAACCATAGCACCGGTTTCGTTGATATTGAAAAGATAATCCGTTGCAAAATTTATTGCTATATAATTCTCTTTAAAATATTTCTTTATAGCATCTTCACTTACGGGAGACTGACCTTCCGGACCATAGTAATAATCAAGAAGAGCATCTTCATAAAATTTGGATGTTTCAATTTTATATATAGTTTGTTTTGAAACACCGATATTTGAATAGTGAACACTGTAAATATGCCACAAATCGTTTACTCTTTTGGATAGTTCAGATTTTTGAGCAGAAGAAAGTGTAAGTGAGTTAGCAGCAAATTCGGAATTTATTGCCACATAACGAGAAATTGCTTTGTTTATTTGTATGTTGTCTTTTTTATATAAATCCTCAAAGTAATAATATACTTCGTTGTCTATTTTTGTTCCGTTTACTTTTACCTTTGCGATTTGTGAGCAGGAGGAGAATGAAAGAACAAGAATTACAACAGTCAGAATAAGTGAGAAAACCTTTTTCATTGTTTTTCCCCCTTTGACTCAAGGTGTTCACGATAGAGCTTTTCCTTTAAAAGACGTTGCTCATTAATTTGGCGACGTTCTTCTTTTACTGCTTCCTTATTCTTGCCGATAAGACCATTACGGTAGAATGCGACTAAAAGCATAGTCACAACTGCACCTATAGCACAGGAAATGAAGTCCATCATTGTGTCTGCATTACCTTTTTGCAAGGTCATACCATAAAGGCTGTCCATTGTGAATTCATAAACTTCCCAACCTACTGCAATTCCCAAAGCGAAAGTAATTGAGAAAAGAGAGGACATGGCAGGACCTAAATCCCCGCGTTTGCGATAGATAATGTTTGCAAAATCATATCCAAACCATGCAGAAAGCACACCTGATGCACAATGGGTAACCAAATCAAAATGCTCAAATGTTGTGCGGTTGTTGATTGTTGAGCCAACACAGACACCAATGAAAATGAAAAGGGAAAGCATAGTTTGTGTTGATGCTTCAACCTCAATGATGAATGACTTTTTGCCAAAAATCTGGAAAAAATCCCAAAGGTGGGTGAAAATGATGGCAAAAATTGCTTCTAAAAACTCTACAACTGAACCATGAAACAAGCCGAAAAGTCCCCAGCATAAAATAATTACACGGAGACAAATCCAGAGAATTCTTTGGTTTTTAGGTAACAAGCCATAAGATTTAGTCATTTTTTAACCACCAAATAAATTGTTCAAGAAAATAATATCATATAAAGAAAAATATTACAAGGAAAGGATGACAAAAGAACATCCGTCAATGAAAACTTCGCCATTTTGTGGGTTAGCACCATAAAGAGCAATGGAGTTTTCAAAATCATATGGTAAACGATAGGAGATTGAATGTTCATTTCGATTTACAATTACCATAATGTTGCCATTTTCATCGTGACGACGGTATGCTACACAACCAAGCATTGAGGAAACAGGGGAAAAATAGCCCTTTTTGAAAACAGAATTTTCCTTTCGTATTTTGCCCATGGTTTTGTAGAATTCAATAAGGTCACGGTTTTCATTACCCCAAGGGTAGCAACCACGGTTGAATGGGTCTTTGTAGCCTTCAAGTCCTGCTTCGTCGCCATAATAAACAGATGGCACACCTGGGAGAGTGTATTGCAAAGCAACAGCACATTTTAAAAGCCTGATGCCTTTTTCATATTTATCACCCAAGGAATGACAGGATTGCCATTGACGGTCACGATATTCGCAGGATTCACCTGCAATTTTGGTAATTGCTCTTTCTGTGTCGTGAGTGCCGATATGATTCATCATAACGTCAAGGCATTGTTTTGGATAGTTTTCAACAATCTGCATAATAGTTGACATAAAACTTTCTGCCTTACCACTACGACAAAAATCGAGAATAGCATTTGCAAAGGGATAATTCATAACTGAGTCAAACTGACTACCAAGAAGATAGCGACGACGTGAGCCATAACTATGTTTTGTTGTGGCATCTTCCCAAACCTCGCCCATCAAAAGTGCATCGGGCTTGGTTTCTTTAAGTCTTGCTCTTAATTCATCAATAAATATATCGGGCAATTCGTCGGCAACGTCAAGACGGAAACCGTCAGCACCTGCTTTAAGCCACTTTTCAATTATTCCACCCTTACCATTGATGAATTCGCGATATTCTTCTCCTTCTTCAATGACTTCGGGAAGAGTTACAAACCCCCACCAACTCTGATATTTGTCAGGGTAGTTTGTGAATTTATACCATTTGTAATATGGGCTTTCAGGCGAATTGTATGCACCGAGAGTGCTGTATCTGCCTTTTCGGTTAAAGTAAACACTATCATCACCGGTGTGGGAAAAAACGCCGTCAAGAATTATATGAATTCCCAATTTTTTAGCCTCGTTACAAAGATTTTTAAAGTCCTTTTCTGTTCCTAAAAGAGGGTCAATTTTGCTGTAATCAGCAGTATCATAACGATGGTTTGAATGGGACTCGAAAATCGGATTGAGATAGATACAAGTTACTCCTAACTCTTTAAGATATGGGAGTTTTTCTGTAATTCCCTTTAAGTCACCACCAAAAAAATCGTTATTTAGAACTTTTCCGTCAGGAGTTGATCTCCATTCGGGCTCGTTGCCCCAATCAGTACGGAGTTTTCGGTCGTTGGGTACATTTTCTTTTTTATTTCCTGAATTGTAAAAACGGTCAGGAAAAATCTGATAGATAACTCCACCTTTAAGCCAATCGGGAGTTGTAAAAATCTTTTCAGTAACTGTTAACTGCCAGTCTTTTCGGGCAATTGGTGCTCCTACAAAATCGCCGATACCTTCTTCTGTTTGAAGAATTGAACTTCTGCCATAGGAAGAAACATAGTCGAAATGGTACCAATAGAGACCTTCTTTTTCTATGACGGTGTGAATTCCCCAAATTTCGGTGTTTTCGTCAGCCAGACCTTCCCAAAGCATATTTCTTTCTTCATAATGCCCGTCATCACGACGAAGCATAAAAATAGCATTACTACAACAAAATGAGCGTGGAATACAAAGGCGAAGATGGATTTCTTCACCTGCAGAAATGCTACCGAATTTGTCTTTAAAGAATAAATCTCTTGAATTATAAGGGATAAAACTCATATTTTCACCATTAAAAATAAGAATAATTCATTTTATCAAAATCACAGATATATTGCAACTAACTTTTCATAGTCTTCGTTGGAAATTGCAACAACGGAACCGTGACGAGGGTTGAATGTCATACTGTAATCGTCGGGGTTAACGGGCAAAAAGTTTTCGAAATCAGTTGTCTGTTGCATAAAAAATCTGTCCGTGCCATATTCGTCCATAATCATAACCCATTGGTTCGTGCCAGTTATGTTATAGATTTCACTACCTTCAACACCTGTTTTTGCAAGAGAAACCACAACTGCATCGTCACAATACGGACCATTTAATTTATCAGCGGTCACATAAGCAATAGTCTGGTCCTCGTCGTGTTTGAAATAGAGATAGTATTTTCCGTTTATTTCACTATATGCAATATCACCATCAATAGTCTGGATGCCAGGTCTTTCAAATAAGAGTTTAGGTTCGGTTATAGTCTTAAAATCCGTTGTGTAGGCGTAATACATCTGTGCAACATCATTTTTTTCATCGGAATGCGCCCAGTAAACCATATATGCATTTTCTTCTTTGTCCCAATATGCCTGTGGTGCCCATGCTCGCGTAGTTGTGGCAAAATCACCACCAAAATCACGCATATCAATAATTGTTTCGTCCGTCCAACGGATTAAATCTTTTGATTTCCAAGTAACGAGAGAATGATTTGATGTCCAACCCTCAATACATTTCATATCCGTACCGATAATATAATAAAACCCGTCCTGACCTTTGAGAATGTATGGGTCGCGGACACATTTTTTACCTTTTGTTTGAATAATTACAGGATTGTTTTCATTTAATGCTTTAAAATTATATCCATCTTCACTAACTGCAAAGTGAATTCTTTCTTGTTCAGGTTCATTTCCCACAAAGTAGGCGAAGAGATATTTTCCGCTTTTGCTTTCGGCAGGTGTTGCAAAATTCATAACGTAGTCCCCCGTGCGATAATTAAATAAAGTATAACTGAAAGATATGAAAAAGTCACTTGACGGGATGAATAAAATAGAAATTATAATTTTGTGCAGAATGTAATAGCGTAGTGAATAAATTGGGATTTGTCGGGATGTACTCCGTAGGGACGATACTCGGCTCCCCTTGTCAGGGGAGCTGTCAACAAAGTTGACTGAGGGGTAGTTAGTTTGTCTGTTCACTATCTCTCCCTCCGTCTTTGCCTTGCGGCAAATCCACCTAAGTCTCGCCTGCCGGCTCGGTCGGTGCTTCTGCTTCGCAGAGGTGTCCACCGGACACCCGCACCTCGTCAGAGGGAGGCATTATAATTGCAACGCAGTTCCAACGTTTTGCACTTTGCACTTTGCATTTTGCGCTCGTTATTCATCCCGACAAATTCAAATTTGTTGAACACATTGAGCGGTAATAAAATAGTTTCTTATTGATTTTAGATATTCTATATGATAAAATATTTTGAATAACTTTTTAAGGGGAATTTTTATGTGTAAATTTTATGCAGAATTAATGGACAAAGACGCCGTTGTTGGTTGTAAAGAATTTAACAACGAGTATTTTTCATTTGATTATGAAAAGAAAGACGGCTTTATCAAAGGTGTTTTCACTGCAAAGAAAGACATTGAAATGAAAAGTCTTGCAGTAACATATGATAAGGACTTTGATGATGACGATTTGTTCTATGCAAATGGTTATCAGGCATGGACAACTTCCCGTGAATTCTCAAAAGAGGATAAGTTTGACGGACTTTTTGAACCTGCAAGAATTACAAAGTTCACAGCACATTTTGCAGGACTTTCAGGGGACTACCATTTCTCAGATTGTTACGGTGAAAAAGGTAAGTTCCACAGTTATACATATTGCTACTTCCGTGAAAAAGGCGAAAACGAAATTAAACTCTACGGCTCAAAGAGTGAGCGTCAGGGCTTTACAATTTTTGAAGTTGATATGAACGGTGAAAAGTTCAGCATCAAAAAGGATGTTGAGGGTCTTCGTCTTAAAGCTGGTCAGGAATATGTAATGTTCGACCTTGCTGTTATTGAAGGCGGCATGGATGAAGTTATGGATAAATATTTCTTTGACTTTGTCGGATGTAAAAAGCCAAAAATCAAACACCTTTCAGGTTATACATCATGGTACAACTATTTCCAGAATATCAATGAAGATATTATCATTCGTGACCTTAACGGTCTTGACAGAGCAAGTGAAGAAGTTAACATCTTCCAGGTTGACGACGGTTATCAGCACGCAGTTGGTGACTGGCTTGTTACAGACCATAAGAAATTCCCTAAGGGTATGAAATATATCGCAGACGAAATTCACAAGAAAGGTTATAAAGCAGGTATCTGGGTTGCTCCGTTCTCTGCACAATGCTCTTCTATGATTGCTAAAAAGCATCCTGACTGGCTTATCAGATGGAACAAAACAGGTAAAAAGATGCTTGGTTGCCAAGGCTGGGGCGGTGCATATACTCTCGACATTTACAATCCTGAAGTTCGTGCATATATTAAGAAATTCTTTGACACAATCCTTAATGTATGGGGATATGACATGGTAAAACTTGACTTCCTTTACAGCCAGTGTATTGAGCCAAGAAACGGTAAAACTCGTGGTGAAATCATGTGCGACGGTGTTGATTTGCTCCGTGAAGCTTGTGGTGACAAGTGGATTCTTGGTTGTGGTGTGCCTCTTGGTGCTTGTATGGGTATCTTTGATGCTTGTCGTATCTCTTGCGATGTTAACAAGAACTGGAGATTTGAACTTAAAAAGAGTCTCAACATCAACTCAATCGTAACTGGTATCAGATTTAATGCTGAAATCCCATCATCTCAGAATGCAATTACAAATACAATCTTCCGTAATCACCTTGACGGCAGAGCATTCTGTAATGACCCTGACGTATTCTTCCTTCGTGACATCAATATTGGTTACAACTGGGAACAGAAGCTTCTTCACGGCAAGGTTAATTCTGTTTGTGGTAATGTCCTTTTCGTATCTGATAACGCAGGGGACTTTGACGACAACAGAATTGATGTTCTTAAAGATTTCTTCAAGGATAAGGCTTATAAAGTTAATATGGCAGAATTTGTTGGTGAAGACGAAATTCGTCTTGACTTTACAGAGGATGGCGTTGAAAAGAGCCTTACAATGAACCTTATTACAGGTGAAAGCAACGTTTTCGATGTGCTTTAATAGGTGAATATTATGAAACTTGCAGTTATCGGTGGTGGCGGAGTCCGGTCAATGTTTTTGGCTAAAAGTATTGCGGGCAGAGCTGAAAAGATGGGGATAACAGACCTTGTCTTTATGGATAACAATGAAAAGAAACTGAATATTTACGGCAAGATGGCGAGAGAAGTCTCTCGCCGTCTTTGTCCTGCGTTGAAGTTTACCTTAACTACTGACGGTAAAGAAGCAATTACCGATGCGGATTATGTAATTACAACTATCCGTGCAGGCGGGGACAGAATGCGTTGCCGTGATGAGAGAATTGCTCTTAATATGGGTATTCTCGGTCAGGAAACAACTGGTGCAGCAGGTTTTTCCTTTGCTATGAGAAGCATTCCTGCCCTTAAAGAATATTGTGAACTTGTAAAGCAATATGCAAAGCCGAGTGCTATGGTGTTTAATTTCACAAACCCTGCAGGTGTTGTGTCACAGACACTTCGTGACATGGGATATGATTTTACATATGGTATTTGCGACGCACCAAGCGGAATGTTGCGTCGTTTTGAAGAGTTGTACGGATATTCTGAAAACTATCTTGATGCACTTTGCTATGGACTTAATCATTTGTCTTTCTTTAAATATATCAAGGCTGACGGTGTTGACATTACGAGAAAAATTGTAAGTGACGATAACGCTTATGAAAATACAGATTTACGTTATTTCAGTAAAGAATTCTTAATGCGTAAACAGTATGTGCCAAATGAATATATGTACTATTTTTATAATCGTGAACAGGCTGTGGAGAATATTCTCAAGGCAGAGCGTACACGTGGCGAGCAGATTGCAGATATAAATGAGAAAATGACAGAAGAATTGTCAAAGGTTGATATCGAAAAGGACTTCGAAAAAGCACTTGAAATTTTTGACTATTACTATGGACTTCGTGAAAATTCATATATGGCAAGTGAAACAGGGGAGAAAAGAAATTCCACATGGCATTTTGATATGTATGCTCCCGATGACGGTGGCTACGCAGGTGTTGCACTTGGTATTATTGATGCTAAAAATTCTGTAAGCAACAAAAAAGTTATTGCTTGTGTTCCGAATGATAATGAAGCGATAGATTTTCTTGACGAGAGTGATACTGTTGAGATTTCTTGTGAAATTAAGGACGGAAAAGTAACACCAATAAAAATTGGTGATGTCCCATTTGAAAATAAAGAAATTATCACAAGAGTCAAGGCTTATGAACGACTTGCATCAAAGGCGATTATAAATTGTGACAGAGAAAGTGCTGTTGACTGTTTGTATTTGCACCCTTTGGTTGGTTCATATTCACTTGCAGAAAAACTTGTGGACGAATATATTGAACTTAACAAAGACTTTACGGGAGAATGGAAATGAGTTTTGTAGCAGCTTTTGGAAAATTAAATGTGGACTTGCTCTATTCAGGTATGCCAAGAATTCCAAACGAGGGTGAAGAAATTTACTGCAAGGATTTTAAGGTGTGTCTTGGCGGTGGTTTGCCTGCAACAATGATTAACTGTTCTCGTTTGGGCATACCCTCTAAAATCGGCACATTTTTAGGTGACGATATGTTTTCTCAGTTTGCAAAAGGTGAACTCCAAAAAAGTGGTACGAAATACGAAATTTTTAAAAGTAAGAATTTTCCGCTGAATGTTACGTCTGCAATTATTACGGAAAAAGACAGAACTTTTGTGTCATATGGTGGCACAGAAAACTATTCTGACGAGATGCTTGAGAAAATATATAATTGTCTTAAAGGTGCAAAAGTTGTTGCCATGCAGGAAAAACTTATTCCTGTTTATAAAAAACTCAAAAAAGAGGGTACAATTTTAGTCCTTGATACGGGTTATAGTGATGATATGTCCTTTGAAAAGCATAAGGATTTAATTGAAATTGCAGATTATTACACTCCCAATATTGACGAAACTGAAAAACTCACCGGAACAAAAGACTACAAAGAAGCACTTAAAATTTTAGGCGAGCATTTTGAAAAGCCTATCGTGAAACTTGGCAAAGATGGTTGTGCAGGTTTTGATGGTGACTATTTTGTAATAGATAACATAGATGAATTCAAGTGCATTGATGCAACCGGTGCAGGGGATACCTTTCTTTCGGGATTTATCTATGGCTTATATAATGATTTTGATTTTAGAAAATGTATTTTAGCAGGTAATATTACCGGCGGAAAATGTGTTACAGGTGTAGGTTGTTTAACAGAATATTTGGATGAAAAAGAATTTGCGGAATATATAAAAAAACATGAGCATTTAATCAGGTGATAAAGTGGATAAAAAACATGATATTTCAGGGCAGTTAGCTACTGCGCCTATATGGAAACTTATAATCAAATTAAGCGTTCCTGCAATACTGGCACAGATTGTAAATCTGCTTTATAATGTTGTTGACAGAATTTACATAGGTCATATGAAAGACGTGGGCACAGCAGCTCTTACAGGTGTAGGTCTTTGTGTGCCGATTATTACATTGATTTCAGCATTTACAATGCTTGTGGCCCAAGGTGGTGCACCGAGAGCGGCGATTGAAATGGGAAAAGGTGATATAAAAAGAGCGGAGAAAATTCTTGGTAACTGTTTTGTATTACTTCTTTTATTTTCAGTAATTCTAACAACTGTCTTTTCAATTTTTGGCGAAGTACTTTTAATGTTCTTTGGTGCAAGCGAGGATACGATTATATATGCTTTGCCATACATGAAAATTTATGTTGCAGGCTCGATTTTTGTTATGTTAAGCATGGGACTTAATATGTTCATTACAACTCAAGGCTTTACAAAAATCAGTATGGCAACAGTACTTATTGGTGCAATTTGCAATATTGTTCTTGACCCAATATTTATTTTTGTTTTCAAAATGGGTGTTCAAGGTGCAGCACTTGCCACAATAATTTCACAGGCAATCTCGGCAATCTGGGTGCTTGCTTTTCTTATGGGAAAACAGACGAAACTTAAAATCAAAAAAGAGAACCTTTTGCCAAATGCAAAAATTCTTCTTCCCGTATTTGCTCTCGGCGTTTCTCCTTTTATTATGAATGTCACAGAAGCAGTTATAAATATTTCGTTCAATTCCTCTTTACAAAAATATGGTGGGGACATTGCTGTTGGTGCTATGACAATCTGCACAACAGTATTCCAAATGGCTTGGGTACCGGCACAAGGTATTGGTCAGGGGGCTCAGCCTATTATTAGCTATAACTATGGTGCAAAAAATGCTGACAGAGTAAAACAAGCCTTTAAAGCATTTCTGATTATCTGCTTTACTTATATTTTTGTGTTCGGTGCATCTGTTGAACTGTTTCCACAGTTTTTTATAGGTATTTTCAACGACAATCCTGAACTTATGGACACAGCCACATGGACTATACGTCTTTACGGATGTGCAATGACTTTCTTTGGAATTCAAATGGCAATTCAGCAGACACTTATCGCGTTGGGAAAAGCAAAGGCATCACTTTTTATTGCGTGTTTAAGAAAGGTGATACTTCTTGTTCCGCTGATTTACATTTTACCTAATTTCTTTGAGGATAAGGTTTTTGCGGTATTCCTTGCAGAGCCTGTATCCGATGCGATTTCCATTGTTACGGCATCACTTGTCTTTTTCTTTGTGTTCAGAAAAGAAATGAAACAAATGAAATCCGAATAAAAAATACTGTACAAAAATAATTGTTTGTGATAATATTATTTAGTATACAACTTTTGTAGTTGAAGGAGAAAATGAAAATGGAAAAAGAAATTTATGCTCTTGCGTTTGACATTGGTACAACTGGTGTTAAAACTTGTTTGTTTAAAATAGGCAAGACAATTGAACTTATTTCAGCAGCAAGTGAGGGCTATAAACTCTATATTATGCCTAATGGTGGTGCTGAACAGGACCCAAATGAATGGTGGGCAGCAATGTGCTCAACATCAAAGAAGGTTATTGCAGAATCAGGTGTTGACCCTAAAGAAATTTATGGTATTTCATTCTGCTCACAGATGCAGGGCTTGGTGCTTGTTGATAAAGACGGAAACCATGTTCGTCGTGCATTCAGCTATATGGACCAGAGAGCTACTGAAGAAATCAAAAAGGGTATGGCATACGGACCACAAGTTGCAGGCGGTAACATCTTTAAGCTCCTCCCATCACTTGCAATTACAGGCGCGGCGGCATTAAGCGTTAAGGACCCTGTATGGAAATACAAGTGGACAGAGGCTAACGAGCCTGAAAACTTCAAGAGAGTACATAAATGGCTTGATGTTAAGGAATATCTTATCTGTCGTATGACAGGTGAGTTCGTAATGACAAAGGACTCTGCTTTCGGCGCACTTCTCTATGACCTAAAAAAGCAGGATTGGAGTCCTACGGTATGTAAACTTTTAGGTGTTGATATGAAGCACCTTGCTCGTATCGCAGACTGTACAGAAAAAATCGGTGAGCTTCGTCCTCAACAGGCTGAGGAATTAGGTCTTGTTCCCGGAATTGCAGTTTATGGTGGTGGCGGTGATGCTACTCTTATCGGTGTTGGTGCAGGTGCAACAGAGCTTGGTGATACTCATATTTATCAGGGTACATCAGGTTGGGTTTCAACAGTTACTGACAAGAGCGTTGTTGACTCAAACACAATGATGGCGGCGGTTGTAGGCGCAGAAGATGGCATTTATAACTACTTCGGTGAGCTTGAAACAGCAGGTAAGTGCGTAGAATGGGTTAAAGACCACTTGGCTCTTGACGAAATCGATATTTATCTTGACAAACAACATGCTCTCAAACGCAAAACTGCTGATATGGAGGTTGTTTATACAAATCTTTATGACTATATGATGGCGGTTGTTGATTCAATTCCTGCAGGCAGTGGCGGAGTAATCTTCACACCATGGCTTCACGGCAACCGTTGTCCGTTTGAGGACCCGAATGCTCGTGGTATGTTCTTTAATATCAGTCTTGATACAGGTAAAACCGAGCTTATCAGAGCGGTTGTTGAGGGTGTTTGCTTCCATCTCCGTTGGTTCATTGAAACAGAGGAAAAGAAGGTTAAAACTTCAAAGACAATTCGTTTTGTTGGCGGTGGTGCTTTGTCAGGTGTGACAGCTCAGATTCTTGCCGACTGCACAGGCAGAGTAATTGAAACCGTTGCAAGTCCTCAAAACGTTGGTTCTGTGGGTGCTGCTGTGCTTATTGCGGTTAATGCAGGTATCATCCCAAGCGTTAAGGATGCAAAGAAGCTTATCCCTGCAACAAACACATATATCCCTAACAAGGAAAACAAGGCTGTTTACGACAGGAACTTTGAAGTGTTCAAAAAGCTTTATAAGTCAAACAAAGAAAACTTCAAGGAGCTTAACGAATTGAAATAACAAAATATGGGGGTGGAAAAATCTGCCCCTATTTTTTTGTTGCAATAAAATAATAAAGAATGTATAATAAATACACACATTCCACGGAGGTGTTATTTTGGAAGACAAAAAATCACTTTTTGAAAAATATAAAATTGTAAAAGATGATGAAGGAACAATAGTTGAAAACAAAGAAACAGAGGAGCCTGTAACACAACCTGACCAACCTAAAGAAATTGTTTTACCATCTGTTGAAAATAACGAAGAAGATTTCTTTGAGTACAATTTTAAAGATGACGAAGAAATCAATGAGATTGTTAATTCTGTCCTTGGCAAGGAAGAACCTGTTGTTCCTGAAAACGAACCGGTTTCTATGACGGTTGCACCTTTGGTTGTCACCGAAGAAAAGGAAGAACCAAAACAGGTCAAAGAAAAGAAAGTTAAAGAACCAAAGCCACCTAAAGAGAAAAAGGTGAAAGAACCAAAACCACCTAAAGAGAAAAAAGAAAAAGGTGAGTTGGCAGAGCCTGTAACCAAAAAAGACTATATTACAATAGTACTTGCTTTGGTTGCCGTTGTTCTTGCAATGGCTTTTGTTGTGGTAAAATATTTGCCTATGGATGGCTCTCCGACAAGCAGTGATGAGCAGACAACTGTTGCAGAACAGGACCTTGCAAAAATTCAGGTTTCACGTGAAGGCTCTTTAAGAAACTATGTGCAGAGCGATATTCCAAACGTATTCTATATGTTCTCATCAGATTACGGTCTTCAGTATTACCAGTACAGAGATAATCAGATGGTACCTGTAAAGTCAACAGGAACGCTTAGTGCATCGGTTAACTTTGGGCCTGCGAAATTGCCTGTTACAATAGATTATGTTAAGGTTGGAGAAGATGTTTTCGGCGTAGGTTTGTTCCGTCCTGACCAGCATCAAAATATCAATCTTTTCAATATTCAACTGATAATGTTTAAACTTACAAATATGCCAAAGGGCTATGGCTCAAGCGATGATGCACTTCTTGTTGCAAAGATAACATCGGCGGCCGACCTTGAAAAAGAATATGACAGATGGACAGAAAGTTATACTGTTAATCTCAGTTCGGGCAAATGCTCAAGATTTTTAAGTGTTGCAAGCAGAGAAACCGACCCAACAACAGGTACTTATGTTGAAGATTTCTGTGTCCTTACAACAGAAGGCTATAATGCTACAAACGGAAAAGTGCCATATCTTTCAGGCAGAAACTACGATATGTCTGCAGGTAAAGATGATATCTTTATCAAGAGTGGAAACAATGAAAAAGTAGCAATAAAGAATATCGCCAATAAAATGTTGCTTGTAGATGGTGATGCTGTAATATTTATGAGATATACAGAAACAGGCTTTAATGTTTACAAATATGCAGACGGCAAAGAGTCTGTGGTGTTTGAATTCACAGGGTCAACAAACAGATGTATCTTTGCTGACGAATATATCCTTGATAAGGAAAAAGGCACTTTGTATAACCTTAAAACAGGTAAAGAAACCTTGCTTGTGGGATACAAGATGACATCACCTGAGATTATGAAAGTGAGTCCTGACGGTAAATACCTTGTGGTTATGGGTATAATGGATAACGTTATGGACTATCAGGTACATGTGTATAACATTCAGACAGGCGAATATGCAAAGTATCAGGAAGAAAACTATTCTAATGTCAACAACTTGTCAAAGAATCTTTCTTTTATAGATGACCATACAGTTATGTATATGTTGGCAGACCCTAACCGCGGCAGAGAATGTGTAATTCTTGATTTGTCAAAGGCGTTTGAATAAAATTTATGAGCAGAGTTTGGAGAATTTCGCAACTCTGCTCTATTTTATTGTATATTTTTACTTAATATAATTGAGAAATTGTTGAGCATTTGTATAAAATGTAAAAAGTGAAAAAAATTGAAAAAAACACTTGCATTTTGTATTTTGTTCTGTTAGAATATCTCTTGCGTTCACGAGATAAAGTGTTTCGTGAGTCGGTGTTGATTGCAATGAGGGTCCACCCGTTCCCATCCCGAACACGGTAGTTAAGCTCATTTGCGCCGAAGATACTTGGCTGGAAGCGGCCCGGAAAAATAGGTAATGCCGACACAAACAAAAGCGTCTATCCATTAGGATGGGCGTTTTATTTTTTTGAAAAAAACATGAATTTTCAACTGCGGGTATTGTATAATATCCGCAGTTTTGTTATAATAAAATAGATTAACTGTGTTTTTATTTCTTTATATAAATTAGGAGATGTTGAAATGTTATTTGCACAAGATATCGGTATCGATTTGGGCACAGCCAACACAATTGTATATCTTAAAGGAAAAGGAATTGTCCTTCGTGAGCCTTCTGTTGTGGCAGTTAATGAAAAACTTGACCCACCTTCAGTTGTAGCAGTAGGAAACGAAGCAAAAGAGATGATAGGAAGAACACCGGGTTCAATTACAGCGGTAAAGCCATTGAAGGATGGTGTTATTATCAATTCCGAAATCACATCTGATATGCTTAAAACATTCATTAAAAAAGTAATAAATCGTTCGCCTTTCGCAAGAGCAAGAGTTCTCATCTGTGTTCCGTCAGGTATCACAGAGGTTGAGAGAAAGGCTGTTCACGATGCAGCGAGAGATGCCGGTGCAAAATATGCCTCACTTATTCACAAACCATTGGCAGCAGCTATCGGTGTAGGCTTACCTGTTACTGAGGCTGTGGGAAGCATGATTGTTGATATCGGTGGTGGTACAACAGAGGTTGCAGTTGTTTCTTACAGAGATATTGTTACTGCAAAGTCATGTCGTATTGCAGGTGATGATTTTGACGAGGCAATCATTGAGTACATACGCAAAAAACACAATGTGCTTATTGGTGAAAGAACTGCTGAAGAAATCAAAATTAAAATCGGTTCAGCAATGAGTTACGATGGCGAAGGTGCTATGGATGTTCGTGGCAGAGACCTTTTAAACGGCTTGCCAAAGAATGTGGAAATCACATCCGAAGATGTAAGAGAAGCATTATCCGAGCCACTTGCACAGATTCTTGCAGCAGTTCGTGCAACTCTTGAAAAAACTCCACCGGAATTACTTGCAGATATTGTTGATAACGGTATTATGCTTACAGGTGGCGGAGCATTACTTCGTGAGATTGATAAGCTTATTTCAAATGAAACAAAAATTCCTGTTCACGTTGCTGTTGACCCAATGGATTGTGTTGCAGCAGGTATGGGAATCTGCTTGGAAAAAGGAAATATTTAATTATGAACAATTTCTTTAAAAGTACAACATTTAAGGTTTTGATAACTGTTGCGATAGTTCTTCTTTCTGCATCAATTATGGCAACCCTTACTGCAACATCAACTTCACCGTTGACAAAGGTTGTAAGTGTGATTACATCCCCATTACAGGATGTTGCGTCATATTTTTCTGCAAAGTTCGATGCTTTGACAGGTGGATTTATCTCATCAAAATCCTATCAGGACAGGCTAACAGAACTTGAAGAACAAGTAGCAGAATATCAAAAGCAATTGGTTGATTACGAAAAGACAAAAAAACAACTTGCAACATATGAGGAGTTTCTTGATGTCCGTGAAAAAAACCCCGATTACAAATGGGTTCATGCAACTGTAATCGGCAGAGATTCTGCAGAGATATTTGGTTCTTTTACTATTGACCAAGGCTCTAAACACGGGGTAAAAGTTAATGATGCAGTTATTTCAGGTGAATATCTTATTGGTGTTGTAACGGAAGTAAATCCAACATCATCCGTTGTGCGTTCAGTTTTTGACCCATCTGTTAATGTCGCAGCTTACGAAATCCGAACAGGTGAATTAGGCTATGTTTGTGCCGATTATAAATTATCTGTTGACGGTAAATGTAAACTTGCAGGGTTAAAGACAGATACTGCCATATCTCAGGGTGGTATTGTGTGCTCGTCTGGTACAGGTGGCATTTTCCCAAAAGATTTGATAATTGGTGTCGTAAAAGATGTTCAGAAAAGTGAAACAGACCTTTCCGCCTACGCAATAATCGAGCCGACTGTTAATTCAAAAGAAATTCACGACTGCTTTGTTATTACATCTTTTGAGGAAGAATAAAAATTATGACTGTTCAGACAAAAATAAAAACAAAGCGATATTTGACATACGCTTTAATAATTTTTCTTGCTCATATATTTCAGAATACCATTTGCATTTTTCCTGAAATAGCATCAGTAAGACCACTTTTGCTGATTTCTGTTGCAGTTTGCATTTCAATGTTTGAGGGTGAACTGGTAGGTGCCGGAGCAGGACTTTTAGCCGGTGCATTGTGGGATACAGTTACAGTTACAGCGGACGGATACAACGCCTTTTATCTTATGGGTGCTTGTGCCGTTTGTGGTGTGTTGTTAAGAATTTTTATGAGAAACAATATTGTGACTTATACCATTATGAATTCAGGAATAACCCTTATATATTTAATTACCTATGTGTTATTCTTTATCTCTGCAAGGGGAATTGATGATGCAGGAGCAATATTCTTCAGATATTATATTCCAATGGCGATTTATACACTTGTTTTTACACCATTATGGTATCTTCTCATAAGAACTATTTATAGAAAATTTTCATTTGATTACACAGAATACTAATTGATAAGAAAAGAAAGGACGGTGGAAAAATGAAGAAAGCATATAGCTTTAAAGTAAGAACAACAGCATTTGTTTCTGCTATTCTTTTTGCGTTTTCATTTTTTGCAGCCGACCTTTTTAGAATACAGGTTTTGATGAGGGATGAATACTCATCAAAAAACTTCTTTCTTTCTTCTGCAAACACAAAAATTCAAGCGTTGCGTGGAGAAATTCTTGATAGCAACGGAAAAGCATTGGTGTATAACACAAGTTCAAATTCCGTTTTTATAGATGCATCATATTTTCCAAAAGCATCAAAGAAAAAGGAACGAAATGAAATAATACTTGCCTTATTAAAGACTTTCGATGAATATGAAGTAGAGTTTAATTCGCTCACTCCTTTGGACATTGTTAACGGTGTAATTGTTTATAAAGAAGACAGTGAAAGCTTAAAAACTTTCCTCTTCAAAAAGGATTATCTCAATCTTAACAGTTATGCAACAGCACAAAACTGCTTTGATGCGTTGTGCGATTATTATGATTTGAAAGAAATGTCAGTTGAAGATGCAATTCGAGTTTCTTCTGTTTATATTGCTATGGTAAGAGCAGATTTTTCCGTTAATAATCCTTATACAATAGCAGAAAATGTGTCTGCTGAATTGGTCTCATACCTGAAAGAGCAAAGCAGATTCTTTTTAGGTGTTGACGTGCGTGTTGATACAGGACGAGCATATTATGACGGAGCAATCGCACCTCATATTATCGGATACTACGATTCTATCAGTGCAGAAGAATATGCAAATGTTAATGAAGAATATCAGGAGGCCATTAAGGCAGAGGGATTAACAGAAGAAGAACTCAAAATCCTGAAACTCCGCGCCTATGGAATGACGGACAAAATCGGTAAATTCGGTATTGAAAGTGCGTTAGAGGAAGAACTTCGTGGCACAAACGGAATTCTCACAACATCTACAAATTCTGACGGAAGCAAAACCGATGCTATTACAACACAACCTGTTAATGGTAATAATGTTATTCTGACAATAGACGGAGATTTCCAGAAAAAAGTTCAGGATATTTTGTCGTCAAAAATTCACAGTACAGTTGAGTCGGACAAGGTTGCAACTGCAGGTAGTATTGTTGTTATGGACGTAAATGACTTTTCTGTTCTTGCCTGCGCTTCATATCCGTCATATAACTTGGAAACATATAAAGAAAACATAGTTGAACTTAATCAGGACAAAACAGCACCATTGTGGAACAGAGCATTAAGAAGTACCTATGCTCCGGGCTCAACAGTAAAACCCATTGTTGGTATTGCAGGTCTTGAAGAAGGCATTGTAACAACCGAATCCGGTATTAAGTGTAATCTTACTTACACATATTTTAAGGATTTGCCCCTTAATTGCGTTGGTTTGCATAACCATGGTGGAAAATATATAAATCTTACACAGGCTATAACCTATTCTTGTAACACATACTTTTATGAAGTGGGTAGGATGCTCGGTATTTCAAAACTTAACCACTATTTCACTATGTTTGGACTTGGACAGAAAACAGGTGTTGAGCTTACTGAAGCAAAGGGTGTTGTTGCAAGTAAGGAAAACCGTGAGGCAGCAGGCGGAATCTGGTATCCCGGTAATACTGTTCAGGCTGCCATTGGTCAGTCGGACAACCTTTTCACACCAATTCAACTCTGTGCTTATGCAGCGACCTTGGCAAATGGTGGAACAAAGTATAAAGCACATTTTGTCAAGAGTATAAAATCCTTTGACTACTCACAAACTTATTATGAGGCAGAGCCTGTTGTTTTAAGCAAGGTAACGGCATCACAGGAATCTATTATGGCAGCAAAAAGAGGTATGGTTTCAATGGCTAATACTCTCTATGCGTTCCAAGCGCTTGACTATAGTGTTGCAGCAAAAACGGGTACTGCACAGGCAAAGAAAAAAGTGGGAGACGTATATGTTGCATATACTAATGGTTTTATGATTTCGTTTGCCCCTGCAGACAATCCACAGATTGCAGTTGTAATCGCGATTGAGAATGTTTCATCAGGTGGTTTGGGCAATTATGTTGCAGAAGTTTACAAGGCATATTTTGACAAAAATTCAGATGTAACCAATTCACAGCAAAGCGGAACAATACTGAATTAAAAAAATACTTGATTTTTGAAAAATCTTGTGTTATACTATCAAGGCTATCTCTGTGCACTCGGGTGATTGAGCAATCCCAAAAGGGAGTTCACCTACTTTCATCTGGGGCATTTGAGCATAAATTTATTATTTAATGAGGTGAAAATCAATGACACAGGCAGAAAAGCAGGCTATCATGGCTGAATACGCTGCTCACGAAGGCGACACAGGTTCTCCAGAAGTTCAAATCGCTGTTCTCACAAAGAGAATTAACGACTTAACTGAGCACCTTAAGGCTAACAAGAAAGACCACCACTCACGTCGTGGCCTTCTTAAAATGGTTGGTCGCAGAAGAAATCTTCTCGCATACCTTCAGAAGAAGGATATCGAAAGATACCGTGCAATCGTTGCAAAACTTGGTCTTCGTAAGTAATCACAACAAATTAAGGCAGATAAGTTTTCGCTTATCTGCCTTGAATTGCTTTTAAAGCAAGTATTTTTCGGGGTGAAAATTCAAAGCTTAGCGGTAAATAGAGCTTTTAATTTTGTGTTAAAGGTTGTATTTATTGCTAAACAGATTTTTACCCCGATACAGAAAAAACAAATAGTAAAGGAAGGAAAAAAATATGTTTTTCAAGAATTTTAAAGTATGGGAAACTGAACTCGCAGGCAGAAAAATGACTCTTGAAACAGGCAAAATGGCAGGTCTTGCTAATGCGGCTATTCTTGCTCGTTACGGTGAAACAGAAGTTCTTTGTACAGTAACTGCTTCTGCAAAACCAAGAGAAGGTGTTGATTTCTTCCCACTTTCAGTTGACTATGAAGAAAAAATGTACTCAGTAGGACGCATTCCTGGCTCATTCCAGAGAAGAGAAGGCAGAGCAAGTGAAAAGGCAATCCTTACATCACGCTGCATTGACAGACCTATTCGTCCACTTTTCCCAAAAGACCTTAGAAATGACTGTTCAGTTGTTGCAACTGTAATGTCAGTTGACCCTGATTGCTCACCTGAAATCACAGCTATGATTGGTGTTTCAGCAGCAATCGCAATTTCAGATATTCCATGGGACGGCCCGGTTTCAGGTGTTAACGTTGGTCTTGTTGAAGGCAAAATCGTTATCAACCCAAATCTTGAAGAAAGAGCAAAGTCAGACCTTGTTTTGACAGTTGCTTCTACTGCTGACCTTGTTGCTATGATTGAAGCAGGCGCAAATGAAATCGATGATGATACAATGTTTGATGCTATCATGGCAGGTCACGCAGAAAACCAGAAAATCGTTAAATTCATTCAGGGTATTGTTGATGAAGTTGGCAAACCAAAGTTCAGTTATGAATCTTCTGACCCAGACCCAGAAATTATGGCAGAAATCGAAGAATTCTGCATTGAAGATGTTAAAAAAGCTCTTGATACAGACGACAAGCTTGTTCGTGATGAAGCACTTCTTCCAATTTACGAAGCAGTTCACGAAAAGTTTGACGAAAGATTTGAAGGCAACGAAGCAAAGCTTGACGAGATTATGTATCTTGTTCAGAAACACGTTGTTCGTGCATGGCTTAAAGACGAGCATAAGCGTGTAGATGGTCGTGGTATTGACGAAATCCGTCCTCTTAATGCAGAAATTGACCTTATCACACGTGCTCACGGTTCAGGTATGTTTACTCGTGGTCAGACACAGGTTCTCTCAATCGCAACACTTGGACCTATGGGTGACGCACAGCTTCTTGACGGTCTTGATGAGCAGACAGAAAAGAGATATATCCACCACTACAATTTCCCATCATACTCTGTTGGTGAAACAAAGCCATCTCGTGGACCAGGCCGTCGTGAAATCGGTCACGGTGCTCTTGCAGAAAAGGCTCTTGTTCCTGTTATCCCATCAGTTGATGAGTTTCCATATGCTATCCGTGTTGTATCAGAAGTCCTTTCTTCAAACGGTTCAACATCACAGGGTTCAATCTGTGGTTCAACACTTGCTCTTATGGCAGCAGGTGTTCCAATCAAGGCTCCTGTTGCAGGTATTTCTTGCGGTCTTATCACAGGTGATGAAGGCGTTTACGGCGACTTTATGACAATGGTTGATATTCAAGGTCTTGAAGACTTCTATGGCGATATGGACTTCAAAGTTGCAGGTACAAAGAAAGGTATCACAGCAATTCAGATGGACCTTAAAGTACACGGCCTTACACCTGAAATCATTAAAGAAGCATTTGCAAAGACACACAAAGCAAGAGAATATATTCTTGATGAAATTATGCTTCCTTGTATTTCAGAGCCAAGAGCAGAACTTTCAAAATATGCTCCCAAAATGCTCTCAACAAAGATTGACCCAGAAAAAATCGGTGATGTTATCGGTAAACAGGGTAAAGTTATCCAGAAGATTCAGGCAGATTGCGAAGTTAAGATTGACATCGAAGAAGACGGACGCGTATTCATTTCAGGTATTGACATTGACAATGCAAAACGTGCTCTTTCAATTGTTGAACTTATCGCAAAAGACCCAGAAATTGGTGCAATCTATAACGGTGTTGTAACTCGTCTTATGAGCTTCGGTGCTTTTGTTGAAATCGCTCCTGGTAAAGAAGGACTTGTTCACATCAGCCGTCTTGATGTTAAACGCACAGAAAAGGTTGAAGATGTTGTTAATGTTGGCGACACAGTGCTTGTAAAGGTACTTGAAATTGACGACCAGGGCAGACTTAACCTTTCTCGTCGTGACGCTCTTATCGAAGTTAAGGGACTTACTCCTGAAAACGAAATCGAAGAAGAACCAAAGAAGCGTGACAACAACCGTCGTTTCCACAAGAGAAGAAACAACGACTAATATTAATTAAAATTTAAAGCCTCCACAATTTTTGTGGGGGCTTTGTTGTATAAATTGAGGTTTGTCGAACAAAACAACTAATTGGGTAGGTCATTCTGAGCGTAAGCGAAGAATCTCTACCAAAGGAATATATCAACCAACAGAGATTCTTCGTCACTTCGTTCCTCAGAATGACACAGACATAATTTATCCCGACAGATTTAAATTGTTCATTAATCTCCACAAGCACAGGTTGGTCGATAGCTGTCTTTCAAGCAACCTTCTTTAGGTGGGAAAAATTCATCAATTGGGAATTGGATTCTTCTGAATGCGTCACATGGATTCTCATTGTCACAGGCACATTCTCTGCTTGGAATACAGAAATCATAGGCAGGAATGAGCATCTGCACATCTCTTTCAAGCTGAATAATTGTGAAAATACCAAGTGTAACGGTAACTGCTTTCTTTGGGTCATCGTCGTAGCAGTCAAAATCTCCCTCAAAGCAACGGCATACACAGCGGGGGAGTCGTGACGGTTGACAACAACAGCAATATGCTGAACACTCGTTGGCATTACGGAGTTTTGCATCAAGACAGATAGGGTCAACAGTCTGCACTTTTGCCTTTGGATTGGTGCTGACCATATCAAGTTGCTCGTCAATATCGTTGCATACAAATTCGGATGAAAAGACTTTTACATTACCTTCTGAACCGTAAAGAATGCATTTCTTTGAGAATGATGCAAGACCTTCCACCATGCAGGGTGGGTTTGTGTGTCCAGTAAACACATCAAGACAGACTTTGAAATAATAAGTAACATCAACGGAATAATAGCCTCTGTTAAAAGGCACTTTTTCAACTTCGATAAAGGCATTAAGTACTTCGGCACCCCTGCAACGGACATTTGTTGCTCGGTCAATGATACATTGTGCAGAATTCGTGAAATAAACTCTTAAATCTTCAAGACAGTCCTTGTCTGCACAGGAGTCGTAAACTCTGTTGGTATCAATGCAGACAGCTTCTTTTATCTTTGTGGGTGTACAGTTTTTATTTTCTGACATAGCATTTCCTCCCATAAATTATCAACTGACAGTACCATATTATGAAAAGAAATGTTTATTGTTACACATATAAATATAATAAAGTGGTTGTTAAAGCGAAAAAAATATGTTAAAATATTATGATTAAACTTTTATAAGCAAGAAGGCATAAATAATGGCTGTTTTAAAAGATGTTAAAAGAATTGTTGTAAAGGTTGGCACATCAACACTTACATACAGTACGGGCAAAACAAATATTAGAAGAATGCACAAACTTGTAAGTGTACTTTCTGATATTGTTAATTCAGGAATTGAGGTAGCCCTCGTTACAAGTGGTGCAATCGGTGTTGGTGTCGGTAAATTAGGACTTAAAGAAAAACCTGCCGATACAGCGGGCAAACAGGCTGCGGCAACAATCGGTCAATGTGAATTGATGTTTATGTATGACAAGCTTTTCGGTGAATATGGTCATACAGTAGGACAGTTGCTTATAACAAAAAGTGACGTTGAAAATGAAGAGAGAAGACAGAATCTTGTTAATACATTCAATAAATTGTTCGATTTTGGTGCAATTCCCGTTATCAATGAAAATGACAGTGTTGCAGTTGAAGAAATTGTTTATGGTGATAACGATTCTCTTTCTGCAATCGTTGCAAAGCTTATAAATGCAGATGCACTCATTATTCTTTCAGATATTGATGGTCTTTACGACTCGAATCCAAACGAGAATGAAGATGCAAAATTAATTTCTCTTGTAACTGAAATTGATGATGAGTTATATAAAATCGCAGGTGGTAAGGGCTCAACGCTCGGCACAGGCGGAATGGTAACAAAGCTTCATGCTGCAGAAATTACTATGGCTGCAGGAATTGACACAATTGTTATGAATGGTGAAAACCCAACAGATATATATAAGGCTCTCGACGGAAAACAAGTCGGCACATTCTTTAAAGGTAAGTGATTTTATGCTCACAGAAATCGGTAAACGAGTAAAAGATGCGTCAGTTAAGCTCGCGGTTGCATCAACTGATGATAAAAACAGAATACTTAAAGCAATTGCAACTGCTCTTCGTGAGAATTGTGACAAGATTTTAGAAGCAAATGCTCTTGACCTTAAAAACGGCAGAGAAAACGGGATGGCAGAGTCACTTTTAGACCGTTTGATGCTTAATGTTGATAGAATTGAGAGCATGGCACAGGGTGTTGAAGGAGTAATTGCACTTCCTGACCCCGTTGGCAGAGTCCTTTGGGAAACCGAAAGACCAAATGGTATGAAAATCCAGAGAGTCAGCACTCCTTTGGGTGTAATCGGTATCATTTACGAGGCAAGACCAAATGTTACAAGCGATGCGGCTGCTCTCAGTATAAAATCAGGTAATACAGCAATTCTCCGTGGTGGCAAAGAGGCTTTTAACTCGAATTCAGCCATTATGGACGTTATGAGAGATGCTATCGCAAAAGAAGGTTATAATCCTGATATTGTTGAGTTGGTAAGGGACACATCAAGAGAAAGTGCGAATGCACTTATGAAGATGAATGGTTATATTGACATTCTTATTCCTCGAGGCAGCGCTAAGCTTATCAATGCAGTTGTGCAGAATTCAACGGTGCCTGTAATTGAAACCGGAGCAGGTAACTGTCATGTTTATATTGACGAATTTGCAGACATTGATATGGCTGTAAAAATTGTCAACAACGCAAAAACAAGAAGAATTTCGGTTTGTAACACTGCAGAAAGTCTTCTTATCCATAAGAATATTGCCGAGCTCGCTCTCATAGCAATTAAAGCAAAGCTTGATGAGAAAAATGTAATTCTTTATGGCGACGAGGTGGCCTGTGCTATTTGTCCTGATATCGAAAAGGCGACAGAAGAGGACTGGGCAACAGAATATCTTGACTATAAAATGTCTGTTAAAATTGTTTCTTCTGTTGACGAGGCAATTGAGCACATAAGAAAATACTCCACTAATCATAGTGAGAGTATTGTTACAGACAATATGGAAATAGCAGAGAAATTTATGAATTCAGTTGATTCAGCAGCAGTTTATCACAATGTCAGCACTGCGTTTACTGATGGTGGTGAATTTGGCTTTGGTGCAGAAATCGGGATTTCTACACAAAAACTCCACGCAAGAGGTCCCTTGGGACTTCCACAACTGAATACATTTAAATATAAAATTTATGGTGACGGTCAGGTGAGATAAATGGCTGAAAACGTTAAGAAAAAATCCAATCTGAAAAAGAAACTGGCGTTTCCTATCGGTTTAATAGTTGTGCTGTTAGCTTTGACAGGTCTAGTTACTGTGATAGTTGCGGTAGTTAATCTTATTGATTCGGCCGTTGAAAAATCAAAGAACTACGAACAATATGAAGCTTATTTTATGCCGGTTGTTCATATTGACCCCACAACTTTTGACGATGTTACCAAAGCCGATATGAATGAACTAATTGAGATTTCAATCTGGTCATTGTTAAAGAATGACAATACACCGGATAAATTTGAATCAAACGAAAAGGGACTGGCAATTCCGAAATCAGAGGTCGAAAAAGAATTTGTCGAGCTTTTTGGTAAAGAAGTAACACCGACTCATGGAAATGTTGAGGGCTATGGCATTGACTTCTTATATGATTCGGTTACGGGCATTTACACAGTTCCTTTGACAGGTGTTACCCCTATTTATACACCCGATGTTGTGGCGGTTCAAAAGACATCAGACACAGTTGTGGTTACGGTTGCATGCCTTGCAGGTGATGCTTGGGCACAAGCAGAAAATGGTGAAATGGTAGCGCCATCACCTGATAAATATCTTAAAATAACTCTTAGAGAGACAGATGAAAACCTCTTTATTTCTGCTATTCAGAACACATCTGCTCCAGAGACAGCAAGCAAATAAAAATATATTAATCCGTTTAGAAAAAAAGGCTGTTTAAAAGGCTATGCCTACCTGATTTCATTGTAAACGGGAATCTTAATATATATTATGCTCGTTCTACGGACAAGTGACAAAACCAATCAAAATACATTAAGTGAGGATTATTTATGCTTCAATTTGAAGAACTGAAATTAAGACTTATTGCTCATGAAGAAGAACTTTCCAACCTTGCAGAAGCATTAGGTCTTGAAAAAATGAAAAGTGAAATTGCAAATCTTGAAGAGCAACAAGCTCAGGAAGGCTTTTGGGATGATATCCAGAATTCACAGAAGATTTTGCAAAGAACAAGTGTATTGAAAAATAAGGTTTCTGCTTATGAAAGATTGAAGGCAGATTACGATGATGCTCTTGTAATGATTGAACTTGCAGACGAAGAAGAGGATGAAAGTCTTGTTGATGAGTGTACACAGGGTGTAGAAAAGTTTGAAAAAGACCTTGATGCACAAACTCTTTCAACGCTTCTTACAGGTGAATATGACTCAAAGAATGCTATTCTTACATTCCATGCAGGTGCAGGTGGCACAGAGGCTCAGGACTGGGCACAAATGCTTTTCAGAATGTATAATCGTTGGGGAGAACGTCACGGCTACAAGGTTTCAACCCTTGACTATCTTGATGGTGACGAGGCAGGACTTAAATCTGCTTGTATTCTTATTGAGGGTGAAAATGCGTACGGATTTATGAAGAGCGAAGCGGGTATTCATCGTCTTGTTCGTGTTTCTCCATTTGACGCATCAGGCAGAAGACACACATCATTTGCATCGCTTGAAGTTATGCCAGAAATCGACGAAGATACAAATGTTGATATTAACCCTGACGATATTGAAATGGCAGTTTATCGTGCAAGTGGTGCCGGTGGACAGAAAGTTAACAAAACATCTTCAGCTGTTCGTCTTACTCATAAGCCAACAGGTATTGTTGTTTCTTGTCAGGTTGAACGCAGCCAGCATCAGAACCGTGAAGTTGCTATGACAATGCTTAAATCAAAGCTTATTGAGATTAAAGAGCGTGAGCATTTGGCAAAGATTGAAGATATTAAGGGCGACCATAAGGAAATTGCATGGGGTAGCCAGATTCGTTCCTATGTGTTTATGCCTTACACTCTTGCAAAGGACCACAGAACATCATTTGAAAATGGTAATATCAATGCCGTTATGGATGGCGATATTGACGGATTTATCAATGCATATCTTAAAATGCAGTCACAGAAGAATCTTGAAAACAGTTAACTGTGGTTTGACAAGCACAACATTAATGTGATATATTTAATTAATAAAATAAAAAGGTGATGATTAACAATGGATACAAATTCACTTGCAGGAGTACTTGGTGTTGTTTCTGCGTCGGCAACCGCAATTGTGCTTATTGCAATAACAAACTATGTATTGGCATCAATTGGATATATGAAAATAGCAAAACGTAGAGAAATAAAAAATGCCGGACTTGTGTGGGTGCCAATTGCAAGAAACTGGACAATTGGTGCCATATCAGATAATTATGATGAGATTAATGGCATTAAGAGAAGAATTAAGGTTTTTCTTGTTGTTTTCTCCGTTATTAAGATAGCAATTTCAATAGCGGCGGGCTCCTATATTGGTATGTTGATGCCATATATAATTGAATATGGTTTGGACTTGTTTACATATGATATAGGAAACACAATGCTTCTCATTCCAGTTGCATTTGAAGTTTTAGGATTTGCCATAGCGTGTATAATCTATAAAGTGTGCTATGTAATTGCACTATATAAGACCTTTGAATCAACAGAAATAAAAAAGAGTTTAATCTTTACAATTTTAAGCACAGTATTACCTTTTGCTTCTGGTTTGTTTATTTTCTTATCAAGAGAAAAAGACAGTTTTAGCAAGAATATGGTAATTGAAGACCGTGTAGAAATAGAAAATAAAGAAATACAATAAACAAAAGATAAACAGAGCATCTCAATTTGAGATGCTCTGTTTTTATGCGTTTATAATTATCCTTATTTCTTTATTGATTTCTTTTCAGCTTCATCACTTGCATTAACAAGTAAAACACATAATGACCAAAGGCAAATGCCGAGCATTATGAACATTACTGAGAAGAAAGCTTCTCGTGGGCTGATTGCCGTTATTTTTCCAATATACTGTAACGCAAGAGAACCTAAGATGTTGTTTACCTTGAAAAGTTCAGGAAGCGAAACAGTTCCGTCAATGATTGGCTTTGCAAAGGCTTCGTTGAAGATTCCAAGAGAGATAAGTGTTGAAACAAATCCCGCAGCAGAAATGCCTGCAATCGCTTTGATATTTCTAGAAAAAGCGGCAAACCCGATTACTACAAGACCAAGCACAAGTGCCAAAGCAAGGAAACCAGCCGCAATAATTGCAGGCCTGAAATGTTCATAACTCCAAATATTAACAGAAGCATCTCCACTGCCAAAGCTTGAAAGTGTATCAATTAATTCAGGAAGTTTTGCGAGAGAAATTTCTTCGTAGGTAACACCTAATTCAGGGTTATCGTTTTGTGTAAGAGACCCCCAAAGATTTGCAATTTGAGTATGGTCCATTTGAACATAAATCATATTTGCGAAATAGCAGAGAGGGAACATAGCCATTGCCATAATTATTGTTATGACTTTATACATAATGTCAAACCCTGTGAGTTTTTCTTTTTTCTTTAAAGACTTAGTTTGTTTAGCATTACTCATATTTGTCACCCTACCTTATTTTCCCCATGATGAGTTAAGCTGTACTGTTCTGTTGAACACAACATTATCATCAGTTGAGGTGATATCTACACAGAAGTAGCCCTGACGCATAAATTGGAATGTATCTCCAACCTTAAGACCATCTTTAAGGCCACCTTCAACAAGGCAATCTTTAAGAATAATAAGGGATTCAGGATTAAGATTTTCTGTGAATGCTCCTGCACTTTCGTCAGATGGATTTTCTTTATTGAAAAGTCTGTCATAAAGACGAACTTCTGCTTTGAATGAGTCTGCTTCACTTACCCAATGGAGTGTACCCTTAACCTTTCTTCCGTCAGGTGAGTTACCACCACGGCTTTCGGGGTCATAAGTACAGTGAACACAAGTTACATTACCATTTTCATCTGCATCGTATCCAACACACTTAACAAAATATGCGCTTTTAAGACGAACTTCATTACCTGGGAAAAGTCTGAAATACTTTTTAACAGGCTCAACCATAAAGTCTTCCTGCTCAACATAGAGTGTTTTACCAAAAGTAACTTTTCTTGTTCCCATTTCAGGATGGTCCGGATGAATTTCAACGTCGAGAGTTTCTGTTTGTCCTTCGGGATAGTTATCAATAACAACCTTTAATGGGCGAAGAACTGCCATTGCACGTGGAGCATTTGCATTGAGTTCGTCACGAACACAAGATTCCAAAAGACCATAGTCAACAACTGAATAAGCCTTTGAAACACCAATTTTTTCGCAGAAATTACGAATTGCAGCTGCCGGATAACCACGTCTTCTCATACCGCTGAGAGTTGCCATTCTTGGGTCATTCCAACCGTCAACAATACCTTCGTTCACAAGTGCCAAGCACTTTCTTTTACTTGTAAGACAGTAGTTAAGGTTAAGACGAGCAAACTCGATTTGTCTTGGTGGAGTTGGAATGTCAAGTGCCTGTAAGAACCAGTCGTAAAGTGGTCTGTGGTTTTCAAATTCAAGTGAGCAAAGTGAGTGTGTAACACCTTCTTTAGCATCTGACAACGGATGAGCAAAGTCATACATTGGGTAAACACACCATTTATCGCCTGTCTGGTGATGTGGCACATGAGCAATTCTGTAAATAACAGGGTCACGCATATTGATGTTAGCGGCAGCCATATCAATCTTTGCACGAAGAACTCTTGCACCGTTAGGGAATTCTCCGTCAGTCATTCTCTTGAATAAATCAAGGTTTTCTTCAATGCTTCTTTCACGATAAGGGCTGTTTTTACCAGGCTCTGTAAGAGTGCCGCGATATTCTCTGATTTCATCAGCAGAAAGGTCGTCTACATAAGCAAGACCTTTTTCGATGAGTTTTACTGCACATTCATAGATGAAATCAAAATAGCTTGATGCGAAAAGGCACTTGTTCCACTTGAAGCCAAGCCATTCGATGTCTTCTTTAATAGCATCAACATATTCTGTATCTTCTTTTTGAGGATTAGTGTCATCAAGACGAAGATTACATTCGCCCTTATACTTTTTACTTGTTGCAAAGTTAATGCAGATAGCCTTTGCGTGACCGATATGAAGATAACCGTTTGGTTCAGGTGGGAAACGAGTCTGTACTTTATTGTACACACCATTTTCCAAATCTTCATCAATGAAGTCGTGAATAAAATTTGAAATCTTTGTTACTTCTTCCATTGTTTTGCGCCCTCTTTATGCTTTATATGAATTTATTGTGTTATCAATTCTGTTCATTACTTCGTCCACACCTAAAATTTGCATAATGTAATACAAATCAGGAGTGTTTGTGCGAGAAGTAATTGCAATACGAATAACAGTTGAAACATCACCCACGTGGCCTTTGAAGGCATCCGGATTCTGTTTGTATTCCTTAACATTTGGAGTAAATCCACAAGCAGAGCAAAGCTCTTTGATTTTGTTAAACCATTCTTCCTTGCCGTCGTTTGCTGAATAAACTTCTTTATATTTTGTAAGAATTTCTATTGCATCATCTTTTTTGATATGTTCGGGGAGTGTGCTGTCTGCATCATAAAGCTCATTGTAAAAATATGAAACATAATTTTCCACTTCTTCCCAACATGCAATATCTTTTCTTGGTTTTGGATTATCACGGTCAATGTTTAAAATTGCCGTTGCTTTTTCTTTATCGTCAACAAAGAGTGCATAAAGAACTTCATTGTAATCCATAGCCCAATCTGTAACGAGCTTATAAACTTGCTTTGCGGTCATAACAGAGATAACATTTTTTGATACATCGTTGAATTTAACCATATCAAAAAGTGCACCTGAAACACTCATCTTTTTAAGATTGAATGGGAATTTACTGATATCTTCTGTTTTATTAGCCTTTCTCCACTCTTCAAAGTTAGAGTTGAGAATTGTAAGCATATATTCTTTAACAGAAGCCTCGGGATAACCTTTTTCAATGTAGTAAGAAACATTTGCCTCAGGGTCTTTTCTCTTTGAAAGTTTACGCTTGCCACCATTTTCTTCTTTCATGATTGGAGCAATATGAGCGTATTTAAGAGGTTTGTTGCCAAGTGCTCTAAAAAGTTCGATATGAACAGGCACGGATGCAATCCACTCGTCACCACGTACAACATGCGTTGTTCTCATAAGGTGGTCATCAACGGCATGAGCAAAGTGATAAGTTGGAATGCCGTCTGCCTTTAAAACAACAACATCATTCACGTTTTCACTCATTTCAATTTTGCCCTTAATCATATCTTCAAACTTGATTTTTCTCTGTATGTCACCTGTTGAACGAAGACGAACAGTAAATGGAACACCTGCGTTGACTTTTTCAATGATTTCTTCGTCGGTAAGGTCACGGCATTTTGCATAAGAGCCATAATAACCCTTGATGTCTTCATTTTCCTGCTTTGCACGAATTTCATCCAGGTCTTCAGGAGTGCAGAAACAAGGATAAGCCTTGCCTTCTTCCATAAGCTTCTTTGCAAAAGCACGGTAGATTTCTCTGCGGTGACTTTGTGTGTAAGGACCATAGTTACCGTATTCGACATTGTAACCCGTTACACCTTCGTCGGGAGCAACACCGAAAGCACGAAGTCCTGTTACAATACCTGTAACACCGTCTTCAACTTCACGTTTTTTGTCAGTATCTTCAATGCGGAGCATAAACACACCATTTGTTGTGTCCGCAGTAAGCTTTGATGCAAAACCCGCGTAAAGTCCGCCAAAGTGGAGATATCCCGTTGGACTTGGAGCAAATCTTGTTACTCTTGCACCTTCGGGTAAATCTCTTGCAGGGTAGAGTTCTTCATAATATTCTGTGGACTTGTCCACATCATTAAAAATTAAATCAGCAATTTTTTTGCAGTCTGTCATTTTTTTACCTCTTCGTAGGGGTCGGCATCCTCGACGACCCGTGAATTATTCAACCAAGATTAATTCTTCTTGTATATCGTTAAAAATCTTATTTGCATCTGCCCAATAAGCATCTTTTCCGTTATAGAAAACTAAAAATCCAATATTATTATCAAGCATTTCTTTGCAACGTTCACAGAAATCGTGTATTTCTATTGATACAGCAGTATCTCCATCAGCAAACATTTCTGCAAATTGTTTTTTTGACCATACAAGTAAGTTAGTATAATTTTCATCATTGTAAGTTGCATAACCATCTTCGCTTGATAAAAGCCAAACTTCTTCACGGTCAACAACCGTACTTATGAAATTTCTATATCTTTTTTCGGGTGAGGCAGATAAAAGTCCTTCATTTCGGTTCATTTTTATCTTCACATCAATTCTTGATATACGGGCGGGCACGGAGACCCGCCCGTACAAATTTTGTTATATGTTTTATTTATTCAGGAAGGATTGCATTTGTTGTGATGTATTTAACGCCGTGGTCGAGCATTAAGTTAAGCATTTCTGCTGTGTCAACTGTCCAACAAGCAGCAGTAAGCTGGTTATCGTGAATTTTCTGAATCATTTCAGGATTCTTTGCCACTTTCTTTGCTTCAAATGCAACACCAAAGCCGTTTTCAATGCATTCAAGAAGCTGTTCATCCTTAATGTTATGAACAAGAAGCCAAAGTGTCATATTTGGTGAAAGTCGCTTAAACTCACGAAGGACGGATGCGTGGAATGAAATAAGAATAACATCATCTTCAATATCATAAGCACGGATAATATCAAGAAGACTCTTTACTTTTTCAATACGCTTGTCCTTAACCTCAATCATAGGCTTAATGTTTGCTTCTTTACAGATTTCAATATATTCTTCAACAAGGCAAACACCTGCATTTGGATAGTTCTCAATGTTTGCTCCGTTTGTGAATTTAACCTTTTTAAGGTCCTCGTATGACCAGTTTTTAACGTCGCCCTTTTCTTCTGCCATTGACTGGAGCATATAGTCGTGAATAATTACCCATTTACCATCAGTTGTACAGTGAACGTCACACTCGAGAGCGTAGTAGTTATATTTTGCAGCCTCTTTAAAAGCTTCAATTGTATTTTCGGGCACAATTGATGAAAGACCTCGATGTGCTGTAAAATGAACATCGGACAAATCTTTATTGGTAGCTTGTACAGATGGAAGAGTTTCTTTTGCTTTCTTTTCCCCATATCGGATTTCAGTATAAGCTTTTCTGAGTGCAATAGCAAGAGCAGCAGGAACTGCTAATCCGACACCGAGCTTCAACCATTTTTTTGTAGAGTTTTTCATAGTCCGTCCACCTTCATTTTTTATTAATCACAATTATAGAATATTATACTATATAATTAGAAAAAAGTAAACTCTATATTTGCAAAAATTACATCAAGTTTTTGAAAGGGAAATATAGTCAAAACCTATATGAACTTGCGTTTTTTTAGCATGTGTGATATAATACACAGAGAATGGCTTATTATGAGTAATTATGTAGATTTTTAGGAAAGGAGCGATAACAGTTATGGAATTTCTGGAAATGCTGTATGATGCAATATACTTTGTTGGAATACAGACATTGAGATACGGAAAAAGATTTTTAAGATGGCTGTTGTCGCTGATTTTAAAACCAATTAAGGCTATTAGCACAATGTTGATAACATTGGCAATTATTATCAATAAATATGCCTTAAAAACATTTCGTAAGACTGTGAATGAGATTAAAAATCTTATTGCTGATGCGAAAGAAGTATTCTCAAAAAAATCAAAGGATTATGAAAAAAAAGAAAAGAAAAAATTATCTTATTATGTTTCCGTAGCGGTAAAAAAATATAAGACTGCGTTCACTTATACAATGAATCTTGTAATACCGGCTGTTTCACTTGTTTTGCTTTTGAATGTGGTGGGACTCTGGTCAGAAACAAAATTTGCGTTACAAATTAGTTACAAGGATGAAGTAATCGGATATGTACAGAATGAGGATGTGTACAAAGAGGCAAGAAAACTTGCGTATGACCGTCTTGATACAGGGACAAATACACTGACGATTGATGGTGATAATTCTCAAAAAACACCGATTATTAACACTCCTGAATATAAGATTGTTCCGGTAAAACGAAGCCAGATAAACACAGCGACAGAAATATGTGATAAGCTTATTGAAAAATCTAATAGTAAAATCACAAATGCCTGTGGAGTTTATATTGATGGAGAATTCGTTTGTGCAGTAAAAAATGAGACAGATGCTTTGAGCGTTTTTGATACAATTTTGTCGGAAAATGAAACCGGCGATGCAAATGCAGTTGTAAGCTTTGTGGAAAATATCGACTATATTCAAGGTCTTTATCCTGACAACGAAAACACAATTAAGGATGCTGCTTTCTTGCAACAAAAACTCAAAACAAACAAGCGAGATGCAAAATACTATACCGTTTTAGACGGCGATACTCTTTCTAAAGTTGCCGAGAAATTCGAGTTGTCAGCTTCATATATATCGGAATTAAATCCTCATATCACAGAGGATTTGCTTCCAGGAGAGAATCTTCTTGTGCAAAAGGAAGAAAAATATATACAGGTACAAACAACCAAGACTGAATATAGCGAAGTTGAAATACCTTTTGAAACTATAAAGATTAATACAGACACTCTCTATATAGGTGATAGCAGAACAGTTACCAAAGGTCAAAAAGGATTGGAAAAAGTTACCCAATTGGTTACATATATCGATGGGGCTGTTGTTTCTTCAAGAGAGGTTTCCAGAACGGTTGTTAAGGAGTCTGTAAGTGAAAAGATTCATGTGGGAACAAAAAAGAGTCCATATTCTTCAGGTGGAGCAGTATCCTTTGGTGGTAAGTTTGTTTGGCCCGCAATAGGTGCTTTTGAAATTTCATCATATTATGGTGCTCGTGATTTGGGCGATGGATGGCACGACGGAATTGATATTGTGCGACCGGGCGGAAGTACAGGTTGTACCATTATTGCTGCAGAAAGCGGAACAGTTGTTCATGCAGGTTGGAAAAACACTGCAGGATATGCAGTTATCATTGACCACGGAAACGGAATTCAAACTCGTTATTATCACATGAAGCAGGGTTCAATTGTTGTGTCAGCAGGGCAGAAAGTTTCCCGAGGACAACCAATTGGACAAATAGGTGCAACTGGATTTGTAACAGGTCCTCATCTTCATTTTGAAGTGAGAGTAAATGGTAAGGGCGTTAATCCGCTACCATATTTAAAATAAGGTAGGGTAAAAATGGAACAATTTATAATTGCCGGGCTAAAAACTGAATATGAAGTTCAGGGCGAACTCTTGAGAAGTCGTTCAAAGGGATATAAAGCAAGTTTTGATAGCGCAGAAGCTCAGATTAGTTTCAGAATAAAAAAGGAGTTTCTTCAGAAAAAACAGCAGGAACTTCCCCATCTTTCAGCGGATGAGCATGAATACATGTGGACGGGTGAAGCATTTTATAATGAGTTAATCAAGCACAACGGAATGATGTTACATTCATCATGTGTGGAAAAGGATGGTCAAGCATATCTTTTCTCTGCAAGAAGTGGCACGGGTAAATCAACCCATACTCATTTGTGGCTTGAGAATTTGTCGGGAACACGAATTATAAATGATGACAAACCTGCGTTAGTGTGCGAAGATGGTAAATGGTATGTGTGGGGAACACCTTTTTCAG
The DNA here is from genome assembly GCA_017624735.1 of Clostridia bacterium. Taxonomy (GTDB): domain Bacteria; phylum Bacillota; class Clostridia; order Oscillospirales; family Acutalibacteraceae; genus Fimenecus. The sequence goes on from JAGAMK010000014.1 coordinate 35,527, forward strand.
GAAAAACCGACGAGAATGTCAATGTTAAAATTCCTGTAAGAGCAATAATTTTCTTGCACAGAAGTGAAGAGAATAAAGTTGAAAAATTGTCTCCGGCAAGGTCGGTAGGACTTTTACTTGAACAGACAATAAACCCTGTAAATAGGGAAATGGCAGAAAAAATGTTGGATTTGGTGGATATGCTTTTGAGGAGAGTGCCTACATTTTCGTTAGGATGCAATATGGACCCTCAGGCAGCAGTCATTGCATATAGTGAAATTGAAAGGATAATAAACAATGAAGATTAAAGATGGATTTATATTAAAGGATGTTGCAGGTAGTAAAATTGTTATCGCAACAGGTGAACAGAGAATGAATTTCAATGGTGTTATCACCTTTAACGAAGTTGGTGCAGAGGTTTTTAATCTTCTTGACGGAACTAATTCTGTGGAAGATATAGTTGCGAAGATTTCAAGTGATTATAACGCACCTGTTGAAATCGTAAAAGCAGACATAGAAAAACTTATAGAGAAAATGAAAAAACACAATCTTATTGAAGAATAAGGATATTGAGATGAAGGAAAAATCAACTTTTAAATGGATGTATAGAAACTGTGGCGGACGCATAAAAGAGGGTGTAGTGCTTGTTGTACTTAACGCCTGGTCTGCTGTGTGTGTAACTATATTTGCGCTTTTATCGCAAAAGGTTATGGACAGTGCTCAAATTGGTGACAAGACATCTTTGATAAGGAATTCAGTATATCTTTTACTTTTGATTTTATCTCAGATTTTATCAAGAGTTGTGGCTTCGTTTGTTGAGGCCATAAGCCAAGGAAAAGCAGAAATCAATTTGAGAACAAGTGTTTTTTCTAATATAATTCGTGGAAATTATGCAGATTCAGTTGAAAATCACAGCGGAGATTTAATGACGCGTTTAACTGCAGATGTACAGACAGTAAGCGATAACTACGTTCATATTTTTCCTGCGGCAATTGCTTTTGTTGTGAGAATTCTCAGCGGCGCAATAGCTCTTTATCAAATTGACAAAAACTTTGCCACTATATTTGTTTTTTGTGGAGCATTAATCGTTGTTGTAGCAGCACTTTCGAGAAAACATTTAAAGAAATTGCATCGCAGAGTGCAAGAAAAAGATTCAAAAGTACGTTCTTTTATGCAGGAAATGATTGAGAATCTCTTTGCTATAAAGGTTTTTGGAATTGAAGAGAAAATTATAAAAATCTCTGCTAAGCAACAGAAAAAATTCTATCGTGAAAAAGTAAGAAAAAAAGGTTTTTCAATAATTGCAGGAATTGGTTTTTCTCTTGCTTTTGCAGTAGGCTTTTTAGCAGCGGTAGCATATGGCTCATACGGTGTTTTGAATGGGACAATGACGTTTGGTGCAGTTGTTGCTATTGTGCAGCTTGTAAACCAGTTACAGTCTCCAGTTGTGGGAATAACTGGAATTTTACCCTCGCTTTTTGCCATGACTACATCTGCTCAACGTCTTATGGAAATCTGTGGTGAAAGTAAAGAAACAACAAAAGATATCTCTGTTGATTATGACGATTTCGTGAGGATTAAGGTTAGAGATGCAGTTTTTGGTTATGGTGACGAGAAGGTTTTTTCCAATGCGTCATTTACTGTTAACAAGGGTGAATTTATTGGAATAAAAGGTCCTTCAGGTTCAGGAAAATCCACGGTGTTAAAGCTCATAACCGGTTTGTATCCCGTTGATGGGGGAAAATTTACTATTGAAACAAGGGGAAAAGAATACGATTGTAAACAGATAAAGAATTTGTTTTCATTTGTGCCACAAGGAAATATGCTTTTCAGCGGTACTGTAAAAGAAAATCTTACACTTCTTAATCCCAATGCAACAGACGAGGATATAAAAAGTGCATTGACAACGGCATCGGCTGAGTTTGCTTATGAACTTGATGATGGTCTAGACTTTGTTTTGGGCGAAGCTGGCGCAGGAGTTTCTGAAGGACAAGCACAGAGAATTGCTATTGCAAGAGCTCTTTTAGCGGGAAACGGAGTCCTTCTTATGGATGAATCCACCAGTGCTCTCGATGCAGAAACAGAGGAAAAAGTAATAAACAACTTGAAAGAGAAAAAGAATTTAACCGTATTGATTATTACGCATAGGGAATCGGTTCTGGAAAAGTGTAACAGAGTAATTACGGTTGCTAATGGTATTATTGAAGAAAATTAACATTGTAGGGTGTTTTTTATTAAAAATTGTTGCAATAATTTTATTGCTTTGGTATAATTAAATAGCTTATGAAAATATTATGAGTTTAGGAGTAATGATATGGAATACAATACAAAAAATGCTCAAGTTAATGATGGCATAGATTTTCAGGTCATAGCGCAGTATGCCGTTCGAATTGTTCAGAAATGGTGGGCTATTTTGCTTAGCGCAGTAATTTGTGCAAGCGTTGGCTTTATTATCGCTAAGGTTACTTATGTTCCTAAGTATACATGCACAATGGAATTTGCTGTAAGCAACCGAGCAGAAAATACAAGTTCTGCTGGTCAGACATCATCTGACATCAATGCAAGTACTATGCTTGCGAAAAACTATTTGCGTTTAACAACATCTGCTGACTTTATGAATACTGTTGCAAGTCAGTCTGGTTACACAGTAAACGGCAAACCTCTTACAGGTGCAGCGGTTAAGAAAATGATTAAATCAACACATATTGAAGATACATCATTTATCGTTGTTACGATTACATCATCAGACCCTAAAGTTTCTTATAGTGTTGCAAAAAGTTATGTAAACAACTTTGAAAACTTTGCAAAAGGAATTTTGCCAAGCACAAACGCTAAGGTTTCTGAACTTCCTGTAGAGCCAGAGTATGCTAATCCTAACAATACTACACTTTTATACTCTCTTTTAGGTTTCGTTTTTGGTGCTGCTATTGTTATGCTTGCAATTTGCATTATCATTTTCATTAAAGATACTGCTAAAGTTCCTGATGACATTACAAATAAACTTGGTCAGAAAATCATTGGCTCCATCGTTCATCTTAAAAAGCCAACAGAAAATAAGAGCCTTCTTATTACTGACAAGAAAACAGGATTTATGTTTATCGAGTCATTTAAATTGATTCGTACAAAACTTGAAAATATCGCTAAGAGACATGATTATAAAGTGTTTGTTTTCACAAGTACAATGGAAAATGAAGGTAAAACAACAATTGCAACAAATACAGCTCTTGCTCTTGCAAAAACCGGTAAATCAGTTCTCTTGATTGATGCGGACCTTCGTAAACCATCAGTTTGTAAAGAACTTGGTATTTCAGCTGCTAATGATTTAGGTCTTCCCGGCGTTGTTTCAGGTGAAAGAACATTAAGCGACTCAATCAAGTATTTTGAAAAATTCAATCTCTTCCTTTTGGTTACAAGTCAGCCAATCGCAGAATCAGCTGAACTTTTATCTGCAGATGAAATGTCAGACGTAATGGATGCTGTAAGAAACGAGTTTGACTACGTTATTATTGATACTCCTCCTGCAGGTCTTGTTGCTGACGCAAGTATTATTGCACAGTATGCAGATGCTAACGTTATGGTTGTTCGTAGAGACCGCGCATCAATGCGTAGAATCAGAAGAACAATTGACGATATGTCTGGTACAGGTAAAGAGGTTGTTGGTTGTATTTATAACGATGCTGAAAACGGTTCGGTTCTTAGCTTTATTAAGAAGAATAAGAAGGGCAAAAAAGGCTACGGTTATGGATATGGCTACGGTTATGGATATGGCTATGGTTATGGTTATGGATATGGTCATGACAATGAAAGCAAAAAACCCAAGAAATAATATTTAATTAAAAAAATTATTTGGCTCGCAGACGGATGATAAAACATCTGTCTGTGGGCATAATTTATGCAAAAAGGACAGTAAAAATGGCAGAAGCAAAAATGATTCCTCCGCAGGAAAATAAAATGGGCACAATGCCCATAGGGCGATTGTTGGCAACAATGTCGACACCAATGATGATTTCAATGTTGGTGCAGGCATTTTATAATGTTGTTGATAGTGTTTTTGTATCCCAGATAAGCGAAGACGCACTGAATGCAGTTTCTTTGGCTTTCCCGCTACAGCAACTTATTATTGCAGTTTGTGGCGGTACAGCAGTCGGTATGAATGCCTTGCTTTCTCGCTCTTTAGGAGCAAAGCAATTTGATAGAGCGAACAAAATTGCAAATTCAGGAATCTTCCTATTTCTCTGTAGTGCAATTGTGTTTTCACTTATAGGAATTTTTCTTTCAAAACCATTCTTTCAGGCACAGACTGATGTGGAACAAATTGTGAACTATGGTATAGATTATGTTTCAGTTTGTCTTGGTTGTTCTATCGGTATCTGTAGCCAGTTTTGTTTTGAAAAGCTTTTGCAATCAACGGGACGCACAATGCTTTCCATGGTTGCTCAGTTGGTTGGTGCAGTAATAAACATAATTCTTGACCCGATTTTAATCTTTGGTCTTTTTGGTTTGCCACGCCTAGAGGTTTTAGGTGCAGCAATTGCTACAGTGTCAGGTCAAATTGTGGCAGCAATCCTTGCAATCACCTTTAATGTAAAATTCAATAAAGACATACACATCAGTTTTAAACTTATCCGTTGGGATTCTCATATTATCAAGGATATTTATAAAATTGGTTTGCCATCAATCATAATGCAATCAATCGGCTCTGTAATGACATTTACAATGAACAAAATATTGATTTCATTTACCACAACAGCAACCGCAGTTTTTGGCAGTTATTTTAAATTACAAAGTTTTGTTTTTATGCCGATTTTTGGACTCAACAACGGAATGGTGCCAATTATTGCATATAACTATGGTGCGAAAAGATATGACCGAGTAAAGAAAACCATTACTATTACAATTATAACAGCAATCAGCATAATGTTTGTTGGATTGTTGGCATTTGAATTGATTCCGCATGTTTTGTTGTCATTCTTTAATGCGTCCGAGGAAATGTTAAGAATTGGTGTGCCAGCATTAAGAATAATCGGTACACATTATATATTTGCAGGCTTCTGTATTATTGCAGGTTCTGTTTGTCAGGCAATAGGAAAGCCGGTTTATAGTCTGATAGTTTCCGTTTGCCGACAGCTTGTAGTTCTTTTACCGTCAGCATGGTTGTTGTCATTGAGTGGAAGACTTGAACTTGTGTGGTTCTGTTTCCCTATTGCAGAAACTGTTTCGCTCATCCTGAGTTCAATTTTCTTAAGCAAGACAATGCGCCGTGCAAAAGAAAAGATGAAGGATATTATTATATAACAAAAGGGAAAAAAAGAAGGTAGATACCGAAGTATCTACCTTTTATTTATTGTTTCTCTCGCGGGATAAGTTTTGTCGTTAGGAGTATCGTCATATCCTCCTGCTTGAATCCATATGGACTCACCATTGTTTTTGTATTCACAGTCAAAGGAAATATTTTCCATAGCCCCGTTTTCCCATGTTGCATCATCTGTTGGGAAGAAAGAATTAGTAATTTCACATTCTGTCCATGTTTCCCATATATCCGTATTGGCGATTAATCCACCAGCGTTTCTTACCTCACAACTACGACTACGATTGTTAAAGGTAAAATCTTCTTGAAAAACATGAGTTGCCTCAAGCCAATGAGCCTCTATGGGGTAACTGATTGAAGCGGTTTTAAGCCATTCTCCGTTTTCCTCTCTTATATATTGGGTAAAGTATGTCTTGTCATTTTCGTAAGTTCGCTCAATCTTCATTGAATACCAGGTGTTTACTTTCCAGTCATAGTTAGTGTAGACATGCTTACCTTCACCTTCGCCACCAAAATCACCATGATAGCCGTCGTATGAATATTCAACAGTAGGGCGTGTGCCATCCTCCATGTCCCAGAGCGAAAGCAGGAGAACGTGTTTGCCTAAAAAATTCTGAAAACCTGCATATCCATAAGACCAGTTGTGTACAGCCCAATATGTATCCCACGCATCTTCTGTGCATTTCCAATCAATGGTTACTGCATCAAATTGAGAATTTTCAGAAATCCATTGAATGTACATATTCGGAGCATGTCTTAAAAGCAAGGAGGGGAGCAGGTGCTTTTCTGTTGTGTTTTCCTGTTCTTCAGTTGTCGTATCAACGGTTGCATTGGCTGAGTCAGTTTCTAATGGCTTCCAAAGAAACAATCCTGAAAACGCAACTGCAACCACAAGGGTTAAGAGAATAATACCAATAATTATTTTCTTGTTCATAATAATCAATGATTAAAGATTTTTAGCAAGTTCTTTAATATATGCTTTGAAATCCTCACTGATTTCAGGGTGTTTAAGAGCAACCTCACAGTTCGCCTTCATGATACCCATTTTATTACCCATATCGTAACGAACGCCTTCGTAATCAAGAGCAATAACTCCTTTTGTTTGAGCAAGAGTTTTCATAGCATCTGTAAGCTGAAGCTCGTTACCTGCACCCTTTGGTGTGTTTTCAAGAATTTCAAATATTTCAGGTGGCATAACAACACGACCTAAAATTGAGTAGTTTGACATGATTTCTTCTGGCTTAGGTTTCTCAATCATATCTGTACAGTTGAATGCTTTGTCTTCAAGTTGTTCAACTTTGAGAGAACAGTATTTGCAAACATCTTTTTCAGGAACTTCTTTAACACCAACAACACCCTTGCCGTATTTTTCGTAAGCATCAATGAGCTGTTTTGTAACGGGTTCGCCTTCGGAAATGAAAACATCGTCACCGTAAAGGATTGCGAAAGGCTCGTTGCCAATGAAGTTCTTTGCACAAAGAACAGCATGACCTAAGCCACCTGTTTCTTTCTGGCGAAGAAAATATGTATTGCAAAGCTGTGAGCATTCAAGAACAGAATCATAAAGTTCTTTCTTGTCAGGATTTTTACTTAATTTGTCTTCAAGCTCATAAGCGTGGTCAAAATGGTCTTCAATAACGCCTTTACCACGGTTTGTAATGATAAGAACATCTGTAATTCCTGATTTTGCTGCTTCTTCAACAAGATACTGAATAGCGGGTTTATCAACAATGTTGAGCATTTCCTTTGGAACTGCTTTAGATGCGGGGAGAACTCTTGTGCCAAGACCTGCGGCAGGAATAATAGCTTTTGTGATTTTCATATTAAGAACTCCTTAAAGTTTTATTTATTCAAAATTAATATCAGTGACCAAGAGTCATTAATATTAATTCAAATCCAAGAATAATTGCTTTTTCAGCAAGTACCGCCAGAAAAGTTATGCCGAAAGCATATCCGCCAGCTTTGTATATGCGTTGCTTTATAGTATCCGTATCTGTTTCGTTTGAACGGATTTCACGGATGTTTTTAGTAGTATGTTTATAATACCAAGTGTTTGCGTTTAATCCAATATAGATACTGAGAGCAAGTGATGTGACGCTTTGTCCAAGAACGATGCAAACCCCAACTTTGTTCTCATTGACTATTGTTTGTGATTTTGCAATAAGTTCATTCAAGGTTTGTGAGTATGCTTCGTCACTAGTATCCATTTCTTGTAAGGATGAGAGTTCGGTATAATATTCCTGTGAAGCATTTTCGAATCTTTCTACCGGAGGTAAAAGTGAAAGGAATGACAGGATTAGCATAAGTGCCATAACAATTGCACCGTGTTTATATAATTTTCTATAGAAAAACCAATAGGGAGCAAAGAACATAGCCGCCCAGTTGATTCTCTTTCTGCCCTGCTTAATGCTAAAAAACTTTTGAATATATCTTGTCGCATCCTGCTGAACAAAAACAGCAACATCTTCTGTGGACACGCCTTCCTCCAATTCAGGGGGATACATAGAAAGTGGATTAGCAATAAGATTTTTATAGGGAAGGTTAAAATCCTGAATGTTTCCAAAAGGAGTATTGAAAGAATCGCCTGTTTTTTCATTTGTAACTTCTTCGTTTACAGGATTTGTTTCTGGTTGTGATGTGGATTCCCAACGAAAATTATCACTGTGTTTATCCACATTGCCACAAGCACCATTCTGTTTGTAACATTCACGGTGATGTGGTGTTCCGCATACGGGACATACGACTATATCGTCATCTGTCTGGAAATTTTTATTGCAAACAGGACAATTATCGTGTGAATATCTGAATTTGATTTCTGCCATAGTTTATACATTCCAACTGTTAATATATTTTTCTTGCTCGTCAGAAAGAACATCAATAGAAGTTCCCCAACTATTAAGCTTTCTCAAAGCAACCTTTTTATCGATTTCTTCAGGAACATCAATAACGGATGCAGTGAGATTTTCGTGATTTTTCACGATGTATTCTGCACAAAGAGCCTGAATAGAGAAGCTCATATCCATAATTTCTGCAGGGTGACCGTCACCGGCAGCAAGGTTTACAAGTCTGCCCTCTGCAATAATGCTGATTGTTCTGCCATCGGGAAGAACATAACCCATAATATTGTTTCTTTGTGCTTTGATTTCAACCGCCATTTTTTCAAGGTCGGGAAGGTTGATTTCAACGTTAAAGTGACCTGCGTTACAGCAGATTGCACCATCTTTCATATTCTTAAAGACTTTTTCGGTAATAACGTCCTTACAACCTGTGACAGTAACGAAAAAATCACCTTCTTTTGCAGCTTCGGTCATTTCCATTACAGAGAATCCGTCCATTCTTGCTTCCATAGCCTTAATCGGGTCGATTTCTGTAACAATTACCTGCGCGCCAAGAGCATTTGCACGCATTGATACACCTTTTCCACACCAACCGTAACCTGCAACAACAACCTTTTTACCTGCAACAATCAAGTTTGTAGTGCGATTGATGCCGTCCCATACGGATTGACCTGTGCCATAACGATTATCAAAGAGATATTTACATTTTGCATTGTTAACAGCAATCATAGGGAATTTGAGAGCACCGTCCTTGTGCATCGAAACAAGACGGATAATGCCGGTTGTTGTTTCTTCGCAACCACCAAGAACATTTGGTAAAAGTTCAGGGTATTCATTGTGAATGAGATTAACAAGGTCACCGCCGTCGTCAATTATAACGTCAGGACCAACCTTGATAACTTCACGAAGATGTGCCATATATTCTTCACTTGTTGCGTTATACCAAGAGAAAACATTCAATCCATTATGAGCGAGTGCTGCAGCAACATCATCCTGTGTGGAAAGGGGATTTGAGCCTGTTACGTACATTTCTGCACCGCCTGCAGCCAAAACTGTGCAGAGATAAGCTGTTTTGGCTTCAAGGTGAATTGAAAGAGCAACTTTCATGCCATTAAAAGGCTTGCTTTCTCTAAAATCCTTTTCGATACTTCTCAAAACGGGCATGTGTGCTCTTACCCAATCAATTTTCTGTTGACCTGATGGGTAAAGGTCTATATTACGAACAAGACTCATTTTATATTCTCCAATACTTAATACATTATAATTAAATATAATACCATAATATACTACAAAAATCAACAGAATTAAATTGGATAAAATATGCAGTCGGAAATCATTGACATTAAAATAAATTTATGGCATAATACAATGTGTATGTGGTGGACACAAGAAAATTACGGAGGAATAACGATGAAATCACAGCTTTTAAGAATTGTAGTAGTCATTATGGCAATTAGCTTAATGGTTTGTAGCTTTGCATCTTGTCAAATTGCTATTGAGGAAGAACCTGCAGGCGGAAACGATGTAGATATTGCAGGACCATCTGACATCTTTGATGACCCAAGTAGTGATGCTGATGTAGATAATGGCAATAATGGTAATAATAGCAATAATAGCAACAGCAACAATAACGGAAATAATGGCGGTAATTATTATCCAAACAATGGCGGTAATAGTGGAAATACCAATAACGGTGGAAACAGCGGTAATAACGGCAACAATAACAACAATAATAATTCTGGTGGAAACATCAATATTCCACAAATTGACTGGGCAGGAACAGCAAATGATGCTGAACAGGCATTAAAAGATTTCTATACCCATTTTGATACTCCAGAAGAAAGAATAGCAATTCTTAGAATGGCTGGTTACGAGTATGATGCTGAACAGCAGATTTTCTATACTCACTTAAATCCATGGCAGAGATATTTTGGCTTCCACGATATCTATGACCGTGCTGCTCCTATCACAAATATGTGGTACTTAACTCTTAAGATTGACTTTACTTATGGCGACTATGATTGGAGACTTCAGTGGTGGAAAGGTCAGTATGGTATCCTTGAAGGTGCTGAACTTGGTGTTTACACAAAGGATGTAGGTGTGCCGGGTGATTTCTATGAATGTGCTGCTGACGAAAACCTTCTCAAGATGGAGTTTTCATATTATCAGTCTGCAGCAGATTACAACAAGCAGAATCCTCTTTTCATCAGATATGAACAGGAACACTGGTGGCTTACAGGCTTTAAATTCGGTGTTACACAGCCACAAAAGAACGTTGTAAAAGCGGTTCTTTATGCGAGAGATGAAGATATGGCTGACAAGATTGAAGTTGGTCTCCAGAATGTTACTGACGACAAGGGTAACTGGAACGGATTCACTTCATACAGACCTGGTTCAAATCAGGTGAATTTCTACGTGAGAAATGGTAACGTATTCGAAATCGTATGGAAAACAGCAGGTTATGTTAACTACAGCTATATGATGGATGGTAATGAAGACGACGCTGACATTCCAACAGAATAAAATTTAAAATTAATCGACCCACAATGCGATTGTATTGTGGGTTTTTGTTTGTAAAATAACATATAATAAAAATATATTAAAAACTTTCTTCTTATAGTTGAAAAATCACTTTTTTTAGTGTAAAATAGACAAACAGAGTTTATTATTTAACTAATTTCACAATCTTTTTTGGAGGAATTGTATGAATTATACACTTACAAAGAAACAAGCAAAAGAACTTATTGAGTCAAAGCTTTCTCACTTTATTGGGGTTAATCCTAATGAAGCTACAAATGAGCAGTTCTATAAGGCGATTGCACTTATCGTAAGAGATATGATGAGTCAAGGCAGAGCAGAGTTCTCAAAGAAGGGTTCTGAAAAAGGAACAAAAAGAGTTTACTATCTCTGCATGGAATTCCTTATGGGTCGTTCACTTAAAAACAACCTTTACAACCTTAACCTTACAAAAGTTTTTGAAAGCGTTTTAAAAGATTACGGTATCAAGATGGACGCAATCTATGACTGTGAGCCAGACGCAGGTCTTGGCAACGGTGGCCTTGGTCGTCTTGCTGCTTGTTACCTTGATGGTCTTGCAACTCAAGGCTATGTTGCAAAGGGTTACACAATTCTTTATGAATATGGTATCTTTAAACAAAAGTTAGTTGACGGTTGGCAGACAGAACTTCCTGATTTCTGGCTCCCTGGCGGTGATGTGTGGCTTGTACCACATGAAGAACAGGCTATGGAAATCAAATTCGAGGGTGGAGTAAAAGACATTTGGGAAGAACACTATCACCACGTTGAAATTGAAAATCCAACAGTTATTCAGGCTATTCCATACGATATGCATGTTGCAGGTAAGGACGGTAAAGGTGTTTCTGTTCTTCGACTTTGGTCTGCAAAGGCTCCCGGACTTGATATGGCGCTCTTTAATCAGGGTGACTATATGAGGGCTATGGAAAGAAATGCTATGGCAGAGGTTATCAGTAAGGTCCTTTATCCTGCAGATAATCATCCTGAAGGAAAGTCACTCCGTCTTCGTCAGCAATATTTCCTTGTTTCCGCATCTGTTCAGGATATTGTTCAGCATCATCTCCGTGAATTCGGTACAATGGATAACTTTGCAGACAAGGTTGCAATCCACGTTAACGATACTCATCCTACTATGGCTATTCCCGAGCTTATGAGAATTATGCTTGACGAGTGTGGTTACGGCTGGGATGAAGCATGGAATATTGTTACAAAAACAGTTGCTTATACAAACCATACAGTTATGAAAGAGGCTCTTGAATGTTGGCCGGAGGACCTTTACAAGCGTCTTATGCCTCGTCTTTGGCAGATTACAAAGGAAATCGACAATCGTTTCCGTTCTTATGTATGGGAAAGTACTCATAATGCAGATATGGTTGAGAGAATGGCTGTTATTTCAAACGGTGTTGTAAGAATGGCTAACCTCTGTGTTGCAGGTTCACACTGTGTAAACGGTGTTTCTGCTCTTCATAGTGACATTCTTAAGGATACAGTTTTCTCTGATTTCTATGCACTTACTCCTGACAAGTTCACAAATGTTACAAATGGTATTGCACACAGACGTTGGCTCTGTCAGGCTAACCCAAAACTTACAAACTACCTTACAGATTTAATCGGCGACGGTTTTGTTAAGGATGCAGACAAACTTCTTGATTTAAGAAAATATAAGGACGATAAAGCAGTCCTTGATGAACTTGGAAAGATTAAGAGAGCAAACAAGGAAGAATTTGCTAAATATGTTCTTAAACACAATGGCATCAAGCTTGACCCGGACTCAATTTTTGATGTTCAGGTTAAACGTCTTCACGAGTATAAGCGTCAGCACCTTAATGCACTCAATATTCTTTCACAGTACCTTGCAATTAAAGAAAATCCAAATGGTGAGTTCATTCCTCACACATACATTTTCGGTGCAAAGGCTGCATCGGGTTACTTTGTAGCAAAGAAGATTATTTCTTTCATCTGTGCACTTGCTGATGTAATCAACAACGACCCCGACGTTAAGGGCAGACTTAAAGTTGTTTATGTTGAAGATTATAATGTTACACTTGCTGAAAAACTCATGCCTGCTGCAGATATTTCAGAGCAGATTTCACTTGCAGGTACAGAAGCATCAGGTACAGGTAATATGAAGCTTATGCTTAATGGTGCAGTAACCCTCGGCACAATGGACGGTGCTAATGTTGAGATTTACGATGCAGTCGGTGAAGATAATATCTATATCTTCGGTATGAAAACACCTGAAGTTCAGCAGTTACAGAAACGTGGTTATGTTCCACAGGATTTCTATAACGCAAACGCTGAACTCCAGAAGATTCTCAACTTTGCTAACCATAACGGAATCGGTGGCAAGATGTTCCACGAGGTAACATCAACAATTATCCACCATGACCCATATATGGTACTTGCAGACTTCGAGGATTACAGAAATACACAGTTGAGAATTTCAAAGGATTTCCTTGACCGTGATAACTGGAATAAGATGTCATTTATGAATATCTCAGGTGCAGGACGTTTCGCAGCAGACCGTGCTATTAACGAATACGCCGCAAATATCTGGAACGCAAAATCAGCACTTAAAAAATAATAAAACATTAAAAAAGGCTCCCTTATGTTGAAGTGAACTTTTTGGGGTTCACTTCACTTAAAGGGAGCCTTTTTAATCAATATTCAATTTGTAATTTAATCAAATTTCGCTTTCATGATTTCACGTTGAATTTCACACAGCAATTCAATATTATCTTCTTCAACCCAGTAAGAATGGCATCCGTCGGCATACAGAGAAAGTTTGCCTCTTTCTACATGTAATTTACTGAGATTGTTTATAAGTATTATGTCTATTGTGTTTTTATCAAAAACAATAATCCTATATGGGGTTATATAAAGCGTGTAATCATTGTATAAGCCGCTTTTCCAAAAAACTTGATATTTAATTTCTTCCCCAGGAATAAGCAATGATTTTATATCTAACATAATTATTCTCCTTAAACTTAGGTTTTTTCGATATGTTCACGTTGTTCACTCGATATTTTTGGTTTACAAAATCGATATGTTTGCTTTGCAAACACGATATAAATTCTCATTCGCGAAGCGAATATATCGTGCACAGTATATCGAATTGCGATAGCAATATATTGAAAGTTCTGTAAGGAATTTATATCGATGTAAAATGCCACAGGCATTTTACTGCTGTGGCATTGAGTTTTGCATTGCTTGAGCCATCATACCCTGCTTTTTCTTAGGTGGTTTGTAAGCAGGAGGATTTTTCATGAGTTCCTTTGCTTTTTTACCTGCAGGAGAAGCGAGATACTTGTTAACAGCAACAAGTGTTTCATAGAAATCTTCGTCTGTGATTTCTTCGCGACATTTTGCAATAAGTTTTTCGTCGTTGTCAAGTTCACCTAAAATTGTAACAACAACAAGGTCCTGAACATCGTTTGAGCCGTTTTCGTAAATATCACTTAAAATTTTGAAGAGTTTCTTCATCTGCTGTTTGTCGTTACCACGGATTGTTTCCATAATATACTTGTTAGCGTGGTTTACGAAGAAATCATCACCAAGGAATTCATCATAAGTCTGGAAATTCTCTTTGTATGCATCCTTAAGTTCAGGATAAAGAGTAGAAATTCTGCTTGCAAGAGTATTTGCATCATATTCTGTACCATTTTTAGCAGCAGATTTTGAAATTGTGTGTGGAGTTTTCTTTGTTGCAACCTGACGAGCCTTTTTACCGTAAGATGTGCCTACTGTATCGCAGATTTCGTTACAGAGAGACTTGATATCTCTTTCTTCAAACTCATCTAAATCGAGAAGGTTTGATTCTGTTTTAACGAAATCGCCGTCACCTGATTTTTCAGTAACATCAAGAAGATTATCGTGGCTTATAAGACGGAGTGTAATATCGTCCTTTGTGAATTCAAGATATGCTTCTTCTTCACCTACAAAAACAGGAGCAGCACCTTTTTCGAGATTTTGTGGAACAACAGTTGTAAAACCGATTTGTTCAAATTTTTCTGTACAACCCTTTAAAATAAGAGCAAGGGCATCATTTCTGTTGAGCATTTTTTATACCTCAAATCATTTATTTTTATATATCCCATATAATATAACACATTTATTTTGATTTGTCATCAAAAATTTGTGAATATTATAATTGATTACTTAAATATATTGTGTTAAAATAAATATATCTATGACTATCAGTCAATTACGGAGCGAAAAATATGAAAAATGCACTTATAATTTTTGGTGGTGTTTCTTCTGAACACGATGTTTCCTGCGTTTCTGCAACATCTGTTATCAGAAATATCCCAAAGGATAAATACAATGTAATTATGATGGGAATCACCAAACAGGGTGAAATGTTCCTTTATGAAGGGGACTACAACAATCTTCCCAAAGATGGTTGGCTCGAAGATGAGGCACATCTCAAAAAAGCAGTTATTTCAAGTGACCGTGCCGACCGTGGCATTATCGTTTTTAGCGAAAATGGTTATGAAAAAGTTAAGATTGATGTTTGTTTCCCTGTGATGCACGGTAAGAATGGTGAGGACGGCACAATGCAAGGACTTCTCACAATTGCAGGAATTCCTTATGTTGGTTGTAACACAATGGCATCTGCTGTTTGTATGGATAAGGCTATGACAAACGCAATCTGCGACATTAACGGAATTCAACAAGCAAAGTGGAAATACATAACAAAATACGATTTTGAACGTCGTGGCAGAGAATTCGCAAGAGAATGTGAAGAATATTTGGGACTTCCCGTATTCATTAAACCTGCAAATGCAGGGTCATCAGTTGGAGTTGTTAAGGCAAAAACACTTGAAGAAATTCAGCGTGGACTTGACTATGCTTTGCAATTTGACTCACGAGTTGTAGTTGAAGAAGCAATTTTGGGAGCAGAGGTTGAATGTGCTGTAATGGGTAATGACGAGCCATTCGCAGGTGCCGTTGGTGAAATCGAGCCGAGTAATGAATTCTATGATTTTGAGGCAAAATATGAGTCCGACAGCGGACTTCATATTCCTGCAAGAATCGGTGAAGATAAAATCAAAGAAGTTCAGGCACAGGCAATCAAGGCATATAAGGCTTGGGGCTGTTCAGGTCTTGCACGAGTTGACTTCTTTGTAAGATATTCTGACGGAGCAGTGCTTCTCAACGAGCCTAACACTCTTCCTGGATTTACAAATATCAGTATGTACCCAATGCTTATGGATAAAGCAGGAATTTCCTATGGTGATTTAATCGACAAACTTTGCACATTCGCTATGGAAAAATGGGAAAAGGAATTTGCACAATGAGAACAAACGCAGTTATAAGAATTGTCAGTAAACAACGCACAGAAAATGGTGACCACGCAGGTGAAATGTCCGTTTTAGGTCGTATTACTTATGAAGACAACAAGAATATAATTGAATATATTGAGAATAATGAAGAAACAGGTCCTGAAGAAACAACAATCACAGTTTTCCAAAATGATACTGTAAGCATTGTCCGTAATGGTCAATTCAGTTCTGAAATGATGGTCGAAAAAGGCAAACGCCATCACACATTTTACAAAACACCTTATGGTGAATTGACGATGGGTATTTACGGAAATCAGGTTGATTGGTCAAGGGACGAAACAGGGGCAGTTCTCAAAATGAGATATTCTCTTGATTTCAATAACGGATTTGTATCAGAAAACACAATGATTATATATGTTGAAGAAAAATAAGGAGAAAAAAGGATGTCAAAATTAGTTAAACAGGCTACTAACGAATTACATACACTTATTGTTGATGCACTTGGTAAGGCAGTTGCACAGGGCGAAATCCCTGCAGAGCCAATTCCTGCATTTAATATTGAAGTTCCTGCGAATCGTGATAATGGTGACTACTCATCAAATATCGCATTCGTTTGTGCAAAAGTTTTCCGTCGTGCACCTAAAATGATTGCGGATTTAGTTGCAAAATATATCCAACTTGACGGCACATATTTTGACTCTTGCACAGTTGCAGGTGCAGGCTTTGTAAACTTTACACTTTCCAAGGATTTCTATGCGGATATTCTTCTTGATGTCAAGGCACAGGGCAAGGATTACGGCAGAAGTGACTACGGTGAAGGTAAGAGAATAAATGTTGAGTTCGTTTCTGCCAACCCAACAGGTCCAATGCATATGGGTAATGCTCGTGGTGGTGCTTTGGGTGATTGCTTGGCAGCCGTACTTGATATGGCAGGCTATGAGGTAGAAAGAGAATTCTATGTTAATGATGCAGGTAATCAGATTGAAAAATTTGGTCTTTCACTTGACGTTCGTTATCAGCAGATTTTCAAGGGTGAGGACGCAGTAGAATTGCCTGAAGACAGCTACCACGGTGAAGATATTAAAGAAAGAGCACAACAATTTGCCGATGTTTACGGTGACGAATATATGAATAAGAGTGAAGACGAAAGAAGAAAAGCACTCGTTGAATTTGCTCTTCCTAAAAATATCGACAACATGAAAGCCAATATGGCAAAGTATAGAATTGAGTATAATACCTGGTTTATGGAAAGTCAGCTTCACAACAGCGGTGCTGTTAAAGAGGTTATTGATTATCTTACAAATAAAGGCTTGACTTACGAAAAAGACGGTGCAGTTTGGTATAACAACATCAAAGTGCAGACAGAAATGCTCTTAAAACAGGGTAAAACTCAAGAGGAAATCGACAAACTTGAACTCAAAGACGATGTTCTTATCCGTCAGAATGGCAACCCAACATATTTCGCAGCAGATATTGCTTATCATAAGAACAAACTCGTTACTCGTGGCTTTGACAAGGCTATTAACATTTGGGGTGCTGACCACCACGGTCACGTTGCACGTCTTAAGGGTGTTCTTGAAGCACTTGACCTTGACAGTAGCCGTCTTGACATAATTTTAATGCAGTTAGTTCGTCTTACTCGTGACGGTGAAGTTGTAAGAATGTCAAAGAGAACAGGTAAAGCAATCACACTTGTTGACTTGCTTGAAGATATTCCGGTTGATGCAGTTCGTTTCCTCTTCAATATGCGTGAACCGGGTTCACAGATGGATTTTGACCTTGATTTGGCAGTTGAACAGTCAAGCCAGAACCCTGTTTACTATTGTCAGTATGCAAATGCCCGTATTCACAGCATTTTGCGTAAGATTGAGGCAGATGGCGTAACAGTTCGTGACTGCACAAAGGATGAACTCAAACTCCTTACTGCACCTGAAGAAATCGAACTTATTCGTCACCTTGCATCTCTTACTGACGAAATCGTGAACTCTGCAAAGAACTATGACCCTGCAAAAATTACTCGTTATTGCATCGACCTTGCAACACTTTTCCACAAGTTCTATAATGCTTGCCGTGTTGCTGTGGAAGACGAAGCACTTATGCAGGCTCGAATCTTCCTTTGCACTTGTGTTATGAATGTAATAACAAATATTCTCGAAACATTTAGTATCAGCACACCAGAATCAATGTAAAACCACTTCGGCTCCCTCTGACGAGGGAGCTGTCATTTTCGCAGAAAATGACTGAGGGAGAGATAGTAGTGGACGCCGAATCGGCGTCCCGTTTTTGTTGACAAATTATTTTTGAAATGATATATTTGAGTTAAAGCTAGGACGTTTTTGGGAATCAAATTCTAATTATAGAATGGTTTCTTGATGGTGCTTATTTTGATGAGGTGACACTATGGAGCACTTGAAAATATTGAGAAAAGATAAAAAATGTGCGTTTTGGATAGTTACAAGTTTTACGATATTATTAGTAGTGCTCTATCCAATATGCATTAAAAATATATACTCGTATCTCTTGACCACTTATAATGAAGTTCCCACCACAGGATTTCTAGATAGCCTATACATTGTATTTATGGCAGTTCCTTTTGTTTCGGTAATATGTGTACCTCGTATTGTGCAATATATTTCTATCTTAATAGATATAAAGAAAGGAACATCAATTAAGGAAATAATAGTATCATGCGAAAAACCGGATACGCGAGTATTTGATTTATATATGCTAGGTGTCAATAAGGAAAATGACATGTATTATGTTTGGAAAGTCAAGGACGAAAATGGTAAAAAGATGAAAATGATATATTTAAAGGGTGTTTTTTCGTTTGTTGGAAAGACGATTGGACATACATATGAGGTTACATATTATAAACATTCAAAAGTAATTGTTGATGTGAAAAAGATAAAATAAAAAAAGCAAGGGGCGATATAAGCATCGTCCCGTTTTTCTGCATTATAATGGAAAAACTGCTCATAATACAATTATGACTATAATTTTTATTTTCATTGTCAATCTTTTGTCAAAATAACTATTGAAAAATTTTGACAGTAATTGTATAATTTACAAGATAGGAATTTTTCCGTAAAATATGAAAGGAGTTTTCATTTATTATGATTCACTACTCACATGAAGTTGAAAAAATGTGCTGTGTTGCAAAAGGTCCTCACCATGGTCCTGCTCCAATCCCTGAAGAGGGCAATTGGGTAAAAGCATATGAAATCAAAGACATTTCAGGCTTTTCACACGGCATCGGCTGGTGTGCTCCTCAGCAGGGTACATGTAAGCTTACACTTAACATTAAAGAAGGTATTGTTGAAGAGGCTCTTGTTGAAACACTTGGTTGTTCAGGTATGACTCACTCAGCTGCTATGGCTGCTGAAATTCTTCCCGGCAAAACTCTTCTTGAATGCCTTAACACAGACCTTGTTTGTGACGCTATCAACACAGCTATGAGAGAAATCTTCCTCCAGCTCGTTTACGGTCGTTCACAGTCTGCTTTCTCAGAAGACGGTCTTGTTGTTGGTGCAGGTCTTGAAGACCTTGGTAAAGGACTTCGTTCACAGGTTGGTACAATGTTCTCAACAAAGGTTAAGGGCGTTCGTTATATGGAAATGGCAGAAGGCTATATCACAAGAATGGCTCTTGACGCTGATGACCAGGTTATCGGTTATGAATTCGTTAAGCTTGGCAAGATGATGGAAGACATCCGTCATGGTATGGATGCTGCTACAGCACTTAAAAATAACACAGGTTCATACGGCCGTTTTGCAGATGCTGCAAAATACATTGACCCAAGAGAAGAATAAGAGAAGGAGGATACTAAAATGGCTAATGATGTAAGATTTGAAGGCAAAGAAAGAAGAATGGCTAAAATCGAGAAATGTCTTGCTGAATACGGTATTGCTTCTCTCGAAGACGCAAAGGCTCTTTGCGAATCAAAAGGTATCGATGTTGAAGGCATCGTTAAAGGTGTTCAGCCAATCGCATTTGAAAATGCTGTTTGGGCTTACACACTCGGTGTTGCACTTGCACTTAAATCAGGTGTAAAAACTGCTTCTGAAGCTGCTGCAGTTATCGGTAAAGGTCTTCAGGCTTTCTGTATCCCTGGTTCAGTTGCTGAACAGAGAGACGTTGGTCTTGGCCACGGTAACCTTGGCGCAATGCTTCTTAAAGAAGAAACAAAGTGCTTTGCATTCGTTGCAGGTCACGAATCATTTGCTGCTGCTGAAGGTGCTATCGGTATCGCAAAGACAGCTAACAAGGTTCGTAAAGAACCACTTCGTGTTATCCTTAACGGTCTCGGCAAAGACGCTGCTATGATTATCTCAAGAATTAACGGTTTCACATATGTTCAGACTGAGTATGATTTCTACACAGGCGAACTTAAAATCGTTAACGAAACAAAATATTCAGACGGCGAAAGAGCTGCTGTTCGTTGCTACGGCGCAAACGACGTTCTTGAAGGCGTTGCTATTATGAAGAAGGAAGGCGTTGACGTTTCTATCACAGGTAACTCAACTAACCCAACTCGCTTCCAGCACCCAGTTGCAGGCACATACAAGAAGTGGGCTATGGAAAATGGCGTTAACTACTTCTCAGTTGCTTCAGGTGGCGGTACAGGTCGTACACTTCACCCTGACAACATGGCTGCAGGTCCTGCTTCTTATGGCCTTACAGATACAATGGGCAGAATGCACGGTGATGCTCAGTTCGCTGGTTCATCTTCAGTTCCTGCTCACGTTGAAATGATGGGTCTTATCGGTATGGGTAACAACCCAATGGTAGGCGCAACAGTTGCATGTGCAGTTGCTGTTGAAGAAGCAAGCAAATAAGAACCTGACTACGGCAGAACCTTGTTACTCGCAAGGCTCGTAATAATCCTTGATATATAAGGGTTTGTAAGCATCTTTAAGATTTTTGTAGTTTTGTAAAAATCTTATTGTGTAAATTTTAATAAATAAAAAGTTAGACACATCATTTTGGAGTTTTTCTCTATGATGTGTCTAATATTTTTTTGTAGGGGATATTAATTTTATGTGGTGATTCTAAGGAGTGAAATGTTTCTTGCAAAAAGAGGGGATATGTGTTGCCATAAATTTACGATATTTATGGAGATGGTTTTATGAAAAAAATTAGCAAAATTTTTCTTTAATTTCATTCTTTTCTTCCAAAGACTTTTCGGTTCAAATAAAGAATGTACTTGTGGAGTAGCACACTATTAATAATAAACAAGGGAACGGAGTAAT
>JAGAMK010000015.1 GCA_017624735.1 Clostridia bacterium
AGTTTTAATCCATATAATTTTCGTTTAGACAAAATGACAAAAACCTCACTAGGCTGACGCCTTGTGAGGTTTTTTCGTGAAGTATTAACGGAAAGGATAGGATTAAAACCTATTAAATCCCTAATTGAGAGACCCCTTCGGGGAGCCTTTCTTTGATTAATGTTAAATAGTTTCAATTATTCAATAATCATTTTACCGTTTTCGTCAAATTCATAATAGCCTGCGGTGATTGGTGTTCCGTCAGCATATGTAAGGCCATTAATTCTTTCTTCGCTGACATAGGCTTTTCTGCCCTTAATAATTTCGTGACGGTCACCGATATAATAGATTTCGCCGTCAACCTCTACAAGTTGGTATGCTTTTAACATAACATTGTTCTCATAGATGCGATTTCCAACAACACCATTGAGAATAACCATCTTACCGTTTTCATCAAAGTTATAATTACCTACTGCGATTGGTGTACCATCTGCATAAGTAAGACCGTTGATTCTTGCTTCGCTGAGGTATGCTTTTCCTCCTTTAATAATTTCGTGACGGTCACCAATAAAGTAGAAATCACCATCAACTTCAACAAGTTGATATGCCTTTAACATAATGTTGTTCTTGTAGATGTGATTACCAACTATGCCTTCACGCATTATCATTTTGCCGTTTTCGTCAAATTCGTAGGAACCAACTGCAATTGGTGTACCATCTGCATATGTAAGACCATTGATTCTTTCTTCGCTGAGATATGCTTTTCTACCTTTAATGATTTCGTGTCTGTCACCAATGAAATAGAAATCACCATCAACCTCGACAAGCTGGTAAGCCTTTAATTTAATATTATTCTTGTAAACGTTATTACCAACAACACCATTTAATATAATCATTTTGCCATTCTCGTCAAATTCGTAAGAACCAACTGCAATTGGTGTACCATCTGCATATGTAAGACCATTGATTCTTTCTTCGCTGAGATATGCTTTTCTACCTTTAATGATTTCGTGTCTGTCGCCTATGAAATAGAAATCACCATCAAATTCAACGAGCTGATATGCTTTTTGCATTACATCATTTTTGTAGAAATGGTCGTCTTTTATGCCTGTGAATGGGCTACGCTTGATTGCTACATACTCGACAAGTTTTTCAGATGATAAATCAAGGACTTCATCGGTATGTAAGTCAAAATAATCATATCCGTCAGCAAGATAATCGCTGAGAGTGTCTTCAGTTTCAAAATCTATACGGATATATCTGTAAGCACCACCACTGAATGTAACAGGAGAGTTAATATTAAGGCCGTAATATAAAAAACCGCCTCCTGTTGAATCCGTAAAATGAACGGGTGCGTTAATTGTAAAGCTGCCGCTTGATGGCTGGTCCCAATACATTCCGTTAAGGTCAAGTGTTATTGCCTTGTTTATTTCAAGATTGTTATAGTCGCCGTAATCATTAAGCAATTTTATTACACTGCCGTCTTCAGCATAGTAAAGTGCATCTGCGAAAGAACCGTGATATGTAACAGCTTCGCCCGTTGTAAGTAAGAACGGAAGGCTATATAAGCAATCTGTACAAACTCCGTTATCTATTGATTCGTGGGGACACTTTGCACCGCAAGTTATGCAGTTGTAATTATTTTCATGACTATAATAATGTTCACATTCTAAATCTGCGGGATATTCGATACCGCAATATATACATTCGCCGAAATACCAACCGTGTTTGTTTTCGTCAGCTTCACCAAACCATTCTTCGCAAACTTCACACTGATAACCCTTACAGGTTTGTTCTGTGCTAAGGTCATGGTCACCTGCTTCACCGTACCATCCTTCGCAGAAATCACAATAATAACCCTTACAGGTCTGTTCTGTGCTAAGGTCATGGTCACCTGCTTCACCGTACCATTCGCCACAAACATCACATTTATAACCCTTACAAGTCTGTGTACCGCCTGTGTGCTCAGTACAAGGTGCAAGTAAATATACAGTGTAGTTGTATCCTCCCTCGTGGTCAAAGAATTTAAAGTAATATGTTTCGCCGGCTGTGTATTCATATACAGAATAAAAATCGTAGTCATTTTCTCTGTAGTAGCTGTCGTCTTCCTGGGCAAGTTCTTCCATATTACAGTCATAAAGTGTTACCATCGGGTCTGTATCAGAAACAGAACTAATAATAAATCTACCGCTTACATCAGGAACGAATTTTACATACTCTTCTTTTGTGATAGTATAAGTTCCGACTTTGATTTCATTACCGAGAAAGGCATCACAGAAATCACATAAACCATTTTCGTTTTCATCTGTGTGCTCACTTGCTTCACCGTACCATTCGCCACAAACTTCACACTGATAACCCTTGCAGGTCTGTGTGCCACCTGTGTGTTCAGTACAAGGTGCTTTTAAAAATACGGTGTAATTGTAAGCTCCTTGGTGGTCAAAAAAAGCAAAGTAATAGGTTTCGCCGGCTGTATATTCATATTCAAAATAAAAATCAAGGTAATTTTCTTCTCTGTAGTCGCTGTCGTCTATCTGGGCAATGGGTGACATATCGCTATCATAAAATGATACCTTAGGGTCTGTATCAGAAACAGAACGCAAAATAAATTTACCGCTTTCGGTAGGAACAAATTTTACATACTCTTCTGTTGTGACGGTATAGGTGTCACCGGCTTTGATTTCATTACAGATAGCTTCATTGCAAACATCACAGAAAATATTTTCGTCTTCATCTATGTGTTCATCTGTTCCTTCGCCGTACCATTCACTACAAACCTCACATTGATAGCCCTTGCAGGTCTGTGTGCCACCTGTATGTTCAGTACAAGGTGCAAATAAATATACAGTGTAGTTGTATTCTCCATTGTGGTCATAAAATTTAAAGTAATAGGTTTCACCGGCTGTGTATTCATATACGAAATAAAAATCAAGGTTATTTTCTCTGTAGCCGCTGTCGTCTTCCACATCAAATTGTGACATGTCGCTGTTATAAATGCTTACCCGCGGGTCAACATCAGAAACGGAACGGATAATGAATTCACCGCTTTCGGTAGGGACGAATTTTACATACTCTTCTTTAGTAACAGTATAGGTGTCACCGGCTTTGATTTCAGGATACTCCTCAACTGCAAAAGCAGATAAAGGTGCAATCGTTATAAGCATAAATATGGTTAACATTATGCTTATTACCTTTTTTGTTGTGTTTGTCATAATAACTCTCCTTTTATATTGTTTTGATTTCATTTATTGCTTCATTTAATGCTTGTTTGTTTTGGGTCTCAACATATTTTGTTAATTGCTTTAACAACTCGTGACCTATTTTACGATAATCGAGCTCAAGTATTTCTCCTATTATCTTTTCCCGTTCTTCATAACCTATATCATAAATCTTTAAAAGACAGGTAAGAATAAGCCTTATTTTATCTTCGATTGTGTAAACATCTGTACAAGCTTCAGTTAATGCGCTTCGCTCAATACAGCTTGTTACATTTTCAACTCGTCTGAACCTTTCGGGTGTCCAGTCCTTAAGCCTTTCGCCCAAAATTCTTTGATTTTTTTCGGCTGTCCAATCCTTTATGTATTGAAGTGTTAAGGGGTGCGAATAAATTGCAAGATAAATATCCTTTGCCTGCTCATTCTCTTCGCAAAGTGCAATTTGCGCCGTTATTTCCCAACAGTATGAAAATAAGTCGTTTTTTCCGTTTCTTAAAACCTTGTCTATACTCTTTGTATGGAACTGTGTAATCTCTTTTGTGAGCTCTAAAAGTATATGTTCTTTTGTAGGATAATAAAACGTTAAGTTACCCGTGCTGATATTAAGCTCGTTACTTATTGCCTTTACCGATGTGCCTGTAAAGCCTTTTTCAAGAAACATTCTCATTGCAACTTGCATAATTTCAAGCTTTGTCAGGTTGGTTTTTCTGCGAGCCAAATTTTTCACCCCTCACAAATTAGTATGCATACTAACTTAGTATATGTCCTATTTTAGCACGTGTGCTAAATCATGTCAATAATTTGTGTTAAAAATTTAACAGTTAATATGCATAAAGATTTTTATGATATTAAGTGCAGGTTGCACAACTGGGTTGTAAATTGGAGTTTGTCGAAATGTTTAATTTAGTTATTCTCGGCTCCCCTGAAAGGGGAGCTGGATTGCCGAAGGCAAGACTGAGGGGTTTATTTGCACATTATTATAACCCCTCTGTCACTTCGTGACATCTCCCCTTTCAGGGGAGACAAGAAATCAGATGAGCCCGATAAATTCTTATTTGTCTATATAATCAAAAAATAATTTATACTTTACATTTTATTGTTATGTGGTATAATTTTTTTGATAAAAAACACTTTTTAGCGAGATGATTTTTATGCAAAAACCAATTACTGCGATTATTGTTGGTGCAGGTCACAGAGCACTTATTTATGCCGAACTCAGCCTTACAAATCCCGAACTTATGAAGATTGTGGGTGTTGCTGACCCAAATCCTATAAGACGAAAATTGTGTATGGATAAATTCGGGTTCGGAGAAGATATGTGCTTTGAAAGTGCTCAGGAATTAGCCGAAAAAGGTAAGCTTGCTGACACAATCATAAACGGTACTATGGACCATCAGCATCTTGAAACGTCCATTCCCCTACTCAACGCTGGTTACGATATGCTCCTTGAAAAGCCTTTTGCAGTTAATGAGGAAGAAATGCGTGAACTTGTAGAATGTGCAAGAGCAAATAATTCAAAGGTTATGATTTGTCACGTACTTCGCTACACACCATTCTACTACGGAATCAAGGAAAGAGTTGTAAGCGGTGAAATTGGCGATATTATCAATATTCAGACACTTGAACACGTAAGTTATCATCACCTTTCAACGTCATATATTCGTGGTAAATGGGCAAACAGTAAAGAATGCCACACCTCAATGCTTCTTGCTAAATGCTGTCATGATATTGATATTATGATGTGGCTTATGAGCGAAACAAAACCTACGCAGATTTCAAGTTTCGGAAGCAAATATCAGTTCAAACCTGAAAATGCACCCAAAAACGCAGGTGAAAGATGTTTGGTTAACTGCCCGTTAGTTGATGAATGCAGATACTCTGCAAAACGACTTTATATTGACCAGCCTGAAAGATGGGCATTTTATGTTTGGGACAAGTTGGAGCATATTCCAAATCCTACTATTGAAGATAAAATTAATCTTCTTAAAGGTGACTCACCTTACGGCAAATGCATTTACAAATGTGATAACGATGTTGTTGACCATCAATCTGTACTTGTAAACTTTGCAAGCGGTGCTACGGGTACTCACAACCTTGTTGGTGGTAACTCAATGTCGCTTCGCAGGATACATATTACGGGGACAAAAGGTGAAATTTACGGTAATTTTGAGGAATCAAAATTCTATGTATCAAAAATTTACCCAACAACTACTGATGAAAAAATTGTTGAAGAAGTTGACCTTAATGTTACAGGCGATATGGTTGGTGCATACGGCGGTCATGGCGGCGGTGATGAAAGACTTTCAGCAGACTTTGTGTCATTCGTTCGCGGTGAAAAACCAAGTCTTGCGTGTACATCAATTTTTGATTCCGTTGCAGGTCATTTGTGCGTTTACCTTGCAGACAAATCGAGAGAAAACGGCGGTATGCCACAGGAAGTAGAATTATAAAAAAAATTCCATAAAAAGCAACTCGGCTCCCCTTATCAGGGGAGCTGTCATTTTGTAAAAAAGAAAACTCCCTCGTCAGAGGGAGCCAAAGCAATAAAATTAAGACGAAAGAAGTCTCGACCTTTGACAAGGAGGCTGTTTTAGCAAAGTATTGAAATTACTGCATCAAGATATTCTGTTGGTACACCAAAAGCACTAAGGCAATTATATGCTTTCTCGCTTAATGTATCCCCTTCTGCTGATGTTATTGCCTGATAATATGCAGTTGATTTTAAGGTTTCAACCTTTCTCTTATTATCAACGTTTGCAAAGTTTGAGAACATATAATCTCTTATTAAATCTTCTTCAGATACGCCAAGTAATGCATTGACCATAAACACAAGCATACCTGTTCGGTCACAACCAACGCTACAATGAATAATCATTGGATAGTTATCTTCATTGGCAAGTGTTTCGAAAAAGTTTATAATCTGTTCTTTATTATCATTAAGAATATCATTTGCGTGGTCCATAGGGAAATTAAGATATTTTACTGTATTACCCAAGGGGCTTGATGTTATTCCGCCTGTTTCACCTTTTGATGCACGACGGACATCAATTTCTGTCTTAATACCCAAATCGTTAAGCATTACCTTTTTACCATTTTCGGTAATAATCACTCCACCACCATTATCAACACTTTCATTAAGTCTTGCACATCTGTAAATAAGCCCCTGCTTTGTTCTTGTGCCGTTTTCAGTTACCCAACCGCCAATATCACGGACATTTGTAATACCGTCAATATAGAGATTTCGCGGTGCACCACCTTCGGTAGTAAAACTATAAACTTCGCTTGTTTCGTCATTTACACTAACTGTCCAATAATATGTAGTTGCAATTTTAAGGTTAAATACTGCGACATTTTCAGTTGCTGAAGTATATGTTTTTGCATTTGACATATCTTTGTTTTCGCTGATGCTCAAAACATACTTGGTATCTTCCGTCATATTACCATTATATGTCCACTGAAATTCAACGGCTTGGGGGTAACTTAATTCTTTTTTACCTTTAACACCAAGAGGCAATTTGTCAAAAGAGTTTTCAAGATATTTTGTTTGCTTTTCGGTATGTATAGTGACTTCACAATTGACGGGATAAATATTTGTGATTATATCATTAGTTTCAACGAGTGTTTTATTTTCACTTCCGCAACTTGTAAATATGGAAACAATAAGCACTAATGAAAGTAAAATTGAAAGTGATTTTTTCATATGATTACTCCTACAATAAGATTAGCTAAAATATATCATTTTAGATTTGAGTTGTCAATAAAAAAGAAACGGGACGATGCGCACACCGTCCAAAACAAATCTCTCCTTCAGTCTTTTTCTACGAAAAAGACAGCTCCCTCGTCAGAAGGAGCCGAATAATGTTTTATTTATTATAATTATTTTGTACCGAAAATTCTGTCGCCTGCGTCACCAAGACCAGGAACGATGTATTTATGCTCGTTAAGTTTTTCATCAAGTGCTGCACAATATACATCAACATCAGGATGAGCATCTGTGAGCGCCTGAAGTCCTTCAGGAGCTGCGATAATACCCATAAATTTAATTGATTTTGGGTTATACTCCTTAATCTGTGCAATTGCATCAATTGCAGAGCCACCTGTTGCAAGCATTGGGTCAAGAACAATCACTTCACGTTCTTCAATATCTGAAGGAAGCTTACAATAATATGGTACTGGAAGAGCTGTTTTTTCGTCTCTGTACATACCGATATGACCAACTTTTGCAGATGGAACAAGTGAAAGAACACCATCAAGCATGCCTGTACCTGCTCTTAAAATGGGGACAAAAGCAAGTGTTTTACCTGAAATAACCTTTGTTTTTGCAATAGCAACAGGAGTTTCAACTTCAACCTCAGCAAGAGGAAGGTCACGAGTTGCTTCATAGCACATAAGAGTTGCGATTTCAGAAACAAGTGCTCTAAACTCTTTTGAGCCTGTATTTTTATCTCTTAAAAGAGTGAGTTTATGCTGAATAAGTGGATGATTAGTAATTGTAACTGACATTTTATATTCCCCCAAGTTTCCTTGAAAATTTCATTAAATCAATTATATACCTATATTTTCCGTTTGGCAAGATTTTTATGAATTTTCTATCTCCATAATCTGGTCAATTCTTCTCTGATGACGGCCGCCCTCAAATTCTGTGTTAAGAAAAACATCAACAAGTTCCAAAGCAAGACCAACACCAACAACACGTCCACCCATACAAAGAGCATTTGCGTCGTTATGCATTCTTGTAAGTTTTGCACTGAAATAATCCGAACAACAAGCTGCACGAACTCCTTTTACTTTATTTGCTGCCATTGAGATACCAATACCAGTACCACAACAGAGAATTGCTTTATCACATTCACCACTTGTAACCTTTTCACAAGTAGCTTTTGCTATTGGAGCATAGTCGATTGACTCTGCTGAATATGTTCCACAGTCGATATATTCTACACCCTGTTCGTCGAGGTGTTTTTTTATTGCCTCTTTTAATTCAAATCCACCATGGTCTGCACCTAATGCTATCATTTTATATTCTCCTTTTTCAATGAATTCCTATTATTAAGTTCTCTTTCTGCCTGAGGTAATCTCAGATAAAAAGGAACAAGATTTGCCGAATTAATTGGTTCATCACCATTTTTTATTTTATTTTCTGCAACAAAGCCTATACTTCCAGCATGAGCATATCGGATTTTTTCGTCTGCTATATCACAATTTTGGATATTTTCGTGTAATTTATCATAACATAAAACTGAGCCATCACCGATAAATACAACTTTTTTATCGTATTGTTTAAGTTCTTCGCCAAGTTCTGTGATTAAAACTGCCTTATCCTCGCAAAGACGATTTCCTTTGTTAAAAATCGCTGTATAAACCTGATTACAACGGGCATCCATAACAGCACAAGCAATTACATCATCATTTTTCAAAGGCTCTGCAATTGCTTCAAGAGTTGAAATAGGAAGACATTTTTTATTAAGAGCATCTGCCATACCTTTAACCGATGCAAATCCGATTCTGACACCTGTAAATGAACCCGGACCATGAGTAATTGCAAACAAATCAATATCTTTCAAAGAAATGCCACTTTCATTGATTGTCTTTTCAACCATTGGCATCAATGTCTGACTATGAGTAAGACCGTTATTTATAAAGTTTTCGGCTAAAATCTTGTCGTTTTCTGTAATTGCAACGGATGCAGTAACTGATGAAGAATCTACTGATAAGATTTTCATATTTCAACCCCTCCGTCAATAGTAATTATTCGTTGGTTGTCACAGTCACCACGTTGAATAGTAACTCTTATAGTATTTTCAGGAAGTGCATTTTCAATGTTTTCACTCCACTCAACGGCTAAAATTCCACCAGCTTCATAAAAATCAAAAAATCCGCTTGCGTAAAGGTCATCCCAACTCTCAACACGGTACATATCGAAATGATACAAAGGTGGATTCCCACCATAATCATTAACGATAGCAAAAGTAGGACTGCTGACTTCTTCATCAACACCCAAAGCCTTTGCCATTCCTCTTGTAAAAGCAGTTTTACCCATTCCAAGACCGCCGTAAAACGCAACTACCGTTCCACCTTTAAGAGTCTTTACAAGAGTTTTACCTAATTCAATTGTTTCCTCTGTTGAGTTAGAAACGAATCTTTGCATAATCACACCACGAATAAACATTTGTTGCATATATTTTAACAAAACAAGTGTTATTTGTCAATTTGTATATAACTACTATAACAATAATTATTACAAACAATATTTGAATTATTTACACAAGATTTCCTGCATTTTTCATACTATTTTGCAGGATTATAGAGCAAAAATGAAACTTATGTATAATAATATTGTCACTTTTAACAAATTAAAGCGTTAAAATTTAACTATATTTTTCAAAAATGATAATTGAAAAAAACACCCTAAATATGTTATTATTTTTACCATCGACACCGATATACAATCGGGGCCTACAAACTTGGAGGTTTTATTATGAATAGTTACATCGAAAAAATTCTTAAAAGAGTAGAAGAACGCGACGGCGATAAAAAAGAATTTATGCAGTGCGTAAGAGAAGTTTATGGTTCTCTTGAAAAGGTTATTGAAGCTCATCCTGAATACGAAAAGTATGATATTCTCGGCAGAATGGCTGAACCAGACAGAACAGTTCGTTTTAGAATTGCTTGGACAGATGACAATGGTAACACTCAGGTTAACCGTGGTTGGCGTGTTCAGTTCAACTCTGCTATTGGTCCATATAAAGGTGGTCTTCGTTTCCACAAAAGTGTAAACGCAAGTATTGTCTATTTCCTTGGATTTGAACAGACATTTAAGAACTCACTTACAGGTCTTCCTATGGGTGGTGCAAAAGGTGGTTCTGACTTTGACCCAGTTGGTAAGAGTGACGGTGAAATCATGAGATTCTGTCAGGCATTCATGACAGAACTTCAACGTCATATCGGTGATAGTATTGACGTTCCTGCAGGTGATATTGGTGTTAGCGGTAGGGAAATCGGTTACCTTTTTGGTCAGTACAAGAGAATCGTTGGTGCTTTCGAAAACGGTGTTCTTACCGGTAAAGGAATTACTTACGGTGGTTCGCTTGTTCGCCCTGAAGCTACTGGTTATGGTGCTATTTATTACACAAATGAAGTTCTCGCTCACGAAGGTGAAGACATTAAAGGCAAGACATTCGCTGTTTCAGGTTTCGGTAACGTTGCTTGGGGTGCAATTAAAAAGATTGCAGAACTTGGTGGTATCCCTCTCACTCTCAGCGGTCCTGATGGATATGTTTACGATAAAGATGGTATTGTAACAGAAGAAAAGATTAACTATCTTCTCCAGATGCGTGCATCAGGTAGAGATAAAGCAAAAGATTATGCTGACAAATTCGGTGCAGAATTCTTCCCTGGTCAGAAACCTTGGGGTGTTAAGGTTGACATCGCTCTCCCATGTGCTACACAGAACGAAGTTACACTTGAAGAAGCAAAGAAAATTGTTGCAAACGGAACAAAATACTATATTGAAGTTGCTAATATGCCAACAACTGCTGAAGCGGTTGAATACTTCCTCGAAAATGGTGTAATTGTTGCTCCTTCAAAGGCAGTTAATGCTGGTGGTGTTTGCGTATCTGGTCTTGAAATGAGCCAAAACAGTCAGCGTCTTGCATGGACAGCAGAAAAAGTTGATGAAATGCTTAAGTCTTCAATGAAGAATATCTATGATATTTCAGTTAGTGCTGCTGAACGTTACGGTATGGGTTATGACCTTATTGCAGGTGCAAATATTGCAGGTTTTGAAAAGGTTGCAGAAGCAATGGTTGCACAAGGCGTATATTAATCCTAAACATAATAGTTTATATGATAAAACCCTCGTACTTAATTGTACGAGGGTTTTTATTGTATATAATTAATTCAATTTTGGTAAACTTGCAGCGGCAACGGACTGTCCTACACGACGAGATTTTTCGTCAGGAATGTGAAGTTCAATTTTCTCTGCAAGTTCTGGGAATTCTTTGTCGAGAACTTCTTGTGCACGAGACAAAAGAATCTGTCCACCCTGCCCTGATGTAACTCTTCCCATTATAAGAACATGCTTGATATCATAGAATTCGCTGTAATAAGCAATAGCATAACCAAAATATGCACCGATTGTGTCATAAATATCAGCTGCATTCTGGTCACCTTTTTCCATAAGACCTTGCACAACTTTGAGTTTTTCTGCAGGAGAAAGATTTTCGTCAAGGGTAATTCCTGCTGCAGGAGCAAGTTTTATAACACCATCCTGTGAGAAATACTTAACTCCACAACCATAGTCACCTGACCACTCGTCAACCATAGCATCTGTATTAAAATCAACAGGAACGAATGCAAGTTCATTGAGCCATCCTGTAATGTTGCCCTGTTGGTCGATATAGCCACCTGCTTCACTTGTACCCATTGCAATACCCAAAACAGAGTCATCGTTAAGGTCCATAGCACCTGCAAGAGCAGTAACATCACCATCATTTGCAACAATAACAGGAATATCTTCTCCAATTTCCTTAGCAACATCAAGATAGATATTTTTAATTCTCTTATCAAAATCTTCCTTGCCTACTTTAAGGAAAAGTGATGCAGCCATTGTTCTGTTTTCAATATAAACACCTGCTGATGAAACACCAATCGCATCAACTCTTGGCATTTTTGACGCAGCTGTTTTCATAGCTTCAAGAATTCCCTGATAATGATATTCCGGGTCAGAATTGAGTTTTGGGAACCAAACAACTTCTTCAGAATAAACACTTTCACCATCAATAACAGCACTAACTTTTCTGTCACTACCTCCTGCATCAAAACCGATACGACATCCGTCAAGATGTCTGCCAACTGATTCAGCAATGTAGTATTCTTCAGGAGCATCTTCTAATGAGCAAGTCACTACCTCAAACGGATGTTCAAAAACACCCGCCATATAATCCTCATCAAATGCACGGATACCATTTGGAGTATATGCTTCTTTAATTTTTTTACCTACAACATCACTACCTGCAATAAAAACCTTATAACCGCCTGCAATCCACAAAAGCGATTTTACGATTCTTTCAATGAAACGGAAATTATCTTCATCGTGACCTGTGCCATCAGGATAAATTCTTGTTTTATATGTGCTGATTTGCCCCTTATTTCTTTCGATTGCAACAATAACATCTTGACCATTTTCTTTGGTTGCTTCACGCATTTCACGAACAACAACTGATAATGGCTCAAATTTGGGGTCTAATTTTGCTTTTACTTTAAGATTCATATTTAACATCTCCTGCTATAATAGTCTTTTTTATTTCAAATTGATTATCTGTAATAATAATATCAGCATCTTTACCTACTTCGAGTGAACCTTTTGTTTCCTCTAACCCTAACACAGTTGCAGGGTTTAAAGATGCACAGTTTACACATTCATAAAGTGGAATATCGGAATTTTCATAAACATTCCATACTCCTCTATTGAGTTGCAACACACTACCAGCAATTGTACCGTCTTCTAACCTACAGATTGTTCCATCATAAATAATCTTTTGTCCACCTAATGTGTATTCACCCACCGGCAAACCGCCTGCAGGCAAGCAATCAGTAATAAAACAGAGTTTTCTGCCTTTAAGTTTCCATAACATATTATAAAGTGCTTTATCAACATGGACGGTGTCAACAATAAGCTCAACGCTTACATCACCATTAAGTGCAGCACCAACAACACCCGGTGCACGATGAGTAAGTGGAGTCATTGCATTGAAAAGATGTGTAACATGCTTTACACCTGCATCAATACTCTTCATAGCAGTTTCATAATCAGCAGATGTATGTCCCATAGAAACTACAACACCAGTATCGCGACACATTTCACGAATTGCATCAAAATTCTCTGTATCTGTTTCAGGTGCAAGTGTGATTGTTTTTATAATATCTTTATATTCTTTTACAAAAGAGGCATCAGGTTTAAGTATGTATTTTGCATCCTGTGCACCCTTTTTACTTTCACTGATAAACGGACCTTCTGCATGACAACCTAGAATTATGCTTCCATCCCAGTTTTTACTTTCCTCTTTCAGTGAACGGCAAGTTTCAAGGGCTTTACGAATAATGCTCAAATCCTCTGTCATTGTTGTAGGCAGATAACCTGTAACACCATTTGCAAGAAGACCTTTTGAAATTGTTCGAATGCTATCTTCTTCACCGTCACAAACATCCTTGCTGAGATACCCGTGAATGTGCAAATCAATAAGACCGGGAGCAACATAACCACCATTAGCATCAATGATTTCTGCATTTTCTGGAACAAGGTTTTCAGGAATAACGTCGATAATTTTATCTGAATAAAGTAATGCATAGTTTTCCATAATTCTATCTTTTAGAATAATTTTGCCACCGACAATAGCTTTCAATAATATCACATCCTTTGTTAGTATATTTTAACAAAAAGAAAAATCAAATTCAATAGGAATCGAACAGAAAATAAAATAAAAAAAGACCTTCGATTGAAGGTCTTTCAGTATGTACCCTGAAAACTGAACAAAGATTAGGTGATGAAATATTGTCATCATTCTGAGAAATTGTACATAAATTGAACCAAGCATAATGGTCAAGCCCTCGACCTATTAGTACTGCCAAGCTGAACACGTCACCGTGCTTACACCTGCAGCCTATCAACCACGTAGTCCACATGGGGTCTTACTAGCTTATGCTATGGGAAATCTTATCTTGGAGATGGCTTCACGCTTAGATGCTTTCAGCGTTTATCCAATCCGCACTTAGCTGCTCGGCCGTGCTCCTGGCGGAACAACCGATGCACCAGCGGTGCGTCCATCCCGGTCCTCTCG